>JAHEYP010000027.1:34460-36518 GCA_023251535.1 Bacteroidota bacterium
TAAAAAGTTCCTTTCTCGGGAAAAACTTGTCCGTAATAAAATTCTACCGCTTGTCCGAAGCCATATAATACAAACATGTTTACAATAAGGTGCATTGCATCGGCATGTAAAAATCCCGAAGTAATCAATCGCCAATATTGATGCCGATGATGAACCATATAAGGATTTAATATGCAAGTGCTCATCAACTGTTGGTTGTTGAAAGCGAGCAGCGATATAATTACGGTAATACCGACAAGGAGCGTAGTCATAGTTCAAAAATAGGGAACTTGCGAATATCTGCATCTTATTCGACGATTTTCTTTTAAACGGATGTAAGTATTTGTAAACGACTGTTGTGGAGTGCTATTGATAGTTTCGTGCCATGAGAAATTTACAAGCACATACATGGCCTGTTTTCCGTTATGTGCCTGTTTTTCGCTTGTTGATACCTTTTCTTTCTGGATTGCTATTGAATATTTTTTACAATGAATTTTATTTGGTGGCAATGGCTGTTTTCTTATTAGTAGTAATGTTTATTGGGAATATTTTATTGCCGCAAAAACAATGGATTAACGGAATGAAATATCAAACTATGTTTTTGCTTTCTGGATTTTATGTTACAGATTTGAACAGAGAAATAAAATGGAAATATCATTTTTCAAAATGCAAAGGCGATGCATTGGTTGTGGTGGTAAATGATATTCCCGATGAAAAGCCGAAAACTATTAAAGTTACTGTTGATGTTATAGAAGTTGATAGTGGTAATAAAGGGAATAGGGTAGAAGGGAAATTGCTGCTGTATTTGAAGAAAGATAGTGCTTCATTAAAACTACGATATGGAGATAAACTCATGTTGCCTTATTCGATTGAAGAAATTCCCGATACGGTATTCGGCGGACGATTCAATTACAAGGTTTATCTCGAGCGAAAGCAAGTTTATCATCGAGCTTATGTTAGATCAAAGCATTGGAAGTTGCTGGAAAGAAAAACCACTAACCCAGTAGTTGATTTTGCTTATACCTGCAGAGCGAATGTTGTGGATGTTCTACGAAGCAGTTTGAAGGATACTAATGATTTCGCCGTAGCATCTGCTTTATTGGTAGGCGACGATTCACTTATTAGTAGTGATTTGATGAAAGCTTACTCTGCATCTGGAACATTGCATGTGCTTTCTGTATCTGGAATGCATGTAGGAGTAATTTATTTGTTGATTGCATTTTTATTTGGAAAAGCAGAAAGGAATAAGTGGCTAAAGCATTTGTACTATCCTACAGTAATTATTTTGATATGGTTATACGCAATTTTAAGTGGCAGTTCTGCTTCTGTTATACGATCGGCAACAATGTTGTCAATTGTGCTCTTGGGAAAGTGGATTAATTCGAGGAGTCATATTTACAATTCGTTGGCTCTGTCGATGTTTATTATTCTCTGTTACGATCCTTTTTTAATAACTGATAACGGATTTATTCTTTCCTATTTGGCAGTTTACGGAATCGTTTATATGCAGCCCTTGGTATTGCAGTTGTATAATCCCGAAAATAAATGGATGTTTAGATTATGGGAGTTAACCTCGGTTTCAATTGCTGCACAAGCGCTAACTGCCCCGGTGAGTTTATTGTTCTTCGGACAATTTCCGAATTATTTTATTCTAGCGAATATGATTGTGATTCCGATAAGTACGATTGCTATATACTTAACAATTTTGCAAGTTGTAGTAGTGCCATGGAATGAAATCGAAAAGTGGGTTGCATTTGTAAACGGAAAATCTATTTCATTTGTGAATGAATTCGTGATTCAATTGACAAAAATCCCAGGCGCAGTTACGCAAGATGTTTACATTGATGTGTTTCAATGTCTTGTTGCTTATGTCATGATTTTTTCACTCACTGATTGGATTGAAAAAAGACGATATACATCGTTGCTTACGACGTTAATATGCTTTGTAGTATTGTTAGCAAAATCGGTAGTGATTAATTTTGGATTTTGAATTTGAAATTTTGAATTGGTTGACACCTTCAATCATTCTATCATTCATTCACTCATTCACTCATTCATTCACTCATTCATTCATTCATT
>JAHEYP010000027.1:36618-48205 GCA_023251535.1 Bacteroidota bacterium
TCACTCATTCATTCATTCATTGTCTCCCTCAGATATCTTCCAATCTAAAGGTTTCTTTCAATCGAACTCCTTTTTCAGTTTGTTGAAGTGTGCAACATTGATTGATGGGGTCGTGTTCGAAGAAGAGGATGTATTCTTTTTCTGCTGCTTCATTTAAGAATGCGGCTTTCTCTGTTAACGTTAAGAGAGGTCGAGTGTCATAAGCCATTACATATGGCAAAGGAATATGTCCCACCGATGGTAATAAATCAGCCATAAAAACCACCGTCTTTCCTTTATAATTGATATGCGGTAGCATCATCCCATCCGTATGTCCGTTCATGTATTTCACTTTCACTCCTGCAAAAGGTTCAGCACCATCTTCGGTTAATATTAATTGTCCGCTTTCTTGAATAGGTAAAATGTTCTCTTTTAAGAAAGAAGCTTTTTCACGCGCATTTGGTTTGGTTGCCCATTCCCAATGGTTGGCATTACTCCAGAAATGAGCATTTTTAAAAGCAGGAATAAATCCTGTTTTGTCTTTATTCCATTCGATACTTCCTCCGCAATGATCAAAGTGTAAGTGCGTTAAAAATACATCGGTGATATCATCTTTGCTAAATCCTGCTGCTTTCAATGATTGATCAAGACTAGTATCGCCGTGCAAGAAATAATGTCCGAAGAATTTATCATCTTGTTTATTGCCAATTCCGTTATCGATTAAGATCAATTTATTGCCATCTTCAATTAACAAACACCTCATTGCCCAGGTACACATATTGTTTTCGTCGGGCTGGTTGAGTTTTTGCCACATTGATTTAGGCACAACTCCAAACATAGCTCCTCCGTCGAGCTTAAAGAATCCGGTATCTATCGTATGTAACTTCATAAGTTGGTGATTTGAAATGTAAAAATATCGTTTTTCCTTGATTTCTGCCTATTCCGGTCTTCACATTTCAATGTTATTAAGTAAGCTTTACCGCTGATATACGGGTTAAATGACTTCTTAAATTTGAACTTTACTTAAGCACAATGAACATACATTTTATAGCGATAGGAGGGGCGGCAATGCATAATTTGGCATTGGCACTCAAGGCAAAGGGTTATCAAGTTACAGGTTCTGATGATGAGATCAACGAGCCTTCGAAAAGTCGTTTGGCAAAAGCCGGACTCTTACCAGCTGAAATGGGATGGTTTCCTGAGAAGATTCACAGCGGACTAGATGCTGTAATTTTAGGAATGCATGCACGTGCCGAGAATCCTGAACTATTAAAAGCTCAAGAGTTGGGAGTTAAAGTTTTTTCATATCCCGAATACCTCTATGAGCAATCGAAAGACAAACTTCGGATAGTCGTGGGCGGTAGTCACGGAAAGACTTCCATTACTGCTATGATTTTACATGTATTGGGAGTTTGTAAGAAAGAATTCGACTATATGGTTGGGTCACAACTTGCGGGATTCGATACCATGGTGAAAGTCACTGCTGATGCCCCAATAATGGTTTTAGAAGGCGATGAATATTTGTCGTCGCCAATTGACCGTCGTCCGAAATTCCACCTCTATAAACCCGATATAGCCTTGCTAAGTGGCATTGCATGGGATCATATCAATGTATTCCCAACTTTCGAGAATTATGTTGAGCAATTCAGAATATTTGTGCGACAAATTCCTTCGACAGGAGCACTTATTTATTGCCAAGAAGATGAATGGGTGAGAAGTGTAAGTGAAGAGGCTGTAGAAGGAGTGAAGAAGTTAGGATATGGAATACCTTCGAATGAAATTCGCGATGGAATTACTTATTTAAAAACCGAAATAGGAGAGGTGCCTTTGCAGATTTTCGGGGATCATAATTTGATGAACTTAACCGGCGCTCGATTAGTCTGTAATCAAGTGGGAATTACAGACTTGGAATTTTACAATGCCATTTCGTCATTTAAAGGAGCTGCTAGGCGATTAGAGAAAATTGCTGAGTCTCCAAAATTGATTGTATTTAAAGATTTTGCTCATTCTCCATCTAAGTTAAAGGCCACAACTGAAGCTGTTAAAGCTCAATATGCAAATCGTCGAGTGATAGCTTGTATGGAACTACATACTTTTAGTAGTTTGAATTCCGATTTTCTAGCGGAATATGCCAATTCAATGAATAATCCAGATGTTGCTTTGGTGTACTATAATCCTCATACCATTGCTCATAAAAAATTGGCTCCGATAACACCTGATCAAGTGAAAGAAGCTTTCGGTCGGAAGGATTTGATTGTTATGAATGAATCCTCCGATGTTGTAAATTATTTAAGGAACCAAGCCTACGATAAGGATGTATTGCTTCTGATGAGTTCCGGAAATTTCGATGGAATCGATTTAAATTCGTTTGCGAAGGAGCTTGCGGATATGTAAAGTAATATTTTTTTTAGCATTTGCTTTTTCAATTGGAAAATATTTTTACCTTTATTATAAATATTAATCCTATGCTGAAAAAACTTACCTTCATATTGCTTTGTTTGCTTTATAGTAATTCCTCTAAAGCAGCGTATATCACATATACTGGAAGCACAGACCTTTGTTTTGCTCATCCCTCCTTAAATTTATATGCGATGCCTGCAAATGCCATTAGTTATGATTGGTATTTTGAAGATGTGTATGGACATTTGAATCACTTAACTTCTGTTACAGGGAACTATTATTCAGCTTTTCGAACTGGATATTACTATTGTATTGTTACGGACGCAACCGGGGCTTCAACAACGAATACTGTAATGATCCGGCAAGCCTGGGTTGGAGAATTTGTTTGGGATTATCAAGATTACAATACTACATGCGATCACAATGCGCTTCATGTAAATACTTCTACAATTGCATTCAGCAGTTATCAATGGACAAGAAACGGACAAATTATTCCGGGAGCCACATCACCGAATTATAATGCGACCATAGGAGGGTTTTATAATTGCTGGGTTGGTAATACTTGCGGTGCAGATACCAATACTTATGGACTAAATATTCCATACGTTTTGCAGACTTTACCATCTACATTGGCACTAACTTCATCTGTTGGTAATACACTCTGTTCAGGTACTCAATATACATTGTCGCTTCCATCATTTTATGCTGCTACGTACACATGGGTTAGAGTTTATACTAATAGTTATAGTTTTCTTACTATAAATTCTCTTGATACTTCCTATTCTTCATATGGCGGTGCAAACGGATTTGCTGTATATAGGTGTGAAGTTCGTAATGGATGCTCCTCACGATCTACTCTTCAAGATACAATTTGGTATACAGGAAATACAACGAGTGTAATCATTCAGCCTACTACAAGTACTTTTTGTGCGGGTGATAGTTTGAAATTAAGTGCTGTTTCTCCAAATGGGGGCTTATCTTATCAGTGGAAGGAATCAGGAGTGGATATTCCAGGTAAAACTTCTAATGACTTAAACGTATTGACGGGTGGTGATTACAGTGTTTATGTAACTAATGGTGTTTCTTGTTCAGCTACTAGTGCCAATCAGGTTATTACTCGTTATAGTAATCCTTCAGCAACAATTAGTACGCAAGGGTCCACAACTTTTTGCTCTGGCGATTCAGTGCTGTTAACGGGAAATTCAGGAAGTACGTTAAGTTATCAGTGGACAAAAAATCAAATTGCAATTCCGGGAGCGAATTCACTGAATCTCACAGCAAAAACAGCTGGGAATTACAGATTGGAAGTTGCCAATAGTCATGGTTGTCATCGTACTTCGAGCGTGAAGAAGATTTTGGTTAATTCATTACCAACTGCGTCCATTTCTGCTTTGGGCAGTACAAGTTTTTGTCAGGGTGGTAGTGTTATGCTGCAAGGCCCTTCAACTAGCGGATTAAGTTATCAATGGAAGAAGAATGGTGTAGCTCTTGCTTCGGCGAATACAAATCAGTATTTAGCGTCAAACGCAGGATATTATCGTTGCTTGGTAACTAATGCCAATGGATGTTCGAAATTGTCGAATAGTATCAACGTTACTGTTCCTTGTAGGAGTGAAGAACTGTTGAGTAGCGTTAGCGAATTATATGCTTATCCGAATCCTTCTTCCGCAGGATTTAAAATTTCATTGGATGACATTTCTTCGAATGAATTGACCGCGCAATTATTCGATATTGCTGGTCGGTCGATTAAGTTTGATTTTAATATTGATGAAAATAATAATCTTGAAATTGAAAAATTGCCTGCAGGAATTTACCAGCTAGTAATAAATGCTGACGATAAATCATCGGTCATATCATTAGTTGCTTTGGATTAAACGATGTAGATTTAAAATTATGATAAAAGCAAAGAGGCTGTCTTATTATTTTAAGACAGCCTCTTTTATTACATCTAGGAAAGATCCTAGTTAAATTAAGTTTTGCAAAGGATAATTTTTATCCATTCATCGAAACGAGGAATTCTTCGTTTGATTTTGTTCCTCTCATTCGGTCGAGTAGGAAGTCCATAGCTTCAATCGGATTCATATCAGCTAAGTGATTTCTAAGAATCCACATTTTCTGTAACATATCACGATCGAGGAGTAAGTCTTCACGACGAGTGCTAGATGCTACTAAGTCGATAGCAGGGAATACACGTTTGTTCGCTAATTTTCTTTCTAACTGTAATTCCATGTTACCTGTTCCTTTAAATTCTTCGAAGATTACTTCGTCCATTTTAGAACCAGTGTCTGTAAGTGCAGTTGCAAGGATAGTTAATGATCCTCCGTTCTCGATTTTACGAGCAGCTCCGAAGAAACGTTTTGGCTTTTGTAAAGCATTCGCTTCAACACCACCCGACAATACTTTTCCTGAAGCAGGAGCAACGGTATTATAAGCACGCGCTAAACGTGTGATTGAATCCAATAAGATACAAACATCATGTCCGCATTCTACTAAACGCTTCGCTTTTTCAAGAACGATATTCGCGATTTTCACGTGACGATCAGCAGGCTCATCGAATGTAGAAGATAT
Source organism: Bacteroidota bacterium (assembly GCA_023251535.1). Lineage (GTDB taxonomy): Bacteria > Bacteroidota > Bacteroidia > AKYH767-A > OLB10 > CAINEC01. The sequence continues at coordinate 41,566 of JAHEYP010000027.1, forward strand.
TACTTCTGCTTTCACGCTACGAGCCATGTCGGTAACCTCCTCTGGACGTTCATCGATCAGTAGAATGATCAAATAAACCTCAGGGTGATTCGATGCGATAGCATTTGCTACTTCTTTCAACAAAACAGTTTTACCTGTTTTAGGTTGTGCTACGATAAGTCCACGTTGACCTTTTCCGATCGGCGTAAACATATCCATCACACGCGTTGAATAGTTAGTAGGATTATGAATTAAATTGAATTTTTCATGAGCGAATAATGGTGTTAAGAAATCAAAAGGAACACGATCGCGAACGATTTCAGGTGATTGTCCGTTGATCGTTTCAACTTTCACCAATGGGAAATATTTTTCTCCTTCACGAGGAGCACGAACAGAACACTTAATAGTATCGCCAGTTTTTAATCCGTATAATTTTACTTGAGCTTGCGTTACAAAAACATCATCAGGTGATGGTAAATAATTGTAGTCGGATGAACGAAGGAATCCAAAACCCTCCGGCATTAATTCTAATACACCTTCTCCAATTACATTACCTCCAAAATCGAATAATGGTTCTCCTGTTTGTACTGGCTTGCGCTCACGATTCGGAAACTCACGTGCAGGCATTTGCTGCTGCGGACGAGGATATTCCATCGGTTGACGAGCAGGAGCAGGCTCTCTGAAGGCAGGTTTACTGTCTTCGATAGGTTTAGGAGCAGGTTTTGATTCTACCGGAGCTTCTTCTGCTGGTTTAGCAGCTGGCTTCTCGGTGCCGAATGAATGAGGTTGATATGCGGCAGCTGCTGCGATTTCGTTTTCATCTTTTTGAGGGATGATACGTTGACGCTTCGGGCGACCATCATCACTTCCCGTAGATGCTGCAGGTGCAGGAGCAGGAGTGTGAACTCTTGCAGGTGCCGGCGCAGCTTCAGGAGCTGATTCAGTATGGTTTTCTGCATGCGCTTTTTTAGGCTCTGCAGATTCTTCTTTAGGTTGTGCTTTGTCAGTGCTTTTCGGTCGACCACGATGAGCTTTAACAGGCTCATGTTTTTGTGGAACTTCAATGCCTAATTCAGCAAAATTAATTTCAGGATTCAATGCCTGATGATCTAAAATCTTATAAACAAGATCTTGCTTCTTTAAATTCTCGAAACTTTCGATTTTTAATTTTTTTGCTATCTCCTTTAATTCAGGAAGCAATTTTTCATTCAATTGAATGATATCAAACATGTAAAATATAATTAGGGGGTTTTGGTCAAATTGACAACGCCATTAAATGCGCACTAATACAAGAAGGGAAGGGGCTTAATAAATCGGGAAAACCGATGTTGTAACTCGTATAAAAATTGCTTCGTGAGCAATTACAATGCAATAATACGGTTTTTAACGCATAAAACACAAATTTGTTTCTGATTTGTGCTTATTTTTTCAACATATACCTGCTTAAATTAATATTCTGATAATTTAGCAGCATGATTCAACGTATACAATCTGTTTATTTATTGGCTTATGCGCTGGTTTGCGCATTATTATTGTTTATGCCTATTTATTCACTTATCCCAGGTGAAACATCGGTAGATCAGTCGATTTACCACTTCTCTTTGCTAGCTACTGAGCAGTTTTCGGACGGACAAACAGCTATTATTCATAGATCATGGCCATTAGTTTTAACTGATTCTGTGCTAATTGCCGCTTCTGTTTTGACCCTTTTATCATTTAAGGATAGAAAACGTCAAATGTTATTGACTCGTGTTTTGATGTTTTTGTCGGTGGCTTTTATTGCAGCGATCGTAAATTCTACGAATGGTATGCGAGAAATGACTGACCCCGGACATATATTTAGATATGGTGCATCTGCTGTATTGGTAATTATACCTCCAATTATGGCTTTCCTAGCTTTCAAGGGCATTAAAAAGGACGATGCCTTGGTTCGCTCAGCCGACCGATTGAGGTAGTGCTCCTCTCAAACCTAATTCGATTACTTCGGGTTCAATTATCTTGCCTTCCGATACTTTAAATCGGATCATGGTTCTCATTTGATGAAATCCGTGAACACCCGCTGCCCCGGGATTCATGTGCAATAAATTTAATGCTGGATCACGCATTACTTTTAAAATATGAGAATGGCCGCAAATAAATAATCCTGGTTTCTCCATCATCAATTGTTGCTTCACCCCTTGACTATAACGTCCGGGATAGCCGCCAATATGCGTCATGTAAACTTTTAATCCTTCAACAGTAAACGTATTGATGAGCGGAAAAACTTTTCGCACAATATGATCATCGATATTCCCATATACTCCACGAACTGTTGTAACAGCGCTTAACTTGTCGGTAACCACTACCGGACCAACATCTCCTGCATGCCATACCTCATCGGTCTTCGCTGCATGCGACAATATTTTATCGTCGATGTAACCATGAGTGTCGGATAGGAGGAGGATGGATTTCAAGGAAATGTTCTTGGTTCTTAGTTTTTAGTTTATAGTTCGCGAAGCGGATCATAAGTTTGCATGTTAATTCAAATCGGCTTTGCCGAACTATGAACTATGAACCATGAACGACGTAGTCAAATTTTTTCCACATCCTCATTCTTCATCCACCCTGAATTGCCATTCGCGATTTTGATTTTTTTCCAGCCGCTGACTTCTTCAATCACATCGATTTTTGTTCCGCTGTGTAGCATAAACAAATTTGTGCTTTTTTCGTCGGGTGAACTCTTTACATAAGTCCCCATACTCATTACAATGGCTTGCTGTGAGTTATTTAATCGATGATTCGAGCAACCTGCAATGATGAATAAGAAGATGCTCAAAATTAATGTTATTCCTCCAGCAAAGAATCGCGTTTTCTTTTTTGCAACGGTATCGCCAAATAAATAGAGTATGATGAATGCTGCTGCAATCCACAATAAACTAATTGCAATTACCGACCAATATGTCGGTGATAGCATATTTAAGAATATCTCCCACCAGCGCTCGTAGAATAACTGTGGAATAGGTTCAATCTTATCAGTAATTTGTGAGTTGGCTAACTTTAAATTGTAGGTGATATCTTCGTCGGTAGGACTAATTCTTTTCGCTCTTTCATAGTTTAAAACAGCTTTTGCGAAGTCGCCTTGCTTGTAATAGCAATTACCTAGATTGAAGAACAATTCAGTACTTCGTTTTCCTTCGTTCACCAACGATTCAAATTGAATGCCTGCTTCGGCATAATTTCCCGAGCGGTATAATTTGTTAGCATTCGAATATCTTCCTTCTGGTGATACGCCGCTATTTCCTGCTGCAACAATTGTTGAAATGAAAAGGATAATAGCAAGAGCTGTGGTGCTGATTTTTAAAATTGCTTTCATGCTTTTACCTCCCCTTCAATTTTGGTGATTAACTCAATAGCCGATGAATATGCTGTTGCCGAATTAGCTGCTGATGTTTGTCCTCCGTATCTCGCCATCTCGCAATCTTCTATAGTTTTTAAGAAGTTGTTTACTGTTGCTTCACTCACATTTCGTTGTGATAATTTTCCTGCAATATTTTCTTTCGAAAGTTCGGATAGGGGTATCGTTAGTTTATCGCTTGCATATCCCCATAGTGCTCTTGATATTTCTTCATACACTTGAAGGTGTTCGCCTGCTTTCAACGATTTGTCGGCTAGTGCTAATCGTTTTTGCGCCATGCCCGTAGCTTTCTTGCTGCGCATCAATACCGAATTGCTTTCTTCAAAGCGTTTCTTCCGTAAGAAAAATACTGTTCCTCCTACAGCTAATAATGGAAGTATTGATAGTCCATAAAATCCTAGTGATCCGTAAAATTTACCATCGCCATCCGAGAATACGGTTTCGTTGGTTTTGATATAGCGAATGTCTTTTCCTATTAAACGGAATTCTGATTTTTCATTTCCTCCGCTCACTGTAGCACTATTATTTCCACTTCCTCTTCCAACTTTAATTTTGAAAGGACCTTCTGTTTTCGAAACGTATTGCTTCTTGTTTAAGTCGTAATACGAGAAGGTAATAGGAGGGAGTTCATAATCGCCTTCGTGTCGAGGTATGATTAAGTATTCAATTGTTTTTCCGCCGCTCACTCCTGCATCAGATGCTTTATAGCTTTCATTGATTTTAGGATCGTACGTTTCTAAATCGGGAGGGAAATTAATTTCAGGAGGTGCAGCTAATTTGATATTCCCGCTTCCATTGATTTTAATTTTCAAATTAACAGGTTCGTTTTCTTTTGTCTCTGATTTGTCGAGTTTAGCTTCGAACGATAAACTTCCAACAGCTCCGCTGAATCCTGCAGGCGCTGTTCCTGGTAATTCTTTAACTGCTATTTTTACAGGTGCACTTTTGAATCCGTATTTCACATCGCGAATTCCGTTACCGAAGAATGGGTCACTAAAGAAAGGATCGTTGAACATGCCAAATGGATCATTCGATCGTTGTCCTTTGACTTTTATTCTAGCGATACATTCCAATTCCATCGGATCGATAGTAAGTGTTCCGCTTTGTTGAGGAAATAAAACAGATTTTTTAATCACCGCAACATTATAACGATTTCCATCTACCGTTTCTACATTCATTGGTGGTGGCTGTGGAACTTCAATATCTTGATTCCAAAATCCATTAAATGCAGGAGCTTTTAAAACAGAATAGCTGGTGATTTGTACGTTGGTATAAAGTTTATAGGTAACTGTTACTGCTTCGCCTTCTAAAACCGATCCTTTGTTTACAACTGCACGCAAGAAAATATTTTTATCGCTTAATCCACCGCTTTCATCGCCTCCATTTCCGCCGCGCTGGTTACCACCCTGCGCTTGAGCATTTCCTTTCACTACGGTCATGTTAATGACGTTTGAGGCGATTCTTTTTCCTTCTACCTCAACAGTTGCGGGACTAATTTTAAATTGTCCTTCGCCTTTGGGTTGCAGTATGAACGAAAAAGTAACGGATTGCGAAAAACTTCCGTTCACGTATTGCATACTTGTGCTTTGATTTGGGCCGCTAAGCACTTGGAAATCGCTGAAGTCAGGAGCTCTGAAATTCTTTCCTGATGTGTTCAGCGTATAGCTGATTTGAAATTGTTCATTGCTACCTACTGTCGATTTACTTGCTGTTCCTGATAAGAAAGGAGCTTGGGCCGACGCAGTGTAAACCATGCCGACAAAGAAGTAAAGCAGTAAGAGAATGGAGATTTTAGTCGCTGATTTTAGTCGATACATCGCTTTTCGTTCTTTACGGGACACAAAATAAACGCTTGTTAATGAAAGTTGTTTGAATTTAACTAATCATTAACTCAAATGAATTATTGGAGGTATACAGCTTCTTGTCCGGGAGTAAGGTCAACGCGGACATGTTCCTGTAGAGTTGTGCTTAAGGTAATGCCAACATAATCGGCTTCAACAGGATAGCGTTTATGATCGCGATCTACCAACAATACGGTTCTGATTTTTTTAGTGTCGGCTTCCAAAAAAGGACGCAGGCTATAAATCAATGTCTTTCCCGAGTTCAATACATCATCAACAACAATAATTACTTTATTGTCGAGGTCTTGTTTTGAGAGGGAAGGGGTGAGGCGGTATTCAGTAGGGATTTCCTTATCGAGCGCAATTTCGATGAGGCGTGTAGGTATAGGGCAAATGCGATTCAGTGATTCGAGTAATAACCTCGCGAATACGAATCCGCTTTTAGCAATACCGGCAATAATGAGTTCTTTTTCTCCCACAACATCTTCGTAAATCTGAAAGGCAATTCTGTCGATGCGTTGATGGATCTGATGACTGTTAAGTATCAGTGTAGGAGCTTGAGGCATAAATTAATTTGTATCGGTTGATCCAATTACATCCAAAGATCTCTGACGTCCTGCGCCTGCAAAATATCTCTTGTAGTAAGGCTCATTCAGATCACTGATGATAACTCCTCTGGAAGTACTTGAATGAACAAATTTATCATTTCCCAGATATAATCCGATATGCGAAACGCTTCTTCTTCTGCCGATTCTAAAAAACACTAAATCACCTTCCTGAAGATCATCTTTGTCGATTTTCTCCATTAGGTTATAGATCTCTGCTGAATTACGTGCACCTAAGTTCTTTCCGTAAACACGATTGTATAAAACAGTTACGAATCCAGAGCAATCAATTCCTTTTCCGCTGTTACCTGCAAATCGGTAAGGTGTTCCTAGCCAATTAACTATGGTGTCGTATAGAGTAGTGTTTATTTGATCGGGAACAGTAAATCCACATTCTTGCGAATAGTAATTCTGCTGATAAAAATGGATTATATTCTCCTCTGGGTCGTTGAAAGCCGTTTGTGCTCTCAGACCTAAAGAAGCAAGTAATAGAAAAGATAATATCCCGAACTTTTTAATCATTGCTGCAAAATTAATCATTCTTACGATTACTTCTCTGAACAAATCATGAACAACTCTTTACCTGCTCTTGGAGGAATTGAGTTGCGACATTCTTCAAATACTTGAATATTAAGGAATTGACTTAGTTGAGGCTTGTATTCTTCTAAGAATCCGCCGAATGGAGGACCTTCTTTTTCGAATATTTGGTTGAAAAGTAATCCAACCAGCTTGCCTTTTGGGGCTAAAAGTGAGGCCATTTTTCGACAATAGTCGTTTCTGAGGCCCGGATCGAGGGCACAGAAGAAGGTTTGTTCGAGGAT
>JAHEYP010000003.1 GCA_023251535.1 Bacteroidota bacterium
AAGTTAATCTCGACATTGCTTGCCATCCGCCGGCACAAATTCTTACTTTACGCTTTAATTCTTCCTTACTATTGGCCGAAGCAGTTTCAGTTGCCGTAGCTTCCGGTTCATATTGAACCCTGTATCCTCTTTCAGTAATTCGAAGAGATAAGATAAAGTCATCTAATATGGTATCTTCTTCTAAATGTGTGAATAGATGCTTTCTGAATGAGATTAACTCGCCTGCAGCACCAACAACAGTTAATAGCTCCGAATCCCATTGCTTTAACTTTGACTCATATTTCCAGTAAAATCCTTCACCGGCACCGGCTGCATTTTCGGACTTATCTTGGAAAATTTTCTTTTCACCGCTTACTGCTCCAACCATAGGGTCGGTATAGTGGCGTACTATTTTGCGAATAACATTTGGATTTAATTCCGTGTTGGCATCTGAGAAAATGATCACCTCTCCAGATGCATAAGCAACCGAGCGATTTTCAGCTGCTGACTTGCCTTTTCTTTGAGGTAAATGCAATAACTCAACTTCATCGAATTTGGAAACTTCTGAATCAGTTCCATCAGTAGATCCGTCAGTAATAAAAATTACTTGTAGTTTATTTTTGGGATAGTCGATTGCTAATGTGTTAAGGATTTTATCCTTGATAATTGAAGATTCGTTATAGCAGGGAACAATAAAGCTAACGGTTGGTTCATAGTTTTCATTCTGATGGTTTCTTCTTTTGAAAAATGATTTTCTGATTTTAACCATTAAATACAATACTATTCCATATCCAAAGAATGAATAGAATACAATGAAGGCAAATGCCCAGAATAATATTTCTAATGTGTTCATGCGGCTATGATTTTGGTTGGTTCTTTATTGATTACTTTTTCCCATGATTGGGTATGAGAATTGTACTGTTTTAATATTTTGGCCGGATTGCCACCTACAATCGAGTAGGGTGGAACGTCTTTAGTAATTACGCTTCCTGCCGCTACTATTGAATGCTTTCCGATTTTTACTCCTGCAGTGATAACTGCGTTGGCTCCAATCCAGCAATCGTCTTCAATAATAATTTTTGAAGTTGTGCAAGGTTGTAAGCGAATTGGTACGTTTATGTCTTCATATCCGTGATTTAATCCCGACATCACCACATGTTGCGCAATAATTATATTGTTCCCGATTTCAACTGGTCCAATTATTACATTAGATAATCCAACTCTAACACCATCTCCGATTTTAACATCTCCCATTCCATTGTTTACTACGGTATAGTCCTCAATGGTGGAGTTAATTCCTAGAGAAAACCCATTAAAAGGAAGCACATCCATCCTTGTGTTTCTGCGGATGAGTGATCCTTTCCCTTTTTTATGCTTCAATGGATTTAAAAACAATTTCACCCAAAGGCGAGGCCTTGCCTGATTTCGAGGCATTAGGCTTAGCAGAGCTAGTCTTTTGAGGGTCGGATTGTTTTTTATTTGTTGTGCCAACGACATTCTATAATCGTTTTAGATAGTTGTTTTACTTAATGTAGGTAAAAAGGTTTATTGACTTGATGCAATTGATTTGTAAGGTTTTTCGATTATTTGATCAGAACTAATATTTCCCAAATCAGTATAAACATGCATAATAAAAGACAGTTTATTATGATCAAAGGAAGAAATATCGTAATTGTAGGTTTGCAGCCTTGGGATATCCCCATTGGAAGTAATTGCAAGAATATTGCGATTGAATTATCTCGTCATAATAAAGTCTTGTATGTAAATGCTCCCCTTGATAGAAGTACTTATTTAAAGGGTAAAGACGACTCTTCCGTAAAAAAGAGGATAAGTATCATTAAAGGCAAGGAAACTGGGTTAGTTCAAGTAAATGAAAACCTTTGGAATCTTTATCCCGAAGTTTTAGCTGAATCTATCAATTGGATTGGTTCGTCGAGAATCTTTAAAATGTTAAATAAGGTTAATAATCGCCGATTGGCAGATAATATCCTTAACGCAACAAAATCATTAAATTTTGATGATATCATCTTGTTTAATGATCAATCGATGGTGCGCTGCTATCATTTGAAAGAGTACTTAAAGCCATCGTGCTTTGTATATTATATCAGAGATAATCTGAGTACAATCGAATATTTTCAGCGTCATGCGTTAAAGATGGAAGAGGAGTTGATTGCTGAAGCTGATGTAGTAGCTACAAATAGCGAATTTCTAGCAGAGTACGCGAGGAAGTTTAATCCTAATGCAAAGTTTGTGGGACAGGGTTGTGATTTTACATTATATCCTGAATCTTCAACTGTTCAAATTTCTGAAGAGATTTTACATCTACCGAGGCCTACCATTGGTTATACTGGATTCTTGACAAATCTGCGTCTTGATATTAAACTCTTAGAGGATGTCGCTTCTGCAAAACCTGATTGGCAATTTGTGTTTGTTGGGCCTGAAGACGAATCATTCAAGAAAAGTAATTTGCATGATTTGTCGAATGTTCATTTTCTTGGAAATAAGACTCCTGAATCGCTACCAGGGTATATTAACGGATTTGATGTTGCAATAAATCCACAATTAATCAATGAAGTTACAATGGGGAATTATCCTCGTAAAATAGATGAATATTTAGCTTTAGGTAAACCAACGGTTGCAACCGCTACACCGTTTATGGAGTACTTTAAAGACTATACTTATCTGGCTAATGGCAAAGATCAATGGATAGAAGCAATTGGAAAAGCGTTATCGGAAGACAGCAATGATCTTCAAAGACGTAGACGTGAATTTGCCTTATCTCATTCTTGGACAAATAATGTAGAAGCTATCAGTAACCTGATTGAGTCTGCTCAAAAAATAAATTACCATTAATCTTCAAAATAAAATACGTATGAAGAATCAGAAAATCAATGTCGCCAAATACACGGAATTCACCGAGTTGGTAGATATTAAAAGATTGAATTTTATTGCCGATTCAATCCAAGAACATTGCAACCCCGGAGCAAGAATTCTTGATGTTGGCTGTGGAAACGGAAATATCGCTCGCGGTATCGGTAGTTTGGGATATGAAGTTGTAGGAATTGATTTTAGCGAAGACGCTATTCGTTACGCGAAATCAAAAAATACTTTGCCAAATGTATCGTTTCGCGTATGCAGTGCCGAAGAAGTTGCAGCAACTGAGCATTTCGATGCAGTTATTTGCAGCGAAGTATTAGAGCACTTACATAAGCCGGAATTACTTGTTAAGACACTTGCTAAAATCTTGAAACCAGGAGCTATTTTAATAGCAACTGTTCCAAACGGAATAGGGCCACGAGAATTGCTGGTGACACGTCCGGTTCAAAAAATGAGCAAAAGTTGGATGGGTAAAGTAATTGATAATTCTAAGAAAGCACTTGGCTATAGCAATAGTACCGTGCAATCTATGTCGGGTGATTTAACACACGTTCAGTTCTTCACCAAAGGGGCCATTAGCAATTTAATTATGTCGGAAGGTTTCGATATTCTTGAATTTGGCCACTCCAACTTTGTTGAGAAAGTATTCCCATACTCCTTATTGACACGTAAGATTAAGACTCTGTCAGAAATCGACAATACTGTAATTGACTATCTGCCTTCTGTAATGGCTAGCGGATTCAATACTGTATGGAGAAAGAAATAAAAGCACATATTAAATCCCGGGAACGATGTTCTCTGGATACTAAAACAAAAAAGGTACAGATATCTGTACCTTTTTTTATTGCTTTATTTTTTGATTTTTAGTTTACTATGGTGGATGCTTTTGAATCTGCCTCGCAAAGACTTTGATAAGTCTCTATAAGCGTTAAAGAAGATTTTTGCCAACTGAACTTTTGAGCTTGTTGGTGTCCTCGGTGAATTAACTTTGAACTTAATTCTTCATTATTTAAAACTTCCAAAATGCCTTTAGCAATATCATCAGCTGATTCGGGATTCACAAAATGTGCGGCGCTACCAGCAGTTTCTTTTATTGCAGGGATCCCCGATGCAACTACAGGAGTTCCGCATGACATGGCTTCTAATACCGGTATGCCGAAGCTTTCACGCAAAGATGTATAAAGAAAAACTTTTGAATGATTGTAGATATCTGGCACATCGGTGTTGGAAATATAATTGGTAATTATGATTTCGTTTATAAGAGCTTCCATTTTTAAAGCCTTCAACATCGACTTGATATTTCTTTTGGAAAGATCTGAAACAACTATTTTACAATCTAGTTTGCCTTGTTGATGTATTAATCCTAGTGCCTTTAAAGTTGTTAAGGTGTTTTTCTTCGGGTCAGTATTCCCAAATAAGAAAATAAAAGGTTTCTCAGGGAGTTTATACCTGACTAAATTATTCAGTGAAGTTCCCTCTGGCTTCTTATAGAAATGCGAACTATATGAATTGGGTATTACCTCAACTCGAGAATGTAAGTTAGGGATGTTCTCGGTTATTATTTCTTTCTCCGAATTTGATACTGTGATAATTTTCGATGCCCTTTTAATAACACCTGGAACAATCAATTTTCTGTAGAAATTCCCAATCTGCTGGTAAATGCTGCCGCCTTTAAGTTTAGATTTTGGTTCTAAATAAATAATATCGTGTAGCGTTACTATTTGTTTGCAGAATGTTAATAGGGGAGCAGTATTCCCTGTACTATGAAGTACATCGAGTTTGTAATATACCGTTAAGAAGGGTAGAAGTACCTGCTCTGCTAAAGGTGTTGGCAGAGACTTAATCTTAATAATGGTAAAATTGTTTGTTTCGTGTAATATATGACTGTCATCGTCATCGAAACAGAAAATATAATACTGGTTGGTTTTATCGTTGTTTTGCAGTTGACGAATAAGTTCCAATGCCACAATATCCATTCCGTGTTTATGTGCACGAAATATTCTAAACGCCTCAATTCCTATTCTCATTTATTTCTTATGCTGCTAATATTTGTTGTTTGATAAATTCACGGTAAATGCTTTCATTATTAGCAACCATTATTTTTAAATCAAATTTTTGGTGTGCTGTCATCTGTGCTGCTTTCCCGAATTGATCTCTTTGCTGTTTGTTGTTATGAAGGCTAACTAAAGCTTCTGCCAAAGCAACATGATCGTGGCAAGGAACTAATAATCCATTTTTACCATGAATAATGGCTTCTTTTGTCCCGTCTACAGGCGTCGCAACAATAGCTTTTCTCATTGCCATAGCTTCTAACATACCAATTGGTAGCCCTTCCCATAATGACGGCAAGGTGTAAATATCGAATGTGTTTAACACTTCAGGTATATCTGTGCGGAAAGGCAAGAAGTTTATCATATCGGCAATGCCTAAATCATAAGCTAATTGAATAGCCTGATCTTTTAAGTCGCCATCTCCGATAAATAAAAACTGCATATCTCTGGTTGTTTTTGCAACTTCAGCAACTGCTCTTACCAAGGTGAATGGATCTTTTTGAACCGTCATTCTTACTAAATAGCCAACAACGGTTTTGCCTTCTTTTATTCCAAGTTCTTGACGGATATCTTTTAATTCTCTATCAGGATTGAATCTTGATAAATCAACGCCGTAATTTACAACCCTGCTACGTTTCATGTTGAATCGTGTCAATCCATCTCGCTGATTCGAGTTGGATACTGAAATAGTAAGATCTACATGATCGGTTAGGAATTTTTCCGATAATTCTCTTACTCTACGAACAGGGAATTTTTGGTCTTGATGAAATGACCATCCATGAACGGTATAAACAATTGGAAGTCCTAATGCTCGCGCCGGAAAAATGGTATTACTCAATGCTCTTGTACCATGTGCATGAAGAATATCGATATTTTCTTCTTTCATGATCTTTTTTACAGCATTATAGGTCGATAAATTGAAAGGTTTAAGCGTGTTTACAACATAGGTTTTGATGCCAAGTTTCTGTAAACGCTCTACCATTGGTCCTTCAGTAAAAGAAAGAACAATCGGTTCAAATTCATCTTTATTGATGTTTGAAACTAAATCTAATACGTGCGATTCTCCGCCACCAATTTGCCCTTGACGAATAGTTTCTAAAATTTTAATTTTATGATGATTGGATGCCATAATGCGGGGGTTATATGGTATTGTTTTCAAATGTTGCTGTATGAGGAGTGTGAATGAATCTTTTGTTTGCTCCTTTGATTTTGAACATCGCTTTCATCATTACAAAGAATGTTTGAGGCAATGAAATCAAGGCGTTGAATGTTTGTTTATTCCAGAATTCTTTAGGAATAGAAATGATAAATGCAAAATAGTACATAATGGTTATCGTTAACCAATGTGCGAAACTAATTACGAAAATATCGGGAGTAAAGGCAGTTATAATTGTTATTAAGAACAATGTGCCGATTAATAGTACTTTCGGTACAAGTGCATAGTGCATTACTTTATTGGCATAGTCGATTTTTCCGCTTATAAGCCCTATAACTCCATCAAGCCAATATTTGCGCAAATAAACCAATTGAGCGGAAATCCATCTCGTACGTTGATTAGCGAATACTTCTGATTTTTGTACTTTTTCATCTAATACAATTGCGTCTTCTAGATAAACGATTTTGTGATTGTCGCGAATTAATCTTAATTCAAGTTCTTTGTCGAATCCGCCTACAGCTTCTATTTCTTTCATTACCTGCTTGAGGTATAAATAAGAGAAGGCCATTCCTGAGCCGATTACCGATGATGACAATCCAATAGCAACTTGACCTTTTCGCATCATATGGTTGTTTGCTTCTTCACTTATAGCATCAAGTACAGCATAATTCGTGTTTTTATTCTTAGCTTTTCGGTGACCTTGCACAGCATAACAACCGGAAATAAATGCTGCATTTACTTTTTCTAAAAAGTCGTGACGCATGATATTATCTGCATCGAGAATTACTGCTATATCGTAAGGCTTTGTTATTTGTGCAAAGGCTTCATTTAGCGATTTCGATTTTGTTGAAACATCAAACGATACTTCAATAACCGATAACGGTAACTTTTTAAGTGTGGCAATGGTTTCCTTTTTTAAGGAATCCGCAATTACATAAATACTGTATAGATTAGATGGGTATTGCTGGAAAAGTGCTTGTTTGGCCGTTTGCAATATAACTTCATCTTCTTTGTAGGCAGGCATCAATACAGCAATTCTTCTGTATTGATCATGATTTGTATATTCTCTTTTCTTATAAAAATGGCCGGCAATGGCGTAGAAGAAAGAATAAATAACTGTAAATGCCATTGTGGCAAATACGATAATGAGTAATAGGTTGATAACAATCATGACCGGTCAGATTAAAGATTCATTACTATGTATATTGTAATTCGTTAGGTTCCAAATAACACCTTTATAAAAGGCTTTAAGCATATCCGTCTTACCTTTCAGTAAATACTGAAGGGTATTCTTTGGTATAGATACGAATGTTAAAAAAAGAAGGCTGACAAAAAGCGTAATTCCTTTCACATTACGTCTTTGATACAAAATTCTGTTTCTCGTTAAGTAATATGTTTTAAGTGTACTGCCTTTTCCTGTCGCCATTGATTCTTTATGATAGATTTTGGACTCTGCTTCATACCAAATGGAGTATCCTGCGTTTTTGATTCGCTCGCAATAGTCCATTTCTTCATAATAGAGGAAGTACAAATCAGCCATTAAGCCAATTTCTTCAACAACTTTACGTGATACCATCATGGCTGCTCCATGAGCTCTGCTGGTAGGCATTGATTGATCAAAATCTCCATTATCTTGCTTGCCAAATCCTATGGCATTACCACGAACCGTAAAGGGATTGATGGGTTCAAATCCTGCGAATTGGAGCATTCCTGGTGTATGATGAAAAATTATTTTGGGTGAAGCAGCTCCTATTTTTGAGTCGCTTTCCATTCGCTGCACAAGAGGTTCTAAAAATCCTTCAGGGACTTCTGTATCATTATTCAGCATTAAGAAATATTTCCCTGTAGCTTGTTTAAATCCTAGGTTGTTTCCTCCTGCAAAGCCCAAGTTTTTATCACTCCTGATGAATTTTATCCACGGATGTTTTTCGAAGATGATTGATGGGTCTTCTTTTGAAGCATTGTCAACAATGATTACTTCAAAATTGGGGTACGTAATTTTTTTCAGGGAATCCAGCATTTCGCAGGTTACCTGAGCACCATTGTAGTTAATACTAACTATTGAGACCGATGGATAGTTCGTCATTGGAGTTTTCCTTACTCCTTTTTAACGAACGTTTTTCAATAAAGTTCTCTGCTAGAAAAATATATACCATCGACATGTACATTACAGATCCGGTTGGGAACTGACCGAAAATTTGGTTCCCGTAACTAGCAAAGCAAACTCCGAATATTCCTCCATAAAAGGCCGCCATTTTGAATTTTAGGTCGGTTTCTTTGATCTTGAATATCACGAAGAATCGATTAATAAGGATAAACAGTATTAATGTCAAATAGAGTGAAAGTCCTACAATACCACTCTCAGCAAATATTTTTACATACCAGCTGTCGAGTGGGGTAGTGGCGAGAAATGTACCCGGACTAAACCTTTGCCCCCAGGAGCCCGCCGACCCAATTCCTCCTCCAATAGGCCTGGAGGCCATATAAGCTTTTAGTTTCTTCTGATTTTCAAGTCGGGCCATCAACGATGCATCATTAGGGTCGAGTGCAGTACGCATCCTTCTAATTTGATCGTTTTGTTGTCCGATGGTGGTGTATTTTAGCATTCCAATCACCAATAGACCAATTACGGCTCCGGGAATTAGAATTTTCATATTATTACTTAATAGTAGGTATGCTGCAAATCCCATAATCGCCACGAATAATGCTCCGCGGGTTCCAGAGATCATCATACCGTATAAATTCAATAAGCTGACAACGATGTAGAATATTTTTCTTTTTTTGGAACAAGGACCAATGGCCATAATTCCTGCAACAACTCCAACATGTGCAGTCGCAGCTCCAAATTGTCCGGCATCTGAATAGAAAGAAAATACACGTAGTTTTCCGAATAAGATGTGCGTTTGTTTAGCACCCATTTCAAGCCATCTGTTTTCTGCAAAGTCAACACCGATAAATAATTGCTTCATGCCCCAAAGTGCAGCGAATGTTGAAATACAAAACCAAATTTTTATGAAGGTGTCCATATCCTTTTCTTTACTTAAAAGGATAAATGTTAAAGGCACTGTGGCTATGAAATATAAGGAAACGCCTCTCACTGCATAGAACCATGCTTCAAAACTTCTTGCTTCGGGATTTACGATTTCAATTACTGTATATCCGAACCAAATAAGTACTGCCCAAGTGAGGGGGTTGTTCGCTGTAGGATTTTCAGGATCATCTTTAGTCCTGAACATATAGCCCAATGCAGTAAGCAATAAGATAATATCAACGCCTAATCCGAATGGTCCGTCGATGTATCGAGTAATTCCGTTAGCGAAAAAGCTAAACGCAAGCATGGTCCACATTCCGAACTTCGGACTAGCAATAATAGCAGCCACCAATGCAATCGCAAAGGGAAATGCGGCAAATGCAACTATCGTGACAATTCCGCCCTTTGAAAATGCCTGTCCTAAAACAATTGCAAGCAATACTAGCAGTATGACCTGGTAGATTTGCCTGAAATTGATTTTACGATGAAGTTGAATTTCCAAATTTTAGTGACTTAAAACGTTCTTTGATTGGATGCAATATATGCAACGTAGCTTTGAAGCCGGTGACAACCGTTTCTCTTACCGAATGATGTAAATATTTTTTCAAGAAGAAATTTCCGAAAATAACTCCAGTAATGAAAGTCAAGATGGAAACAGCAGCAACTCCCCAAATATTTCCGATATAATGAATTGCCAATAAATCACCGGTAACATTTACCAATAACATTAAAAGTACTTTAATGAAATTCAGATATGGCTTACCAATTATATCGAGAGTGATTCCTGAGAACCTATCAAGTGGTAAGAATAATGAATACACTGCTAATACTCTTAAAATGACTGCCGATTCGGCGTATTGAGCTCCACCTAAAATTACAACTAATGTATCGGCAAAGATAAAAGTACCTACAACTACCGGTATCAATAGAATTGATAGTACACCGGTATATTTATAGTACATAGCTTTTAATTCCACTTTGTGATCCGGGCTAGCATATTTCGACATAGCTGGCATTGCAGTAGAAACAAAACTTCTTAGCAATATTTCAATAACTTCAATGAGCTTAAGAGGGATTGCATAAAGCGCCACGTCTCTTGTGGTCATCATAAATCCGATAAGTAAAGTATCAGAACTTCTTAATAGGTTAGACCCCATTAATGTACCCATGCTAAATTTGCCGAAATTAAACAGCTCACGCATCATTTCTTTCGTAGCAAAACGTACAGTTTTTATCATCGACCATCCCGCCCACATAGAAACAGCAGAAGGTAGTAATCCTGAAATTATAAATGAACCTAAAACAATCTCGGTCGAATTCTTTTCAAATATTAAAGCTAGAAGTATGCACGTCATGAAGCTTAATTGATTCAAAAGTCGGATATACAAAACCTTCTCGAATTGAGAGCGAGCTTGCATTAACCAAGCGGCATAATTAAATGGTAAAGTTGTAATTGCAGCAAGCCAATACCATTCCAAGAATAAATTAAATCCGGGATTGGTAATCACATGACCAAAGAAAAGGTGAATACTATAGGTTAGTAGAGATAAGAAAATAGTTGTGAAGATTGATATCATCCATCCCGAACCTGAAACAATTCCGAAATGCTCTTTTTTAGAAGAAGCTGCAAAGCGAATTAGAGAAGTATGAATGATGCCAGCTCGAAGTAAGTCAGCAAATATGTAGCCTGTTAAAAACATTACCCAGGCGCCCATCGATTCTTTATCAAGTAAACGTGCTACAAGTGCAATACTTGCAAAACCTAACACGGCATTGGTTAAGTTACCTGCCAAGCTTAGTGTATGGTTGTTTTTGATAATTCCTTTTAATTTGCTTTTCATAACCCCGTTTTTTAGGTGCGTTTGAAATTAAATGTGATAGCACGTTTTATTATTCTTCTTGCCAGAGATCTGGTTTTGGGAACTTCTCCAATAATAGTTTCTAGTCGGTCGATTTCGATATTATTAAGGGCTACCAAATTTTTGCCTGAAGTAGATTTTGTGAAGTGTGATAAAGCTCTTGAATCGGCTTCGTTCCACACTCTTTCGCTATCGAGTAGGAGTAGGTTTAAGCATGCTGATGATAATATCCCTTCAGGTAAGTTGTATTTATTTAATTCTTTAAGTATCACTATAATCATTCCGTATTGTTTAATGTCGAGATTTTCACTCTCCATCCACGCTTCAATATTTTCGGCAGTGTAAAAATTGTCGTTGTCTTTTAATGGGAATTCAGTAATTAATCCGTTCTTCGAAAGTTTTGTTGCCTTCGGATTTAAGAATAAAATTTCTTTATTTCGCTCTGCAAGTGCAGGGATTATTTTATTCGCAAAGAATTGTTTTCCTTCTTCTTTTCTGATACTGGAAATAGTCGCAATTATTGTCTTCGATTTATTAGTCTCGCATGAGCGAAGATGTTGTCGAATGGTGCTTGAAAGATGTGACAATAGTGCTTCGTCGAGTTTAGGTACAATAATTCCCTTGTCGAGTGATCTATAGTTTGGCAGTGCTCCAAGGAAATGTAGTCCTGTGAATTTTTCAGCTCTTCCCGGTGTTTGTACTGTTTTTCCTAAAAGAGATTTAGCAATTATTACCGCTAAGGTTACAATGAATACGGCAATGAAAGAAACAGCAACCAGCATTCCTCTTTTTGATGGAAGTGGTTCTAATGGTAGATAAGGAGAATCGGTAATTGTTAAATTATTCGACATCTCCAAACTCTGCTGACGTAAACGAGCCATGTTTAATCCGTGGAGAATACTTAAATATTCTTTCTCGTTAACATCCAATTCTCGTTCAAAACGTTTGATGTCTGAACCGATAGGAGCGAGCTCAGTGTATAATGCATCAAAGCCGTCGAGACGTTTTTGAATTACATCCAACTTGGCTTGATTTTCTTCTACTCCGATATAGTTCGTTAACCATTCTTGTAATAAGTTGCCGCGCGGTAATCCTTCAGTTGTATTGTTAAGCTTATATTGCTTTTCTACTTCTTCACGTATAGAACGTTTTACGAGTTCGGCATCAGATTTGTACTTGGTTATTTTTGCCGGATCCTCATTATATAGCTCCGTATTGGCAATCTTATAGTTAAGATCACTAAGTTGATCTTTAAGTTTCTGGATTTTTTCGTTTACTTCTAATAAACCTTTTTTGAGGTTCATTTTTTTCTCGATCTGAACGAGAGCTGCTTTGGATGCTTGAAGCGACATTTGTTGCTTCTGCTTATCCATAACTACGTTTTCTTTTGATTCCGCTACGAATTTAGCTTGCTCGTAATAGTTTATAATTTTATTTGCAGAGCTGTAGTCGCGCAATTTATCTTCTGATTTTCGAAGTCTTCCGGCTGATAAGCGAAGTTGCTCTTCAAAGTATTTTACAACATTGTTGGTTTCGCTTCCTTTAATTCCTTTGTATCGTTGAATTACTACATCGACGATAATTTGTAAGGTTTGTTGACATGCAGCAGGATCGTTACACTTGTATGAAATGTCGATCATGTCGGAGCTTTGTTTTCTTAAAGCCGACATGTTTGAAGAGATTTTATCGAAGCTGTAGATTTCTGATGGCTTCTTTAAAATTTCAATAATTTCGTTTTTCTGATTGCTTCTTCTATAGCTTTCTATACGGAAATATGTAAGTTCTTCTGATCCTTTAACGATTAGTTTTTTACGCAAAGATTCCGGAATAACTTCTCTCGCATGTTCGAAGTTAGCCGGTGATAATTGGTCGTAAGAAGGTTTTTCTATTAATAGATGTTTTGCTAATAATCGCATTCCGACTTCCTCAATTGTTTCTCGCGATTTTATCGTCGCCATTAAGTTGTCGAAGGCATTGTTTACGGCAAAGTAATCTACACGATCGTTCTCCCCAGATGTGATTCCGTATCCACTGGCAATTCCGGTGTAAACTTCGCAATCTGAGGTGTATTCTTTAATTGTATTGCGAGTTAAAAAAAAGACAACAAGAGCTGTCATTAATGGAAAGAGTACTAAAACTTTCCAATAACGAAGTATTAATCTTATGAATTCTAAAAGGCTCACGGTTTTCTCGTCAATTTATCTAATCTTACTCCAACTAATCTTTCTAGTTGCTGATACCAGGTGTAGAAATCTCTTTTAGCGATTTCATAATCTGATTCAGCTTTTGATGCAAGTCCCAATACTGAAGTATAATCACCAATAGTGATATCTCCTTGTTGAAACTGTTGATTTGCCATGTCCATTAGCATACGAGCGGCACTTCGCGAATTACTTGCTATAAGTAAAATACGATGTGTCGATAACATGCTATTGTATTCAGCTATTACTATACGTTCAAGATCGAGTTTTAGTTTCTCGTTGGTCTCCTTTCTGACTTCTAATTCTTGTTTGTAAATGTTAATTCTGTTATTCCTTGCAAAAAATAGGTATAATGGAATGTTAACATTCAATCCTAATCGGTATCCAGTGCTTAAACTTTGCGATTGTGTGCCTACTGGCTCTTGGTTCGAATTGTAAAATAAGGTTTGGTTTCCTACATTTTGATTGTAAGAAAGAAAGACTCCATTTTGCCATTCTCTGCGTCCAAGTTTAACTTGTTCATTACCTGCTATAATTAGTGCTTCTTGAGCTTTTAATCCGGGATTGTTGTAAACAGTCAATTTTAGGATTGAGTCGAGAGGGACTAATTGATTTAGTAATTCTTTTGTTAAATCAAGTTTTATGTCTTCTACACCTAACGAGTATAGAGAAGTAGTATCATTAATTGGAGTAATAAAAAGGGATGGTGAGTCCGTAGTTTGTCCTTGACTTATTTTGCTGCTGAATACAAATGCGATAAGGCATGCAAACAGAATAAGTCGAGTATGGATTTGCTTTGATTCAAGGTTAAAGGTTTTCATACGTTTTCACTCTGCAATAGAGCAGGGAAGGTCTTCAGGATTATTTTAATATCCAGCCAAAGGGAATGATTTAGCGCGTAGTTGTTATCGAGCGTGATACGTTCTTCTTCCGACATATCTTTCTTGCCTCGTTTGGTTACTTGCCAAAGTCCGGTTAATCCTGCAGGCGCAAGGAAACGGAAGGCACGTGAATCTGTAGTTAGTTTTTCGGCTTCATAAAGCGGTAATGGACGATTGCCGACTAACGACATATCTCCTCTTAATATGTTAATTAACTGAGGCAACTCATCGATAGATGAATTACGTAAGAATTTTCCGACACGTGAAATACGCGGATCATCTTTTGCTTTAAAGAAAATACCTGATTTTTCCAGTTCTTGTAAATAAAAATAGAAGTTTTCACAAACTTGTTTGTTGTCGGCATACATGATTGGTGAACATGGTTTGCCTAGTTTTTTACAATCGGGACATTCTTGAGGTATTTCTATGGTTTTATCAGCACCGTATAAATTTAGATGCGTCATGTTGCCGATTTTTTTATCAGCATCAGGAATCATTGTTCTAAATTTAAGTAGATCAAAAATTTTATAGTTAGATCCTACGCGTTTCGAGCGGTAAAAAATCGGTCCTTTTGATTCTATTCGAATTGCTAAAGCGGCTCCAATAAGAACAGGAGATGCAATTAGTAAACCAAATGAAGAAATACCTACATCGAGGAGTCTTTTTGCGATTAAACTTCTTCGTGAATATAAAGAAGAAAGTGAGTTAGTTCCGTGTTTTTGAGAGAATAAATAAACAATTTGAAAAACCGTAGAAGTAACTTTAGATGTATCTACTACATCTAACAATCCTTCATGAAAGAAATGGTTGTTATTAGTTCTGTCGGGGTTATTAGTATAACCGACAATTATAGTTTTCCTAAATGTTGTCTTCGAACGAAGTATATGTAATGTATCTACCGTAGGATCGATTGTTGCATCAACTTCCGTTACTAAAATATCGGGAATACAATCGTTTCGCATCCATTGATATGCGTGAAACAGATCAGGGAATATTTGAACCTGATGTTTTGGAAATGTGCTTTTAAAAGCTTCCTGCTGAACAGGGTCGTTGTTAATGTAGACAATTTTCATAATAATCGTTGGGGGGAAACATTATTATGCCACTTTCAATCTTCTAAATATGGCTTGAATTCTTATTTGTAGTTCTTCTGGGTTGAATGGCTTCTGTAAATAGTCATCAGCTCCTACTTCAAAAGACTTTATTCTGTCGGAACTTTTTTGCTTACTTGAAAGCATAATTACAGGCACATTCGACATACCATCTTGCTTTCGAATCGATTCAGTAAGATCGTAACCGTTCAGCATTGGCATATCAATATCTACTAATATCATGTCTGCTTTACTACCTTCTTGAAGCCACGATAGTGCTTCATAGCCGTTTTCTTTGGTAATGACTTCATACTCGTCGCCTAGAAAGTTTTCCAGGAGCATACGAATGCTTAATTCGTCGTCTACAACTAATATTTTCTTTTTCATGGCCTAATTATATGGTTGTTTCTACGCAGTTTTTTTCAAATAGTTACTGAGATCGTTATTCAAAATAAATGTGTGCAATTGAGTCAATTCATTTACCAAGGTATTGAGTATTGGATTGATTTTCAGGTATCTGGATTTGATCTCGCCTTCCTTTTCTGGATTTAACGCATTATCTTCAATCCACTTCATTTGCTCTTCTAAGTACTTGTTTCCCAGCATGTTCATGTTTGGGATAAGTTTGTGGGAATGATGACGAATAGCTTCCGGCTCATACTTTTCGACAGAATTTTTTAATGAATCAACCATAACCGGAATGGCCTCGTTTAGCACTGTTACCATCTTTTCAATAAAGCTTGCTTTGCCACGTGAGAAGGCTTTTAGTACTTCCAAACTGATGGTTGTGAACTCAGGGAATTCACTGTTAATGGTCTCGCTAGCGATGTGTACTGGTTGAACTGTTGAAGGATCTCCTTTTGTTATTTTTTCTGACAAATAGGGCTCCATTTTATTGAAGAGTTCGTGACCTTCAAATGGTTTGAATATTACAGCATTCATTCCTGCTTTAAGGAATTTCTCTTCGTCACCCTTCATCGCATTTGCTGTCATGGCAATAATTGGAATTTCACGTGCCGGAGCACTTAAATTGTTCCTTATGTATTCGGTCGCATCAATACCACTCATTTCAGGCATTTGAATATCCATTAATACGAGATCATATGCTTTCTCTTTCATCAAGTCGACAGCAATTTTCCCGTTTTCGGCTATGTCTACCTGAGCACCCCATTCACTTACTAATTCAACAGCAAAAAGTTGATTTACTTTATTGTCTTCTGCGAGGAGAATTCGGCATCCTGTGAGCTTATTTGTAAATGATTGCTCATTAAGATTTGAATGTCCAATTTTATCTACTTCTGTCTTTTCAAAATTGATTTCAAAACTGAATACAGATCCTTTACCCATTGCACTAGTAACATTAATATCACTACCCATTAAGTTGAGTAGATTTTTTACGATTGATAATCCTAATCCTGTGCCGCCATATCTTCTTGAAGTATCGGCATTGGCTTGAGTAAAGCTTTGAAAGATTTTCTCAAGATACTCTGTCGAAATACCAATTCCTGTATCTGAAATTTCAAATCTTAATCGAATGCTTTCAGGATTTTCCTGTAGTTTTTTTACTGTTAACTGCACTGTTCCTTCTTCTGTAAACTTAAAAGCATTACCTAGCAAGTTCACCAGAACTTGATTTAGTCGAACTTGATCTCCAACTAAATAAGGATGAAGACTATCATCTACATCACATGAAAAATGAATTTTCTTTTTCTGTGCTTCGTGTAAAAAGGTTTGCGTTAAATTGTATATGGCGTTATTGAGATCAAATCCTTGTTTTAGTATCTCTAGTTTTCCGGCTTGTATTTTACTGAAGTCAAGTATTTCATTGATAATTACGAGCAGGTTTTCGGCCGATTGCTTTACTGAACCTGCATATTGCGACTGTTTCTCATTCAACGAAGTCTTTAATAAGAGATTTGTAAGCCCTACAATTCCATTCATAGGAGTCCGTATTTCATGACTCATATTAGCTAAAAACAACTCTTTGGTATGAAGAGATTCTTCTGCAATTTTCTTTGCGTATTTTAGTTCCGATTCGATTTTAATACGATCGGAAATGTCTTGAGCGAATCCGATAATATAAGGTTCAGAACCTTGCTCTTCTACTTTGTAGTTTTTGTAGAGCATGTAAATTGTTCTTCCTTCTTTATGGCGAAGAATTAATATGCCCTGAGCTGTTTTAGCTTTTTTGAATACCGAGAGGTATTCATTCTCGAAGTTCTCGTGGTGTTCTTCTTTCATGAAATCAGTGATTGGTCGTCCAATCATTTCTTCCATCTGATAACCTGTAATTTCGCAGCCCGCAGGATTTATAGTTATTAGATTACCTTGCATGTCATGCGTGCAAATTGAGGCTTGACTATAGTTGATTAAATCTCGATTCCTTTTTTCACTCTGAAGAATTCTCTTTTCGTGTTCTTTTCTTTGTGTAATATCGCGCATTACTGATGAGCGGAAAATCGGATTTCCATGTTCATCTTTGTGGATGATAATTAATTGTAATACTGGAATTTCTAATCCGTTTTTATCGAGTATTGCAGTTTCACCCTTCCAAGCGCCATGTTGCATGGCATAAGGAATTGCTTTTTTGTTGATGATTATATCAACCCATGCCGGATGGATAGGGTAGAGCGTTTCTTGTTCGTTGATATACCTGATTTCCTTGTACGACTTATTGTAATACATAGGATGATTATCTAAATCGTAGTATACTACAAAGTCAGGCGTCTCTTCTAGTATTTTATTGAGTTTAATGTTTTCATATTCAGTCTTTTTTCGAATTGAAATATCATTCAAAATAAATAGGAATCCTGTAATGTTTTGAAGTGTATCTTTTATTGTAGAAACTGAAAGTAGTACATCAGTTTTTTGCGAGTTGCCATTGTATATTGTAGTTTCGTATTCGAAGTAACCTTCAACTTTGGCTTTTTTAATTAATTCTTCAGTGCTTGTTTTCGTTTTTGCTGCCGTAAAACTTCTTCCTAGATTTAATATATCGCTAATTTTCTTTTTTCGCACAACTTGATGTTCGGTGCATCCGAAAAGTTCTTCAGTTCCTTCATTTATAGTACTGACAATACCAATCTCATCTGTTGCAATTATTGCTTGCTTAGCACTGTTCAGTATTGCTTGCTGAAATGCATATGATTTCTTTAGTAGATCCTCATTGTTTATCGTTTCGGTAACATCACGAATAGTTCCTGATATTCCTGTTGCGATTCCATGCTGATCTCTAACAAGTTTACCTGATATTTTCGCCCAAATAGTAGCGTTGCTCGACGTGTTAATCTTTGTGATGATTTTGAATTCTTCAGATTTCGATTTGAGTAATTGCTTGAGTTGTTTTTCAAGGTCTTCACGATCTTTTTCATCAATAAAGTGTGTGAAATTTAATCCTAATGACTCGTATATACTGAATTTAGTGATATCTGTCCAAGCTTTATTAAGGAATATTAGCTCCAATTTGCCGTCAAGTTGAAACAAAATATCATTGATGGAATTAACTACATTTTTGTATTTGTCTTCACTACGAATGATTTCATCTTCAAATATTTTTCGGGAGGTAATATCAATCATAATTGACATATACCTTGATACTTTTCCTCCTTGATCCTTTAAGGGAACAACAGTATTATGAAGCCAAATTGTTTGACCGTAATTATTCTGAATGCTGATTTCTCCTTTCCACGTTTGTCCTTTCATTAATTTAGCAGCCGCCGTTTCAAGAAGCTCGTTGTTTGCTGGTGATAGAATTTCATTTAATTTCTTCTTTTTGATGTCTTTTTCCTGAATTCCTGTTCCTAAGCAAAAGCTTTTGTTTACGTAAGAAATATACCCTGAACGATTAACCACTATAACCATAGCAGTTTCATCAATTACATTTCTGAAATTGTTTAGTTCTGTAAATGATTCTTCGGATGTAACTTCTAGAGTATGTTCTAGCGCATTAAATCGTTCGTCAGATTGAACGTAGGCCTCGTTGACGCTGTCCAAAAAGGATGACAACTCTGGCGAATGGGGGAGGCCAGATGAGAAATATTTCTCTAGTTGTCGTTTTAGTAGTTTATGCATAAAGCAGCAGTGTATAAACCCGTTTATACGCTAAAAACCTTGCCGCGTTACGATATTTTTTGGTATAATTGTCTCAGAATCTTACATGTTATCAAACTATCTGTTATCTTAGCTTTGTTATGGGAAATAATACTAGTTACCAGCGATTATTGGATGGGAATAAGGAGTGGTCGAAGTCGAAGTTAAAGGCTGATCCTGAATTTTTTAATAATCTTACCAAGGGACAAACTCCTCAATATTTATGGATTGGCTGTTCTGATAGCCGCGTACCTGCTAATGAAATTACAAATACTAAATCAGGCGAGATTTTCGTTCACCGAAACGTGGCCAATTTGGTTTTACATACCGACGTGAACTTATTATCGGTTTTGCATTACGCCGTTGAAGTTCTCCATGTTGAGCATATTATTGTATGTGGACATTATGGTTGCGGAGGGGTAATCGCTGCAATGGAGAACCATGATTTTGGCATCGTCAATAAATGGCTACGAAACATTAAAGAGGTTTATGCAAAGTATATCGACGAGTTAGAAGCAATTGAAGATAAAACGGAAAGGTCTAACCGTTTAGTAGAACTAAACGTGATGGAACAGGTTAAAAATTTAGCTAAAACTACTGTAGTTCAAAAAGCGTGGGAGAAAAGAGCTTTAGCCATTCACGGATGGGTTTACGGGTTTAATAATGGAATTATTACCGACTTAAATTGTATGATAAATGAGTTAAATGATTTAGAGCCAATTTTTAGATATCGACTTAGCAGCGATACTTCCGAATAAAAAAAACGACTGATATTCTCAGTCGTTTTTTTTTAGTTAGATTTTTAGTTTTCTAACGGCATGCCTTAATGTAACTAAGTCATGAAGTAATTCTTCTACATGATCGAGATGAATTGCGTTAGCTCCGTCAGAAAGTGCTTCTTTAGGATTCGGATGTGTTTCCAAGAAAATTCCGTCGGCACCTGTAGCAATTGCAGCCTTAGCTAGTGTAGCTATTTGATCAGGACGTCCTCCAGTAACTCCTGAAGTTTGATTCGGTTGTTGAACGCTATGAGTGATATCCATTACAACAGGATATCCGAATTCACGCATGATAGGAATGCCTCTATAATCGACTACTAAATCGGTATATCCGAAACTTGTTCCGCGTTCTGTAAGCCAAATTCTATCGTTGCCTGATTCTTTGATTTTATTCACTGCAAACTTCATCGCTTCAGGAGAGAGGAATTGGCCTTTCTTCACATTAACAATTTTACCTGTTTTAGCAGCTGCAACCAATAAGTCGGTTTGACGACATAAGAAGGCTGGGATTTGTAATACGTCTACATATTCAGCAGCTATAGCAGCTTCATCACTTTCGTGAATATCGGTTAGCAAGGGAAGATGCAATTGATCACCGACTTTACGTAAAATCTGTAAAGCCATTTCATCTCCGGGACCTGTATATGAATCTAATCGAGTACGATTCGCTTTTCTATAAGATGCTTTGAAAATAAAGGGTATTCCTAGGCGATTTGTGATTTGTTGCAGCTTATGAGCTGTTTTATAAGTGATGTCTTCATTTTCTACAACACAAGTACCTGCAATTAAGAAAAAATTGTCGGTGTCGGTATGGCGGATGTGAGGAAGATTTAACATGATTTCATTTTTTTGGGTGCTGCAAATTTACTTCAAAATATGGCGCGAAATTCTGCCGAAAATCATTATTCAACAAATAGTACTAATCCTTTAAGGTATTCAGCTTCAGGATGATAGATGCTTACAGGATGATCTGCAGGCTGAGTTACTTGATGCATGATCCGTACATTTCTTCCTGCTTGAACTGCGGCTTGGAAAATTACTTTGCGGAATAGTTCTTTGTCAACTGCTTGCGAACATGAGAAGGTAAATAATATACCTCCCGGCTTAATTCGTTTTAATCCTTCTGTATTTAAATTTCTATAGCCTACCATCGCATTTTTTACTTGGCTGAGATGTTTGGCGTAGGCAGGAGGATCTAAAATGATCAAATCGTAGTTCTCATCTGTTTTTCTGAAAAAGGTCATTACATCTTCTGCAAAGCTTTCGTGATTAGCACCGGGGAAGTTCAAAAGCATGTTTCTTTCAACTCCTTCAATAGCTTTTTTGGAGCTGTCGACTGAATGGACTTTTGCTGCTCCGCCTTCTAAAGCGTATAATGAAAATCCTCCTGTATAACAGAATGTATTTAATACACTTCTTCCTTTTGAATAATGTTTTACTAATGTACGATTATCTCTTTGATCAATAAAAAATCCTGTCTTTTGTCCGTTGATAAAATCAATCGAAAACTTGATTCCATTCTCAACAACAAATTCATCATTAACATAATTTTCATTTTTCCATAAAAATCCGTCGACTCCTGCAACAGCACCTTGCTTTGCCATCGTTTCGGCACTTTTATCATATACGGCTGTGATTTTATCAGGGAAGCAATTTTTAATGGCCTCAGCAATATCGTGTCGTGCCAAGTACATTCCTTTAGTATAGCATTGAACGATGGCCGTATTTCCATAAACATCTACAACTAAACCAGGAAAACCATCACCTTCGGCATGAATCAAGCGAAATGCATTAGTGCTATTTGAATCAATTAGCTTTAGCGCTTTCCTGTAATTTATTGCAGATGAGATTTTCTCTTCCCAAACACTTGCATCTATAGTGCGATTTGAATAATCGAAACAGCGTACTAATATGGTTCCTTTATGAAAATGTCCTGTAGCAAGATAGTGTCCACTAGAAGAATGTAATCCAACTATATCTCCTTCTTGAAGATTTGAAGGCTCCTTGGCAATTGCTCCACTAAACACCCAAGGATGTTTTTGTAAAACTGTTTTCTCTTTACCGGCTTTTAAAGTAATAATCGGGTAGCTATGACTCATGCTGCAAAGGTAGTCATTTGATGAAAAGGAAGTGCCGACATAAACAGGAGTCTTATTATGTCGGCACTTAGAAATGTACTTTATAGGTTGTGTTAGTGGTTAATTATTAGGGGTTTAGAGTAATTGTTCTTGTCAGATGATAATGTTAAATAGTATAAACCGTCAGCTAATGAATTTATGTTAATTGTATTGGTGAAAATTCCGGACATTACATTTTGTCCAATAGAGTTGTAAATAGAGTATGAATTAGCAGAATTATTTGTAACGCTAATGGTAATAAATGACGACGCAGGATTAGGTGATACAATGAAAGTTGGAGCATCTGTAAATTCGTTTATTGAAACAGTTCCCGAGCATAGTCCAGTAATATAACTATTATTGATATTGCTTGTTCCATTAGGTGCGGATACGGTTGTTGCGTCAAATACTGAAGTACCTTGTTGTGCACCTGCAACTATTAAACAGTTATCGCTAAGTAAAGTGATATCGTTTGCTGTAGCATTGGTAGGTAAGCTTTTATCCCATAGTACATTGTATGCATTATCGGTTTTCATTACATGTGGAGCGTTAAATGCACCATCTCCTGAAAAGTAATAGTTGTTTGATGCATCTATTATAACTTCTTTTATTTTAGACGCTTGTCCACCTATTCTAATTGAATCGACTAACAATGGATTGCCATTTGTGCCATCAAGTTTAAACATATATCCATTCGGGAAATTTGATTTGGAAATTGTTCCAACTGTTACAGTGCCAAATAGGGCATAAAATGTTCCATATACATTTCCGTTTCCATCTAAGCTAATTCGGTATGTTTCCATTAAACTAGCGGTAATGGGTGTGCTCCAAATTTGGTTTAGGTTACTGTCGAATTTTCTGATTTTGTTTCCAACACCAATAATTACGTTGTTATTGTTATCGATAACGATATTGTGCCATTGTGGACTCATTAAACTTCCTCCAATTAAAGCGGAATTTAGTTGGTTACCATTTGCAGGGTCGAGTTTATAGATTTGTCCATCGCTCAAATTAATATACGGATCATTGTTTTGATCAATTGCGATCGAATATACTGATCCTCCGTATCCTTGTGCCCAAATGATATTTCCTGATGAATTATACTTTACAACGAATCCTTGATAAGGACTGTTTAATGTAATGCCATCAAAACTTGCTACTAGGTTTCCTGCAATTTTACCAGCGAAATAAATGTTGCCAGCGTTGTCGGTTTTTACATCATAAGATATGTCAGAGGCACCTGAGGATGTTCCACCTCGCTTTATCCAAATTGGTGTCCCAGCAGCATTTAACTTTCCGAAAAATGCACCTCCATTACCGGGCAATATTTGTATGGTTCCAATCTTTAATGTGTCGGGATTTGTCCCGCAGAAATAGGTCGATCCGTCAGGTTGACTAATGATAGTTGATATGTAATTTGCTGTGTTACCTTTTGTATTTGCAAAGGTATTTTGGAATGCTGGTGTTTGGCCTATTGCATTGCAAACTGATAAAAAGATAGATAGAATTGTAAATTTAAATTTCATACGGTTATAGATTTTGTTATCGCAAAAGTAAAATCGTAATAACTAAACCGAAATAACCTGAAGTCGGTATTTTTTCTACGTGCCGGTGGGTATAAAAAAAGCGATCTTTATTAAGATCGCTTTTTTGTCACTTTTTTCTACTTTAGGTAAATCACCTTTTTAGTAGCTAGTGTCATTTTCTTATCAATGATTTGTACAATATATTCTCCGCTAGGAATTGCTCCAGGTTTCCATGTGTATATTCCATCGCCAGTAACATAATTGTTATAAACGTTTTTGCCATCGATCGACCAAATTGATATCATCGCATTTCTTAATCCTGAGTTAGCTATTTCAATTTTGAAAGTGTCAGACGACGGGTTAGGGGAGATGCTTAGTTGGGTTGTATTGTCGTTAGATGTAATGCCTGTTGTAAAATCATAATACCCGAATGTATATTCACCTTTCTTAAGTGTATCAATAACGATATTACCAACTTTATCTGTTGCGCTTCCCGACTTGTTTAATGTATACCCATTAACGATTTGCCAGTCTTCACTCGCATCTTTTCTGTATAACATCACCAAACTATCTTCTAGTCCAGTTATTAATGTATTGTCGAGATACCCTGTACTTCCACTGGTTGATCCATTGTAAAGGAATACTGCTTTTGAACGGAATCCCGGTTTGAATATTCCATCAACTTTCCAATAATGATAATCGCTGGTTCTGATTCCTTGTGATATTTTAAAAGGATCGGGTGTAACAAAGTTATGCTCAACTCTCACAATACTGGTGTCGCCATTGGTTGCTTGTACAGATAGCGTTACATTGGTTTCAGGAAATGAAGCTCCACCTGTTGCAACAATTTTTCTTTCATAATCACTAACTGCATCTGCCATATGATCATATCGATCGATTGCAATCCAATCATAGTGTTGTGGAAGGTTTATGTTGAATACATTCGTTGTTTGATCGATTAAAAATTTTACTGTCGTATCAGTAATGCCATCAGAAAATGTGAATTCAACAGGCATTGAATAGTTGTGAGTATTCCCTCTGCTTTTTTGCTTTGTATAAATTGTATACTGTCCTGAATTTTCTTGAACACTATCGATCGAGAATTGAGGGAATCCGGGTGTGAATACCCAATCATCGAAGAAGGTATTCATGTTAACCCCTGTAGCAGTGGTAATGTCGTCTCTTAAGTCATAGCTATTGGCACTTCCGTCGCCACGATGATTCATGTAATAGGTACATCCTGCATAAAACAATGAATCTCCAAGATAATGTCGAAGTGTTCTTGCTACATCAGCTCCTTTATTGTAAACCGTAGCTCCGTATGTATGTTGAATCGGAATATTGATTAATGGTAAATATCCACCATCGCTGATATGTGCAAATTGTAATACGGGACGATGATTACTTCTGTTGTAATCACGATAGGCGGTCGCTCCATATAATTGTTCGGTAACATAGGCTTCGTTGAAACTTGCAAATCCTTCGTTTAACCAAATATCTCCAGCTGTTTCACAAGTAACATGATCACCCCACCACATATGAGCTAATTCATGAGCCCAAAGGGTTTCATAGGTGAGTGTCCCATTTATAAAGGCTTTCCCAATATGAATACTGGTTGCGTGTTCCATTGCACCTGAGTTAAATGGAATTAAACAGTATCCTACTTTGTTGAAAGGATAGGGCCCGTATGCGTTTTTATAAATATCTAATACGTCAGGTAAATGCTGATATGTTAGCGATACTAAACTACTATCACTCGGCAAACACGCAATTTGTACGGGAATACCCGAGTAATTGCGCGACCAAGTTGTATATGGTGCAACTGCAATGGATGCCAAATAGGTAGGGATTCGGTCAAATATCTGCCAATGCCATATCGGTAATCCGTTACCGTTAGTTGATTGACCTACTAATGCTCCGTTGCAAAATGCTTTAGATCCTACAGCTGTGGTAATATGAAAGCTATATGATGCGCGATCGGTGAAATTGTCGACACAAGGAAACCATACTTTACCTAAATTATGTGGGTCACTATCAAATCCTACTCCTAAGTTGAAGGCATAGCTGCCGCTGAAATAAAATCCTCCCCATCCCGAAGGATCTTGTTGAGGTTGCCCATGATAGTAGATGCTAATAGCGCTACTGTCACCATTGTTTAATATAGCTCCAAGCGTAATGGATAGGGTAGTGTCATTGTAAGTAAAAACAAGCAGTTGATTTCCTTCAATAATACTATCGACAGTTAATTTTAAAAGGTCGAGGTTAATTACGGAAGTGTTGTTTTGTGTTGATTTAAAAGCGATATCTGTTTTGCAACTTAAAGATGATGTTGCAAAGTTGATATCTGAAACAGTAATATCATAGTGAACCACATCGGGATATACTCCCGGCTGAGAAAACACACTACTATAAGATAGAATTAATCCTATGGTTAGGATTATACGATTGAAAATGTTTGTCATTTAGGGGATTTTTATTTCAATCCCCTAAAGTAACAAATAGTATTGATATTACTTGATGATGGTTACTTTAGCATCAAATACTTGATCGTCGTCTTGTAAAATTACGGTATACATTCCATCACTAAGATGTCCTAAGTATAATCCTCTGTTCATGAGTTTTGATACTTCGGTATTTTCTTCTTTGATAAGTCTTCCTGTAGCATCAAAAATTCGAAGGATACAACTTTCCATTCCTTTTACTTCTTCTCCAATGGCAATATGATCGGAACTTGGATTAGGAATGATTAACAAATGTCCTTTTGGTTTCGGTGGAGTGATCTCTCTGTTAATGGAGATGGAGTCATGGAGTATACAACCTTTAGCATCTGCGATAAGCACATCGTATGTTCCCGCTGGCACATTTTGAATGCTGTTTCCTGTAACGCCTATCGGACTCCAATAGATATAATAGGGAGCATTTCCACCTGTAGGATTTACAGATGCCGATCCATTATTGCTTTTGTCGATTTCTGAAGTAATATTATGTGTAGTTGTTATAGGAACTGGCTCATGTAATGTTATTGTATCTGGATGAATACATCCGTCAATGTCGGTTACTTCAATAGGATATTCACCTGCTCCTAAATTGCTAAGTGTGGTTGATGTATTGCCGTTCCACCAATTGTATGAATAGGCTCCACCATTGATGGTATAGTTTATGTCGCCGCAATATTTAGCAAGTGAAACAGGACTCAATCCAAAGTTGCTGATACCATTATTCATTGCAATTCCGCTGATCATCTCTGCATGAGGAGTTGTTGCAACTGTTGTTGTGGGATTAGCAACTACGCTGTATTTAATTTGGCCGCTTCCGTCATAAACATAAAACGAATACATGCCTGTTGATAATGCCAATGTTGTTGTAAGCGTAATTTCTGATGGCATCTCACGATTAACCGGATTTACTACGTAAGTGCCTAATGATGTCCATGCCGCAGCATTGTTTTCATATCCGCTGAATAATCCTTGGCGATAGTAAATTTCTATAGATGTTGTATCAGCAACCGTAAAAATCAACTTGTTTAAATTGATATTTTGTTTTGCTTTTATAGAGAACATCAATCCTTTGGCTTTTGCCGAATTACTAAATCCGGTTGAGATCGATTTGGCTAAATTTCCTCCCGTAGCATTAATGCTAACCACTCCATTTTTCATACCGTTGCACGAAGGCTCACTAAGAATTGGAGTATTTAAAATTACGGGATCAGGGTCTTTTAATTCGATTGACTTATAGACTTCACAACCTAATGCATCAGTGATTTTCACAGGATAACTTCCTGCTGACAAATTAGTGATTTCTTGAACGTTTGTTGTTGCCCAATTATAGTTGTAGTTTTTCCCTGTGGGATTAACTACTTCATAGGATATTCTTCCCGCAAAGCTTATTGGGTTTTGCATTGCTGCATTGAACGCACCAGTAGAAGAGGAGTCTCTTCCGATTCCTTCGTAAATGGTCAAAGAGTGATCAAATACAAATACTGAGCCAAGCACATTACTGCTTACGCAATTGAATGATGCATCGCTGTTATACAAATAGAAAGAATAGTTTCCTTCTCCTAAATCAAGTGGATTTATAAGTGAAATTACAGAAGGTGTATCGGGACCTTGTCCTGTAATTGTATATGCTCCTAAATGTGTCCATGAGTTCGGATCAAATTCATATCCGCCATAACTTCCGTTTTTATACCAAACACTAATATGATTGGTTGACTTATTCAATAATGAAACAGCAAGTTTGGTAACTTGAATTTGTTCGCTTACGCCAACATCAAACATAATTCCTTTGCTTTCTGTTGTGCCGAATAGAGTAGTGGTTAAGCTTTTTTGAACAGGCCATGGTTTGCCTCCTGTGGCAGTAACAAAAATGCTTCCGTTATTTCCTCCTTCACAATCAGGTTTTCGTGTTAATATTTGAGGTATAATTTGACTAGGTTCGTTGATAGTCGCTTCGTCGTGTTGAACACATCCGTTGCCATCAGTAACGGTAACTGTGTATGTTCCTGAGGGAATATTGTCAATGAAATTTGTTGTGCTTCCGTTCGACCATAAATAAGTGTAAGGAGATTTTCCTCCATTAACTCTAGTTTTAATAAATCCTGTCGCTGTATTATAACATTTTGGATCTAGTGCTCTCCATATTCTAGTGATGAATGGTTTTGCGCTATATCCGTTATATGGTAAAACTTGTCCTTGAATTTGTCCATCAATAAAATCTATTCTTATTCTTCCGTAACTACCTTGTCCGCCGCTGCTAAAGTTATTATTCGTAGAAGTAGATCCTCCTGTTCCTCCGATCACAGATATTAATCCGTAATGTTGAACTCCAGATCCTGATATGCGAATACATCCTCCTGAGCCACCGCCGCCGCCTGAACAATTACTGTTTCCATCGCTACCACCATTCCCTCCATTCGAAAGAATTTTTCCGTTGAATCCGATGAGGATGTCTTTGCATGATTGAATTACAATAATTCCACCACCTGCACCGCCGCCACCTGAGCCTCCGTTATTAGCAGCAGAACCTGATGCGCCTCCCGAACCTCCGATATATTGTGATAATGTTGAATCGCCATACGCATTTCCTCCTGTTGAAAGAGGTAATCCATTGCTGCCATATCCTGCACCACCACCTCCGTAAAGGTTGCTTGAGCTAATACCAGATCCTGGACCAAATCCGTTATTACCAGGAATTGTAATAGTACTTGAAAATACTCCATCAGCACCATCAAATCCTCCGGCAACAGCAATGCCGCCTATTCCACCTTTAAGTGCTGGAACAGCATTTTGACCGTTAGAACCTGATGCATCTAATGTTCCGTTTATAACTACATTATTTTTTACTCGGATGATTAATGGTTTAGTGCCAGTGACTTTTAAGGTGACACCTTCGTCAATGATAAAGCTGTTATAATCATACTCACCACCTTGGATTACTCCGTTCCCGACAGCATGAAAATCGCCCATCGTTCCATTTCCACAATCAAAACACGATTGCGCTGACGATAAATTGGTCGATAATACCAACACGATAACCCACAGAATTTCTTTTACTCGTAACATGTCTAAATAAAGTTAACAGTATCATTCTTACGCAAAGCATGCCGTTTTGTTAGTTTTTAACAGCCTGTTGTAAGGAATTTGTAAAATAGTTTAAAAGCAAGGAACTTTACTTGACTTGATTATCGATTAGTTGTTGTTATTCAAATAGATACGCGATATTAGGAATGTGTAAATTACCTACCGTTTAACGTATGATAACGTTAGTTTTGACGCATTGTTTCGTGCCCCAAAAATGTTGATAATATGGTTTCTTTTTATGCAAATGCCATGTAGCATATCAACGTAATCAAAACAATTCCCGTAAGGTTAGCAACAAATCCTGCTACTGCCATTTCTTTCGTTTTAATATGTCCACTTGAAAATACGATGGTATTTCCGGCCGTTGCTATTGGCATCATAAATCCTAATGAAGCAGCAAGTGTTGCTGGAATCATTAATAATAGGGGAGGAAGATGCATTGCTTGTTGTAAAGAAACTAGTATTGGTAATACCAATTGGATGCTGGCAACATTCGACGCGAATTCGCTAATAACGGTGACTAAAACGCATACCATTAAAATTATCCATATGGGATTCACTCCTTGTAATATTTGTAGTTGAGCTGCTAAGTAATTGCTGAGTCCGCTATCTTCAAATCCTTTTGCTAATGCGAATCCACTTCCAAATAGTAAAATGATATCATAAGGAAGTTTAGATGTTTCTTTCCACTCCAGTAATTTTTTGCCGGGCATCGTTTTAGAAGGAATGATGAATAACAATATTGCCATGAAAATCGCGATAGTGCTGTCTTGTATTTGTGATGCATTACTGAATAATTTGCTCCATCCTTTAATGGTGAAAGTTCCTAAAGGAATATCGGCTCGTGTAAACCATAATACAGCAGTAAGAATGAAAATTAGTCCTACTCGTTTTTCATCGGGCGAGATTTTCCCAAGATTTTTATAACCTTCTTTAAATACTCCTACTTCAAAAACTCCTTGTAATTCTTTTTTAGGAATTCTACTTCGAAGTGTCATCCAAGTAGCAAGAAAGAGTAATGCAGAAACAGGAAATCCGATTTTAAACCAACTCAGAAATGTTAAGTCGCCAGCTGTTGGATAGGCATCCATGTATGCTCTGTAGAAGATCATATTGGTGGGTGTTCCTACCAAAGTCGCCATTCCTCCAATTGTAGCAGCGTAAGCTAACCCGATCATCAATGCCGAAGCTAATTTTCGATGATGTGTTTTATTGTCGATATGATGATCGATTTGATAAATAACGGCAAGCACAGCCGAAAGTAACATCATTACAGTAGCGGTATTTGATATCCACATTGAAATAATCCATGCCGTTAGCATTACTCCGAGTAATAACATTGATGCATTTCTACCTGTTACTGATAATATTTTCAGCGCAATTCGTTTGTGTAAACCCCAATGTTCTATCGCAAAAGCTAAAAAGAATCCTCCAATAAATAAGAATAATACGGGATCCATATATTGAGCAGCAACAACTTTTATATCACTTATTCCGCAGATGGGTAGTATTACAAATGGAATCAATGATGTCACTGCAATATGAATAACTTCAGTTAACCACCAAAGTGCAATCCAAATTGTTATTCCTGCCATCAGCATCAAATGAGGGTGAGCTGCATCAGGTGATGGAAGTGATCCTAGTAAAATGGCTAGTAGCGGTCCCGATATTAGGGCAATAGTACTTAATAGATTTTTTTGTTGGGGCATAAAACGTTGCAGGTTCTCAACTGTAAATGTAAATAAAAAACGAAGGTGACATTTATCGCCTCTAATGAAAGTCGCTTGTTTTTGTTAGTAGTTGTTGTTTTCAAATCGTAACTTTGCAGCATGCTCGTTAATATTAATTCACAGAATCCAGATGCTCGTAAAATTGCACAGGCTGTCGACGTTTTGTCGAAGGGTGGAGTAATTATTATTCCTACTGATACAATTTATGCGTTAGCATGTGATTTGTACCATTATAAAGCATTTGAGAAGATTTGCCGCATGAAGGATGTCCGTCCCGATAAAGCCAATTTTTCTTTATTGTGTAGTGATTTAAGTAATATATCGCTTTTTACTCGTCCTTTCGATCGATCAATTTACAAGTTATTGAATCGTGCTTTGCCCGGTCCATATACTTTTATCCTTGATGCTTCGAGTGAAGTTCCTTCGGTTTTTAGGAGCAGAAAGAAGACGATAGGGTTAAGGATTCCGAATAATAAAATTGTGCTCGACTTAATCGATAAGCTAGGTCATCCGTTGGTGGTGACATCCATTCATGATATCGACGAAATCAAAGGTTATCCTACCGATCCTGAAGAAATTGATGAGATCTACGGAAATCAGGTGGAATTGGTGATTGATGGTGGAGCGGGAAAAATTAAAGCTAGTACTGTAATTGATTGTACCGGCGGGACTCCAGTTATTACTCGTGAAGGCGCTGGTGATCCCGATATCTTGAATTAGGAAATTACAAGTGATCAATAATGTCACTTGCTATCATCGCACTTTCTGTTCTTGCCATTGCCGCTTTGTCGCCGGCTTTACCATGTAAATACATTCCTATTAATGCAGCTGCTCCGGGACTATATCCTTGAGCTAATAATCCTGTAATAATTCCCGTCAGTGCGTCTCCCGAGCCTGCTGTTGCCATTCCGCTGTTTCCTGAAGAGTTGTAGTAGATAGTTCCATCGGGACAAGCCAATGCGCTGTATTGGCCTTTCAGGATAATGAATACATTGTATTTTTTCGAGAAGTCGCTTAGTGATTTTATTCTTTCAAAAGGATCACCAATATTCCCAGCTAATCGAGCAAATTCTCCTGGGTGCGGAGTTAAGATACTGCCTTTTGGAAGAAAGGATAACCATGTTGGGTTTTCTGCCAATATATTGATCGCATCTGCATCTAAAACAATTGGGCTTTTACTTTCTTGAATTATTTGCTTTACTACTGTTGCTGTAGCATGATCGGTGCCTATTCCAGGTCCAATGCCAATTGCATCGTATTTGTCTGATATTTTAAATGATGTAATATGTGTTTCACTTTGATCTTTTTCTACCATTACTTCAGGATTGCTGCATTGCAATGGAAGTAAACAAGCAGCGGGCGAATGAACAGTAACCATTCCAGCACCACTTCTTAAAATTGCTCTTGAAGATAGAATTGCTGCTCCTGCTTTTCCCTCACTTCCTGCTAACAGGTAGGCATGTCCGAAAGTTCCTTTATGGCCATTGGCAGGTCTTGGTTTTATTAATGATGTAATATCTCTTTCTTCAACGAAAAATCTTGATGATTTTAATGTTTGTTCGTGCTCAACACTTAGTCCTATATCAGCAATAAAAACATTTCCTGTTATTGATGAAAATTCTGGATACAGGAAACTTTCTTTCATGCTATGGAAAGTCAATGTTGCCGAAGCATGAATTACATTGCTTAGATCAGTAGTTGCTTTGTCGATAAATAACCCTGATGGTACATCAATTGATACTCTTCTTGCTGCTTGCTTGTTGAGATGTTTTATTAGTGATGCAGAAATTCCTTCGGCAATTCTGTTCAGTCCAGTTCCAAACAATGCATCAACTATAATTGATTGTTGTTCACATTTAGGAAATTGTTCTGTCGAAGTTAGTAGAACAGTTTCTGTTCCGGGTAAGTTTTTCCAGCGTTCTAAATTCGTTTTGAAGTCGCTGCTTCCTTCCTCGTTCAGTATGTAAACCTTGCACGTTTTTCCTGCATGATACAATTGTCGAGCTATTGCTAGTCCGTCACCACCATTATTCCCATTACCACAAAATACCTGAAATATATTTCCTGCTGCTGAATTATTCAAAAGGAATTCACTGCATCGTGCTGCGGCACGCTCCATTAGATCTATCGATGATACAGGTTCGTGTTCGATGGTGTAGTTGTCGAGTTCACGTTGTTGTTCTGCTGATAGTATCTTAAGCATAATTAAAGTTCACTAATTTGAATTGGAGAGTTTTTGTAATGCTCAATTATGGCTTCACTTTCGCCGTGAATAGTATATACTTCTTTAGCTTCGCTATCAGCAATGGTTAATAGTAATTCATTCCAGTCGGCATGATCACTGATGGGAAGAACAATATCCATTCCTGCTTGTAATCGATCCCAGCCTGAAGCCATTCCTCTTAAGAAATTAGTTCCTGGCATGTATGATTGTAAAACACTTGGAGGGATAATGTAAACACATCCGGTAGCTTTTTTGAATATCTGTCGGTGGTAAACACTCCATTCTCCTAAACTAAATCCCGACTCTTCATAGATCTTGTGATATCTCGAAATTTTAGGATGAACCATTACTTTCATTTCAGGTAAAAGCTGATTGATCAGATGTGTTAATCGCTGTGCCTTGCCTAAGCTATAAGCCCCAATTACATAATTGATGTTTTTGTTATTGCCTAGTACAAGAATAGATTCGCCTGCCGGCGGATGTTCTTTTCCTTTTTGTGCGAAAGTTGTTTCGGTGATTAATACGTCTGACTTTATCACTTGAAACGCCTCACAGGTAGGATCTTGCTGTCGTTTAAAATCTCCGGTGTAATTATGACGCTTTCCGTTTCTATCCCATATTACTTGAGCAGATCCGAGCATATGTCCCGCAGGAACGAACATAAATGGCACACCATCTACTTCAAATGTTTCGTTGTAGTCGGGTGTGATCACCAATCCTGCAAATTGACGAAATCTAGCTCTTAATAAGCGCGCTGTATTTTTTGTGCAATATACTTTAGCATGTCCCGGAACCGCATGATCTCCATGAGCGTGACTTATGACTGCCGTACGTACAGGTTCCAAAGGGTCGATCCATATTTCAGAATCTGGTAAAAGGTAACCTTGTCCTGTAGCTATTAATGGTTTGTTATTTTCTACCATAAGATAAAAGTTGCTGATGTATCGCAAGCACCTGAGGTATTACAGGATGCGTATCATCATTTTCAATAATAAAATTAGCTCTCGCTCTGAGTTCTTCTGCTAGCCATTGTTGATGAATGATGGCCTTGATTTCATTCTCTGTGCGACGGTCTCTTTCTTTAATTCTTTCAATACGTAAATTTTCAGGAGCATCTACCATGATTACTGCATCCAAATCTACATGGGTTCCTGATTCATATAAAATTGCTGCTTCCCTAATTGTATAAGGAGCTTTTTGTTTATGTTGCCATTCCTGATAATCGGTTCCTACCGAAGGATGTACTAAGTTATTTAATTTTTGCAATAGTTCTGGTTGATGGAACACAATTGCTGCTAATTTCTTTCTGTCGAATGCTCCTTCGTTAGGGAATATGTCTTCTCCAAATAAGTTCTGTAGGTTAATACGAAGCACAGGATTCGTATTCATTAGTCGTTTGGCCGCATCGTCTGCATTATAAACGGGAATTCCCAGCGACTTAAATATTCTTGTCACTATACTCTTTCCTGATCCTATACCGCCTGTAATGCCTACTTTCATGAGCTTAAGGATTTTGATGGAAATAGTCGACTACAGCGGGAGTCCATTTTAATTGATCGGCCCAGAAAGGCTTTTCTGTGACGCGAACGATTGCTTTTGACGTGCCATTTTTGTTTAGCTGAGCATCAACTTTAAACATTGAAGCACTTGTTTCTTCGAAACGGCTAATAGGTACTCGGCAACTTATAGAAACTAACGAAGGGATGAATTTGAGATATCTGTCGCTTTGTTGGGAGTTAACAGCAACATTCAATTTTATTTCTGTGCCAATTTCAACAGGGACATACACCCAAATTTTCGTTTGTTCGGGCACTAAGTTTGAATTGTCGGAAATATCTGGCAATGTACTTCTGAATACTGGACGATCGGCGTTCGCTTGTTCTATTGGTAATGTTTTTATTGCAGTTAGCGAATTGCTAATAGGAGAAGAAGATGATATTAAAATACTATCGGGATAAGTAACTGCAGGGCCCGACTGCATAAACATTTTTTTGTAGGATATTGAATAAGTTGGAATCAAAGCAACCTTTTTCGTATAGGCCATACCGTTAGGAAGGGTAATGTATTCGGGATTTACATTTTCGACAGTTATTTTATTTCCGAAAGGTTTCAGCAGGCTTTCAACGGCTTTCAATACGCTGATCTTTCCTTTGTTTTTTGTACTGCTGTTAATGATAAGCTCCTCATCAGATTTGAAAAGGAGAAAATCGGCGAGGTCAAACCCTCTTCCTTTTAGCTGTACCGTAGCAACGATGTCGGCTTTGCCCGCATCTTCCTTAAAAGCTAAAGGGACGTTCAATCGAATGCGAATACCTGTTTCGGCGACATGTTCCTTATTAAGCGTGTTTACTACCCAGATGCCTGAGGCAACGAAAAAGCAAAGCACGAACGAAACAATTTTCGCGTTCGATGTAAGGGAATCAATACTTAAAAAAGAAGTTTTTTCTTTAGTCACTGTAAAGGGCTTTTTGCGAATGTAAACATTAATTATTGGTTGTTTATAAGGGATCGCAAAAATTACTCACAGTTTAAATTGTATAAAGTAGGGCAGGAGGGCATTAAGGTTAGGTATTAATAAAAATAAAAAAGGGAACCCTAAGGCTCCCTTTTTATGTCGTTTATAGACGAATTATTTTTTTACTTCAGCGGTTACAGGCTCTTGGTATTGCTTTGTTACCTCTGCCGAAATTGCTGATTTTTCGATTTTTACCTTTACGTTATTATCGATTTCAAGGGTGAAAGTTTTGTCTTGAACTTCTATGATTTTACCATGAACACCTCCGATGGTAACTACTTTGTCGCCTTTTTTCAACGATTCTTTAAAGTCCTTTTCTAGTTTCGCCTTCTTAGTTTGAGGACGAATCATGAAAAAGTAAAATACAATCATGATAAGGGCAATAGGTATAATTTGTTGAAAGGCACTTCCTCCGCCTGCTTGTAATAAGATGTTTAAAGTTGTCATTTGTTACTTTTTATATGTGTTTTGCTGGTTATTTGATTATTTCACTACTTCTCCAGAGATCGTAAGGACTTTGGTATTCGGGATTGTATTGGCCAATACTGTTACTGTTTTTGCTACTTGTCCGCTGATGCCAGTACTGTTAAATGTTACTTTAATAACACCTTCTCCTCCCGGAGCAATAGGATCTTTCGGGTATTCTGGTTGAGTGCATCCGCAAGAACCTTTGGCTTGAGTGATCAGCAATTCGCCTTGTCCGCTGTTTTTAAAGCGAAATTCGTGGGTTACTGATGCTCCTGTTCTCAATGTGCCAAAGTCGAAAGATGTTTCAGCAAACTCAAAGGCAGGCAACTTAGTGCTGTCGGTAGTTCCATTAGCGGTTGCAGGATTGTTTATTATCTCGGGATTGAGTTTTTGTTCTTCTGTTCCTGCAGAAGTATCGTTGTTGCTATTGTTGTTGCATGCAACAGTCATTAGTGCCGCGAAGGCACATAAAATAAGAGTGCTTTTTTTCATGACGATTATTCTAATAATCCACGACCGGATTTCACGATTTTTCCTTGCTCTTTTAATTCGATTACAAGTTTATCAATGACTCCGTTAATAAAGGATTTGCTGTTTGGCGTGCTGTAATCTTTTGAGATATCGATGTATTCGTTGATGCTTACCTTAATAGGAATAGAACTTTGGTGCAAAATTTCGCATAGTGCCATCTTCATTAAGATGATGTCTACCATAGCAATCCTTTCTGCATCCCAGTTTTGGGTCTTTTCGCCGATAATTTGCGTAAAGTAAGCATCGTCTTTGATGGTTTGCTTCACTAATTCTCGCATGAATTTGATATCATCTTCTTCGTCCTTATACAAAGGAAGAAGCTTGAATTCACCTGTGTTTTTGCCACCATCAAGTGTCTTAGAGATCATCACTTCCATTAAATCGAGACTTTCTGCCCAATAGATAGTGCGCTCCTCCAATAAAGAAACAACGAATTCCTGACGCGTAAATACTTCTTGAAACATCCAATTGATTAATTCGATGTCTTGCTTCACCGATGTGCTTTCCGATGAACTGTAGGTTTTGTATTGGTCGGTCTGACGAATTTGGAAGAAGGCTTTCTTCACTACATCATGATCGGCTTGCCAAGAAATTTTATTGTCTTTAATTTGTTTCAGAAAATGCGATGACTTTTCGAGCCATGCAATAAATACATTTTCTTTTAAGAGGCGGTTAGCTGATTTTCTTTTACCAGTTACAGCACTGGCAGGTAGATCGGCATAGTACATTTCTTCTTGTTCTGCCATCTCTACAAACATCTGTAATACTAGTAAATACAGTTCGAAGATTTTTTTTGTGCCGTTCAATAATTCTTGTTCGGTGCGCACCATGTCCTTGGAATCCGATTGGTAATATGCGTAAAGGGCTTGCATTACCCGGATGCGAAGGTGTCTTCTGCTTAACATTTTTTTCAGAACTGATTTTAATATTGACGGAGAGATGAAAAACTTTATTTACTCACAATCAAGACCGATATTATTTCTCTCTCCGAAAAAAATAATATCGGTCTTGCTGTTTATTTCGCCTTGCGACGTTATTACATACTTGACTTTACTTTGCCGATATCTGAAATACGCTTTTCAGCCATTTTCATTGCAGCAAGCTGAGTGTAGATTCCGTCTTCTTTCGCTTTCTTAAGGATATCTAACGTTACATTGTAGATATGCTCAGTTTGTGATAATGCACGCTGACGGTTGTATCCGATTAATTCAGAATAAACGTTGATTAGTCCGCCGGCATTGATTAAAAAGTCAGGAGCGTAAACGATTCCTTTCTCAACTAACATTGGTCCGTGGATCGTTTCATCAGCTAACTGATTGTTAGCAGCACCTGCAATTACCGAACATTTTAGTTGGTTAATATTTTCTGAATTCAAAGTAGCACCTAATGCGCAAGGAGCGTAAACATCAATATCAAGTCCGTAAATTCCGTCGTTCGATACTACTTCTGCACCATGTTCTTTCGATACTTTTCTTAATTGTTCTTCGTTGATGTCGGCGATATAAACGATAGCACCTTCTTTCTTAAGGTTCATTACTAAGTTCTCTCCAACGTGTCCTACACCTTGAACTAAAACTTTTTTACCGTTTAAATCATCCTTACCCCAAGCAAACTGAGCTGCAGCTTTCAT
The DNA here is from genome assembly GCA_023251535.1 of Bacteroidota bacterium. Taxonomy (GTDB): domain Bacteria; phylum Bacteroidota; class Bacteroidia; order AKYH767-A; family OLB10; genus CAINEC01. The sequence continues at coordinate 38,315 of JAHEYP010000003.1, forward strand.
TCCCATGTAAACGCCATAAGCTGTTACCGGACTAGGATCGCCACCGCCACCCATCGATTCAGGTAGACCTGTTACCGATTTAGTTTCCATCGCTACATACTCCATGTCTTTGGTGCTCGTTCCAACATCTTCAGCAGTGATATACTTGCCGTTAAGGTTATTTACGAAACGTCCGAATTTGCGGAATAATGCTTCAGATTTCTGTGTTTTGCTATCGCCGATGATTACTGCTTTTCCTCCTCCAAGATTTAATCCTGAAATGGCTGCTTTGTAAGTCATCCCACGTGATAAACGTAATACGTCGTTTAACGCTTCCGCCTCAGTTTTATACATCCACATACGTGTTCCGCCTAAAGCTGGTCCAAGTACTGTATTGTGAATTGCTATAATAGCTTTTAATCCAGTTTCTGGATCATGGCAATATACCACTTGCTCGTGGTGACTGTTAGAAATACTATCAAATACATTGCTGTTTAACGGCGCGATAACCTGCTGCTTTTCTTTCACGTCTATCATGAAGTTGATTTTTTCAATTGAGGGGCAAAGGTAGAGTTTTTATCCCTTTGATAACAAGTAAAAGATGCCATAAATACTGTGATCTTTGATAGGTAAAGTTTATACCTTTACATCCTTGTATTTCAAGGAGATAGCCATCTTTTATTGTGATGTTGGATTTGATAATCAATAAGTTGTAAAGTGAAGCATTTAAAATCGATCAATAAATATTTTCTAAAATACAGTCGTCATCTGTTTTTAGGGATCCTTTTTGTTACCATTTCCAATTTGTTCGGGATATTTCCTGCTCAAATTACTCGTAATGCTTTGGATGTTGTGGCCAATAATTTGGATACAATTCATCTGTTTGCGGGCTTCGATTTGAAGGCCGATGAAGATCATTTGCTGTCGTTTAGTATCTTATTATTCGGTATTATATTGATTGTCATGGCTATTCTGAAGGGAGTATTCATGTTTTTTATGCGTCAGATGATTATTGTGATGTCTCGACATGTGGAATATGATCAGAAAAATGAGATTTACGCTCATTATCAACGTCTTGGACTAGATTTTTATAATCAGAATAATACCGGCGATTTAATGAATCGTATCAGTGAGGATGTTGGCAGGGTGAGAATGTATGTTGGTCCTGCCGTAATGTACACGATCAATATGCTGGTGATGTTTATACTCGTTATCTGGGCGATGGTAAGCGTAAATCCTAAATTGGCTCTTTTTGTTTTGATGCCTTTGCCGCTGATGTCGTTTTTAGTGTATCGAGTGCAAGACAAAATCAATCGCAAGAGTGAAGCTGTTCAAAGCAAGTTATCCGATATATCGACTTTTATTCAGGAGACTTTTTCTGGTATTCGTGTCTTGAAGGCTTATTCTCGTGAGGGAAGTTTTGAAGCTGCTTACCAAAAACAAAGTTCCGAATACCGTGATCAGTCGATGGACTTGGTGAAAGTGAATGCTATGTTTATGCCAAGCATGTTATTATTAGTCGGGGTAAGTACTATTCTCACGATTTATATCGGATCGTTGGAGGTGATGAACGGACGCTTGACAATTGGAAATATTGCTGAGTTCGTGATTTATGTAAATATGCTCACTTGGCCAGTTGCTTCTCTGGGATGGGTAGTAACAATTGTGCAACGTGCAGCAGCTTCGCAAGAGAGAATAAACGAGTTTTTGAATACTAAGCCAGAGATCAATTCGGGCAGTTATAAACCAACAACTATTGATGCATCAATCGAGTTGAAAAATGTAACGGTCAGCTATAAACAATCTGGTGTAAAAGCGCTCGATAATGTGTCGTTTTCTGTACCTGCAGGAACTTCCTTGGGGATAATTGGTAAAACAGGATCAGGGAAGTCTACTTTAGTGAATACACTTTTAAGACTTATCGATCCAGATCAGGGAGAAGTTTTCCTCGATCAAAGGAATTTGAAGGAATATGATCTTATGGCTTTTCGCAATAGAGTAGGATGCGTTCCACAGGAGGTTTTCTTGTTTAGCGACTCAATAAATGAGAATATTGCCTTCGGCCTAACCAAAGAACATACTCAAGAAGAGATAGAGCAAGCCGCTAAGGATGCCGTGGTATATAAGAATATAATGGAATTCCCCGAAGGCTTTAAAACCGTGGTAGGTGAGAGGGGGATTACTTTGAGCGGTGGACAAAAACAACGTGTTTCTATAGCAAGAGCCATCGTGAAACGTCCCGATTTATTAATCTTCGACGACTGTCTCTCTGCCGTAGATACCATTACCGAAGAAGAGATTCTATCGAATTTGAAGAAGATTATGAAGGGCCGAACCACCATTTTCGTGAGTCATAGGATCTCAACGGTGAAGAATGCCGAGCGCATTATTGTCCTCGATCAAGGGCGCATTGTAGAGGAAGGAACTCACGAAAATTTGATGAAAATAGGTGGGCATTACGCCGAATTGTACGAAATGCAGCTATTAGAAGAGCAACAAATAGGTGAATAAATCTAATTTTTCAAACATTTGTATTTATTACTGAAAGTATTTTTTATTATTATTGCGTTGCAATAAACCATTACCTATGAACGAGTACGACCAAATGCAACCTCGGGATGCTTTCTTCTCGAAGCGTATCAGGGCCGGAAAACGCACTTATTACTTCGACGTAAAAGCTACGCGTGGTAACGACTTCTACATAACAATTACAGAAAGTAAGCGTAAACCGGGAGAAAGTGAAGATCGTCCCTTCTTCGAAAAACACAAGATCTTTTTGTACAAAGAAGACTTTGAGAAATTTACTGACGGATTAAGTGAGGCACTTGACTTCATTAAGCATCGTCGTTCGGGTGAAATGACCGATGAAATTTCTCATATTCATGACGCCTCAACAGTAGAAACTGCTACTGGGACTTCTGGATTTACAGATTTAAATTTTGAAGACTTAAGTAAATAATCTTCTATGTTATTCATAAAAAAAGGCAAACGAAAGTTTGCCTTTTTTGTTTGTGTTCGAGTCTATTAAACCAGATTTTCAAGTTCTCTGTTTACTAATACTTGAATAGCTTCGAGTTCAGGAGCTATGGCATCGAATCGAGCATTAGCAGCTTCTAAATTTACTCTACTTTTCAAATCTTCTGTAAAAATGGTCAGATGTTCTATTAGTTGATCAGATGCCAACATTTTAATTGGCGATTTGATTTTATGACTAGCTTGAAATACTTGCTCCCAATTTTGATTTTCGAGTCCAGTTTTAATTTGCTCATGAAGACTAGGCAACTGATTACTGAGCATATAAAGGAAATGCTTTACATCTTCCTTGTTGTCTCTGAAAATCGCATAGATCTTTTCAATTCCCGGGTGACGTTCGCTGCGTTCTGAAGGCTGAATATCTTCCAATAAAAAGTCATCGCGATGACTTAAATTATTCTGAAGAATTTCTAACAAATCTTGTGGACTATAAGGCTTCGTGAGGTAATCATCGATGCCCGCAGCTTTGGCTTTGTCTCTATCTTCTTCAGAGGCATTTGCAGTGAGTGCAATAATAATTAACTTCTTGTTTTTGATTTTTTCAGAGTGACGAATTGCCATACTTAACTCATAGCCATCCATCCCAGGCATTTCAACGTCAGTTAAAAGAACATCAAAATCTCTCTGCTGAACCATATAAAATGCATCTTCGCCGTTCCCTGCTAATTCGATATTTTTTATACCTAAATTTTGAAGGATACGTTTACCCAAAAACTGATTTACACGGTTGTCGTCAACCAGCAACACCGAAAAGGAAGGGTTCATAAATTTGGCACCAAAAGTCCCAGACGAAGAAATTTCTTGATTCATATTCTATAACGGAAGCTAAGTTACGGCTTCCTTTCTATCGAAACAAAGTAATTGTACCCAGAATTTTTCTTTTCATCTTAGATCCTTCCGAATCAAGGCCTGAATAATTTAATCTATATACATAAACCCCGATAGGTGCATCTGTTCCTTCGTATTTTCCATCCCATGCTCCAGAAGGGTCTTCGGTATAAAATATCGTTTGTCCCCTGCGGTTTTGTATTCTTAAACTATAAGATGTCGCATTGTTGACAAAGGCTCCGAAGTAATCATTTATACCGTCTTCATCGGGAGTAAATGCATTCGGAATAAAGACAGATGGTTCGCATACTTCTGCAACATCTAGCCAAGCGGTGGAAGTACATCCATTACTTCGCGTGATTGTACAAGAATACAACGCGGGATATTGAACTGTAAGTTCAGGAGTTGTTGCGTTGCCCGGCTTCCACAGATAACTATCGGCAATTGGTGCAGCTAACGTGAGTGAGTCTGCAATAAAGAAACAATAAGTTGAATCTTCGCCCAAAGTAAAGACGGGATTAGGTAAAAAGTCGGTGATGGTTATGGTATCACTTGCAGTACATCCTGCGTTCTCCACTTCAACATAATATGTGCCTGTATCACGAACATAGAGATAAGAATTGGTATCTGCGTTCGACCACTCGTATCGTATTACGTCAGTTCCGAAAGCATCTAACTTAATTGAATCATTTCGGCAAAGCATTGAATCAGGTCCGAGATTTACATAAGGTGCTGGCACAATTGTAACCGTTACGCTATCTGTTACAAATAATCCGTTGAGGTAATATTTTGTAGGTACCGTAGGTGTAATTGTAAGGAATGCAGATAAGCTGATGGTATCCGTTGGGTCGTTTTCATCGCTCCACCAGAATGGGACATTCGTATTGGCGTAGAGAGAAGTTCCTTCTCCTGGGCAAAGAATCGTGTCACCAGTAATTTCAACGGTTTCTGTTACGGGACGAACTACTACATCGTCGATATAATAATAAGCGCTATTATCCATTGAAGAACAAAGACTGTTCTTCGCACCTAAATCGAGTTTCTGAAATAGGGGAGAAGTATCATCTCTAAATACTCCGATTGTTACATAAGTTTCTACTCCTGTTGCTTGATAAATTCCGGTAACTAAAGTCCAGTGACCCGTATCGCTTTGAATATTTGCTGACTCAATTTGAGGTGTGAAATTAATGACACCTGTTCCGCTTTGGATGGGAATATTATTAGTGAATAATGCTCCTAATCGGTTACAACTATAACGACTGCTATCGGCCAATAATACCCAAAATTCTACTCGATACAATTCATTAGCGATTAATTGAACAGTTAATGGAACAGAAATGTATTCGCGGTAATTATTATTAGGGTCAATCTGAATTCCTGCATAAGCATTGCCCGAAATATTCACCGGAGCATAACCTCCAACATTATTCGGCACATTTACATTGTCGCAAGGAACAACAGGTAAAGATGACTGAGGAGCATAAATATCAGGAGTGGCATTTAATCCCTGCCAAGGTTGAGCTAAATTGAGAGATCCCGAAGTAGTTGGGCTCCCCGATAAAGTTTCAAATCCGGGATTGGGAACTAAATTTTGTGCTTGTAATTGCGAACAAAATACCAGAGCTGCCAGTAATAATACTCGGAATAGAATGGTAGTCCTCATGGTTTAGTTAACGTAATTTCTGTAATTTCTATTTTGCGTTGCAATGCTGCATCTAAGCTATAAATCGACCTTAATTTATCTTTCGCATCATCACTTACTTTTCCTGCCGCATTCTTTTCACCTGAAGGATCTTCGATAAGTATAAGTTGACCGGAGTTAACAAACTTCATCAATTCCCCTTGATTCCATTCCTTCCAATAGTTCAATAAACTACTTATGCGGCGGGCCGACAAAATTACGTTATAGTCGCTATCAGCCAAAGAACTTGCACGACCTTCTATCTTTAATTTTACTTTTATTCCGGGATTGGCATCAAATACCATTTTTAAACTGTTACTAATGAGCGATAAACGTTGATAATTTCCGTTAACTGAATCGGTAAAGAAATTGTTAATCAATACTTTATCATTTTCGGCACGTTGTTGGCTTTGGTATTCCTTTTGTCTTGACATATACCCCGATAATAGATCTTCATATCGCCTTAATGTGGAGGTTTTTCTGCTTTTTGGGTCAGGATAGTCGTTGTCGAAGTATAAACTTAGCGGCAAAAGCGTCGCTAGTTGACTTATAACCCGGTCGACAGGTGTCCCAGGATTGAAGAAAAAGGTAGGGTCATTTAAACCTTTTGTGTTTGAAGCGATATCCGGAATAATACGTTTTGTCGTATCTGGTGCTTTGTCTTTAATGCTAAAAATATCGTAACAACATGCGTCGCCTTCGATTTTCGATGCTGGGGGACGATTACTTACGAGATATCTGCGTTGCGTTTTGCCGTACGAATTACTATAATACAAGTCATTATAACCCGAGTTAAATGGTATCGACAAGCATGCTGCGAATCCGTCAGGCTGATTGTTCTTTAATGCAACTTTATACAAATCATATCCTCCTAATCCTCCGCTTCGGTCAGATGCAAAGAATAATGTGTCACCATTTTTATCAAGAAAAGGAGTAATATCATTTTCAGCAGAATTGATTTTGCTTCCAACATTTATTGGTTTGGAATAAACACCGTTTGCATTTCGGAAGCATGTATAAATATCGAGTTTGCCTTCGCCGCCTTTTCTATCGCTTGCAAAAAATAATTGGTATCCTTTATTTACATCAGTAGTAATACAAGGCTGAGTGGAGGTGCTGTTCGACGCGTTAATGTCGCTGTTTAATTTAACTGCGTTACCCGGCTTACCTTCTTTAAGGATCGACTCATATAAGTCGCATTGAAGCGTATTGTTTTCGTCGTATTTACATCTGCAAAACACCATTATTTTTCCATCGGGACTAACAGAAACGTTCGCATTATTATACGATGAGGAATTAATATTATCGGCTAACGGTAGTGCATTACCGTAATCATTTTCACTGATTGTGCTAGATAAAATCTTGGAGACAGTTTGGTTGATATCGCCTTTCTTTGGAAAGCGCATACTTGAATAATAAAGTATCGTATCGCCAATAGCAACTGGCGCCACTTCTGAAAATCCACTGTTGATAGTTGGACCTAAAGGAATCACATTTATCCATGCCGTATCGGTAGCGGCCAATTGAGATTTTTCGAGTTCTGCGATTTCGTTTACCAAAGAACTGTCGTTTGTTTCTTTTAGTAGACTAATTGCATCTTTATATCTGCCAGTTCTTTTTAATAACTCACCGGTTAAAAGAATCGATGATTTTTTTATTTCCGTAGTCGTAGCTTCTTTTCTTGCCTTTTCACTATTCAATAATGCTTTTGAATAGTCGTTGACAGAGAAATATGCTTTTGCAGTTTTCAAAAATAAATCAGCATCTTCCGAATAAGCCGCTGCTTGCTCGTAAAATCCAATTGCTGAAAATCCATCGTTCTTAACCATGCATTCATCACCTGCATTAATATATCCTGCCCTCGATTGCGCGAAATTTACAATCGGGTAGAGGAATAGGATTAACAGAATGACGATCTTTTTCATTAATAAATCGGACAGATTATTTTGTGTTGAGTCTTTGATTTGATTTTCATGGCTTGGTAAATCAGACTAATCTCTGGTCCACCTTTACCATTGCTGGCGGCTTTTAAACTGCTGATATTTACATCGTATGAGAATCCGATTCTGAACTTATTATAATCGAGTGCAACTGATGGAATGATCGCATCTTTATTTCGAAGAAATAATCCGCAGCTGACCGCATACCTGGATGTAGTTTCGTTCTTTAATATCAGTTTAACTTCACTTCCTAATACCAGTTCCGAGAATTTTAATTGAGAAGAATATTGAATGGCAGGTTGAAGAATTAGTGAATTGTTTAGCGGATAGTTTATTTGTGCAAAATACTGACTAAATACTCTTTGCGGTACGGCCTCACCGTTATACATGTTTTGATCCGGGCGATTTAAATGTCGGAATTGCATTCCTACAATCATATTGTATTTCGCTCCGTTTCTTTGAAGTGAAAGTCCTGCGCCAAGATCTGCATTTGACAATTTTGTGTTATCGGGATCTTCACCGGTTGCACTTCCTGGGACATAAATATCACCATTGAATTGATTGTCGAAAGTTAATTTATTGAAGTCGATGCTTTTTTGTGAATAGCCTAAACTTATTCCGGCATTGATGTAATATATGGAGTCTTTATCGAGTGAAAATTTGTACGCTGTTGTTAATGACGCATTGAGCATTGATAATGCACCATCGCCGGCTTTGTCGTGATTTACTAATAATCCTGCGGACCAATTTTTTAATTTGGGTGATAATGATTCTAATTTTTGATCAGCGCCGATCGAGAATGTCTGATAAGGAACTGTGACCGAAGCCCATTGACGCTTGTGATTAGCAGCAATTCTTAAATCGCCAGCCATAGTGCCAACATTTCCCGCACCTAAATTCCCAGGACTATACATGAACTGTGAATAATGAAAATCTTGTCCATAGCTATTCCATGCACTCATTAACAAGAGCGCAGAAACAAAAAAGCCGATGGATAATTTGATTTTCACTTATCTGATTAATGTAACATTACCTTTCTTAAAGAATTCTTCCTTATTATAGCAAGTAACTTTTAAGTAATAAACAAACACTCCAGGATCTGCGGTTTTTCCTTTGAAAGTGCCATCCCAACCTAACTTAGGGTCATTTGATGTAAATACTAACTCACCCCAACGATTATATACATTCAATTCCATTGTAGAAATTGTAGCGCCTCTCACATAGAGTATTTCATTTTGATTATCGTGGTTTGGAGAGAATGCATTCGGTATAAAAATCTCAGGTTCTTCACAAGTTACGGGTCTGATTTGAATTTCTATACTGTCGATATTGCTGCAACCGTTCTTGTCAGTGAAAATGACAATGTAAATGGTAGTATCAATTGGGCTAGCTGTAGGATTAGCAATTGACGAATTATTCAACGATTGAGATGGTGTCCAGTTATAAGTAGCATTGGAAACATTAGGTATTGCATGTAAAACTGTCGACTGACCGTAAAACAATTGAGTGTCATCCGCAGTAACATCAACAACAGGAATTGAATCAGAATAAGCAACTGCAATTGTTCCTGTAATACTACATCCATTATTATCGGTCACTGTAATTTGATAAGAACCTTGACATAAATTTTCTGCCGTTGATGAAGTTTGATTATTCGGATCAGTCCATAGATAGTTATATCCCGGCACGCCTCCGCCTACTAACGTTGATGCAGTACCGATGCAATCACCATGGCAGTATGCAGGCGTCGATAATAACTGTTGTGAGAGGACTGGAGGATTCGTAATTGTATAATTGGCTGAAAAAGTACAACCGTTATTATCGGTTATTGTTACCTGATAATTACCAGCACATAAACTATCGGCAATATTTGAAGTTTGATGGTTAGGATCGTTCCACGAGTAAGTATAAGGAGATGTGCCGCCTGAATGTTGCACTGTAATAACTGCATTACAATCGCCGTTGCAAATTGGGCTATCAATATTTACAGAAGTGATATGAACCAATTCAGGGACGGTTACAGGGAATGCGATAGTATCTGTACATCCTCGGCTAGAAGTAGTGATAAGTGTTACCACATAACTTCCTGCTGTAGTATATTGATGTTGAGGTGTAGCTAAAGTAGATGAATTACCATCACCGAAATTCCACAAATGCTGAGCAATTGTTCCGCTTAATGTTCCTGAGCTATCTTTAAAACTAAAAGTATTTGTGCATGTATCTCTAGTGAAAGATGCGTAGGTTTGAAAGTTTGGTAAAATAGTTACGGTACCGATAGTGGTATCTGCGCAAGAGGGGTTAAACGAAGAATAAGCAATCAATGTAACTGTATAAACACCTGTGTCAGGATACGTGAAGAATGGATTTACATCGGTACTGATATCAGCATTGCCAGGTAATCCGAAATCCCATAAATAGGAACCTGCATTCAAACTAAAATTCTGGAAATTTACCTGATAACTATTGCAATTGATAATAGGGTTTTGGATAGCTGCAACTACGTAGCTTGGGCAGGGCACAACGTTTAATTGGAAATCGCGTTTTGTAATACTCAAGAAAACTCCGTTTCTGAATTCTTTCGCGCAAACGCCAACAACAAATTGTCCGATGGTTGTCGGGGTACATGTTAAGACGCCTGTATTTTGGTCAATTGCCAAAGTAGGATTACCATTTAGCATATTTGTTGCGCTATAAGGCGACTTCCAATTCACATCGGCATAAGGAGGTGGTGCAGGAGGAGAAGGGATAGGATTGATCGTATCGGCACCCTCGAAAGGAGCACACAATTCATAAACGATTGAATCGCCTTCAACGTCAGTTGCACTATTGTCAAATACGAATGGAATTCCCGCGCAGATAAATGGAGGAGGCCAGTTTTTATAACGAGGATTGCTGTTTTGAGCATAGATACTAGATCCAGGAATACTGGCTGTATAAGTAGCGCCGGTAAATTCGGGGATTACAATATTCAAGATCGTATAATTCCTGCAACAACGTTGGTAAGAAAGAACATACCCTTGTGTGATAGGTGGTAAGGTAACAGTATCGGTATAAGTAGTTCGTTCGTAGCAAATATTGGTAGGAGGGATAAAGCAAGGTGAATTAATAGTAGGAGGGATTGTATCGGAGCCGGTGAACGAGAGAAGCATTTCTTTAACGAGAACATTGCTCACAGCGTCATAAATCCCTACTGACGCAGGATTGTCGAAGGGTGGGATTCCGTTATAGCAATCGCGGTAAACCGTGAGCCAGATACGGTAAACATTATTCCCTAGGTATTGATAGTTGAATTCCCCACCAACAATATGTGTTCCCTGTGAAGGGGTAACCTTCATCAAGAATAGTAAACATACTATAAAACATATACGGAAAGCCCGGATTATCTGCATTCTCAATATTAGGTATTTATAGGTTTATTCCCGGTTAGAGAAACGTAAAATCTTTCAACGAGTATATGTTAATGCAGACATGACACAAAAAAGGAAGGATTCGTTGCTGATATATGTCAGTTTTTTGATTGATTCTTGTTATTTCAGGTCCCCCGAATTTTGATGAGAATTGCGTAAAATTTAACTTATGTCATTCTATGTATCGGTGGGGAAAGTTCCTCACAAGCGCCATACTGTTTATCGCAGAGAAAATGGTTCCATTTATCACGAGGAACTAGTAGGTACTCAAGGGTTTAGCGGAGTTTCATCATTGGTATATCATTTGTATCCTCCAACACGAGTGAAGCAAAAAGGGGCGCCTTATTCGGTAGCACCTGAGATTGCAATTGAGAACAGTTTGAATGCCATGAGTTTTCAGGGCTTTAACGCTACGCCGGAAGATGATTACATGAAAAGCAGAAAAGTGCTTTTTGTGAACGGCGACCTTCAAGTTGGATTAGCGGCTCCTAAAAAATCAACTAATTATTTCTTCAAGAATGCCGATGCCGATGAGATTTTATTTATTCATCGTGGAGAAGGAAGTGTTGACACTATGTTTGGGACGATTGAATTCGGATATGGAGATTACGTAGTGATACCTCGCGGAACAGTTTATCAAATTAACTTCAAAAACGAAGACAATTTATTGTTGATAATCGAATCAACATCGCCGGTATCTGTCCCAAATCGTTATACAAACAATGTAGGTCAATTTCAGGAACACTCACCATTCTGTGAGCGCGATTTCCGTGTTCCGACAGGATTAAAAACACACGACGAAACAGGAGAATTTGATATCTACATTAAAAAGAAGAATACAATATTCCCTTATACGTATATGCATCATCCATTTGATGTGATTGGTTGGGATGGATTCTTGTATCCTTACGCAATGAATATTCTCGACTTCGAACCTATTACGGGACGAATTCACATGCCGCCACCGATCCATCAGCAATTTGAAGCTGCGGGGTTTGTGATATGCTCATTTGTGCCACGATTGTACGATTATCATCCTGATGCAATTCCTGCTCCTTACCATCATAGCAATATCGACTCCGACGAGATTTTATATTATGTAGATGGAGATTTTATGAGCAGAAATAATATCGGCAAAGGTCAGTTTACATTGCATCCTGCTGGTATTCCACATGGTCCGCATCCAGGAGCAATTGAGCGAAGCATCGGGAAAAAAGAAACTAAAGAATTGGCTGTAATGATTGATCCTTTCCGTCCGGTTAGCATCACCAAAGAAGCCTTAAAAATGGAAGTAAAAGACTATTATAAAAGCTGGCTACCTGAAGCCATTACCCAATAATCACAAACAATGGAAACAGCAAATCTAAAAGAAGCAACAAATTACAATTACGGGCTTGAAAAAATATTCAAAGATGCCCAAGATTTCTTACCGATTAACGGTACTGATTATGTAGAATTATACGTGGGTAATGCGAAGCAAGCAGCTCACTTTTACAAAACAGCATTTGGATTTCAGTCGTACGCTTATGCAGGACTAGAAACAGGAATGAGAGATCGCACTTCTTATGTATTGAAGCAAGATAAAATTACATTAGTATTAACAACACCATTAACTTCAAAATCTCCAATTGCTGAGCATATTAAAAAGCATGGCGATGGAATTAAAGTAATTGCATTATGGGTTGATGACGCGCGTAAATCGTATGCTGAAACAGTAAAACGCGGAGCTACTCCATACTTTGAGCCGATGGTTGAACAAGACGGTGACGGAGAAGTAGTGATTAGCGGGATTCAGACTTATGGAGAAACTGTGCACATTTTCGTAGAACGCAAGAACTACAAAGGGATATTTCTACCTGGGTATGAGAAATGGGAATCAGAATATAATCCTACTTCGTGTGGATTAAAATACATTGACCATATGGTAGGAAATGTTGAATTAGGAGCAATGAACAAGTGGGCGAAGTTTTATGCAGAAACTATGGGATTTGCCAATTTAGTTACATTCGACGATAAAGATATTTCTACTGAATACACCGCGTTAATGAGTAAAGTAATGACGAATGGTAACGGTAGAATTAAATTCCCTATCAACGAGCCTGCTATGGGATTGAAAAAATCTCAAATTGAAGAATACCTCGATTTCTATGAAGGAGCGGGATGTCAGCATATCGCAGTAGCAACCGACGATATTGTATTCACGATTACAGAAATGAGAAAACGTGGCGTTGAATTCTTATTCGTACCGGGATCATATTATGATACTGTTGCCGATCGCGTTGGCGACATTACAGAAGATCTTAACCTATTAAAAAGCTTAGGCATTATGGTTGACCGTGATGAAGAAGGATATTTATTGCAAATATTCACTAAGCCAGTAGAAGATCGCCCGACCTTATTCTTTGAAATTATTCAACGTAAAGGAGCTAAGTCGTTTGGTAAAGGAAACTTTAAAGCATTGTTCGAGTCGATAGAAGCTGAACAAGCTCGTCGTGGGACACTATAATTAATGCAGATGAATAGAAGAGGGGAGGCAATGCTTCCCCTTTTTATTTTGCGGTACGACGATAAAAAACTACTTTTACCACTCTAGACAATCAAAAATCAAAATATGTTAAAGAAAATCTCCCTTGGACTCCTTGCCATTTTAGTGCTGATTCAATTTATAAAGCCTGCTGCGAATGTTTCGGCAGGGCCTCAAGCAAATGCTATCGGAAATAAATATCCAATGAATGATGTAGTGAAAAACGCATTGGCAGTAGCTTGTAATGATTGTCATTCGAACAACACGAAATATCCATGGTATTCTTCAATTCAACCTGTTAGTTGGTTTTTAGCCAATCATGTGAATGACGGTAAACGACACTTGAATTTCGATGAATTCTTAGTTTATGAGCCTAAAAAAATGGATCATAAATTAGAAGAATTAATTGAGTCGCAAGAAGAAGGTTGGATGCCTATTAGTTCATACACCTTAATTCATAAAGATGCAATTTTAAATGCCGATCAGAAAAAGGCTATTATTGACTATGCTAAAGAAGTGAAAGCTGCAGTTGGATATGTGCCAACGGCAGAAGATCTTGCGAAGGAAAAGCAGCGTAAAGAAGGGATGGAGTAATATTATCCGTTTGCTATCTTTCTATTATCGAGACATCTTTTAATAGTATCTAACAAATCTTGTTTTCTAACAGGTTTGAAAAGGTATTCATTTGCACCCAATTCCATTCCCTTTTTAACGTCACTTTCTTCCGTTTTAGCAGTTAAAAAAATGAATGGGATATCTTTGAGAGTAGGATATAAACGTAGTACTTCCAGGACATCGAATCCATCCATAAAAGGCATATTGATATCGCAGATAATTACATCGGGTTGTATGATATTCATTCCTTCAATTCCATTCTCACCGTCTTCAGCTGTGGCAACAGTATATCCGCTTAGTTCGAGCAACTCTTTTAAGTTGTTGCGCAGCCTTTCTTCGTCTTCAATAATTAAAATTTTCGCGTTCATTAGTTGTTTAATAAAGGAAGAGTTAGTTTTACAATACAGCCTTCGTTTTCTTCGCTTATGATTTCTACTGTTCCGTTATGCTGTTCAATAAATTGTTTTACAATTACTAGTCCGAGTCCTGTGCCTTTAATGTTTTTTACATTGGATGCTCTGTAGAAAGACGTAAAGAGTTGTTTTTGGTCTTTTTTAGGGATTCCTACACCATGATCTATAACGCAAATTTCTACCTCATTGTTTTTGTAATTTATAGTTAGTGCAATATTTTCATTTAGTGGTGAATACTTGATACCATTGTTAATCAAGTTTGTTATTACATGATCGATTAAGTTTTTGTCAAATAACAATGGTTTTGAAGCACCTGTTTCGGCAACAACTATTTTATGTGAAACTTTCTTTTGCTCTAATGCAGCAACAATATTCCTAACCGTAGCTGATATATCTCCAATTTCGGGATGAAAGTTAGATTTGATCGTTTCAGCCTTTCCCACATCAAAAATATTGGTCATAATGTTATTCATTCGATCAACATCACCTGCTATATTGGCAAGATGTTTTTCAACTCTTTCTGGTTGTGGATGTTCGCTGCTATTTAAGATTTCAAGAATATCGACACTTGAAATGATGTTGGCAAGTGGGGTTCTGAATTCATGCGATGCTAAGTTGATAAACTGCGATTTTAGTCGATTAAGTTCCATCTCTTTTTCTAGCATCTGGCGATAATTCTCTTTTGTTTCTTTGGTTAATGTAATATCATTAGCAACAATTACATAATTGATGATCTCACCTTTTTCATTGATAATTGGTGACGCATTTACTTGTAACCAACGTTGTTTTCCTTGTTTTTTCGAAAAACTCAATTCTCCAGTGAAGGCCGCAGCTTCTTTGATAGAGTTTGCGAATTTCTCAATATCACTTCCTGATTTATTTTGATTAAAAATCGAAGAAATATTTTGATGAATTAATTCATTGTTTTTATACTCTGAAAATTTCTGAAATGCATCGTTCATCCATTCGATTTCATGATTTCTATTTGTGAAAATAACGAAACTGTTAGTTTGGCTAGCAACAACTGCTAATCGCTTTAATTGTTCTTCTTCTTTTTTCCGCTTAGTTATATCACGAACTAAACAAATCAAACTATTGTCTTCGACCAATGTAACACTTACGTCAACATTGATGTAATCGCCATTTTTCTTTCTTGCGATCGTTTCGCCTCTCCATTGTTTGTCGTTAAGTAAAGCTGGAGCGAGTTCCGCAATCACTCTGTTAAGTTCACTCTCTTCATAGAACATCGACCATGACTTTCCTAGTAATTCTTCACGATCGCTATATCCGAACAGCTCAGCATGCGACTGATTCATGTACCTGTAAGTCTGGTCTGAATTAACAATTGCAATACCATCGTGAGAAGCTTCAATGGCTAATGCTTGTTCTTGGTTTTTAAGTTCAGAAACTTTTTGAGCGGTGATATTAATTCCATATCCAATTATGTTAGTCATTGCACCGTCCTTGTTAAGGATTGGACGCATATTTCTTAAATGATATTCCGTATTGTTATTTCGAGTTATCTTTTCTTCAAACGAATATTCGTTTCCTTCCTCTCTTAGCTTATATAACCTTGACTGGCGTTTTTGTCCAATTTCAATAGGGAGGTTTCTATGTAAACAATACTCTAGATCAGTTCTTCCTATTAGCCAAGCTCTAGTAATATCATCTTTGATTGCATTTTTGTTGACATAAGTATATCTGAATTGAGGATCAAATACAGCGATATCGGCAGGCAATGTATCAAGTAGGTTCTTGTAAAAATCTCGTTCCTTTCTAATTGTTTCGTCATTTGTTAAATGTGAGTCAACAGGTGAAAGAGTAATTATGTAATCGTTGTTTTTGGGATCTAATTCGAGCTTTTGCATATTAAACATCACATAGAACGAACGTCCTTCCGCTTGATGTAAACCAACTAATTTACATTCGTAAGCTGTTCCTGGATCCACATTTTTGTAATGTAAAAAAGAACTTGCTTCTCTATTGTCGAGATATGTTGGAAAATGTACTCCAATCCTGAAAAATATTCCTTTTTTAGTATAATAGTTACAGCGGCTATTTTGTGCCAATATTACCCCTTCATCGTCGGTGATCAACGCGGGAACAGGAATTGTGTTTAAAAGAGCGTGATATTCGGTAATAGTCTTTTCAGAAGCCGGTAATTTCATTTTATTTCAGCGGGGGCTATTAGTAGCGTGTCCGAAATTTCGGGATAATATGGTGAGAATACCTGATAATTTAGGTGAATAGGATGAAAATGGAGGGGTAAACTGATGTTTGCTAGGTTAAAAGTAAAATTTTGAGTAGAATAAAGTGAGTATAACTAGTAGTTCATTAAGGTGAAATTAATGGAACTATTGCTTGGAATGGGTAAAATATAGAGTAGGTAAGATTTAGAATTGATTCGGATTTTATTTGTCAATTGTTGTTTTCGATGGAATAAACTTTTTACCATTTCTGAGAATGAGTGTTGATTTATTGATTTTTCAATGATGTAAGCATTAAAAATCTTCGATATTATTTCATCTTCATAAATTGAAATACCTTCAGATGTGTATTTCCCAATTCGGACCTGATATGTGTTTAGGTGAAATTCAGGAATTGATAAATTGCATTGAAATGGATGAAGTTCCATCTTTCGTTTTACAATAACCTCACGAATTTCATCCAAAGTGAATGGGAAGAAGATAAGGTTTGAGTCAATTTCATTAAAGTGAATTTTCAGTTTCGATTTGATCGATGGATCAGCAATAATAATATAAGGAGATTTTACTTTTCCGTCCTCAAAAGTTAATCTAATAGCGGATTTAATGATATCATCATTTGCCGATTCCGTTAAAGCAATTATGGAGAATGCTGCACGATCGACCGGGTAAAATTTGAAATTATTGATATCTTCAATTTCTATATCGAAATAGCCGAATTTTTCAAGTTCTGTTATTAATCCTTCTATTGCACAACGTTCGTTGCAATAAATAAAATAAGTATCATTGAAAGTTATGTTTTCCATGACTTTTATACATACTTGTAATTGTAACGTTATAGGTGCTATTACCTATCTTAAGTAGGTGTGTGCCATTATTTTGCTTCTAAATATGGTTTAATTTTTAATGCCAAGGTTAAGACACTATGGCCACCTTTTAAGTCAAGTTTTTTACTGATATTATGTCGATGGTTTTCAACTGTTTTTGGACTTAAGAATATTAAGTCAGCAATTTCTTGTGTAGATTTTTCTTGAGCAACATAATACAAAATTCTAATTTCTGACTTTGATAGTCGCCCAATGATTTTCTCGGAATCTTCCTTCGACATATCTAGCTTATCAGTTAAGCTCCTGTTTATTCGATCACTTAATTCGTTCAGTAATTTATCTCGTTGGCTTAATCGAATTTCGATAGCAGCTAATAAATCTGTACTATTTACAGGTTTTGTTAAATAATCATCTGCTCCCATGTTCATGCCGAATCGAATGTCTTCATGCTCAACTTTAGCAGAAAGGAAAATAAAACACATGAAGTTTTCTGGTAACTCTCTAACTTCCTTTAATAGTTGATATCCGTCGAGTTTAGGCATACGAATATCACAAATAACTAAATCGGGTGAATCATTTTTAATAATTTCAAGTCCGGCTTCACCGTCACTAGCAGTTAACATTTTATAACCATGAATTGTCAAAAGCTCCTTTAGATTTTCTCTAAGAATAAGTTCATCTTCAATTACTAGGATTGTGTACTGTTTTGACATTTTATTGCTGCTTTAATAATGTTACGGTGACTGAACACCCTTGATTTATTTGACTATTTATGGTTACTGTTCCAGAGTGGCGGTCGATAAATTGTTTTACTATTCCTAAACCTAATCCTGTACCCGGATAGCTCATTGTATTTGAAGCTCTAAAGAATGAACTGAACAGTTGATTTTGTTCATCCTCTGGTATTCCAATACCACGATCTGTAATTGTTATAAATACAATTTCTTCTTGTTCTTCAAAATCTAAAACTATTGGACTCTCAGAGTCAGAATATTTGTATGCATTGTTTAATAAGTTATGAATAACATGTTCAATTAATTTATTATCGAAGTTTACCATCACTTGTTGTTCACCTAACGTCGTAACTACAGTACGGCTGTGATGAATAAGTTCGAAGTTTTGAATACAATTCTTTAAGAACATAACAATATCTTGGCGAAAAGGTTTAAATGGCATTTTGCCTGATTGGATTTTGCCGAATAATAGCACATTGTCCATTATTTGAGTCATTCGCTCAATTTCTTCTAAACATCGCTTTAAATGAATATCAACTCTTTCAGGATATTTTATTTTTTCTTTGATTAAAATAACTTTAATTAATTCTATACTCGTCATGATTCCTGCTAATGGTGTGCGGAATTCATGTGATGCCATGCTCACGAATTGGGATTTCAATTCACCTAGCGCTTTTTCCTTATTCAGCGATTTTTGAATAATAAACTCAGCATTTTTAATTGGTGTAATATCTGTTTCAACTGAAACCCAATTCACAATGTTGCCATGATCGTCGAATACAGGATTTGATGTCAGGTATACCCAAAAAGTACTTCCATCTTTTTTATAGCACAATTTTTCGCCTGAGAATGGTAATCCGTTATCTGTAGAATATTTTAGTCTTTCTAGTACTTCATTCCCGGTTTCTGGACCTGATAAAAAGAATGGTTTTTGTCCAATGACATCGGTCAAAAGGTATCCTGAAGTTCGTTCAAATGATTCGTTGGCCCATTCGATTTTTGTATCGGGATCGGTAATTAGCACCATTGAAGTGGTTTGCTTGGCTACGAGTGCCAATCTTTTTAATGTTTCTTCCTGGAGCTTACTTTCTGAATAGTCTCGACAAATACAAACCATGCCTCCGTCGGGAAGTAAATTTAGTGTAAGTTCAACGTAGATTTTTCTATTAGTGCCTCGTAAGTTAGCTCTCGTAATTCCTCTCCACTTTTTGCTTTCAATGAGACTTGGGAAAACTTCTTTTTCTATTCTTTCGATTTCTTCTTGATCATAAAATTCTCTCCATGTTTTGCCTAGTAGTTCATTCTCTTTTTGATATCCGAACATTCGGATATGTGAACCGTTTAAGTAAGTGTATTTTCCTTCAAAATCAAGTAATGCAATTCCGTCGAGTGATATTTCGATTGCAACTTCTTGTCGCATATTTTTTAATTCATACGCTTTTAATTGGTCGATATTTAATCCATAGCCTAATGCATATTTGAATTCGCCATTCGGCTTATAGATGCCATGCATAATTCTAAGATTATGGAACGATTTGTCTTGTCGTTCAATTGTTTCTTCGAATGAATAATAATGAAGCTTGTTCTTTAAGAAATGTTCGTATTTTGTTCGGCGTTCTTGTGCAATTGTTATTGGTAGATTTCTAAAATTGCAATAATCAAAATCGTCTTTACCAATCAGCCAATTTCTGACTTCGTCGCTTTTTATTGCGTGGTTATTGAGATACAAATATTTTTGTGATTCATCAAAAACTGCAATGTCAGCAGGTAAGTTGTCAAGGATTTCTTTGTAAAAATCCCTCGAAGTTTCAGCTTCTTTGATTTTGGAATAGTTGGAATCGTTTTCAAAAAAAATAAAAAGATGTCCACAACTATTGTCTACATTTATAATGCACGAAGAACTTATTTTATAGTAATGTGAACTGTTATCTGAATAATTTATCAGTTCAAAATCATTGGTATTTAAAGAATCGCAAGTAATGTAATCATTTAACTCTGTTTTGGATAGGCCAAGAATTTCATTTATTGGTGACTTGACTTTTCGTTCTAGATGATTAAAAAATACTTTTGCTTTTTCATTAATATCCACAATAGCAAAGTTCCGGTCAGTAAATATGGCCGGTCCTGGTAAAATATCAAGCTGCATGGATATATTTTTAATCAATAGTTGGTGATTTTTGTAGAGCCCTCGATCTACTAGATTTGCAAATAAATGACTTTCAGCGACACTTTTCATACTTCTTCCTTTAAAATAAGGGGACACCCCTATGTTTTTTTTATAATTGAGCCAATATTTTGCAGTTAAATGACATGATTACGTCAATTGGCTTTGATGTTTTATGCAATATAGATGTGTATTTAATTGAAATCATTCAAAATTTTTATTTGTTGAATTATATGACATTATTTCAGATGTTCCCTATGTAGATGGTAGCCTTTTTTATTTTTTTTGTTATAGTCACATTTTAGTGATTGACGAAGATTTGATTTAGACATGATTTTCATCACCCTTAAAAAGGCGGTTAAATTCTAATTTTCGGGACTCATTTTACCCAAACTAGGAATTATGGAAACTACTTCTTTATCGCCTGAAAAAGCAGGAAAAAGCAAGGCTCAGGAAAAGAAATTTGAAATTATGGATGGTAACGAAGCTGCCGCTTATGTAGCTTACCGTACCAATGAAATATGTGCTATTTACCCTATAACGCCTTCATCGGCAATGGGTGAATTCTCCGATGAGTGGAGTTCTGACGGAAAGAAAAACATTTATGGCACTGTTCCCACGGTTATCGAGATGCAAAGTGAGGCAGGAGCAGCAGGGGCATTGCATGGATCGCTTCAAGGAGGAGCTTTATCTACCACATTTACTTGTTCTCAGGGATTATTGTTAATGATTCCGAATATGTACAAGATTGCTGGTGAATTAACGCCTACGGTCTTTCAGATTGCTGCGAGGGCATTGGCAACGCATGCTTTGTCGATTTTTGGTGATCATTCAGACGTGATGGCGGTGCGTTCTACTGGATTTTCGATGTTATTCGGGAATAACCCTCAAGAGGCAATGGATATGGCTTTGATTGCTCAAGCTTCTACATTGCGATCTAGAGTGCCTTTCTTAAATATTTTCGATGGATTCCGTACTTCTCATGAGCTAAATAAAGTAGAGCTTATTGATGATGAAGTTATGAGAAGCATGATTAATCCGGAAGATGTTAAAGCGCATCGCAACCGTGCATTAAATCCAGAATCTCCATTTATTCGCGGAACAGCTCAAAATCCTGATGTTTTCTTCCAAGGTCGTGAGGCTTCAAATACTTTTTATTTAAATGTTCCTGGCATTGTTCAGCAAGCAATGGATCGATTTGCTGAACTTACAGGAAGAAGTTATAAGTTATTTGAATACTATGGTGATGCTCAAGCTGAGGACATCATAATCATTATGGGTTCAGGTAATGGTGCTGTTCGCGAAACGGTAGATTATTTAAATGCGCAAGGAAAGAAAACTGGGGTGCTTTCAATTCGTTTATTCCGTCCGTTCTCTGTAAAAGATTTTATTCATGCAATACCTAATTCTGTAAAACGAATAGCTGTATTGGATCGTTGTAAAGAAAACGGCGGAATTGGTGAGCCGCTTTATATGGATGTTTGTGGTGCTTTGCGTGAAGGATGGAAGGGCAATCAGCCTTCTGTAATAGGTGGACGATATGGATTGGCTTCGAAAGAGTTTAATCCTGGAATGGTGAAGGCTGTTTTCGATGAAATGATTAAGGCTGAGCCTAAAAATCACTTTACAATCGGTATTCACGATGATATTACACATACTAGCTTAGAGTGGGATGAGAGCTTTAATCTTGAAAATCAACATCGCTTCCGCGGATTATTCTATGGATTAGGAGCCGATGGTACAGTAAGTGCGAATAAGAATTCGATTAAAATTATTGGCGACGGTACTAATCAATATGTGCAAGGGTATTTTGTATATGACTCTAAAAAATCAGGTTCCTTAACTGTATCGCATCTTCGTTTTGGCGATAATCCTATTCGTTCAACTTACCTAGTGCAAAGTGCTAATTTTATTGCTTGTCATCATTTCTCTTACTTAACAAAGTATGATGTCTTGAAATATGCTGAGAAGGGTGCAACATTCTTATTAAATGTTCCTTATGATGCAAATGATGTGTGGGATCGACTTCCTGATAATATTCAAGAGGAGATCATTCATAAACAACTGAAGTTTTATGTGGTGAATGCTTCAAGTGTTGCTCGCGAAACCGGAATGGGGTCAAGGATTAATACAATTCTTCAAACATGTTTCTTTGCTATCAGTAATGTTCTTCCTCGTGAAGAAGCAATTCAGAAAATTAAGGAAGCAATTTATAAATCCTATTCTAAGAAAGGAGAGGCAGCAGTTCAGAAAAATTATGTGGCCGTTGATCAAGCGGTAGCGCATCTTCACGAAATTAATTACAGCGGATTTGCTATCGGCCGTTTAAAACCAGAACCGTTAATTTCTGGTGATGCTTCGGCATTTGTGAAAGATGTCATCGGACAGATTTTAGCAGGAGAAGGTGATAGTTTACCTGTTAGTGCTTTTCCTGTTGATGGAACTTATCCTTCGGGAACTACTCAATATGAGAAACGAAATATAGCAGATAAAGTACCAGTTTGGGATGCTGATCTGTGTTCTCAATGTGGTAAATGCTTTATTATTTGTCCTCATGCCGCAATTCGTTGTAAAGTTTATGATAAGTCGGCTTTGTCAAATGCGCCTTCTACCTTTAAGTCTACCACTCCAATAGGTAAAGAATTTAATCGTGATACAGAAGTTTATTCATTACAAGTAGCTGTTGAAGATTGTACAGGTTGTAATTTGTGTACCGAAGTTTGTCCGATAGAAAGTAAAACTGAAAAAGGGCATAAGGCTATTAACATGGTTGATCAATTGCCAATCAAGGAGCAAGAAAAAGTGAACTGGGATTATTTCTTAAGTCTTCCTGATCTCGATCGTGATCGTGTTAATCGTACTACCGTGAAAGGAACGCAGTTCTATGAACCATTGTTCGAATTCTCGGGTGCATGCTCAGGTTGTGGTGAGACTCCTTACTTGAAATTGTTAACGCAGTTGTTCGGAGATCGTATGATTGTTGCTAATGCAACAGGATGTTCATCGATATTCGGAGGTAATTTGCCAACAACACCATGGACGCATAATAAAGAAGGTCACGGACCTGCTTGGGCGAATTCATTGTTTGAAGATAATGCTGAATTCGGATTAGGATTGCGTTTAGCTACTGATAAGAAGAAAGAAACAGCATTACATTTATTACATAAACTCAAAAATATTGTAGGTCCTGATTTAGCCGAAGAAATTGCTATTAGTCCTGAAATTACAGAAGGTGACTTTAGTAATCGACGCAAGCATATTACTAAGTTAAGAGAAGTATTACGTACGATAGATCGACCTGATGCAAAAGAATTATTACAGCTTACGGATTTCTTAAGTGAAAAATCGCTTTGGATAATAGGAGGTGACGGTTGGGCATACGATATTGGATTTAGTGGACTAGATCATGTGCTTTCAACTGGCGAGAATGTAAATATTTTGGTGTTGGATACTGAAGTATATTCAAATACCGGTGGACAAAAATCGAAATCTACTCCGATGGGATCTAGTGCGAAATTTGCGGTTAAAGGAAAACAAACCTCTAAAAAAGATTTAGCATTACAAGCCATTGCTCATGGTAATGCTTACGTTGCTCAAATTGCGATTGGTGCTAATGATCAGCATACGGTACGCACATTATTAGAAGCAGAAGCATACAATGGTCCATCAATCGTGATTGCATATAGTCATTGTATAGCTCACGGATATGATATGGCGAAAGGAGCGGAGCATCAAGTGAACGCTGTTAAATCGGGTTACTGGCCATTGTTTAGATTTAATCCTAGAAAAGCAAGAGGAGAACGCTTCACACTTGATTCAAAAGAGCCAACATTGGCTGTAGGTGATTTTATGTATAAAGAAAATCGATTTGATGTAATTCGTACAAGTAATCCTGCTCGCGCTGAAGACTTCTTACATCGCGAAGAATCAGAAGTTGCCAATCATTGGGAACGCTTACTTACCTTAAAAGGATTGTAGTTAATTAAATAGAGTGTTATCAGACACAAAAAATGTTGAATTAAAATGCCTCCCGAATGGGAGGCTTTTTTGTGAGATGTAAAAATCTAAATGAGTTAAATGAATTTCATTGGACAACTAAAATATTAAGTAATTTTAATCTTAGTGTACATTATTATTTATATAACCTGTTTCTGTTGATTTAAAGAATGTTTATTGGATGAGTAGATTAAAACAAAAGAAGGTTGAACCTCATCGAGATTCAACCTTCTTTGTTTTTGGTAACATAAAAATACCCTAGAAAAACATAAATAAAATTTTGAAAATAATTAGGATTATCGTTTGTCAATTATTTTTTCTACAATACTCCTTCATCATAAGCTTTTTCACCATGAAGTGAAATATCGAGTCCACTATCTTCATCTGCTTGAGATACTTTAACTGGAGTAATCAAATTGATTATTATAAGCATGGCGTATGTAAAGACGAAAGCATAGATACAAGCACTAACAACTGCAACTACTTGTTTTATAAAAAACATTGAATCGCCGTTTAACAATCCGTTGGCGCCGGCTGCATTCATCGCTTTTGATGCAAATACGCCAAGTAAAATGGTTCCTAAGCATCCTCCAACACCATGCACTCCCCAAACATCTAAAGCATCATCCCAACCCATTTTGTTTTTCATGTGAACTGCTACATAACAAACAATGCCTGCAATTATTCCTATTAAACATGCCGCAGGTAAAGTGACATATCCCGCAGCAGGAGTAATCGTTGCTAATCCCGCAACAGCTCCTGTCAATAATCCTACAAACTTAGGTTTTCTTACAAAGTACCATTCAATTGCTAGCCATGTAATAGCTGCGAACGATGCTGCAACGTCAGTATTTAAAAATGCTAATCCTGTTACAGCGTTAACGTCTAATGCGCTTCCTGCATTGAATCCATACCAACCAAACCATAATAATCCTGTTCCAATGGCAATTAACGGAACACTGTTAGGAGTTGATTCTTTATCCCTTCTTTTTCCTACATAAATTACTGAAGCTAACGCTGCGAATCCTGCAGTTGCGTGAACAACAATTCCTCCTGCGAAATCCATTACTCCCCATTTAGCTAATAATCCGCCACCCCATACCATATGAGCGAAAGGATAGTAAACTAATAGTTGCCAGAAAACAAGGAAAAGTAAATATGATTTAAATGTGATACGATTAATAAAGGCTCCAGTAATTAATGCAGGTGTAATAATTGCAAACATCATCTGGTATGCCATAAATACAAATTCCGGGAGCTTCGTGTTTCCAGCAAATGGTGTATTTAAATCTACTCCTTGCATGAATGCTTTATCGAAATTTCCGATTATTCCTCCTAATGAATCGCCACTGAAGCAAAGTGAATATCCACAAACAAACCACAGGATCGTGGTAATGCCCATTGATACAAAACTTTGAATCATAATTCCTAGGATATTTCTTTTTCCGGCTAATCCTCCGTAGAAGAATGCTAATCCCGGTGTCATTAGCATAACTAGGCTTGTCGCTAATAGCATGAAGCCTGTGGTACCTGTGTCAAACATATTTTATAGTATTTAGGTTAGTACTTAATTTTCGTTTTGATGAATTCAATTTTTAAAATGAAATCCCCATGTTTATAAGAAATTCTGTGCGGCTAGAAGTAGATTCTTTATCCCAATAAAATATTTCTTCGTTTTTGTCCATTTGAATTTGTCTGGCTTCTAATCGGATATACGCATTATCGATTGGTATGTATTCTATTCCCAATGTTGCTCCCCACATATTATAACCGGTTGACTTGCCAGCTTTATCGACTATGACTGCCGACATAAATCCTTGCGGATCACTAAATAGTTCACCTCTTGCTGCAATTGCAAATTTTTTGACAACTTGATACTTTGCTGTAATAATCCCGCTAAACATATTAGCGGATTTTGAATGTGTAGTATCGCTATTGCTTTGTGTACAATAATCAATACCAATTTGATATTTCATCTTATTCATTTGATAGTTCATAAATAAGTTGTTGTGAATTCGCATATGTGATATTGAATCGGCTTCAGGCGTGTCGTCTCCAATATAATTGCTGTATCCAATATTGCCTTTATCACTCAATGCATATGTTGCAAGCAGTCCGAAAGATTTCTTTTTATTATTGTCTTCAAAGGTGTTGTAACCATTAAGAGCATAAAGACTTATAGAAATTTTATCGTTAGGTATATAGTTTAGTCTAGCGCCTGCTTCAAATGCTATTTCATAAAAAGTATTTATCGAAATAGAGCTTAGTAAATTTTCTTTCGGCATTAATCCCTCTGTTCCAAAGTGTGTCCTGAATAGTCCTGCATCAAGCCAAATTTTCGGGTGGATTTTAATGCCTGCATGAGCTTCCATGATTGCATTATATTTGCTAGACCACATTGCTTGTGGTATATCTCCATAATGAAGAGTTACAATACCTCTCGCTTTGTTAGAATTGTATTCGGCTGAAAGTACAGCGATGTTTATTCCAAATTGATTACTAACTGGAGAAATAGTTGGAAATTTTTGGAAATCACCAACTCCCACTGAATCTGTGTAGTAAGAGTAGTATGCATCAACATAGCCAGATATCTTAAAATTCGATTCGACTTTATTTATTTCAATTGATATTGTTGAGTCTGCAATTTGAGCGATGCCTGTATTATTGCTCGTTAATGCTACCAAAAGCAAGATTATGTTGCGTTTGATGTTTTTTAATCTTATCATAATATTATTGTGATTGATGAGTCTAATAGTACAATTGATCAGTACTTTAAGTATTGATCAATTTCATTTTATTGATTATGTAAAGCAATTTATTTGCATTGTGATTTGTAAATCGAAATTTAAAATTATACATTAAAAATTTGAAATTCGACTAAATACAATGCATGTAATAACAATCATAACTTGATATGAGCTACGACAAAAATGTTACTTCAAAGGATGATATTTGTTAGGGAAAATTATGCTAATTCGCAGTTTGTTGGGTAGGGATGTAGTGAAATAATTTTGTTGAAACCTTTACTGAAAACTAGGTTTAATTGAAAAATATCTTAGTATTCGAAAATATTTATCTGAAGAAAATTTAAAGCACGTTTATTTAAAAACGTAAAAAGTCAGATATCAAATTTTATAATAATTGGCATATGATCACTATAACTTATCCAATCAGAGTAATCGCCGTATTCAATATGAGTTATTTTATCTTGTAAATGAGCAGATGCAAAGCAATAATCAAGATGATATGGTTTTTCAAGATTACGGTACAAATAGAATGTTGGATGTAATTCTTTTCCTTGTTGTTGATTTAGCAAAGTGTGATAAACACTTTGAATGTTATAAGATTCAAGTTTTTCTACAACATGTGAGTGATTGCCAATTCTCTTTGGTTTATCCCAAATAGTGTTACTATTAAAATCTCCTGTTAAAATAGCGTGATTGTTTTTTATTGTGTTTTTGTAGTATTGAATTGCCTTCCAGACTTGCTCCACATATTGGCCTTCGGGATCGTTTTTATTATTTGCCCAAATTGCTAAAAGGTTAAAAGAATTAGTTGACGCTTTTACATTAATAGGCAATACAAATTTTATATTGGGATTGTATTTCTTGTGAATTTTAATGTCATACTCGCTATAAGAAATTACCGCTAATCCCTTATGATGATTATCTCCAATCCAAAAAATAACTTTGGGTTTTTTAAGATCATTGTCGAATTTAAGACGTGATGGATGTTCACATTCTTGAATCACCAATATGTCCGGCTCATATTTTAAAATATGCTTTGCTTTAGTTCGAAAAGCTCCTTGGCAATTCCATGTAATTAATTTCATGAAAAAATTTAAGTGGATTTGATTAAATAGGTTTACTTTTTTTGAAATCTTTTCAGAATCTTTAAAGTATGTTCTAAAGCACTTTTTTTATTGAAAGATTGGTGCCCTGGTATTATGATAGAGGGATTAGGAAATTTCGTTAGAACCCTATTGGCTGATTCGATCCATTTTGGAATATTGGCATCAGATAGATTTCCGGGACTGTCTGAATCACAGCTCTTGATAAAGCAGCCTCCGTAGAGTGTCCTTTCGTTGTTAAACCAAATTACAATATTATCGGGACTATGTCCGTGCCCTGGATAAAATGTTTCAAATGAATATTGACCTAAATGAAATGTTGTATCGTTCACTAATAAAAATTCCGCCCTTGGTTTATTCCGCAAAATAGATAGGCTATCGGTTTTATTTGTTGTGTATGTTTTTATTCCTAATGAACGATAATAATATAATCCCGCAGTTCTATCTTCATGGAAATGTGTTGCAATACAAATGGAAACTGATTTGTTATGTTTTATTTTAATACTTTCTAATAAGGGCTGAAATTGTGTTGTGTCCCATGGAGTGTCTATTAAAACGACTCCATCATTGGTAACCACATACATGCCATTGGCGGGAAACAATTCGCCATTTCCAGGGTCTCCATAAGTTGTATAAACGTAAAAATCCTTTTTGATCTCTTTTATTTCAAGTTTTTTGTTTAATTGCTGCGAAAAACTAAAAATGGGCAAAAGAAATACAATTGTTGCCATTAGAAAATGGTTCTTTTTATTATTCCAGCTCATATTAAAGGTGATTATGTTAATTGTAGAATGAAAATATTAAAAAGTAAATTTGAACCTGAATTTAATGTTAAAATTGTAATTACATAGTTTGTGAATTGGATTTATTTTTTCTTCAAAAGTTGCTTGGCTAATCTCCATTCGATGAATTCTTTTCCTTCTATTCTTAATGATTTTATATTGGATGAAAAGTGCTTTGCTGATTTCATAGCTTCCTTATGATTACCATTTCGATAAAATTGGTTGATTTCTTCATCATTTTCCCAAACTGACATTGTATACCAAATCTTTAAATTCCAGCTTCCAATCGCTTTGTATTTTATACAGTTGGAATTCTTTAGTTGTTGAAATATCTTGCTATTCATTTTTAAAAATGAAGGCAATTTTGAGTAAGAAATTATTTCAATCTGTGTTATTGAAATTGGCATAGTTGAGTAATTGCAAGTATTATTGAAATTGAAATTTGCTGCTTAAAACAAAGACAAACTAAATAATTAGCTTGTCTTTGTTGTACTTTAAAGAATTAAATTACTCTTATGATTTAATATTATCGCAATTTTGTAAGAATGTAAATGTTAGCCATAATACGGCACATCACTTGCTTTTTCTTCCTCTTGTTTCCAATACCTCAATGTAACTACGTCGCCTTCTTTGGTGCGTAATAATCTTCCGAAAATTGCATTGGTACTGTTAAAGGTCATATCAGTTACGCCAACGGTGAATTGTGTTGGAGCAGGTGGCGGCGGAGGTGGAACGGCTTCTTCTCCTTCAGCAGGCGCAGGTGCTGGAGCAACTTTTGGAATAATTCCACTTACAACTACTGTATAGCCATTGCCTTCTAATAAATTTTTTAAAAATTCAGCTCGCGTTGCTGTCACAGCTTTTTCGACGATGCAACATTTAGTGCCTTCAAGATCTTCGAATTCGTGATTTTTATTGATTGCCATTGTTCCTTCGGTTTTATTAGATTCCGCTGCTTAATGAATAGATATAATTGTAAACTCCTCCTGCGAATCCTGTTACCAGAATTCCTATAACACAAATTGCAATTGCTATTCCCGGGATAATTCCCGCTTTGATATTTGCTATCGGCATTGCATTTTCATCCATAAAGATGGCTTTAACAATGCGTAAATAGTAGTACATCGATACAATCATGTTGATAGCAGCATATCCTACTAACAAATAATTCCCTGTTGATGCTCCTGATGTTAATAGGAATAGTTTCCCGAAGAATCCGGCAGTTGGTGGTACTCCTGCAAGTGAGAATAATGATATCGTTAAGAACCAACTTAACGCTGGATTTGTTTTGTAAAATCCTTTGTAGTCGCTGATGTTTTCTTTTCCACTCATTGAACTTACAACATTCACTACTCCGAATGCTCCAAGGTTAGAGAATAGATAAATCAACAGGAAGTAAATCATCGATGCTTCTCCTGCTTGTGTGCCTGAGCTAATACCTACTAATATAAATCCTACTTGTGCTATCGATGAGAATGCTAAGAAGCGTTTAATGTTTTCTTGTCGTACGGCAAAAATATTTCCGATTCCTATTGTTAGTACTGAAGTAAGGAATAGCAGCACATACCAGATGTTCGCCATTGTGCCAAATACTTTATAGAGTACTGTGATAAATACAAATGCTACCGCAGCTTTCGATACTACTGATAAGTAGGCCGCTACTGGTACCGGCGCTCCTTCGTAAACATCGGCTGTCCAGAAATGAAATGGTACTACCGAAAGTTTGAATGCAAATCCTGTGAACAATAATACAAATGCAAATACTTGTAATGCGTTATTGTCGAGTTGTGATGTGATTTGCACAAAGCTGAACGATCCTGTGGTTCCATAAATAAATGATACACCCATCAATAATAACGCTGAGCTAAATGCCGATGATAATATCATTTTCATTCCCGCTTCAGATGAGCTTGATTTGTTCAAGTTGAAATTGGCTAATGCTGCCATCGGTATAGTGCTCAATTCTAATCCTACATAAAACAGTAACAGGTTCCCTGATGATATCATAAAGAACATCCCAATTAATGTTGAGATGATTAACATGTAGAATTCAGGTAAGTGCTTATGTGTCTTAATACATGGATGCGCCATCAATGAAACTACTAATAAACCTAAGTTTAACATATTCTTCTCGAATATCATTAACTCCGTTACTTTGTACATTCCGTTGAATAACTCTCCTGTAGTTGGTAGGATAAATCCCGCAAGGAAATTGATGAGCAATAAACTGTTAACGATACCTGCCCAATTTCTTGGACTGTTTTCATTGTCGCTTATTTTTAATATGAGTGTAATGAATAAGATGATGCATAGTAGCAACTCTTGTTTCATCAATATGAGGAATTCGTTTAACATACCCTAATTCTTATGATAATATGGTGCGTCCAATGTTTGCCATTAATCCGTGGACACCCGGACCAATTAAATCACTTAACCAAAATGGAGCAATACCAATCGTTACAATTCCGATTAATAGTACTATTGCAGCTAATTTTTCATTCCATGTTGCATCGCTGAGATGCAGATGATGATCGTCTACTATCGGTCCCATGATCGATTTTCCAGCAGCTCTTAGTATATACACTGCCGTTACTACGATTGAAGCACATGATAATATGGTTGCGATTCTATATCCTGTTTCTACATGTTGCCATGAGCCCATAAATACTGTCATCTCTGCTACGAATCCGCTAAAACCTGGTAATCCTAACGAGCATAAACCTGCAATCACAAATATGCTGCTGATGAACGGCATCACTTTTAATAGTCCTCCTAATTGCGCCAACATTCTGGTATGCGTTCTTTCATAGATCATACCGATAGCGGCGAAGAATAGGGCTGTCATTAATCCGTGAGAGATCATTTGCATCACCGCTCCTGTAATTGCTGTTTCGTTCATCATTCCGATTCCGAGTAAAACAAATCCGCAGTGACTTACAGATGAATACGCATTGATGTATTTCAAATCGGTTTGCATC
Organism: Bacteroidota bacterium; assembly: GCA_023251535.1. Lineage (GTDB taxonomy): Bacteria > Bacteroidota > Bacteroidia > AKYH767-A > OLB10 > CAINEC01. Next base: position 70,270 of record JAHEYP010000003.1, read on the forward strand.
ATTGTAGCAAATGCTCCGTAAATAATAGCTATTGCCGCCAATAATATTATGTAGGGTGAATAAGCATGTGCCGCTTCTGGCATTAAATATGTAGCAACTCTTAAGCAACCATATCCACCTAATTTCATTGAGATTCCTGCAAGAAACATCGATGCTGCTGTAGGAGCAGAGCTATGTCCGTCGGGTACCCATGTATGGAATGGGAATAAAGCACCAAAGATTCCGAAGCCTATAAATGCAAATGGGAAGAATAACATCTGCGCCGATAAAGGAAGATGTCTTACCGATAGTTCAAGTATATTGAATGTATGCTGACCGTGAATATCTGCACTGTTAAAATAGATGCCCATCAATCCTAAGAATACTAATGCAGATCCTCCCATTAACATCAACGCAAGTTTCATGGCGCTATATTCTTTTCTTCCGCTGCCCCATACTCCGATTAATAAGAACTTCGGTATTACCGCAATTTCTAAGAAGAAGAACATCACGAATAAGTCGAGGGAGATGAAGAATCCGTAAGCTCCTGCACTTAATAACATAAGTAAGAAGAAAAATTCGCGACTTAATTTTTCCATCTTCCACGATACTAAGACTCCTGCTAGTACAACAAATGCTGAGAGTAAGATCATAGCCATTGCTATTCCGTCAATTCCTGTTGTATAAGCAATGCCTAACGACGGGAACCATTGGAATGAAGAGTAGAATAACATGGGAGCTAAATTTCCTGCTGCACGTTCTGCATAGAATGCTGCTAATAAGGCAAAACTTAATAGTAGCTGCAAAGCAGATCCTAGGAAGGCAATCATGCGTACTTGCTTTAACTCTTTAAAGAAGAGAGTAGCTAAAGCTGTAAGTACTGGTATAAGGACTAATATATGTAGGTTCATGGCTTGACGATCATTTAACGAGATAAATAGCAAGAATGGCTAAGCCGAATACTCCGATATAGAAGTATAAAGCATAATCTTGGACTTTCCCCGATTGAATTGATTTGATGAGATTCGCTTTCCACATCACTAAACTTGCAATTCCATTCATGGCACCATCAACAATGTTCTTGTCGATCCATGCTGCGGGACGTCCAATTAAGTTGAAGAGGATTTTCTTAGTGACAAACAAGTAAATTTCATCAATGTAGAATTTGTGATAAGCACCTTTGTATATTCCGCCTAAAGCAGCAACAATTTTATCGGACTTATCATTTTCTTTTTTGTAAAGGGCAGTCGCCATTAATATTCCGGCAATGGCTACACCAATTGGCATAATAGCATTCGCTATTTCAAATGGAAGATGAAGATGATGTCCGTCGCTGCTAACAAAATTTCCGAAAGGAATAAATCCTGCTCCGATTGCTCCTATACTTAAAATCAATAATGGAATTTTCATTGTTAGCGTTCCTTCGCCGTGCGAATGCTCATCATGAATGTGACTATCATGTTTTGCCTCTTTCGACCAGAAAATATTATAATATAATCGGAACATGTAAAATGCTGTAATGCCTGCAGTAATTAATGCGATATAGTAAATGGCTTTATTGGCATTCCATGCCGCACTTAATATTTCTTCTTTACTGAAGAATCCAGCGAATGGAGGAATTCCGGCAATAGCTAAACATGCAATCAAGAAGGTAATATGTGTTATAGGCATCGATTTACGTAAGCCACCCATATCTTTCATCTCGTTGCTATGTATCATGTGAATTACCGCACCAGCACCTAAGAACAATAATGCTTTGAAGAAGGCATGCGTAAATAAATGGAACATAGAAGCAGTGAATCCTAATCCATTTTCTCCACCATATCCCGCAACTCCTAAAGCAAACATCATATAACCGATTTGCGACATGGTAGAGTAGGCGAGCACACGTTTAATATCTGTTTGTGTACACGCGATGATTGCTGCGAACATTGCAGAGATTGCTCCCGTCCACATAACAAGTTCTAATGCCCCCGGACAAGATATTGCGTAAATCGGGAATAGTCTGGCTACTAAGAATACACCGGCAACAACCATTGTCGCTGCGTGAATCAAAGCTGATACTGGCGTTGGACCTTCCATCGCATCGGGTAACCAAATGTGTAAAGGGAAAATTGCACTTTTACCTGCACCACCCATAAACACTAATACTAGTCCCCATGTGAGTGCACTAAATCCTAAGAATGATGATCCGATAGCAGAAGTAAGATACGTTGAGTCACTTGCAGTTAATCGTTGAATCAAAGTTGGAAAATCTAATGTATGAGCATGATACGATAGAATTAAAATTCCGATAAGGAATCCTAAATCCGCAAATCGCGTTACAATAAATGCTTTTTTAGATGCAGCAACTGCACTTGGCTTATCGAAGTAGAATCCGATTAATAGGAAAGATGAAACTCCTACAAGCTCCCAAAACATGTAGATCTGGAAGATGTTTACAGAAACTACTAATCCTAACATCGAAAAAGTAAAGAGCGATAGAAATGCATAGTAAGTTGCAAATCGATCTTCTCCTTTCATATAGCCAAGACTGTAAAGATGTACCATTAATGATACAACAGTAACTACCACCAACATCATTACTGATATTGGGTCAAGCATAAAGCCGATATCGATAGAGACATCTTGCGAGAATGGAAGCCAAGTCATTTTCCATGCAACAATAGAAGTATATACTTCTCCAGTATGTTGAATAAAGTAGCTATAAGCAGCTTGTAGCGATAATATCGCTGATACTAACAGTGACGTGGTACCGATAATTCCGGCTACTGGCGACAAATATTTTCGACCGAATATTCCCAGCAACAAGAATGTTGCAAAAGGCAATAAAGGTATTAACAGAAGGTTCATTGGAAGATTCATAGGATAATTAATTCTTCAGTTGATCAGCGTCTTCGGCATCGATTGAACGCGTATTTCTGAATAGATTAATAATGATAGCGATGGCTACTGCCGCTTCTGCCGCCGCGATGGCAATAATGAATATGGTATATACTAGTCCGTCGAGGTTGTCGGGGAATAAGTATTTGTTGAACGCAATGAAATTGATGTTGACACTATTTAACATAAGCTCAACACTCATAAGCATAGCTATCAAATTTCTTCGTGTCAAAAATCCGTAAGCGCCTATAAAGAATAGGAGTGAGCTTACAATAATTATATGTGTTAATGGTACGCCGCTCATTTTTCTTCAGGTCTAGCTTTGATGGCAATTACGATTGCACCAATCATGGCAGCAAGCAATAATATACTTACAACTTCGAATGGTAATACATAACTGTCGGGTGAATTGCTCACTAATAGATATCCGATTTTCTTTACAGAAGGATCATACGCGTTTGCTGAATGCGCCATCCATACATGTTGATCGAGTAACATAACCGTATATCCTGCTCCGCATAATACGGCAATTGCAGAAAAGATCTTTCTCTTACTCAATGGAGCAGGCATGCTAACTCCTTCATTGTTGGTAAGGAAAATTGAGAAGATGATTAATACTACTATCCCTCCAACATAAACAATGATTTGAACCGCTGCGGCAAAATCCACTTCCATTACGAAGTATAAAGCAGCTATGCCGATCAATGATGATAACAACCAAATTGCGGCTCTAAATAGTTTTTTCGTGAATACTGTCAATAATCCCGTTATAAGGATAAATGCAGAGATCAGATAAAATGATAGTGCTGATGTTTCCATTATTCTACGCCCTCCATAATTTTAGATCCCGGTTTATTAAGGACTTTAGTAAGTAATCGTCGATCATAAACACTATGCTCAAATGCATTCGACATGATGATAGCATCCGAAGGACAAGCTTGCACGCACAAATTACACATTGTACAAAGTTCTAATCGATATACAAATGTGTCGATCGCTTTTTTCTTCTTACCTTCGGCATTGATTTCGTTTTTTGTAACGATTTTAATAGTGCCATTCGGACAAGCTAGTTCACATGCGGTGCATCCAGTGCATCGATGTTCGTTCGTCTCATTATGAGGCATTATTACTTCTCCTCTGAATCGATCTGCTAATACCGGTTTAGTCTCCGGATATTGTTGAGTAATGATTTCTTTGGTATGAGTAAAGTAATAACCGGTCAATCGCATTCCCGTTAATAGGGAGCTGATTGTTTGATAGACGGTTTTGAAATATTCTTTGAGAAACATTTTTTCGCTTCGTTGGGTTCTTATAAATGCCATCCCATGATTGCCATGAGCGTTACTACAAGAAGGTTAACCATACTGATTGGTAATAGATATTTCCACTCTAAATTCAGAAGTTGATCTACACGTAAACGTGGGAAGGTCCATCGGAACCACATGATAAGGAAGATTAGAAATACTGTTTTCCCGATAAACCATAATGATGATGGAATAAAGTCCATTACATGATTAAAGGCTTCCCAGTTACCTATGTGGAACGGCATCCAACCGCCTAAGAAGATGGTGGCTCCAATTGCACATCCGATAAATATGTTGATGTATTCGGCAAGAAAGAACAATGCGAATTTCATTCCTGAGTATTCAGTGTGAAATCCTGCTGTTAGTTCTGATTCTGCTTCTGCTAAGTCAAACGGTGCTCTGTTGGTTTCTGCTGTAACTGCAATTATGAAAACGATAAATGCGATGATTACAGGGATATGTCCTTTGATGATCCACCATCCATCAGCTTGCGAGTTGATGATATCACTAATCTTTAAACTTCCACTTAATATTACAATAGCAAGTATTGAGAGACCTGCCGATAATTCATAACTCACAATCTGTGCTGCACTACGCATCGCTCCTAATAATGAGTATTTGTTGTTACTCGACCAGCCTGCCATCAATATTCCGATAACTGCTACCGAAGAGACAGCTGCAACATATAATACGCCGATGCTGATATCCCATATTTGAAAATTCTTCGCAAACGCAATAGGAGCGAGGATGAGCATTGCCGCTATCATCACCATGAATGGAGCAAGGTTAAAAAGGAATTTATCAGCTCCATCAGGAGTTAATCCTTCTTTCATTACCAATTTTAATGTGTCGGCTGTGGTTTGAAAGAGTCCCATCGGACCAACACGATTAGGCCCTAAACGGATTTGCATATGAGCCGCAACCTTACGTTCCATATATACCAGCATCAATCCCAAAATAGCAAAGAGTGCAATCGCAGCAACTCCTACCATTACGCATACTACAACATAAGCCCACGGATCTCTCAATGTGCTTTGCAGCCATGCTTGTATGATACTTACTAATTTCTCAAGACTAAACATATTAATGTTTTATTGCGTTTTTATTCACTCTGTACTTTGTTTTTTTTTGATGATTGATAATCGATGTTCGATGATCGATGATCGATTTTTAATTTAGAGATTCTTTAATCTTTAATCGTGTATCTTTCATCTTGCCTCTTTTATCTTTATTCGTTCATCTTGAATCTTTCATCTTGATTCACCAACCCACTCCGTCAAGTTGATTCGGCTTTGCCGAACCTCGAACTATGAACTTCGAACTAATAACTTTTACCTATCTATATCCGGTATCACCAAATCCAATGTTCCCATCGTTGCCATTAAGTCTCCTAATTTTCCTCCAACAGCCAAATCGTTCAATGCACTTAGGTTGGAGAATCCTGGTGAGCGATATTTAATTCTATAAGGGGTTGTTCCGCCTTCCGATACAATATATACTCCTAATTCTCCTCGTGCAGTTTCTACGCGACTGTAGAAATCACCTTTCGGTAATTTTAATACAGCTTTTGTTTTTGCTTGAAAATCGCCTTCAGGAATATTGTCGATGAGTTGCTCAATGATATTCATACTTTGTTCCATTTCTCTGATGCGAACCATATATCGTGCAAATGCGTCTCCACCTTCTTCGGTGATTTCTTCGAATTTTAATTGATCGTAGAGTTCATATGGATGTAGTTTTCTTACATCGCATTTAAATCCGCTTCCTCTTCCCGAAGGTCCTGTCATTCCGTATGAAATGGCATTTTCTTTCGAGATATATCCAACGCCTTTTGTTCTGTTCTGGAAAATAATATTCCCTGTAACTAATTCGTTGTATTCGTGTATTTTCGATTTGAATTCAGCTAGGAATATTTTCACCTTCTTTTGGAAATCAGGATGAAGGTCAAACATCACTCCGCCGGGAACAATATAATTCATTGTTAATCGAGCACCGCATGTTTCTTCCATCACTTCATTAATCATTTCTCTTTCTCTGAATGAATAGAAGAAAGGAGTGAATGCGCCTAAGTCCATTGCCAATGCTCCCCACCAAAGTTGGTGTGATGCTATTCTTGTCAATTCGTCAAGTATAACTCGAATGTATTGGGCTCTTCCTGGAATTTCTAGTTGTAGTCCTTTTTCTACCGCTAGCGCACATGCATGGTTGTTGATATGCGATGAGAGGTAATCCATTCGACTTGTTACATAAGAAAATTGTCGGTAGGAGAGGCTCTCACTCATCTTTTCTATCGAACGATGAATATAACCTAAGTGGGGTTCAACTTTTTTTACGGTTTCACCGTGAAGGGTGATAACGAGGTGCAATACTCCATGTGTTGAAGGATGTTGCGGCCCTACGTTTATGATCATATCCCCCTGATCGTTTGTTCCTAATTCTTCGAGCATAATCAAAGTTTTATCATGTTAATAGGATCTTCGTAATCTTTCCTCAGTGGAAATCCTACATGATCGTCTTCGAGAAATAGTCGTCGTAAGTCGGGATGTCCAGTAAATGAAATCCCCATTAAATCATATGCTTCTCTTTCATGAAATTCGGCTGTTCGCCATATATCACAAACCGTTTCTACCGCAGGATCATTCTTGTCGAGTTTTACTTTTACTACTAGCGTATGACGTATATCCGTCGACGTTAGATGGTAAACAACACTGAAATGCGTTTTCCAATCTACCGCCGTCAAACAAAACAAGTAATCAAATTTTAGTGACTCGTTATTTCTAAGTTGGAGTGCAAAAGGTTTGAATCCTTCTGCTTCCATATTTAGCGTGAGCCACTCCGTTCCTTCTTCAAAAGCAAATCCGGGTAATAGCTCTTCTATTTTTAATTTTAATTCTTCGTTCGTCATTGCCCTTGGTTAAAGTGGTTTCTGTTCACGGATTTGTTCTCTCGTTTGGCCGCTTTTGATTTTTTCTTGAAGCGCCATTAATGCATGAAGTAAAGCTTCAGGTCGCGGAGGACATCCAGGAATATAAACGTCAACCGGAATTACATGGTCAGCACCTTTCACGACAGAATATGTATTGTAGAAAAACGGACCACCGCTTATTGCGCATGCTCCCATAGCAACAACATATTTCGGATCTGCCATTTGATCATAAAGTCGCTTAAGCACCGGAGCCATTTTATTCACGATTGTTCCAGCAATTATGATTACGTCGGCTTGTCGTGGAGTAGCACGCGCTACCTCGAATCCGAAGCGAGAGAAATCATATTTTGCACCTGCTACCGACATCATCTCGATACCGCAGCAGCTAGTAGCAAATGTTAATGGCCATAATGAATTGGAGCGAGCCCAATTAATTACATCGTCAAGTTTGCTAGTTACGATTCCTCCTCCCGGTACTTCGTGTATTGTTCCGGGGAAAGTAGTAGGAGTGGTTTTTATATCCATTTTAATGCGCCTTTTTTATGAGCATACAAGAAGCCCAGAAAGAGAATAAAAAAGAAAATTAGGATGTCGATGAAAGCAGGCCATCCGATTTCTTTCACCACAGTTGCCCATGGGTAGAGGAATACTAATTCGACATCGAAAATGAGGAATACCAATGCGAACAGGTAATAACCAACCTGAAATTGCATCCATGTGGTCCCAATGGTTGGAACTCCACATTCATAGGCTTCACCCTTTTGGGGATTTGTAGAACCTTTGACAAACAGTTTCGATACGAGAATGCCTCCCGCCGAAAATGCTATTGCTGCCAAAGTGAGTATAAGTAATGCTATAGGACCCATATATGGCTCAAATTTAACACGTTTTCGATATAAGAGGCTCGAACTTGTAAATATTACCCATATTGTACTCAAATACAATCGTATATTTTGACGGTGATTATTATCATCGAAATAAAAGTACTTTTTGGCCTCTCTTCTCTCTGAAAATGCCGATTGTTTTAGGCTGTTTTTACAACAAAAAAAGGCACATAAAATATGCACCTTTTGTCACTTTTTTTGTTGATAATTTCGTTAGTCAGCTCGAAGTATTGAAGCGACTGATCTTTTCCCATGCTCAGAGGTGAAAATTAATTGATATACACCAGGTGCTATGTCGCTTAAATCGATTGAGACTTCTGAATTCGAAGTAATCCATTCTTTCAAAAGAGCCCCCGCTAAATTCCTAATTTCCATTTTTCCAGTAAAATCGGTCCCGGAAATACTAATTTGTGATTTCCCTCTTGTTGGATTGGGTGAAATTTTTACTTGACTTTTTCCGATTTCCGTAATTCCTGTTGCCGACTGCACTGTAAAGGTTAATGAATCAGATGGTCCGGGAACGATTCCAGGTGAACAAGGAACAGGTCCGGCACCTGCATTGAGTTGAAAATTAACATGGTAGGTGCCTGCCGGCAAATATCCGATGGTGAATGAATCCGTTTCATTGCAGATGTAGGAAAGCATGCCAAGGCAATGAATGGCTGATGCCGAAATTTCACTTCCGTTGACACTGATATATTGTGATTTTTGATCACAAGTACCTGAGCCGAAATAGCAATTTGCAATGAAATGGATTTCATCGTTAGTAGTTGGATTTGGCGGGAAAACGGATATTTGATCGATGAATTGAGCCTGCGCGAATAAAATACCACAGGTAAAGAGTAGGGTAAGTTTAGCTTTCATGTAATTGGCTTTTAGGTTGATAAGGGTAAAATTATCGATTTATATCGAATAATTTTAAGGGATTGAATAATTAAGTAACAGGAACGTAAAAGTAATATTGGATATGGTTATTTATCGTAATATTGCGATAAATAATATTTGGTATGTCAGCTAATAATTGTGCTCCTGCAAATCAGCGAAAGCAGCTTGGATTTTTAGATAGGTATTTAACCCTGTGGATATTTGCTGCCATGTTGGTGGGAGTTTTAATCGGTTATCTTAATAACGATTCAGCCGCCTTTATCAACTCATTTTCAATAGGTACCACCAATATTCCAATTGCAGTTGGCTTGATTTTAATGATGTATCCTCCTTTCGCAAAAGTGAAATATGAGAAGTTGAAGGAAGTATTTAAGAATATTAAAATTTTGGGTATTTCATTGCTTATCAATTGGGTAATAGGACCGATATTGATGTTCTTTTTAGCTATCACTCTTCTACATGATTATCCTCATTACATGGTCGGATTAATATTAATCGGCCTTGCTCGTTGCATCGCAATGGTGATAGTATGGAATGAATTGGCTGAAGGGAGTAGGGAGTATGCTGCGGGATTAGTAGCGCTTAATAGTATATTCCAAGTCGTTTTTTATAGCATTTATGCCTATCTATTCGTGACGATTTTGCCGCCTTTCTTTGGTATTACCAGCGTTGAAGTAAATATCTCGATGGGGCAGATTGCCGAAAGTGTAGCTATCTATTTAGGATTACCATTTGTTATGGGATTTGTTACACGGTTTTTCCTCTTAAAAGTTAAAGGCGAAGATTGGTATAATTCAGAGTTTATTCCGAAGGTTAGTCCGATAACTTTAGTCGCACTCCTTTTTACAATTTTAGTTATGTTTAGTTTGAAAGGAGATTTGATTATTCAAATTCCTTTTGATGTTCTTCGTATAGCCATACCGTTAGTAATATATTTCATTCTAATGTTTGTTTTTTCTTTCCTCATTGCCAAACGAATGGGAGCCGACTATAGCACTAATACAGCAATAGCATTTACTGCGACAGGAAATAATTTCGAACTTGCCATTGCAGTATCTATTGCAGTATTCGGAATAAATTCAGGTGAGGCTTTTGCCGGAGTTATTGGCCCATTGGTTGAAGTTCCGGCCTTAATAGCATTGGTAAATTTGGCCTTCTATTTTAGAGGGAAATTGTATAAAAACAATATTTAGAAGGATTCTAAACTGATGAAATCCGTACCACTTATTCTGTTTAATTGAAAATATGAGTTATATTTGATTTTACAGGAGTGCCAGGGATCAATGATCTACATAGCATTTTTGCTTTTTAACCTTCACCTAAAAGCTAAATGACTATGGAACCTCAATTAAAAGAGTGCTATAATCGAGCACTGAATTATTACAATCAAGGTTATATTTCACACGAGATACACGAAATGCTTAAAAAGGAAGGCGTGGCAGAGCATCTTCTTGCAGAAACTATGTGTAATTTAAAGCTCACCATTTACAAGAAAAGAAAAAGTAAAGGTGTTGCTATTGGTGCAATTGGCGGGATAATGCTATTACTTGGATTTGTAGTTTCAGTAATTATGTTTCGCAGTGGATATGAGTATGAAATATTCATGTACGGTTTTACCTCAATTGGGACTATTCTCCTTTGTTGGGGAGGATATGAAGTTTTGCATTAATTGATATGAAATTTTGCCATTCGTTCGTTTAGCCTAATCTATCTCTCATTGGTTGCTAAAAGCTGTCAATAATTTTATCTTCAAATCTTCTTTTCATATATTTCAACTTAGGCTCAATAACGAATATACTGTAACCGCTTTCGCGATTGAACTTGTAGAAATTTTGATGCAGAGGTTCCGCAGGGTAAAACTGTTTGTATTCCGAAACTTCAGTAACGATTGGATTTAAATATTGAGTCTTGCATTGATCGATTATCTCGAAAGCCAATTTTCGTTGGTCATCGTGGTGATGAAGGATGATAGATCGGAAATGCGTTCCTTTATCGGGGCCTTGAGCATTAAGTGTGGTAGGATCATGTGAGGTGAAGAAAATATTCAATAAGTCGACATAAGTTATTAGTTCGGGATTATAGATAAGTTGAACTACTTGTGCATGTCCTGTCTTGCCTGAACATATATCCATGTAAGTTGGATTTTCGGTATTTCCTCCAGAATAGCCACTGATGCAATTTTCAACACCTTTTACGTTTCTAAAAATGGAGTCAATACACCAAAAGCTACCTCCCCCAAAGGTTGCAAATTCTTTATTATGCATTATAATGTTATGAGTTGTATTTAATTTTCTTGATTGGTGATCATATATCCAAAAAGAAGTAATCCTATGCCTAATAAAGTGAAATCCTTAATTAGTAAGGCGTTTTTAAACAAAGCTTCGGATGCTAAGTTTGCATGTTGAGTTACGTGACTAAATGAAAGTGTTGTTGCAAACAAAATGGTATTCATTGAAATTCCGAGCAATGCTTTGGTTTTACTCTTGTAATAATAATAAAGTAGATATCCGCTGAGAATTTCAATAGTGCCAAATAATATAACGGTTATGTTGTGGCCTAGTTGATATGATACTTTGGTTAATATTGTATCAGAACACAGTATTTCACTGAACAGTCCATTATTTCTGTTTATAAGAAAAAACAATCCGAAACATATATGAAATGTTCCGATTATTGCCAGTGTTATAAAAAGTGAAATAGATAAATTTCTCCTCCAATTTATAATAGATAAAGAGCTCATTTTTTGAATTAGTTATTTGCAATAATATCTCTCGAGAAGCTAAAAGATTAATTATTTTTAGACTCCGAATTCTCGATTTTTTACCGAATAGAATATTTTCCCATTATTTCTATTCTCTATTACATATATTATGCCGAAATTATACTTAAAAACTTGTTTTGTGTTTGTTGGAAATTCCTTTCTCATTGTTAATTGTTCCAGATAAAATATGATAAAAATCATGCCAATAACTAACAAATTTGCATGATATTCCCATTTGTTTTGAGGCAAATAATAAATCGGATCTATTTGTCTGAATACAGGCACATAGCTTTCACAAAACTTTTGGATGTTTTGTTGTGAATTGTTCCTGAAAAAATATTGATCGTTGTTAGTAAATGTCAGGATTGACCTATATCCTTTACGTTAAAAGAAGGATAAAATTATAAGTCAAATCTCAATCTTTATGCTTCTGCTTTTGAAGAGGTATTCTCTCGATATTGAGAAGGTGAAACTCCTTCTCTAGTTTTGAAAAAGTGGCTAAATGCTTGCAAGTCGTTAAAGTTCATTTCGCTCGCAATTTCTTGAATTGGAGCCGTCGTAAATGTTAACATTCGCTTGGCTTCCAACATTTTTCTATCATTAATAATTTGCAATGGAGTTTTGTCGATATGTTGCGTAAATAAATTTGAAAGTGTTTTCGGTGATTTATTCAATAGTGAAGCATATTCCGAAACTTTATGTAGTGTTTTAAAGTTTTTTTCTACCAAGTAGTTAAATTCTCTTATTAAGGCTAGACTTGAATTGTCTACTGGGAGATTTAAGTTATTGTTTTTATACACTCTAATACTTAAAATCAAGAATCGCTTAAGCAGTGTTTGAAGAATGTCAAGCGTGAAATTGTCACGTTCTTTTATTTCCATTAAAAAACTTTCCCAAATAAAGTTAAACTGCTCTTTACGTTCGATGGGGATGGCAATTTTAGGGATATCGGATGCTCCATAAAATAACATTCCTTTACATCCGATATCGTCGTCGTGGTTCTCTAAACAATAGAAATGTCGATTAAATTGAATTAAGTTTAGCTTTTCAAAGCAGAAATTTTCGATTTGATGGTACTCGGTGATAAAGATAATATTGTCGGTTTCAATTTTGATGGATTGCTTGTCAATATTAAAGTGCGCAGGATTGCCTCTGTTCCAGATTATGCAGAGTCCCTTTCGAAACTCTTTGTCGAATATATGTCTCTGCTCCGGGAGTATTTCGGATACAAAGATTGTTTCTTCGTGTTGTCCTATAAATTTCATAGTGATTGATTTTACTTGTTTAAATTTCCTTTGAGTTCAGATGGTCATTTTATCATAGGCAGAGTATGTGGATAGCTTCATTAGCGAAAATGTAAAATAAATTCGAATAATAAAATTTCTTTCCAGCTACCTATGTTTCAAACAATAATGTGTTTTGTTTCTTTATTTGAACTTAAATGAGATATAAATCAAGTTATTGTGTTAGTTTGTTGAGTTGGTTCTTTGTTAAATTCCTTTGCTACTAGGATTTTTTGATGTATATATATTATGCTGAATGAGCATAATTAGCTGTTGATCGGGAAATATTTTTCCTGATCATATTTTTTAATTTGGAGGTATGGAATCTTGCTGTTTTTTTAATAGGATTTCAATGATCCTAATTTCACTTTCTTGCATCGATAATGTTTTTATCTCCTACCTTTATTTTATTTCCAAACTGATTATTCTATTCAGTCATTTGTTTTTTGAACTATCTCGATTTCTGAATGGAAATTTTAATTTGATCTTCATCTTCCTTTATTTCTTCCATTTTTAAAGGCGACGCGCAGATTACAATAAGTGTGCCTAAATTTTTTATCTATGGCACAAAAAAAAGGTGACGATTATTTTCGCCACCTTATATTGATGTAAATGATTGAAATCTAATCGGTAATAATTATTTTAAAAACATCTGCTTTGTTGTTACTTTGTTTAATCTGAACTGTGTAAATCCCCGAACCAAATTCTTTCAAGTTGATTTGGTAGATGGTTTTGTTGTTAAGAATCTTCTTTCCCATCATATCAAATACTTCTAATTCAAATTGCTTTCCGCTATTTTCTAGTTCTGATATATTTACAATTCCTGATGATGGATTTGGAAATACGTTAAATGTACTCTTAGTGTTTTCTTTAATTCCTGTTGCTGTTGTAAAATGATAGCCTTTTGAATATTGATAAACACAACCGTTATTGTCAGTAATTCTTACTAAATAGATTCCATCAAGAGTTGGAGTAATATTCTGATTTGTTTCTCCAGGAATTAATTGTCCGTTGAAATACCATTGATAGGTAGTTGCAGGATCAGAACTTAATGTACCCACATTTTCTGTTATACTCGGTATTGATGGCGCCGCATTGTTTGTATAGCATTCCGAATATCTAAATGCTTTGGCAGAACTTCCTGATAATATTTTTGTCCAAATTAGTGTGCCACTTGAATCAAATTCCTTTATGTATCCAGATATACCCATGTTTATGAGAATATTTCCGTTAGGTAGTTGTTGTACACTTCCTTCATTACTGTTATATCCTCCCGATGCTTGTCGTTTGTTGTAAGTTGATGGCGTATATGCTGATCCTAATGTTATTGAGTAATTATATCCATTTACAGGAGGCGTAAAGAAGTCTGCGCATGATGCCAATGTTGATATGCCTTGGTTGTTATATCCTGATAAATCGCCCGCATTTGTATTTCCTTCTGGTACCCAATGAGCATTATGCACTACGTTGAAAATTTTTGTTCCTGCAGCACCATAGGCTCCAGGATTTCCCCAACGATACAAAAGATCTCCTCCTTTTCCGGAATTTCCTCCCGAATGTGTTGCAGCCTCAGCAGTTGTAGTGCTATGATCTATAACATAAACTTCGCTTAAGTTATGCGAACTGAATGTTATTTGATCTAATATCGGATTGTAATCGACTCCATTCGCATGAAGCCAGTCTTTTGTTGAATTATAGTTGATGTTTAATAGTTCAGGATGATTGATTATCGATGTTTGATAGTTTGCCGCCGATGAGTTTGTGTTTTGAACCAAATGATCCCAAGCGTGCCATTCCCATACTACTGTTCCTGTTGTTGCTCCTGTTGGTTGCACTTCTACAATTTTATCGGGCCACATAATTCCGCTATATGCACTGCATCCTGCTGCCGCTACTTCTGCTGCCGATTTGGATTCATATGCGATCATTAGAACGTTGCCATTGGGCATCGGACAAATATCATGATGTGTGCAATACGTTGTTGTTGAATAAACATAGTCCCACAAAACATTTCCGGCATAATCCAATTTTTGAACTTCACCTGATATCGGTCCTCCGGAAAATGAATTTCCTGCACGATTGATTGTTCTCCATAAATCTCCTCCAGGCATCATGTATGTAGAATAACAATTGGTTTTACCTGCGTTGGTCCATGTATGATAGGGCGTTCCGTTAGTATCTACTAAAACGGCCGATGAATTATTTTTTAATCCGTAAAGTGTATATCCAGGATATTGTTGGGCCTTTAAACTTCCACTTAGGATGATCATAAAGGCAATTAGGGTTGGGGTTAATTTCTTTTGTAACAGGGTTCTCATGGTTATTATTTCTGCTGATATACAATATTGGATAAAACAATCTAAACTATCAATTTTTAAGGACAAAGTATTGGTTTTTGTAGGTTAATTTTAGATTTCTTCTTAAATAATGGGTCTGATTAATAGCAAACTCCTAAAAGTTTGTTGCTTCGAACATAAAAGAATTTTACCTTTGGATGTAATCATGGGGGAGGTTAATTTATGCTAATCAATGTTCGGATACGCGGTCTCGTTATGGGACTGTTTTCGCTAATTGTCTGCATAAATATTTGTTTAGCTCAAGTCCCGGCTGAGCATCTTTCTGTTTGGCTTAGAGCCGATAAAAATGTGATTATCGACAGGGATTCTGTTTTGCAATGGAATGATTGCAGCGCGAATCAAGTGACGACATTTTCTGTGATGCAGTTGAAGCCTTTGTTTGTTTCCAACGCTATCAATGGTAAACCTGCTGTTCGCTTTAATGGTCGAAATAATGGTTTGTTAAGCACTCAACCAATTAACAGTTTTGAGAAACTAAGAGGTACTATCATCATAGTGATGAAAACTAATGGCAGAAGCTATCAGTCGAGTGTAGGTTCCGGAAATGTTTTGTCGACTTATATTGGAAATGGGATGGCCTGGCAGTTTAGTTCTACTACTACTAAGTTTTCCTTTTATGATGGTAATGGAGGAGAAGGTACCCAAGTTGGACTTGGGACACCTAGCGATTGGTGTATTACATCTTTAGTTAGGATAGAAGATACACTAGTCGATTTTTATTTTAATGGTAGAGTTCAAAATAATTTCCCTGTTAAGGGCATCCCTTCAACAATCAATACACTGAAAATCGGATATAATGGATCTAAGTCTTTAAATCCATCTGCTGTAACTGAAGTGTTTAATGGCGATATCGCGGAAATTCTGATATACGATATTGCGCTCTCAGAAGATCAATTAGCATCATTGCATGACTACCTTTTTAATAAATATGCAATTAATCAAGCTCCAAAACCATATTACCAGCAGTTTTGGTTTTATGCATTAATCGGACTAATTATAGTGCTTATGATTTTATTGATTTGGAAGTTTAACCAAACGAGAAAAATTAAAAAGCAATTAGCCATACTTGCAGTCCAACAAGCATTAGATAAGGAAAGAAAGCGTATAGCCGGTGATATGCACGATGAAATTGGTAGTGGTATAAGCAGAATTGCTTTACTTACTCAGGTGTTAAAGCAGCAGATCAAGGATGAAAATTTACATGGCAATCTCGATAAATTAAAATCAATTTCACAAGATCTAGGAGGGCAGTTAAATGAAATGATTTGGAGTGTTAATCCGGAACAAGATAAACTCGATCGCTTGTTAGGTTATATTCGATATTATGTCGTAGAGCTGATGGAAGAAAATAATATCAATGTCTCAATCGATTTCCCTGATGTTGTTAATGATAAAAATATTCTACCAGATTTTAGAATGCATTTGTTCTATATTACGAAGGAATCGGTTAATAATGCGCTTAAATATTCTGGAACTGATAAACTTGAGATGTATTTTAGAATCGATGAGAATGATAATTTTTATTTCTCTATAAAGGATTTCGGTAAAGGATTTGATCCTGAAAATGTACGTGCTTTTAGCAATGGATTATCCTCACTTAAAAATAGAGCTAAGACAATTGGATGTGAGTTAGAAATAGTAACTGAGCTTGGAAAAGGTACTGAAATACGAGTTTCTGGTATAGTTAAATACTACGAAAGTAGTAGTGTGGGGTAGATAATTAGCTGTTACATTTGTCGTAGAAAAATCAAAATTATGTCGATTCGCTTTTGTATTGTAGAAGATGATGAGTTAATCAGAGAAGGGTTTACTCAGGTATTGTCGAATGCCGACGGACTTGAATTTATTGCTTCATATTCCTCAGCAGAGGCATTTATGAAAGATATTCGAACTTCTCGCCCTGATGTAGTTTTGATGGATATTCAGCTGCCGGGCAGAAGTGGTATTGAATGTGTTTTAGAAATGAAGTCTAAATACCCCGCTATTCAATTCTTGATTTGTTCTGTTTTCGACGATAATGACAATATTTATGATGCCTTATGTGCAGGTGCAACCGGATATCTTCTGAAAAGTTGCAATGCTGATCAACTGGTGAACTCTATTTTTGAAATTCATAGAGGAGAGTCTCCTATGAGTGGCACAATTGCTCGTAAGGTAATTGCCAATTTTCATGGATCGAAAAAGGCGAATGAATATTTGGAGTTACTTTCAGAACGAGAAAGGGAAATATTAGAATTGCTTTCGCGTGGATTTAGATATAAGGAAATAGCTGATAAATTGTCGTTGAGTGTAGAAACAATACGGACTCATATTCGCAATATTTACCTGAAACTACAAGTGAGCTCGAGAACCGACGCAATCAATAAGGTTTTTCCTAAGTAATTTACATCATTTTTTGTTCGAGATTACTACTAAAGTAGTATAGCCTTTACGATTTAATCATCTGATTTTTGTTGCACTATCTAATCGTATTGCAATGAAAATAAAATCTACTCTATTACTTATCTTAGTTACTTGTTTGGCAAATGCGCAAACACTTACGTACTCGGCTTATTCCTCCAATTTAACTGGTGCGTTTAATGTAATTATAGCCGATAATTCAACCTTTAATCCTTTGCTTTTGTCGGTGTCAGGAACCGGAGCAATATGGAACGCTTCATCGTTACTGCCTCAATCTGGATATCCTGTTATCCACTTCCAATATTCTGCTCCTTCATCAACTCCCAATGGCAGTCTATTTCCTTTGAGCAATTATGCTCAATATGATCCTGCTTTAACATCGGTTCTACAATATGATTATTACAATTTTTCCGCTGATAGTCTGGTAATGGTAGGGGAGTATAGTCCAAGCGGAGCTCATGAGATTTATCAAAATCCTGATAAACACTTAATCTTTCCTTTTAGCTATAATCAATCGTTTACTGATAGCTATGCAAAAACAAATTATAGCAATGCAACAACGGTAAGTAGCTACCAAACAGGTACTAGGACGGTCCAGTTTAATGGTTATGGTACCCTGATTTTGCCGCAAGGAACTATTTCGGACGTTGGAATGATTACAGAGATCAGAACGAATAACTTGGGACCTAATTCAACGGATATTACTTGGATAAAAGTATCATCAGGAAAACCATTAATGAAATATTCCGAAAATGCAGGTGACGTTACTATTGGATACAATGCCGATTTAAACGTTTCTGTTAATGAGTATTCTTCCTTTTTTCAAACTGAAGTTTCCCCAAATCCTTGTCGCGAAAAAACATTTATTCACTTAAATAATGTTTTAGGCAAGAACGCTGTTGTTGAAGTCTTAAATATGCTTGGTAAAACTGTACTTACTATAAAAGACAATTCATCGAATATTGAAATTCCAATGACTGGCTTAGCAAGTGGATATTACTCATATCGATTGTTGTTAGGTGAGTCGCAAATTTCTACAGGAAAAATCATTGTTGAATAATTTGAATAAAATAAATATGAAACTCAAATTAATTACAATAGCCATTTTATTGTCGAGTACAATGGCTTTCTCCCAATCGGAATTTACAAAGATGTGGGAAATGAAATCCCAAGTTCCAAATAAATGGAATGATCAAAACGCTGACCTCTCAATGATCTTGATGGGTGATTTGAAAAAAATCGAAATGATCGACGGGACAAACGGAAAGTCGTTATGGACATTCGATGTGAAAAAGAAATTAGGCGTTAAATCAATGGAGGATTGGTTTTTCTTATGGGCAATGGAAGGTGAACCTGTTGAAATAGTTTATAAAAAAGACGATGATAATAAAGTAAGTGTTTATCTGAATTCTAAAACTGGTGAAATTGAAAACTCAATCAATGAAAGTACTTTAAAGGAAAAAGATGTTCCTCTTGCACCTTCAAAGAAAAAGAACATCATTTTTGCTAGCTCTGCTTACGATGAAAGTGGAAATACCCAAGTGTTTATCGATTACAAGGATAAAACATTTAAAAGTGCATTAAGTGGGACTGAACTCGAGCTGAAAATTAATGCTAGAGGTAGTAATCACTGGACAACACGAATTAAAGGTAAATGTGTACGACATCTTTGCACTGAATTGCTAAGCAATGATGAATCAGAAATGATGGTGAACGTAAGTGTTTCTCACGGTAAAGTATTTGTGGTTTATGAAGGAATTACAGTACTTGATTTGAAAACAGGCAATGTACTTTGGAATACAACATTTGATAATGTTCAAACGAGTGTTGGATTAAAGGCAAAGCAAGAAATTGGACGTAGTCCGATGCCAGTGGCTGATGATAATGCCGTTTATGTTTGTGATTTTTCGAAAGGAGAGAAGGCTATTAAAAAGCTTGATATTAATACCGGAAATGAAATTTGGAGAAGTGAAAAGCTCAGCGGAAATGATGTTATTTCACAATTATTAGTCGTTGATAATACATTGATCGCTAAGATGGGTGGTGTTATTAGAGTAGAGAAGTTTATTCCCGATGCAAATGGAGGTATTGGAGCGGGCACTTACAAAGTCGAATATTCTTATGAAGGTAGCTCAGAGATAAGAGCTTTTGATGTTTCATCAGGAAAGCAAAAATGGACATCTGATGGATTTAGTAATGGTGACAAATTTTCAAAGTCACATTGCGCAATATTGAATGTGAATAATTCAATAGTTGCTTGTAGCGATAAGAATTTTTATCTATTAAATCCTTCAACAGGAACAGCAACTGCAAAATCTGAACTTGGAAAAGAAATAGGTGATCCTAAATCCATATTTCTATATAAGGATAATTATATTGTTCAGGGAGAAGAAGGAATTGCTTCCTTTAAATCATCAGGCGCGAAAAATTATTCTGTTTCAACCGATAATTGCTATTTCACGGAATTTAGAGGTGATGCGTTTATTGTATGGATCGGTAAATCAATAGATGATTTAAATGAGTTTATTCGATTTGATTTAGATAGTGGTAAAATATCAGGCAAATTGAAAGGAACTTACCGCCCAAGATTTGATACTACCGGAGATTATTTTATTCGTTTTAAAGATGAAACCGTAACTAAGTTTACTACTAAATAAATTAATTGCCCAGCATTTTTATTATTGCAATTTTGAAAGCGTCCGTTTTTTATACGGACGCTTTTTACTTTTCTTTATTCAGAAAACAAAATTGGAATTTCCTTTTGTATTGACTAAATAATTTTGGTTGATTCGTTTCAATTCAATATAATTACACAACGAAATACTGAAATTTAAAAAAATGAATTGGAAAAATACTGTAACGATTATCACTGGAGCGGGATCAGGCATCGGTAAAGCTACAAGTGATTTGCTTATGAAAGAGGGTGGTATAGTTTATAACTTAGATCTATGTACACCTGATATTATTGATCCTTATTTTATAAAATGTGATGTTAGTAATCGTGATGATATTGCTAGTGCTGTGAATGAAGTATTTATAAAAGAAGGAAAGATTGATTATGTATTTTCTAATGCAGGAGTGCATTTATTCGCGACTCTTGAAGAAACATCCTTTGAACAAATGGAGTCTGTTGTTTCGATAAATATATTTGGCACATTTTATCTGCTTAAGTCGGTCATCCCGATTATGAAAAAGCAAATGAATGGCAGCATAGTACTAATGGGATCTGACCAAGCTTTAGTTGGAAAGGCTTCTAGTTCAGTATATGGCTTTACTAAAGGTGCAATAGGTCAATTAACAAAGAGTACAGCAATTGATTATGCTCCTTTTAATATTAGGGTAAATTGTGTTTGTCCAGGTACTATTCAAACACCATTGTTGGATAGAGCCGTGGCACAGTTTTCGATTAAATCAGGAATTAACACAGCAGAAGTATTTGATTCGTTAAATTCTGTTCAACCTTTGGGGCGAATTGGACGACCTGAAGAGATTGCTAAGACAGTTATGTTTTTATTGTCTGATGACAGCTCGTTTACTACCGGAAGTTTGGTTTCGGTTGATGGAGGATATGTTTGTCAATAATTCTGTTTTAATTAATGCTATTACTTTTTAGTATAGCCGTATTAAAAAGCTTTTGCCTCATATTATCTCATATAAGAAAAAAGCCCTGACTTTTACCGTCTGAGCTTTTCGAAATACTTTGGCGGAGAGTTACCCCGATTGGGGAACCGCAGGACTTGTTACAGTCAACAGTTTTTTTCGAAGGGACCGCAATCTCCCACAAATTAAAATGTCCTGACGATTACTGTCAGGACATTTCGAAATACTATGTCGGAGAGTTACCCCGAAGGGGGAACCCCAGGACCTATTACAGTCAACAGTTTTTCCCGAAGGGACCGCAATCTCCCACAAATTAAAATGTCCTGACGTTTACCGTCAGGACATTTCGAAATACTTTGGCGGAGAGTTAGGGATTCGAACCCCAGGACCTGTTACAGTCAACAGTTTTCAAGACTGCCGCAATCGACCACTCTGCCAACTCTCCGGGGGCGAAATTAGTACATTTCTTCATTCACCAAAAACTTTTTTAAATATTAATGCTTCTGCCTTGAAAGTCAGGATTATAAACATCATTTCAAGGCCTTTTCCGGGTGAAATTCAGTAGTCGAGGCAACGTTTTAAACATTAAAAATGTCATTTATTCGTCTAACCGGCGCCAAGCGCCACCTATAATTAGTATTTTTATAGTCCAAAATCACACGCCATGAAAAAGTTCTTATTCTTATTATCTGTATCGGTAATGTTGCTCGTTCCGTCGTTGCAGGCAAAGAATTTGCAGGCTAAATTTGCTTATTGCTCCTATTTTGCCCCGGAGAAAGGTCCTTATATGGAAACTTATATGGAAGTCGCGGGTAAGTCGGTAGTTTACAAGGCTTTACCTTCCGGCTTGTTTCAAGCTGCTATTGAAGTAACTCAATTGTTCCGACAGGGTGATTCGATCCGATATTATAATAAGTACAATTTATTGAGTCCGGAATCGAAAGATACCATAACATCATTATTCAATTTTACCGACCAACAGCGAATGTCGTTGGCCAATGGTACCTATACTATGGAATTGATTATCCGAGATAAGAACAATCCGGATGCGAAACCATATAATCTAACTGAGTCGGTTACCATGGCTTATTATCCTAATATTATTGGAATTTCAGATGTTGAGTTGCTTTCGTCTTTCAAGCCTTCTGTCGAAACAAATAAAATCACTAAAAATGGATACGAACTAATTCCTTTAGTCGATAATTTCTTTGGCCCGAGTGTCAATAGCCTTAAGTTTTACGCAGAGGTTTATAATACATCCTCTATTATTTTGAATGATGCTTTCTTGCTTTCATATCATATCGAAACCCTCGAAAAGAAGAGAGTAATTGATGCTTATACGCGCACCTCTCGTCAAGCCGCTAAACCAGTAAATATCCTACTTGCCGACCTCGATATTACTGACCTTCCTTCGGGAAATTACAACTTCGTTATTGAAGTTAGAAATCGTTTGAATGAATTATTAGCTGTTAAAGAATCTTTCTTTCAAAGAAGTAAAGGTGCAGCACCTGTTTCTGAATCGGGAGTGGTTTCTTATAACAATATTGATGTTAGAAATACATTCGTTGCAGATTACACATCAAAAGATACCTTGGCTGAGTATATCCGTTGCTTATATCCGATTTGTTCAACGAATGAAAATACATTTGCAACGAACCAACTTGAGATAGCCGATCTTAAGTTAATGCAGCAATTTTTTTACGACTTCTGGAGCCGTCGAAATCCTTTAAATCCTTCGGAAGCTTGGTTAGCATATAGCTCAGAAGTTGATAAGGTTAATGCGGAATATTCTGCAGGCAAGAAAAAGGGATATATGACTGAACGTGGTCGCGTTTATTTAGCTTATGGAGCCCCAAATCAGATCTCTAAACAATATGCCGAGCCAACATCATATCCGTATGAGATATGGCAATATTACAAAGTGAAAGATGAGACGAATCGTAAGTTCGTTTTCTGGAGTCAGCAGATAGCTACTAACGACTTTGAGTTGCTGCATAGCGATGCAAAAGGCGAAATCTTCAATGCCAACTGGCAGGTTGAATTACGACGTCGTACTGAAAAAATGAACGATCTCGACAAAACATCGCCGAATAATAATTTCCAGAATCAATCAAATCAGTTGTTCCAAAATCCTAGATAGGAGGAAGGCAATTATTCAATGATATAATTTAGTTTTGCAGGGTCGTCGTAATGGCGACCTTGCTTCTTTATGAAAACCCTCAATACTGCGATCGTTATCCTTAATTGGAATGGTGAAAATTTCCTTCGGAAGTTTTTGCCAAGCGTTATCGCTTGTAGTAAAGGGATTGCTCGTATAGTTGTAGCCGACAATGCATCTTCAGACGCTTCTTTGGACGTTTTAAAGCAGTTCGGTGAAGATGTTGAAGTACTTTTGCTCGACAAAAACTACGGCTTTACAGGAGGCTATAATCGCGCATTGAAGCTAGTTGATGCCGAATATTACGTACTTCTAAATTCGGATGTTGAAGTCACTGAGGGTTGGCTTGAGCCGATCTTAAATTATATGGCTGCTCACCCAGATGTGGCCGCTTGCCAGCCTAAAATTCGTTCATATGCTGATCGTCACCTTTTCGAACATGCTGGTGCATCAGGAGGGTATATCGATTGGTTGGGCTATCCTTTTTGCCGTGGACGATTGTTTTTGTCGCTCGAAGATGACCATAACCAATATAATTCTCCATCTGAAATTTTCTGGGCTACCGGTGCATGTATGTTTGTACGGGCTTCCGTCTTTCACCAGTTAAACGGATTTGATGAGGAGTTCTTCGCTCACATGGAAGAAATTGATTTGTGTTGGAGGATGCAGATAGCGGGATATAAAATCATGTCGCTGCCTGAATCGGAGGTGTATCATGTAGGAGGAGGGACCTTGCCAAAGACTAATCCCAGAAAAACCTTTTATAACTTCAGAAATAACTTGATGATGTTGCATAAAAATCTCCCCGGACATCAAGCGTGGGTAATAATTCCGATTCGTTTAGTATTGGATGGTGTTGCAGGAGTTAAGTTTATGATGGATGGCGACTTTTCGGATACGCTTGCCGTTATAAAGGCTCACTTCGCGTTTTATGCTTCTATTCCCAATCGACTTAAAATTCGAAAAGTAGTTCAAGAGAATTTGCATAATAGTAAATTTAAAGGTGTTTATCATGGAAGTATTTTGATGGCCTATTACCTTAAAGGAGTTAAGCAATTCTCTTTATTGAATACCGAAAAATTCAGTTAATCGATAATAAACAGGATATGAAAATTATTTGTGTTGGAAGAAATTATGCTGCTCATGCTAAAGAGCTAAACAATGCAGTGGAAGAAGAACCGGTAATATTTATGAAACCGGAAACCGCGTTGATTCCTTCAAAATTTCCATTTTTTTATCCTGAATTCTCTACTGATATTCATTACGAAACAGAACTCGTTATAAAGATAAATCGAATTGGAAAAAACATCTCCGAAAAATTTGCTCATCGTTATTATGATGAGGTTTCTTTGGGTATCGATTTTACTGCTCGTGATTTACAATCTAAATTAAAGGCAAAAGGACTTCCTTGGGAACGTGCAAAAGCTTTCGATGGCTCGGCGCCGGTTGGAGAATTTGTTTCATTAAAGGAAGTTGGTAATGTTGGTGATTTGCATTTTACTTTATTAGTGAACGATGAAGTTCGCCAGCAAGGTCATTCTGCAAATATGATTTTCTCGGTCGATAAAATCATTGCTTTTGTATCGACATTCGTTACTCTTAAAAAAGGCGATTTGATTTTTACTGGAACTCCGGAAGGTGTTGGACCAGTGAAACCGGGAGATAAATTAACGGCTCTTCTTGGCGATAAACAGTTGCTATCGCTCGATATTAAGTAGTCTTATCTTCTTGATCAAGATCCATATTATCATCGACTTCTTCACTGTCGATATCAATGAATGCAGCATCCGTAATATCTTTTCTTTTCACCCATTGATCAATAGAAATTAAAATACTTGGAAGTAAAACCAAGTTTGTTACCATCGCTACTAATAGAGTGATTGAAATAAGAATTCCCAGTGCTTTCGTTCCGCCAAAACTCGATGCCGCAAATATCGAAAATCCGAAGAAGAGGATAACTGCAGTATAAATCATACTTAACCCTGTATCGTAGATTGTCGCTGAAATTGCCTCTCCAACATTTTTGAATCTCGTTTTTAATTCTTGACGGTATTTTGTGAGGAAGTATATGGTACCGTCAGATGAAATCCCGAACGCAATACTGAAAATTAATATTGTTGATGGCTTAAATCGTATTCCTAAAAATCCCATGATTCCCGCAGTAATAGCCAAAGGAATTAAACATGGAAGTTTCGATAAAATGATGATTCGGAACGAGCGGAATAATGCCATTCCAACCATTGTGATAAGCAATATTTCGATGAGTAAACTTTCTAGAAGATTCTCTAATAAATAGTCGTTTCCTTTTAAGAACATTAAGCTATGTCCTGTGAAGTGTACATTATAATCTTCTTTAGGGAAAATGGAATCTACTCGAGGTTGTAATTCAGCTAATAGCTTTTTAATTTTTGCTGAACCAATGTCGGTCATCTGCAAACTTACTCTGGTGTATTGTTTTGTGGTATCGATAAAGCCCGCGAATTTTCCTTCAGTACCACTCACGCTTTTGCTGTAGTTAGAAAGCTCTTTAAGTTCACTTAATGCAGGAAGTACGTAATATTTTGGCTCTCCTCCTTTGTATGCTTGATAAGAGAATTTTACAGCTTCGGTTAGCGAAAGGGCTTTGCTTAATTCAGGGTAGTTGGCAAGCTTGTTTTGAAGTGATTTTATTTTGTAAAGTGTGCGTGCGTTGTTCTCAAATACTCCGTTTGGCTGCTTGGTATCAATTACTATTTCAAATGGTAATACTCCATGGAAATTACTTTCGAAGAAATGTAGATCGGCATAAATGGGGTCATTCTCAGGTAGGTCATCAACTACATATCCTGTAATGTCAATTTTAGTCATTCCATACAATGAAACCAATAGTAGCGACCCGATAACTATGTAAACTGCTTTCCTGTGATTATGCACAATAATATCTATTAGGTTAAGCATTTTGTTAATGCGTTTCCCTTCTAAATGGCGCATATGCTTTTCAGTAGGTGCAGGTAAATAGGTAAGGATAATCGGAATAAGTATTAGCGTGATCAAATACGTGATCATTACATTCAATGCTGCAATGACTCCGAATTGTACCAAGAATGAACTGTTGGTGAAATATAGTACTCCAAAGCCAATCGCTGTAGTGATGTTTGCAAGGAATAAGGAGATTCCAATAGTGCTTATCGTTCTCGATAGTGCTTTAATTTTATTACCATGCTTGAAGTATTCTCCTTGATATTTGTTGATAAGGAAAATACAGTTGGGAACTCCAATTACTAAAATAAGTGGTGGGATTAGTCCTGTGAGAATAGTTATTTTGTAATGAAAGAGATCAATTGTCCCCATACTCCATACTACTCCAATAGCAACTACGAGTAACGAGAATAATACACTCGTAAATGATCTAAAGAAGGCCCATAAAATGACTGCAGTAATCAACAGAGCAAGTATCAAGAACAATTTCATTTCTCCCGATACTTTCTTCATTACAGCGGTTCTGATATACGGCATGCCCGAATATTTTAATGCTGTGTGATGAGTTGCTTCGAACTGCTGACAAAGTCCTTTGATCTCGTCAACGATGGCGATTCGTCTCTTTGAGTCGAGATCTTTTTTCTTAAAGGTAATTGCTAAAAGATGAGCTCCTGTTTCTTTGTTAAAGAGTAAGTTGTTGTAAAAAGGAAGATTGAAAATGACATTCTTCAAACTGTCGACTTCTTGTTGTGATTGCGGTTCATGAGCAATTACAGGTTGAAGATCGAATTTTGTTAGGCTGTCGTTTCGTTGCAGATTGTAAACTTGTGTAATACCTAATACATTTTGTATTCCACTAATGTTCTGGATGTTCTTGCTCAGGCGATACCAGTCCCTGAATTTTTCGTAGGTAAAAAGATTCTGATCTTGAATCCCGATAACCATAACATTACCGTCTTCACCAAATAGTTTAGTGAATTGCTCGTATTCAATATAAGCCGGATCGGTAGTAGGAAGTACTTTAGCAAACTCATACGAAAGCTGAATTTGCGAAGCTTTGTATCCCATGAAAATGGTCAACAATGCTAAAGTGACTATAAGAGCGATTTTATTTCGGAGTATTATTCTTGCTATTCTATTCCACATATGGGCGTAGGAGTAATGAATTAGAAAAGAGGATGGAATTAACCCCATCCTCTTTCGTTTTGTTGATTAGCCGATGATCAGCTTTAAGATCAGGATTGCCGCTGTAAACGTGACCACTAGGATCACAGGAAACAGAAACGGACGTCCCTGGTTTTTATCTTTTTGAACTTCCATGTTTTTGCTTTTATAAATGAGAAATATAATTACCTAAGGGTAATTCTTCTTATATCAGCAATACACAGTTTTTAATGTTTAAAGGAACGGATAACAGGACTGAAATTGCCTTGCCATAGCTTCTTGAAATTGGTAGAAGTAGATGATTAAAGCAATGTAAGTAATTGATATTGTTGTCAGTATGGAGATTCCTTAACTGCTTTTGAAGAGAAGGTGTTTTCCTCTGAAATGATGAAATAGTTGCATTGTCAATTGTAATTTTTGAATGATCAGAGTTGAAAATTGAAGACTCCTGCAAGCTACTTTCATTGGGTTTGTTACTTTCATTCAATGCAGGAGCATGAAGAATGAATAACATTCCTACTATGAAAAAAAGGAATTTAATCCCTTGGTGTATGAGTCTGAGAAAAGGCTTAATCTGAGTCATTAATGCAAAGATATTATTTCCTTCAATGCGATTTCAATACTTGTAAGTTGTATTCTGATGACTTCTTGTAACTATCTGTTAATCATATTTGTACTTGATGATTTGACCATGAAGAAATAAATTTTCATTGATCGTAGCTTTTAGATAAACCTTTCCGTCTTTTTTTTGTTATTTTGACCTATGAGCCTTGAGTACGTAATTTTGGTAGATTCGAACGATTCTGAGTTAGGAGTGATGGAGAAAATGGAAGCCCACGAAAAGGGTGTTCTTCATAGAGCTTTCTCTGTAATTATTTACAATTCGAAAGGCGAGATGCTTCTTCAGCAAAGGGCTTTGCATAAATATCATTCAGGCGGATTGTGGACGAATGCTTGTTGTAGTCACCCTCGTCCTGGAGAAAATATTGTTGACGCTGGCAATCGTCGGTTGAGTGAAGAAATGGGACTTTCAGCCGAACTTTCTATCAAGAATCACTTTATCTACCAAGCATCATTTGATAATGGTTTAATTGAGCACGAATTCGACTATGTTTTAGAGGGTAAAACTGACTTGGAACCTGTTATTAATCCAGAGGAAGTAAATGCCTACAAATGGGTGGGTCCAGAAGAATTGAAGCAATCCATCGTAGACGATCCTGAGCTTTATACATTTTGGTTTCGCGAATTATTTCATCGAAAATTAATCTGATT
Source organism: Bacteroidota bacterium (assembly GCA_023251535.1). Lineage (GTDB taxonomy): Bacteria > Bacteroidota > Bacteroidia > AKYH767-A > OLB10 > CAINEC01. The sequence goes on from JAHEYP010000003.1 coordinate 99,084, forward strand.
GGCACGATTTTTTCAATGTGCATATTCAGGGGTCATCATCTATTTCGTATTTAGTAAGATTTTTAAGCTGCATTCACAATTTCGAATCTGTAATGTTTTTGCGTTTTGTTACTGTCGTTCCTGTGTTTACAGTTGAAGATTAGATTTCATCTCTTTTCTTACACATTTATTGCATACTCCGAAGCTGCGTTTTGACAGTTTGCTTTTCTGTTTTCAGAGGTAAAGTATGATTTAGACATCAATTCTAATCGTCAAAACCTTACATAGCTGATATACCTGCAATAAATAAAAAATTTAGGCTTTTAGTTGAGGTTAGATTTGTTTTTGCCATAAAAGTATTCGAGCGAATTCGCACGAACAATTATGGCCTAAACACGAAAAACATGATGTTATGAGCCGAAATCTACATCGTTGGTACATCTTCCTTCTCTTAGCATTCCTGATGACTTCCGGTTATCAAGCGAATGCAAGTCACGCTATGGGAGCTGACCTGACTTATCAGTGCTTGGGCGGAAATACATATAAAGTGCGATTCTCTTTCTATCGCGACTGTATAGGGATTCCTGCACCTGCCAATGTTTACATTAGCGTGCGTTCAGCAAGTTGCAACCAGAACTTGGGTGTAACTGCTAACCCAATTCCGGGGACGGGACAACAAGTTACTTACTTGTGTCCTACTGCAACGTCTACCTGTAATGGTGGAACGTTTACCGGTATCCAAGAATGGGTATACGAAGGAATTATTACGCTACCTATGCAGTGCACCGACTGGCAATTTTCATATTCACTATGCTGTCGTAATGCTGCAATCACTACAATTACAAATCCAGGCTCAAACACATTTTATATTTATGCAAATCTGAATAACGTTGCATCTACTTGCAACAGTTCACCAGTATTCTCTAACAAACCTGTTCCTTTCGCATGCTTAGGTCAGCAACTTTGCTTTAATCACGGAGCCGTTGATGCGGATGGTGATTCATTAGTTTATTCATTAGTTAATCCAAAGCAAACTGCAACTACGAATGTTTCTTATATCGGACCTTATTCAGCTACTTCTCCATTAAATTCAAGTCCGGCAATGCAGTTCAATACTGCTACCGGAGATGTTTGCTTTACACCCCAGCAGCTTCAAGTAACTGTTATGGCAGTATTAGTTCAGGAATATAGAAATGGTGTTTTAATTGGATCTGTTGTTCGTGATATTCAAGTTACGGTTTTAAATTGTAACAATAGTTTGCCAACATTAACTGGTATAAATGGTACTAACGATTTTGATATTACTGTTTGTGCTAATGATCCATTATGTTTTAATGTATTCTCTAACGATCCTGATGCCGGACAGCAATTATCAGTATTCTATAATAATGCTATTCCTGCAGCAACATTTAATACAGCAGGTACTCCGCATCCAACAGGCACTTTTTGCTGGACACCTAGTCAAGCTGATATAAGTTCCAATCCTTATTGCTTCACTTTAAGAGTTGGTGATGATGCTTGTCCTTATATTGGTTCTCAAACTTATTCTTATTGTATAACGGTAACAGGTATTAATGTGGATTTAGGTCCGGATCAATATATCGCTTGTAGTGACTTAGCAACAATAACAGCTAATGCAACTGGGGGAAATGCCCCGTATACATATTTATGGAGTAACGGCTTTACAGGTCCTACACAAACAGTTCCGGTAGGAACTTATGTTGTTACTGTTTCCGACGGAACTTGTTCAAGTACTGATACAGTAAATGTTGTTAGTGCTTTTGAACCGACAGCAGATTTTACATGGTCAGGTGCATGTATTAATTCACTTGTTTCATTTACCGATCAAAGTGTTGTTGCTGGAACAATTCAATATTGGAATTGGAATTTTGGTGACGGATCAACATCAACGCAACAAAATCCTACGCATACATACACAGCTGCCGGAACTTATAACGTTTCATTAGCAGTTGAAAATATTTATGGTTGTATTGATACAATTATAAAGCCTGTTACAATTGTTCCTTTACCAATTCCTGCATTTACTGTTGATACAGCTTGTGCCGGTTCCGGAATAAATATCATCAATACGAGTACTCCTCCAGGATCAGGTTATACTTGGATATTTAGTAACGGTACTACTTCATCATCACAAAATCCTGTGTTAGTTGTTGGTGCTAGCGGAACATATACAGCAACTTTAATAGTTGAAGATACATTAGGTTGTTCTGATACATTAACACAATCATTTGTTGTGCATGCACAACCTGTTGCTGCATTTTCGCATACAGGTGCAAATTGCTTAAACAGTGGAATAAGCTTTACCGATAATTCAACAGGTGGTCCGGTTTCATGGAGCTGGAATTTTGGTGATGGAGGAACTTCTACATCTCAAAATCCTTCGCATACTTATGGATCAAGCGGAACCTACAATGTGTCATTGGTTGTAGGAAATGCATTCGGTTGTACAGATACTATTGTTCAGCCTGTATTTATTAATCCGCCGCCATTCGTTAATGCAAGTGCGAACGTTGCAGTATGTTTAGGTAGTTCAGTGAACTTATCGGCTACCGGTGGAGTTTCATATACTTGGAATCCTGGTGGACTAACAGGTAATCCTGTTTCAGTATCACCATCATCAACTACAACATATGTGGTAGTTGGAACGGATGCTAACGGATGTACTGGCACCGATTCAGTGACTGTTACTGTTAATCCATTGCCGGTGCCTACTGTAACACCTGATCAAACAATCTGTGCAGGTCAGAGTGTAACGTTCACCGCAGGTGGTGGAGTTAGTTATTACTGGAATCCATCGGGAAGTACAACCTCTACAATTACTGTTACACCGGGATCATCTACAACCTATGCAGTTGATGTAGTTGATGGAAACGGATGTCAAGCTACAGCCTTCGTTAACGTTACAGTTAATCCGAATCCAGTTATTTCGTTACAACCTGCAGTGTTTATTTGCTCAGGTGTTAATGCTACTCTTGATCCGGGAACAGGTGTTTCATGGTTATGGAGTACAGGCGATACAACTCAAACTATTTCGGTAGGAACTCAAGGAAGCTATTCTGTTACCGCAACTAATCAATATGGTTGTACATCAAGTGCAACTACGCAAGTAACAGTAGGAGGACAGGTTGTCAGCAATAACAATGCAATATCAATTTGTCAAGGACAAACAGCTACATTAAATGCGGGTTATGCTGGAAGTACATATCAATGGAGTACAGGTTCTACATCTCAAACAATATCAGCAACAGTTTCTGGTGTTTATACTGTGACTGTTACAGATCCTAGCGGTTGTAGCGGAACGGTAATGCATACGGTAAATGTTCATCCTTTGCCTGTACCTAACTTTACTCCTTATGATGTATGTATAAATACTGCAGTGCAATTTACCGACATTTCAAATGTAAATGGTGATACAATCGTTTCATGGTCATGGAATCTTGGTGATGGTAACGTGTCATATCAACAAAATCCTTTACATAATTATCTTACTTCTGGAGTATATCCTATTGCCTTAACAGTAACAACAAATGCAGGATGTACCGCATCATTAAATGATACAGTAAATGTTTATCCTTTGCCGCAATCTCTATTCTCATTCGTAAATGCTTGTGAAGGAAATGCTGTTACTTTCCAAGATAATTCAACAACTGGAATGGGTAATATCAATTACTGGTCATGGAATTTTGGGGATGGAACATCATCATCAACACAACATCCTAGTCATCTTTACTCAACACCTGGAACCTATAATGTAATGCTAACAGTTGGTACCGCGGGTGGATGTCTCGATTCAATAGTTAATCAAGTAATAGTATTTCCTAGTCCGGTATTGTCGTTTACTACTTCAACACCGTCGAATTGTGCAGGAACATACGTGACGTTTAGCAATACAAGTACAACTACGAATGGCGCAATTAATAGCTGGGATTGGAATTTCGGTAATGGAGTAACATCTACATTGGCGAATCCTTCAGCGATATATTATACAGCAGGAAATTATTCTGTTTCCTTAATTGCTACTACTTCTCATGGATGTACAGATACCGTAACACAGTCGATCGTAATTAATCCATTGCCAACTGTTGACGCAGGTTCAAATACAAATTTATGTAAAGGATCAAGTGTTACTTTAACAGCAACTGGTGGTAGTTCATATGTTTGGTCACCGGGAGGAAATACTACTGCATCGATTACTGTAACTCCGATATTAAGTACAACATATTATGTAGTTGCAACAAATTCGTTTGGTTGTACTGCACGTGATTCAGTAAATATTACATTACTTAATTTACCTACGCCATCTGCAGGAGCAGATAAAAGCGTTTGTGTTGGTGGTTCTGTAAATTTAACTGCAACAGGCGGAGGAACATATGCTTGGACACCGGGAGGAATGGCGGGTGCGAATGTTTCAGTTACTCCAAATGCTACGACAAATTATATTGTTACTGTTACTGCAAGTAATGGATGTAGTGCCAAAGATACAGTTAGAGTAATTGTGAATCCTTTGCCAACTGCGAGTGCTGGTCCCGATCAAGTGATTTGTGAAGGAACAACAGCTACACTCACTGCATCCGGCGGATCGACCTACTTATGGCAACATAATGGAGCAACAACACCTACGGTTTATGTTAATCCTTTGGTAAATACCTCGTACATTGTAACAGTTACTTCATCGGCTGGATGTTCTAAGAAAGATACAATGAATGTGTCGTTGAATCCGACTCCAGTTGTGAACTTGAATAATGAATTCTTCTGTACAGGATATAGCGCAGTTTTAGATGCAGGAAATCCTGGTATGACTTATGAGTGGATTCCAACTACTGAAACAACACAAACTATTGTTGTTTCAACTCCTGGAATCTATCAAGTTGTAGTAACAAATAGCTACGGATGTCAAGGAACAGGTGCATCAACAGTAATTGAAGGAGGAAACGGAATCGTTTCGAATCCGATAAATGTTATGGCTTGTCAAGGATCGAATATCGTACTCGATGCAGCTAATCCAGGATCAACTTACCTATGGAGTACAGGTGCAACTTCACAAACTATCAATGTATCGAATTCTGGTTCATACTCGGTAACGGTTACCGATGCAGGCGGATGTTCTGCTACATTTACAAATGATGTGACAGTTAATCCTTTGCCAGTAGTTAATTTCGTTAGCTCTCCTGCTTGTTTCGGTGATCCGACAACGTTAGTAGATCAAACTTCCTTATCAACAGGAAATATACTTTCATGGCAATGGACATTACCGAATGGTGGTGTTTCGAATGCTCAAAACCCTAATTATGTATTTGCTTCTGCAGGAACATTCCCTGTAACATTAGTTGTTACTTCTGGATCAGGTTGTGTTGATTCTGTGACTAATAATGTTACTGTTAATCCACTTCCAATTGCTGGATTCACAGCTTCTACTGAATGTCTTGGTGGTCCTTCGTTATTTGCCGACAATTCTACTATACCATCTGGTTCAATTAATAATTGGAATTGGAACTACGGAGATGGATCAACAGGAACAGGAAGTACTTCTTCACACTCATATACATCACCAGGTAATTATGTAGCTACATTGATTGTTTCAAGTACTGCAGGTTGTATTGATACTGCAACAGCTTCAGTAAATGTTAATCCTGTGCCACAAGCAAGATTTAACGCTCCTGAAGTTTGTGAAGGCGACTCAATGAGTTTCTACAATACAACGATCATTAACAACGGAATAATTAGTGATATCGCTTGGGATTTCGGTGATGGAGCAACATCAACACTTTCTGATCCGAAACATATTTATCAAAATCCGGGACAGTATGTTGTTACATTAACTGTAGGATCAGATCAAGCTTGTCAAGATACATATACTGATACAGTAACAGTAAACCAACGTCCTGTAGCGGCAATATTAACTGCTGCTTCATGTAATGGGTCTGCTGCGACATTTACCGATAACTCTACTGTTGGAATTGGTTCAGTAACGGGATGGTATTGGGATTTCGGTGATGGTACAGGAAGTAATGATCAAAATCCATTACATACTTATGGTAATTCAGGTGCTTATCCAATCTCATTAATTGCAATTAGTGATAAAGGATGTTCTGATACTACATCATCAAATACAACTGTATTTAATTTACCTGTTGCAGCATTCACTACAGGTGCAAACTGTTTGGGAAATGCAACTAACTTCAACGATGCATCTTCAGTTCCTTCAGGAACGATAACAGGATGGAATTGGGATTTAGGTGATGGTTCTACTTCATCTGCGGCAAGTCCGTCTCATACGTATGCAGCAACTGGAACTTATCCTGTAACATTAGTCGTGACATCTTCAACAGGATGTACCGATACAGTTACTCAAAGTATCAATGTTTATCCTGTGCCAACAGCTAATTTCGCAGGATCGAATGTTTGCTTAAATGATCAAACAGCTTTCTTTGATCAATCGCAAGTAGTAGGAGGTAGTGCATTCTCATTTGCATGGACATTTGGTGATGGATCAACTGATACATCAGGAACTCCAACTCATACTTATGCATCAGCAGGAAGCTATAATGTTACATTAGTGGTTACAACACCATTTGGATGTACAAATACAGTTTCTAAACCTATTCAAGTATATGATTTGCCTACTGCAAATTATGTTTCAGGTGATGTTTGTTTAAACAGTCCTACCTTGTTCATGGACGCTTCAACGATTAGTAGCGGTACAATTACAGGATGGTCATGGAATCTTGGGGACGGAAATAGTTCATCAGCTCAAAATCCTTCGCATTTCTACGGAACTCCTGGAACTTATCCTGTAACTTTAGAAGTGACATCCAACTTTGGTTGTAAAACAACGGTTGTAGATTCAGTGCAGATTTTCGCACAACCAACACCGTTACCAACATCAGGAACTGACTGTGTAAACAATAGTATATCTTTTGCTGATACTTCATCAGGTCCTGATAATATTATCACTACCTATGATTGGGATTTCGGTGGCGGAAATACTAGTGCATTAGCAAATCCTTCTTATGTATTTACTTCTGCGGGTACACATACCGTTAGTTTAACAACAACAAACGCAAGCGGATGTAAAGCAACTTCAACAGTTGATGTTACAGTTAGTCCATTGCCTATTGCAGGATTCTTACCTGCCGATGGTTGCGCAAGCAGCTCAATGACGTTTACGAACACATCAACAATTGCATCGGGAACTATCTCGGGATATCAATGGAATTTTGGTGATGGTACAGGAACATCGACTGCAACAAATCCTTCGTATTCATATTCGCAACCGGGAACTTACACAGTTACATTGGTAGCAACAAGTGTTGAAGGTTGTACAGATACAATTACGCATACTGTTATAGTTCATCCTCTACCTGTAGCTAACTTCTTACAAATATCTGCAGCAGGATGTGGTCCGTTAGTAGTTCAATTTACTGACTCATCATATATCGCAACAGGAAATGTTATTTCATGGTTCTGGGATTTTGGTGATGGATCATCATCTACCGATCAAAATCCTTCGCATACGTATCAAACAAGTGGTACATACTCAGTAACACTTACAGTGACTAGTGATTTCGGTTGTCAGAATTCAACTACGTTCCCGAATATCGTTACTGTATTCCCTGGACCAACAGCTGAATTCCAACCTGATCCTGCAACACAATCGATATTACATCCTGAATTCAATTTCATTAATCAGTCAACAGGAGCCTTAATGTATCATTGGACATTTGGTGACGGAGCAAGTTCAATACAATTCGAACCGAATCATGTTTATGCAGATACAGGAAATTACATGGTGACATTATGGGTGGTAAACTCATACGGATGTAGAGATACCGTTCAACATCCAGTTAGAGTAGAACCTGAGTTCCATTGGTGGATTCCAAATGCCTTCTCTCCAAACGAAGATGGTGTTAATGATGGATTCAACGTTACAGGTATTAGTATTGTAGATGTGAAATTGTCAATCTTTAATCGTTGGGGAGATCAAATCTTTTACAGTGAAGGAAGAAACAATCGCGATTGGGATGGAAGTGTAGTAGGTATGCCTGATAAAGCACAAGAAGGTGTGTATGTTTACCAAGTAGTTGTAAAAGATGTTTGGGGTAAAACACACGAAAAAGTTGGACAAGTTTATCTTGTACGATAATCTAATTTCATTAAAAATAAAAAAGGCTACTTCATCGGTAGCCTTTTTTTATGGATTGAAGTTTCTTTTATCGTAAGTCAACTACTTCAACTCCGGGATATTTTGCTTTATTGAATGTAAACATATCTTCAGTTACTTTAGCATTAGGAGTAAACTTCACGATGCTATAAGTATAAACATTACCGCTTTTGTCGAACACTTTTGCTTCACTTACATACTTATCTTTTTTATCGATTGTAAGTTGAATTTTGAAATAATTCTTTTTAGCATCATCTGGAGTTAATTCAATTAACTGAACTGCTTTTCCTCCGGCTGATTTATCAGAAAGAAACTTCGATTTAAATCCTTTTTCATACATCGTAAAGATGTTAGTTGGAGTAATTGCATCTGCCGAAGGCTTGTTTTCGCTCACCTGAACTTCATTTGATTCCTTCAAATATGTCCAAGTTGTTTTGCCGTCGCACATCACTGTTTGGTCGCTCATGAATAAATTGAAGGCATTACCACGAATAGTAACCGATCCGTTTTGAGCAGACGTTTTTTTCGTCTTTTGATCAAGAATTCCAAGTTTGAAGCTGGCAGTCAATGTCTTATATGACTTATACTTAGCACTTACACCTTTTAGGATTTCCTGTGCTTTAGGGTCGTTTTGCGCAGATAACTGACTGGTTATCAATACTAGAGCAATTAGAGCGCTGAATAATCTGGTCATGAATGATGATAATAAGAATGGCAAATATAACGTTTGGTTAAATTAAACCCCTGAAGGTGATTTGAGGTTTTTCAATAATTGTTCCAAACTCATAATGTCTTTGCATCGTACCTCGCGTGCTTTACTGCCTTCGAACGGTCCGATGATGCCTGCAGCTTCCAATTGATCAACCAATCGTCCGGCGCGATTATATCCCAATTTCAACCTACGTTGAAGTAATGAAGCCGAACCTTGTTGGAACTGAACCACCATATGGGCAGCTTCATCAAATAATGGATCGAGATCATCGGAACCCATATCGCGGCTTCCGCCTGACTCTTCACCTTCGCTAACATATTCAGGAAGTTGATAAGGATTTGAATATCCGCGTTGATTACCGATAAAGCTTGTGATAGCATCCACCTCCGGTGTATCAACAAAAGCACATTGTACACGAATCAAATCAGAGCCATTGCTTAATAACATATCACCTCGTCCAATTAATTGATCTGCGCCGCCAGTATCAAGAATTGTTCTTGAATCGATTTTTGAAGAAACTTTAAATGCTAAACGAGCAGGGAAGTTTGCTTTAATTGTTCCTGTGATAATATTAACTGAAGGACGTTGTGTAGCGATGATTAAGTGAATACCGATAGCACGAGCAAGCTGAGCAAGACGAGCAATAGGAGTTTCGATTTCTTTACCTGCAGTCATAATTAAATCGGCAAACTCATCTACTACTAGAACGATATAAGGTAAGAAACGATGTCCGTTGTTTGGATTTAACCTTCGCGAAATAAACTTCGCATTATACTCGCGAATATTTCTCACTTGAGCATCTTTCAATAACTCGTAACGATTATCCATTTCAATACAAAGCGAATTAACAGTATTCACTACTTTCTTTGTATCAGTAATAATTGCATCGCCATCACCAGGAAGTTTAGCAAGGAAATGTCGCTCTATAGTTTTGAATAAAGTTAATTCAACTTTTTTAGGATCGACTAATACAAACTTTACTTGTGCAGGATGCTTTTTATAGAGGAGAGAAACGAGAATTGCATTTAATCCTACCGACTTACCTTGACCTGTTGCACCCGCCATAAGTAAGTGAGGCATCTTAGCAAGGTCAGCAATAAATACTTCGTTCGAAATAGTTTTTCCTAATGCTATTGGTAATTCATAATCTGAATTTTGGAACTTCTCCGATGCCATAACAGAACGCATACTTACTACATCCGGATTTTGATTCGGTACTTCGATTCCAATAGTACCTTTTCCTGGAATAGGAGCAATGATACGAATACCTAGCGCTGCTAAACTTAATGCGATATCATCTTCTAAGTTTTTGATTTTAGAAATACGAATACCAGCTTTCGGAACAATCTCAAATAATGTTACTGTAGGTCCTACGGTAGCTTTTATCTTTTCGATTTCGATATCGTAATGTCCTAATGTTTCAATAATTCTTTTCTTATTCGCTTCAAGCTCTGCCATCAATTCATCGCGACTCATTTGCGAACGATTAGAAGTATAGTTTTCTAAAAGATCAAGAGTAGGATATTGATAACTGCTTAAGTCGAGTGTTGGATCATATTCGCCCAATTGCTCTACCAAACTAGCTTCCTCATCTGATACAACTTCTCCAGTCATTACAGGTTGCTCGGTAACTTGAGGCGCTACTTCTAAAGCTAACGGAGTATCATTTGATTTTATATCAAGTTCAAGTTCGTTTGTAGGTAATTCGATTGGAGTAGGAGGGAGTATAACCTCTGGTTTAGTAATGATTTCAGGTTCCAGAAATAAACCTTGAATATCATCATCCTCCATTATTGTTGAGGCAGGAATGATAGCTGGAATAATTTCATCTTCTTTATCTTCTTCTTCTTCCTCATCGTCATCCTTCCAACGATTACCTATTGGATCGGGAACTATCAATGGTGCAGAAGCTTCTTCCATTATAGGTTTAAGTGTGCGTTTTGGCAAACGAAAAGCAAAGTTGAATACTGCTACCGCGAATGCCAATCCAACAAAAGCAATTAAGAATCCTGTACCTGCCACACCAAGTGATAAACTCAACCAGGTATTAATTTGATAACCTAATCCACCACCCATGTAAAGCAAATCTTCATGGTTACTGAAGATAAATGACATTGCAGGAGGGACGTACAATAAAGTAAACAAACAATAACGAATAGTTTTCTTGTAAGGAAGTACATCTTCGTTAAAGAGAATTCTAAATCCTGGAAGGAATAATAATAACACAAAGCAATAAGATGCAATTCCAAACCAAGTATGCATAAATTGATGTGAAGCGATTGCCCCAAACTTGCCAAGCCAATTCTCTACATGCTTATCGGAGAACCTAAGTAAATCGAACCAAGATCCCATTACTAAATTCTGGTCGTTTTTCCATGTAAAGAAATACGATGTGAAAGCAATTAAAAGAAATACCGATAACAGGATAAAAAACAAACCTGTGATTTTATGGGTACGTTCATCTTTCAATAAATGAACTAATCCTCTTGAATTATCAGTTGATTTCGAAGGTTTCTCGGATTTTTCTGATTTCTCTTTTCGCTGGCGAATCTTCTTTTCCGGCTTTGGTTCATCAACAGCAATCTCTTCTGCTTCTGCCTCAATCGGTTTCGCTTTTAATACATTTCCTTTCCCTGCCATTTTTCAAATAAGCTTTAAGAGGTAAAAGTACCAAGACAGCCCTTGTGTAATTCGGCAGGTATCAGAGTATAATCAACAATTTTGTGTGTAAAACTATATGCCTCTTTAGCCCTGATTTTGCCTCGATTACGGTCAGTTTCTTGTAATTCATTCACAAATTGCCGTATTTTTACCTCAATATGTTTCCATAACGTCGATTTTGTCGGTTTATGGTCTACATTCCTTATTTTTGTAGTCTGCAAATTATGATTCAATCCTTAACCGAAGATAAATTATTGGCTTCGTTTCCTTCTTTCGATAAGGAACTGGCCGATTTAATAATGGAACACGGTTCCATTAAGACCTTTGCTGCCGATGATTTGATCATGCGCCCCGGACAATTTATTCGTTCTACTATTCTCGTTTTGAAAGGCCGAATTAAGGTTAGCAAACAAGGAGAAGAGGGTGATGAATTGTTTATGTATTACCTCGAACCCGGAAATGCTTGTGCCTTATCGATGATTTGTGCTTCTAAACAAGAAAAGAGTGAACTTTTGGCTAAAGTGATTGAAGATACTGAAGTTATCATGCTTCCAGTTGCGTTGATGGACGAGTTGATGAGTAACTACAAATCTTGGTATTATTTCGTCTTAGAAACATATCGTCAACGATTTGAAGAATTACTTACGCTTATAGATCATACTGTATTCAGAAGCATGGATGAGCGATTGTTGTTTTATTTGAAGAAGCAGCAAGAGGCGATGAAGTCGAATGAGTTGAAGCTTACACACGAGCAAATAGCTGAGGATTTAGGTTCTTCACGTGTTGTTATATCTCGTCTACTAAAACAAATGGAGAAGGATGGTAAAGTGAAGCTATTCAGAAGTCATCTTGAATTGGTTAATATTTAATTAATAGTATATATAAAAGATCGTTAATACGAAAATGAAGTTAGAACAAATTTATACAGGTTGTTTAGCTCAAGGAGCTTATTATATTGAATCAAATGGTGAGGCAGCAGTAATCGATCCTTTGCGTGAAACGCAACCTTATTTGGATCGTGCGGCGAAAGGAAATGCTAAGATCAAATATGTATTTGAGACGCATTTTCATGCTGATTTTGTTTCGGGACATGTGGATCTTGCTAAAGAGTCGGGAGCGGATATCGTTTTCGGTCCGAATGCAGCACCTGATTTTAAAGCAATTATTGCAAAGGATGAGCAAGAATTTAAAGTCGGAAATTTGACAATAAAAGTTTTGCATACTCCTGGACATACAATGGAGTCGTCGTGCTTTTTATTGATTGATGAAGATGGTAACAACAAAGCTATTTTTACAGGCGATACGCTCTTTATTGGTGATGTTGGACGACCTGACCTTGCTCAAAAGAGTGATATCACAATGGAAGATCTTGCAGGATTTTTATACAACTCTCTTCGTACTAAAATCATGACATTGCCTGATGATTTGACGGTTTATCCTGCGCATGGTGCTGGATCTGCTTGCGGAAAGAATATGAGTAAAGAAACCTTTGATACTTTAGGTCATCAAAAGGAAGTGAATTATGCTTTAAGAGCAAATATGTCGAAAGAGGAATTCGTAAAGGAAGTTACTGACGGATTACTTCCTCCTCCTGCATATTTCCCTCTTAACGTAATGATGAATAAAAATGGCTATGATAGTATTACCGAAGTAATTAAACGCGGAACGCAATCATTAAGTCCAGAGGCTTTTGAAGCGGCAGCTAATGAAACAGGAGCATTGATTTTAGATACTCGTGCACCGCAAACTTTTGCGGCAGGATTTGTTCCTAATTCAATTAACATCGGTATAGATGGAGGATTTGCTCCATGGGTTGGTGCTTTAATACCAGATATAAAACAACAACTGTTAATTGTTGCCGATGAAGGTCGCGAGGAAGAAGTTGTTACGCGTTTAGCTCGCGTTGGATATGATCATGCTATCGGATTTCTAGCCGGAGGATATAATGCATGGCAATCTGCAGGAAAGGAAACAGATTCAATTGTATCAATTACCGCAGATGAATTAGCTGTAGCAATGCAAAATGATAGTTCTACTTTAGTTATTGATGTTAGAAAGCCTGGCGAGTATAGCGCTGAACATATTGCTGATGTTGATAATCTACCGCTCGATTTTATTAATGATAATATGGCTTCCGTTCCTAAAGACCGTCCTGTTTATGTACATTGTGCCGGAGGTTATCGTTCAATGATTTATACTTCAATTCTTAAAGCTCGCGGATACAACAATTTGATTGATGTTAAAGGCGGATATAAGACAATAAAAGATTCAGGTAAGTTTGAATTAACTGATTTCGTTTGTAGCAGTAAAAAATAAATTTATGGATTTTATTCTTCAACCCTGGTCATGGTACATGTCCGGGATCGTAATTGCTTTGGTGATGTTTTTGATGCTTTACTTTGGTAAAGTTTTCGGAGTGTCATCTTGCTTCAGAACTTTTTGTGCTGCTTGCGGAGCTGGTAAGCGCATCAAGTATTTTGATTTCGATTGGAAATCGCAGCTATGGAATGCATGGTTTTTAGTTGGAGCAATTATTGGCGGATTTATTTCTGCTCATTTTCTTTCAAGCGGAAATCCAGTTTTAATAAGTGATGCAACTATTGCAGATTTGAAGAATTTAGGTATAGCTGCACCTACGGGTATGCAACCTGACGAATTGTTTGGCCTTCATGTGTTGGCTTCAGTGAAAGGTTGGTTGATTTTATTGGGTGGTGGACTTTTAATCGGTTTCGGTACCCGTTATGGTAATGGTTGTACATCAGGACATGCCATCAGCGGCTTATCAAATCTTCAATTGCCCTCTTTAATCGCTGTAATCGGATTTTTTATCGGAGGATTAATCATGACTCATTTATTACTTCCTTATTTATTACCATAACATGAAAGCGCTAAAATTTATCTTCGTTGGAATTATTTTCGGCATTGTGATGTCGAAATCAGAGGCTATTTCTTGGTACAGAATTCAGGAAATGTTCAGATTTCAAGCGTTTCATATGTACGGAATTATCGGTACTGCGGTAACGTTAGGAATTCTTATTGTTCAGTTAATTAAAAAGTTCAATATAAAAGATTACGCTGGTAACCCAATTGTTATAGCACCTAAGGAAAAAGGGTTTGTGAGAGCAATTGCCGGTGGTACTATCTTTGGATTAGGTTGGGCACTTACTGGTGCTTGTCCTGGACCATTATTTGTGAATTTAGGATACGGATTTCTTACAGTAGGTATTGTTATTATTGGTGCTGTGGGAGGAGCTTGGTTGTATGGATATTTTCAAGATAAACTTCCGCACTAAAAAAAACTAGAACAATAAAAAAAGCCGCATTCTGTTGAGTGCGGCTTTTTCGTTTTTAGAAATTTGGTTGAGGTGTTATCCTCAAATATGGTTTTACAACTTCAAATCCTTTCGGGAATTTTTCTTTCGCTTCTTCATTACTTACAGATAATGCAATGATGCAATCATCTCCATACTCCCAATCAGCAGGTGTTGCTAAACTGAATTCAGCAGTCAGTTGAAGAGAATCAATGACACGCAATAATTCATTGAAATTTCTTCCTGTAGAAGCAGGGTAGGTGAGCGTTAGTTTTATTTTCTTATCAGGGCCAATAATGAATACCGATCTAACTGTATGTGTCATGCTTGCATTCGGATGTATCATGTCATATAGCAAACTCACTTTCTTCTCTGGATCAGCGATGATAGGGAAGTTCATTTTTGTGTTTTGCGTTTCGTTGATATCAGGTATCCATTTATTATGCGATTCTAAAGTATCAACGCTAATTGCTATTGTTTTTACATTTCGCTTGATGAACTCAGGTTGAAGCCGAGAGGTAGCACCTAGTTCAGTAGTACAAACCGGTGTGAAATCTGCGGGATGTGAAAACAGGATGGCCCAGCTGTCGCCTATCCATTCATGAAAATCAATTTTTCCTGCAGTAGTATCTGCTTGGAAGTTTGGGGCGATGTCGCCAAGATGTAATCCCATAAAATTGTTATTTATTGTGTAAGTACTGATGTTAATGCATTATGTCGAGCACGCACTGAATCTCCAATAGGAGTAGGAGAGCCATCATCGTCGATTCTAACAAAGACCATGTTGGTTGTACATACCGTTGTTTCTTCGCCACTGTATAAATTATATTTGGTTGCTTCGATAGCTAAAGTTAGTGATGTTTTCCCTAAGTGGGTTACTTCGCAATATATTCGAACGTGATTCCCTGCTTTTAATGGTTTCTTAAAGTAAAGTTCACCTACTTTCAGTGTTACCATATTGGGCGTATTGCAGTATTCGGTAGCAAAGGCAGCGCCGGCTTCGTCGAGCCACGACATTAATATTCCTCCGAAAACATTTCCGTGTATGCCAATATCTTTGGTCATGCAAATTTTCTTGTTCACTAAATTTCTGTTCATTGTTTATAGGTATAAAAAAAGCCCTTCAAATAAATTGAAGGGCTTTTATATGGTTATATAATTTCATATAGCATAGCTATTCCCTTCCTCTATGGAGGTGACAACACATGTGCATTGGGAATAGATTTTTCATTTCGATGGCAAAATTAAGGTGCTAACGTTAAATGATGCAAGTTATTTTATGAATTTATTTTTATCAAATGATTAATGATCGTGCATTCCGTCATGATGAGCATGACCATGATCTAATTCTTCTGATGTTGCTTCGCGAACTTCAACAACTTCACCAACAAAGTGAAGGTTATGTCCCGCTAAAGGATGATTGAAGTCTAATAAAACTGTTTCTTCTTCTATCGAAACAATTTTCGCAGCTAACTGATTTCCGTCGCGATCTAATAAAGGTATAACATTTCCTACGCGTAGGATTTCCATATCCATTACTCCGTCAACTTTGAACATATCCATTCCTACTCTTACGAATGCTTCGTCGTCAATCATTCCGTATGCATTTTCTGCATCGATGCTGAATTCGAATTTGTTTCCTACAACCATTCCGCTAAGATTCTTCTCGAATTCAGGGATTAATTGTCCTGATCCGAATAAGAATGTTAATGGATTGTCTGTTCCGGTTTCTTCAACTATTTCCGGTGCTCCGCCGTTTTGGCTACTTTTTAAACTGTAGGTAACCGCAACTACCTTGTTCTGTCCGATTTGCATGGGATTTTTTAATTTTTCAAAGGACAGACATTAGGATTTAATCGTAAAATACTATCGCTTTGGTGTAAGCGGCAAAATTACATCAAATAAGCGATTTTTAGGTGAAAATGGTCTGTATTTATCTCAAAACGCTCAAATTACCTGAAAATGGGTCTAAAACAGCCCATTCTATCGATGAATTGAGGCAATCGGTTAAAATAACTTCGATGCCACCAATTTCTGATTTTTCTATGCTTTTTACACGAAAATGTCCGATTATTTGCTTGATATTTAAGGGGATACCAGTTCTTAGCTCGCTAATATCCGCACGAAATGGCCCACCGGTTTCTAATCCGCCTTTAGCTTTACCAATACTGTAAAGGACCTCACGTTTATTCGATTTATGCCAATTGTTTAATGTAGCGGCAGGGGAATTCTCGAAGTCTAATTTGAATCCTGGATACTTATTTTCTGCGAAATCAATCCAACGATTACTTATTCCGGCATGCGTCCATAGATAATTGTTTGCCTGAAATGCAACATCAAATAAGTCGTCGTTTTCTTTGAGTATTTTCAAAAAGGAATCACTTAAACGATGATTGAATTTTTTGAGCGTGCTTTCAGGATGCCAATAATATTGTATTTCGTGGTTCCCGATGAGCAATTTGAATTTTTGAGGATTTGAAATTTTTAATCGAATAATTTGAAGAAGATTTTCGATTTCATCGGTAGAGCCATCACCATCTAAATAGTCGCCAATAAAAACAATATGGTCATATTCATCGAATGATAAATTAGACCAACATGTTTTTCCGTGAAGATCACCGATGGTTATAATTTTCATTTCTTTGGGCGAATCACTAACTCATTATAACCGTAAGTATCATCTTTCTCTCTGGTAAAATTAACATCAGCAAGAACTCCGATAACAATTTCAGCAGTTGTGTAGATTTCATTTCCTTCTTTAAGATGTCCACCAATAGTATTGCCTGCTTTGTCGGAACAGCTAATATGAATGTGAGAACCAGTTTCGGATAGGGTACCTGTTAGTGATACAATTTCTAATGGACCTAGAACAATACTCGGCTCTGGTTGATTAGCGAAACGTACGGCCAATTTATTTAAGCTTCCAACGCATGATAAAATACATCCAGCAGAGATATGATAATCTTTACACATTGTATCGAGTGCGGTTTTGATATCATCACCTGGGCGTAATCTCACTGTATAAGTGAAGATTGTAGAAGGAACAAGATTGTGCATAGTTTAATTTTTATTGATCTTTCCACATCCATAAATGGCGACATGCAATACTTCTATATGGTTTCCATGCCTCTGAAATTTCTAACATTTGTGAGTGAAGTTGTTTTCCTTTTCCCTCGAGCTTGTAAAGATGTTTCATTGCATTTTGAATTCCGCCGTCATCTAATGGCATTACATCCGCACGATTTAATGAAAACATTAAAATCATTTCAGCTGTCCACCGGCCTACACCTTTGATTTGTGTTAAATAGGTAATTAATTCGTCGTCACTTTTTCTATAAAGCTTTTTATACTCAAGTGTATTTTCAAGGGAAAATCGAGCAATGTTTTTTAGATAGCCTGCCTTTTGATAAGATAAGCCGCAAGCTCTCAATCGATCATCTTCAATTCGCAGAAGAACATTTGCTTCAGGATAATTATCTGGAAAAAGTTTTTCAAATCGCCCGTAAATAGTATCTGCAGCTTTTACTGATAATTGCTGACTCACTATAGAAACCATTAGTGAAACATAGAGGTTTTTTCCAGGAGAAGGATCAATTTTTCCTGTCGTTTTTATCACTTCCTTCATGATAGGATCTTTCCTTAAAATCCGATACGCTTTATCGATATCTTGTTTCATCAGATCAGTTATTTGATGTCCATTTTTATTCTTAGCTCCTTTGGAAAGTAATTATTTACTCGACCTGGTACTAATTTAATCCAGCCTAATCCTTGATTTTGATAAGTTACTACTGCCCATCCTTTGTAATCACTATCAACTTTAATTGTGTCACATTTCATGTAAATTAATGCATCTTCTTTTGATAATTCAATGCGTTTGATTTCAGGGTTTATGTCGATCGATAGCGCAAGTTCATGAGCGGGAATAAAATCTTTTCCCTTAAGAGTTCCTAGAGTAAGTCCCGCCGATTTAACATGTAATTTTGAATTTAATTGCTGAAATATCGAATTGGTATGATGCGGAATTGCAAGTACGAATTCCTTGAATTGCATGGAAGTGAATTTACCGGGATTTTTTAAGTAAGCACTTAAATATTGATCAGTAGTAGACTTACTTGATTTTGATTTGGCTTTATCCTTAGAAGTTGGACTTTCTGTTATTTTTTTCAAAACGGCTAAATAAAATCCTTCCCCTTTTGTTTTATGCGGATAAAATTGATATCCGTATTTTGTTAATGTTATACTCTCAGGTATATCTTTCAATTTTATGATTTCAAATTCATTCGATGCTAGTAATCGTTCTATTTGATCGTCGTTTTCGGAAGGCTCATAAGTACAAGTAGAGTAGAAGAGTAGTCCATTTTCCTTCAAGCATTCTTTAATTTCGTCCAGAATATTTGATTGACGAGCGCTACATAAATTTACATTGTCAACACTCCATTCATCAATAGCTGCAGGATCTTTTCTAAATAATCCCTCTCCACTGCAAGGAGCATCAACAACAATAACGTCGAACTGCATTTCGCTTGCTGCAAATTGCGAAGCATCATTTTGAGTAACAATTGAATTAGCGTATCCCCACTTTGTTAAGTTTTCGCGCAAAATTTTATTACGATTGGGAATAATTTCATTACTGATCAAAGTACTATCGTCTGATATGCTTGCGAGTATATGAGTTGATTTACCTCCTGGTGCCGCGCATAAGTCCAATGCAGTAATTGAATCCTCTTGATTCACGGTTTGTTTTAATGCAAAGCCAAGAAACATAGATGCTGCTTCTTGAACATAGTAACAACCGGCTTGGAATAATGGATCTAGAGTAAATTTCGGACGTTCCTGAAGATAGATTCCTGATTCGCACCAGGCAACTTTTTCATTCGTTTCAATATCGATTTTCTTCTTTGAGTTAAGTCGAATTGAAGTTGGCGCAGATGTTTTTAAAGACTGTAATAATGCAGAGGCATCATCACCTAGATAATTATTTACTCTTGCAATAAATGCTTCAGGAATCGTATGACTCATTAGTGTGAGCTTAATTTTGCTGCAGCTTCCATAGCTTTTTCAGCATTAATTATTCCACCAGTTATACTTAAAGAACTAAATGGAACTGTTTTCTTATTCGATCCAGGTTTTAATGTTGTAGTCGTTTCCGGTGTAGCTGATGAAAGTAAAACAGATTTTAATTGCGTCATTGAAAGTTGAGGATAATGTGACCATATGAGCGCTGCAACACCTGCAACTACTGGAGACGCCATACTTGTTCCGCTTTCAGCTCCATATTTGTTAAATGGTAAGGTAGAATAAATTTGAAGTCCCGGAGCAAATAAATCAACCGAGGTTTTTCCGTAATTCGAAAAAGAAGCAGCATTTCCTCTTGGGTCGCTTGCGCCGACTTCAATCCAGTTGTTTACTCTCTTTCCATTTACTAATGCTGAAGGGAAATTAGGTTCTTTGTCATTGTCGGCGGCTTCGTTACCTGCTGCATGAACTATTAAAACGTTTTTCGATTCAGCATATAAAACAGCATCATCAACCACTTTCTTAAAAGGTGAATATGATTTGCCGAAACTCATGTTTATAATTTGAGCTCCGTTATCAACTGCATAGCGAATTGAATTAGCTACATCTTTATCTCTTTCATCTCCATCAGGAACAGCTCTAACAATCATGATTTTAACATGATCGGCTACTCCGTCCATTCCTGTTGCATTGTTTCTTATAGCTCCAATGATTCCGGCTACGTGGGTTCCATGTAAAGCATCGGGACCAGCATAATGGTTGTTTCCGTATAAATGCTCATTGGGATCGGCATAATTATCGCCAACTATCTTTCTCGCTTCAAAATCAGTGTTGGTATGATAGTCAACTGCATTTTTTACTTGTGGAAGTCCTTCCAAAATTGAACTTTTAAGATTGGAATATTCAACTCCTTGGGTGAGGGCTTTGGAAATTGCATTTCTCAAAATTTTCAACATTCCACCTGATACGGGATATGATTTTAATTCCGGTCCGGTGAGTTCCGTTTTTCCATATTTCTTTTCAGCTCCGTTCAACATGTCATTCAGTTTCATTACGAGTTCGTAATTCTTTTTGTTGGACTTAAGCTCTTTCTTGTACTTCTTTTTTATCGATCTCCATTTGTACTCCTTAGGAAGGTTTTCTTTTCCTCCTTTGTAAAGCCTTGTTAATTCAATATTGTCGCCACCAACATCGCCACTTATTCCACCGATGAAATTCCAACCATGGATATCATCAATATATCCGTTGTTGTCGTCATCAATTCCGTTACCTTCAATTTCTTTTGTATTTGTCCAAAGGTTAGATTTCAAATCTTCATGATCAGCATCGGTACCTCCATCTATTACTGCCACAACAATGTCTTTAACAGGTTTCGTGGAATCGAACTTAGCGTAAACAGAATTTGAAGCAACACCATGAAACTTTTCTGTTGATGGGTCTTCATGTTGCCAGTTTTTTAATTTCTCATTAACAGATTGAGAAAAAACTGATTGCGTAATAAATAGTAATGGTAATAAAAACCGATTAATTGATTTCATTTTAAATGATTTGAAGTTGTAAAGATAATACGTGAAGATGAATTATAGCTATTCTTCAATAAACTCGAGGTTTTTTCCGTAGGTTTCAGGGAGAAGTAAGGTTGGGATTAACGCAAAAATCCATACAATTATTCCAGTAATAGCCAGTCCTTGAGTTAAAGGTAAGTTAAAGCGATGTTCTATCCACTGATGAAGGGGAATTAATAAGGTTACAGCTCCTCTCATAAAGTTTGTTACTGTTGCCGTTACTGTTACTCTTAAATTAGTTCCGAAATGTTCGGCGGTTGACGTTACGAATACTGATAAATATCCGCATCCTAATCCCATTAAAAACGAAGTAAAGGACAGGTTCTCTGAATTGTAAATTTTGTTGAAGTGCAGAATAGTAGCAGCTATGGCTAAAAACATGTAGGAAATTAAAATCTTCCTTCTGCTTTTGAAATATTGGCTTAATATTCCGCTTGATAAATCTCCTGAAGCTATTCCTATTTGAAATAAAATAAAACAGGTCGAAAGTTTCAATCCGTCAATATGGTGTAAGGTTGCTATCTCAGGTGAAAGAGTAATCAGGATACCGACACTATACCAGATCGGAATTCCCATTAGAATACATCCTATATACTTGGCAATTCTTTTGGGCGATGAAAATAGAAGTTTGAATGATCCTTTTTCTGCTTCACTTTTTTTAGCATGTTCAAACATTGTAGTCTCCATCGACTTTACTCTCATAAGTAACAGGAAAAATCCCGCTATCCCTGCTGTTATGAATGCCGACCGCCATGGTAGGAAATCCCCTGCTAATCCCGCTGTCACTGCTCCCAATGCGCCTAATGTTGCTACTAAAATAGTTCCATATCCTCGCTTCTCTGGCGACATGCTCTCTCCAACCAAAGTAATTCCTGCTCCTAATTCTCCGGCAAGTCCAACACCTGCTAAGAATCGAATTATAGCATAAGTATTTACATCATGAACAAATCCGTTAGCGATATTGCATAATGAATACAATACTATCGAGCCAAACAAAGCAGTTACTCTTCCTTTCTTATCAGCAATAATACCCGATAAAATTCCACCGATCATCATGCCAGCCATTTGAATGGCCAGTAATTTTTCGCCTGCTATACGTAATTCATCTCCACTTAATCCTAAATCTTTAAGTGACGGAATACGGTAAACATTAAATAAAAATAAATCAAATGCATCGATGAAGAATCCGAGGCCCGCAGCTAAAACCGCAATGTTAAATGGCGACTGATATGTTTTTGACATGCAATATTTCTATTGTGAAATTAAGTTTACAAATAATCTAGTAGCTCCATCTACTCCTGCAGGGATTTCTCTGAAAAACGAAAGTCCTGTATAGATGTATGTTCCTTTTCCGTATTTACAATACAACAAACTGCCTGATAAACTTTTTTCTCCGTTATCATTCATTTGTATTGGTTGGACATAGTTATTATCGCTTGTTTCAGCAAAATAAATGCCTCGTTCTTGAATCCAATTACTAAAGTCGGCATTCGTGATTTTGTTAGGCGTTGTAAAAATTGGTAGAGTAGTATCACTAATCGCCACTATAGCATCTTCTTCCGTTACTCTGTTTTTACCCACAATAAATGGGTATGGTCCTAAATTCTCGGGATGGGAATTGGAAGGAGTGTTGTATTGAATAACTAATCGTCCCCCGTTTTTTACATAGTTTAGTAGCTGCGGCTGAAGAATTGATAATCGGTTCTCTACGTTATAAGCTCTAATACCTGTTATGATAGCAGTATACTGCGACAAATCTTTGCCCTCTAATTGTGACGCAGAAAACTCTTCAATGTTGAATCCAATAGCTCTTAATGAAGCTGGAATAACGTCTCCTGCACCTTTTATGTATGCAATTTTATTTTTTGGAATGATTAAGTCTATTGCTTTGAGACTTATTGTTGCCTCTGGAAACCATGATAAAGAAGGGATGTGATCGTAATGAATTTCTTTAAAACCTCTTACTTCTGCTTTTATAGACTGTTCATTTGTAAGATAAAATCTAAGTAATTCTGATTTGGCTCCAGGCGATTTTTCAATTGTGTATTCAATTGTCTTTTCGTCGCCGTTTTTAGAGAATTGGATTGTAGTTTCATTAGAAGTAACATTCCATCCTTTTCCTGAGACTTCATTTGATAACTGGAATTTTGCTTTAGTATTTCCGTGGTATTGATAAGTTATACTAATTGTTTTTTTGTTTTCTGAATTGAAATACAATAAAGGATCATTGATTTTTAGTGTTACTTTAGGAGCTATAGCTAATGGATCAGTTAATTCGCCTTTTACCGGATCGGTATGATTATATTCAAGAGGTAAGGTAACCGAGATAGGAGCAATGTCGACATTAAAACTTAAAGTAAATGAGATGGAATTGGGAGCGTCATTTCTTGGCTTTCCAATTTGGCTCAGATCATTTATCGTGAACATTCCTTTGCTATGTTCTTCGCCTAACCAATATGGTTGAGAAAGCGAATTTGAAGCAATGCTCTTGATTGAAATAGTTATTAAATTGTTGTTAGATGGGCTGGTGTTATTTAAACTGTCGCCTGCAATTCCTTTTAGTCCTCCAATAAATACTTCAACATTACTTCTAACTAATATTTGCAATTTCGTTTCAATAGTATCATTGGTAGATACTACAGGAACTGCAGCTGTATACGATGCATAAAATCCGATAGTAGAAAGTATGATTTTATCGAGATCTTTAAGTTTTCTTGATTTAAAACTACTTTCAGGAATGGAGGATATTTCTTTTCTCAACTTTAATAAATCAGCAACAGATTTTGACGGATTGTCGGTTTTAAATTGAGAAATAATGTTTTTGAATAGTATTTCAATTTCCTTTCCGTTCTTAAATTCCTTCCACATTGAATTGACTCCTTCCATGATGTCAACAGTAGTGGTATCTCCCTTTAAAAGTTTGAAATACTCTTTTCGTTTGCCCCTTTCTGCTGCTGAACCAAAGCCTTGGCACTTATGCTGTGATCTGCTTTGTGCAGCTATTTCGCCGTATGATTTTCCTAGTAGAGCATTATAACCGCCGACTTCTAGTTGCAATTGATCTGCTGCGGTGGTATTGTTTTCTCCAAAGTTGAAAGTGTTCCAGAATAAACGTTTTGGCTGCCATACACCGAATTCTTTCACTTGATCAGGATAAATGTTTGCGTTTCCAGCTAAATCGAATGCTTCTGAAGCTAGAATTGCACTAGCTGAATGATGGCCGTGTCCTGCTCGGCTATCCTCCGGAAAACGACAAATGATCACATCCGGTTTATACTGACGAATACACTTCACTACGTCCTTAAGTAAAGAATCTTTGTTCCAGATTGTAAATGTTTCTTTCGGATTTTTCGAAAAGCCGAAGTCGAATGCTCGGGTGAAAAATTGTTCTCCTCCATCTATCCTTCGCGCAGCCATCAATTCTTCTGTACGGATTAGTCCGAGGTTAACTCCTAATTCGCTTCCAATAAGATTTTGCCCACCGTCGCCTCTAGTTAAGGCTAAATATCCGGTACGGTAGTGACGTTCATTTGATAAATAGGCTATTAAGCTCGTGTTTTCATCGTCGGGATGAGCAGCTAGGTATAATACAGAACCTGTTTCTTGAAGTTTTAGAATGTGATGTAATATTTCCGAACTGTTCTGCGAATACGCCTTAAAAGAGAACAAGAGGAGAGATGAAACGATTATTGTTTTGAATTTGCGAAAGTCCATATTGTCAAATTATCCCTCAAAAATAGTCGATTCATCGAATTAAAGTGCCTAAATTTGAAAATCCTGTTCTTGCATTAATGTTGAAAATTTTGGTATTTTGGATAGATGTCGTTGAATATTCAGCTTATATCAAATTTATTTGTCAACTTTGCAAACAGTTGTATTTGTAAACTGTTAATAATTTATGAGTTCAATTTGCATTAATAAGTTTCCTTTAGGTACCATTTTTACACTGATTACTAAAAAGTATGTTTCATCACTTTATAGTAAATTGGAAGGGATGCCTATCGACCGATATTTTTCGGTATTGATGCTATTGGATAAGGAGCAGCGAGCGTTAAACCAGCAATACATATCAGATGAACTGGGCTTCGATAAAACAGCCATGGTTCGTATGATGGATTATCTGATGGAAGAGGGTATGGTTGAAAAGGAATTGAATCCTGAGAATAGGCGCGAATATTTAGTGTCTCTTACTTCAAAATCCAGAAAAGTTTTACCTGAAATCAAACAAGTTGT
The DNA here is from genome assembly GCA_023251535.1 of Bacteroidota bacterium. Lineage (GTDB taxonomy): Bacteria > Bacteroidota > Bacteroidia > AKYH767-A > OLB10 > CAINEC01. The sequence continues at coordinate 124,743 of JAHEYP010000003.1, forward strand.
TTGCGATTTGAACAAAAAAGCATTTGCAGGTGTAAGTTCAGCTGATACTAAGATGTTTTTTGAAGTCCTTGAAAAGTTAAATGAGAATTTAAGTCACCATCAAGGTGATGAAGTTATAATTGAAGTTAAATCCCTTCGAAAAAAGAAAAAGAAATGAAGAATTACAAACCGATTATTATAGTCGTTATACTAGCTGTGGCTTTGTTTGCACTTAAAGCTATGTTTTTTCCGGCATTAAAGGAGGATTCTCCTGGCGGCTCTGGTAAACCGGGAGCAGGAGGAAAGCCATCAGCTAACGTTGAAGGCTATATTGCTAAAACCTCAGTTGTTGATAATGACTTATATGTTACTGGTACCGTTGTCGCCAATGAGGCCGTAGAGGTTCGTTCTGAAATATCGGGAAAAGTGATTGCTGTATATTTTAAAGACGGACAACAAGTTAAAGAAGGCGAACTTTTGTTGAAAATGGAGGATGCTGATTTAAAAGCTCAACTTCGAAAAGTTCAAGCTCAAATCGTTCTTATAAAGGACAAGAAAGATCGCTACGAGAAATTATTTAAAATTCAAGGTGTAAGTAAAGAGGAGTTGGATGCTTCTCTTAATGAATTAGAATCTCTTCAAGCTGATGCTGATGTGTTGAATGTTCAGCTAAAGCGTACTTCTCTTTTTGCTCCTTTTAATGGTGTTATCGGATTAAAGAATATTAGTGTGGGTGCTTATATTTCTCCTCAGCAAATTGTAGCATCTATCCAACAAATTAACAAGGTAAAGATTGACTTCGCTGTTCCTGAAAAATATTCAACTCAAGTAGTAAAGGGATCAAAAATTAATTTCTTCATAGATGGATCTGATAAAGTTTTTTCTGCTGATGTCTTGGCAGCAGAGTCTTCAGTTGATGTAAATACTCGTACGCTTATGATCAGAGCTTTGGCAGATAATTCGAATGGTTTATTAAAACCAGGAGTATTTGTTAAGGTTACTATTAAGTTAGCTACAACAAATGATGCATTGATGGTTCCTAGTATTGCTATTGTGCCAATATTAAAAGGACATCAAGTTTTTGTTTCGCATGATGGTGTAGCTACAGCAACAAAAGTGAAATTGGGTGTTCGTAACGATACCACAATTCAAGTAATTGAAGGTATTAATCCCGATGATACGATTGTCACAGTAGGAGTAATGGGTGTGCGCGATGGTACTCCTTTGAAATTTACATCTGTCCAATAATTTTTCTATATGAGTTTATCAAGTATAAGTATCAAACGTCCGGTTCTCACTATTGTGATGAACTTGCTGATTATCCTATTCGGATTAATCGGCTATAAATATCTCGGGGTTAGGGAGTATCCTTCTATTGATCCTCCGGTTATTACTGTTCGGACTAACTATAGCGGAGCTAACGCAGATGTAATTGAATCGCAAATTTCTGAACCGCTTGAAAAAGCAATAAACGGAATTGCAGGGATTCGTTCGATTTCTTCAAGTAGTAACCAAGGTTCAAGTGTTATAACAGTTGAATTTGAATTGGGAGTTGATATGGAGGCTGCCGCTAATGATGTTAGAGATAAGGTTTCGCAAGCAGCAAAAATATTGCCTCAAGATATTGAAGGTCTTCCTGTTGTGACTAAGTCGGATGCGAATTCGGATGCAATCATTTCAATGACATTACAGAGTAATACTCGTAGTCACTTAGATGTGAGTGATTATGCTGAAAATGTAATCGCTGAACGTTTGCAAACTATTCCCGGAGTTAGTACTATCCAGATTTGGGGACAAAAGAAATATGCAATGCGTATTTGGATGGATCCTGCAAAAATGGCCGCCTATCATGTTACACCAATCGATATTAAGAATGCTTTAGATCGAGAGAATATTGAACTGCCTTCAGGAAAAATTGCCGGTAATGAAACTGAGCTTACAGTTAAGACTGTTGGAAGATTAAAGACTCCTGAGGAATTTAATAATCTTATTATTTCTGAGACGAATGGAACTGTAGTAAAGTTGAAAGATGTTGGTGATGCACAGATTGGGGCTGAGAATGAAGAGACCATCTTGAAAGAAAGTGGAGTGCCAATGATTGGATTAGCTTTAGTGCCTCAACCCGGTGCTAATTATATCGATATTGCGAATGAGTTTTATCGTCGATATGATGAACTTAAAAAAGTACTTCCTAAGGATTATAAGGTTGATATCGCTCTTGATAATACCAAGTTTATTAAACGTTCGATTTTTGAAGTGCAAGAAACATTGCTTATCGCAATTATATTGGTAGTCATTATTATTTACCTGTTTTTCCGTGATTGGGTAATTGCTTTCCGTCCTTTGATTGATATTCCCGTTTCATTGATTGGTGCATTCTTTGTTATGTATATCATGGGTTACTCTATCAATGTACTTACACTACTTGCTATTGTATTGGCAACAGGATTGGTGGTCGACGATGGAATTGTAGTGACTGAAAATATTTTCAAGAAAATTGAAGCCGGAATGAAACCAATCGAGGCTGCACGAAAAGGTTCAGAAGAGATTTTCTTTGCGGTAATATCAACTTCAATCACATTAGCAGTTGTGTTCTTGCCTGTTATATTTATGCAAGGATTTGTGGGTAAGTTGTTTCAAGAGTTTGGAGTCGTCTTAGCAGGTGCCGTTTTAATATCGGCATTCGTGTCGCTAACATTAACGCCTATGCTAAATGCATATTTAGTTAGAAAGAATGATCGCAAAAGCCGATTCTATACTGCAACTGAGCCTTTCTTTGAGTCACTAAATACCGGATACAGAAATATGCTTTCGTCATTTATGGAAAGCAAGGGATGGTCGTTGGTAATGATAGGCTTATGTTTAGTAATGATTTGGTATTATGGAGGAAGTCTTAAGTCTGAATTGGCACCGCTCGAAGATCGTAGTTGGATGAGGATGGTTGTTACTGCTCCGGAAGGATCAACTTATGAATATACGGATTCCTATATTGATAAGATGACCAAGTTTGTAGCGGATTCCATTCCTGAGAAGCGCGTCTGCCTTACCGTAACATCTCCTTCGTTCGCCGGTACCGGTTCAGCAAATTCAGGATTTATTCGATTGGTATTAAATGATCCTTCAGAGAGAAAAAGATCTCAGTCCGATATTGCTCAATATGTCACTAAACAAGCGAAGTCGTTTCCAGATGCTAAGGTTTTTGTTATTGAACAACAAACTATTTCTACTGGTGGTTTCGGGGGATTGCCAGTACAATTTGTAATTCAAGCTCCCGATTTTGAAAGTTTGAAAGCTAAGTTGCCTAAGTTTATTGAAGCTGCAAATAAGGATAAAACTTTCCAAGTGGTTGATGTAAATTTGAAGTTCAATAAGCCTGAGATTAACCTTACAGTAAATCGTGAGAAAGCTCAAGAATTAGGAGTTTCGGTTGCTGCCGTAGCTCAAACTCTTCAGTTGGCGTTTAGTGCTCAGAGAATGGCTTATTTTACTCGTGCTGGAAAGCAATATCAGGTTATCGGACAATTTAATCGCGAATCAAGAGATGAACCTGTCGATTTAAAATCACTGTATGTTAAGAGTAATACTGGTGCTTTAGTTCAATTAGATAATATTGTTTCGATGGAAGAAGAAAGTAGTCCGCCTCAGCTCTACCATTTTAATAGGTATATGTCTGCTACTGTTTCTGCAGGACTAGCACCTGGCAAAACCATAGGCGATGGGATTGCTGCTATGGATAAAATTAGCAAAGCGACATTGAACGATACTTTCTCAACTGCATTAACTGGTGCATCACGCGATTTTGCCGATAGTAGTTCAAGTTTAAGTTTTGCATTTTTATTGGCATTGCTATTGGTGTATTTGGTATTGGCAGCTCAATTTGAGAGTTTCCGCGATCCTTTAATTATTATGATTACTGTACCAATGGCATTAGCTGGAGCCTTATTCTTTTTATGGTATTTTAATCAGACTTTGAATATTTTTAGTCAGATTGGTATTATTATGTTGATAGGCTTGGTAACGAAAAACGGAATTTTAATCGTTGAGTTCGCTAATCAACTTAGAGAAAAAGGTGTTGAAAAAGGAACAGCAATTGTTGATGCAGCCGTTGCTCGATTCCGTCCTATCTTAATGACCAGCTTAGCTACAGCATTAGGTGCATTGCCAATTGCTGCTGCATTAGGTGCTGCTTCGCATAGTAGAACTGGAATGGGAATTGTAATTATTGGAGGTCTTATGTTTTCGTTAACACTTACATTATTTGTTATTCCTGCCATGTATTTATTTATTTCAAAACATCATCAAAATCATGAAAACTAAAAGTTCATCATTGTTGGTTGGATTATTTGTTATGTCAACCGGATCTGCTTTTTCTCAAAATGTGCTTTCGATGAAATCGGCAGTTGATCTTGCTTTGAAAAACAATCTTGGTATTGTTATTGCAAAAAACAACGCTCAAATAGATCAAAACAATGCTACTATTGGTAATGCAGGGATGTTGCCATCAGTGAGTGTCCAAGGTGCTGCTACGAAAGGGGAAAGTGATATTCGCCAAGAATACAGTGATGGAAGGGTGTTGTCGAAATCTGGTGTAAGTAACACTAATTATTCGGCATCGGCTTCATTAACGTGGACAATCTTTGATGGATTTCAAATGTTCGCGGATTACAAACGGTTACAACTAATTAGAGAGGCAGGTGAAGTTAGAGTCAAGCAACAAGTGATTTCTACTGTATCTGCTGTATCATATGCTTATACTGAATTGGTAATTGCTAAAGAGTTGGTTCGGAATATCAACTCTACTTTGTCATTGTATAAAGAAAGAGTTCAATTGGCGAATCAAAAGTTGATGATGGGTAAATCTGATAAAACAGAATGGCTGCAAGCAAAAGTTGATTTAAATGCTCGTATAAGCGCATTAATGAGTGCAGAGGCATCGGTTCGTGTTGCTAAGAGTAAGATGAATGCTTTGTTAATGTTTGCGCCTGAGGATTCTTCATTTGATGTTTCTGATAGTCTTGAGTTATCAATAGTGGAAAGTGAATATGCTGTATTCTCGAAAGATTTTGAAAAGGCAAATCCAGATATTTACGTAGCAGACTTAAATCGTAGAGTAATTGAGCAAGAAATGAAAGCCTTGAAATCAGGTTATCTACCGGTGATTGATTTGAATGCAGGCTATAATTATACTAGCAGTGAATCAACATCTGGATTGTTTCTCGTAAATCGAAATTCCGGACCTGTAGCTGGCTTAACGCTTAAATGGAATTTGTTTAACGGATTAAATCAGCAGCGTCAAGTGAAAAATTACAAGTTGCAAGTTGAAAGTGCTTCAAGTAATTTGCAGCAAACTACTTTGCAAGTTCAATCTGCTTTGTATAATGCATGGCAACAGTATATAGCGGCAAAACAAATCCTCAATAATGCTCGTGAAGGTGTTCTATTGGCTGATGAAAATCTAACAATAGCTGCAGAACGATTCCGTTTGGCAGAAAGCACAAGTGTAGAGTTAAAGATGGCACAGAATGCAAAAGAAGATGCCCTTACCGCTTTGTTAAATGCTGGATTTGATGCTAAGATTGCAGAGGTTAATTTACTTAGCTTATCAGGGAAACTTGTTCAATAAAAATTATTGAACAATCAGTTTAATTGCTTTGGTATTTCCGTTTTTATTAGTGGTTACAAAGTAAATACCGGGACTTAATTCCGATAAATCCATTGTGTTATTTCCGCTGATTCCTAGTTGTTGTTTTACTATCCGACCTGTTTGGTCAAAGATCTTAATTTCTGCTTTGTCTTTTTCTTCTAAAGTAAAAGTAATATAATCAGTGGCAGGATTCGGATAAAATGCACTTTGTCCTAGAATAGGTACTTCTACTCCTGTTACTTGAGAGCACGACGATATAGTTAAACTTAGTACTTGAAAATCCGAATAGATTGCTTGATAGTATAAATTGGCAATCGTGTCATCATGAATAATTAATACATTTTCGTCATTCTTAGTATCAGCTGATGCCGACCAATTATGGGAGCCTGAAAATATCATCGGATCAGAGTTTACATCACATGCATCAATTAGCATCATCTTATTGTGATAGATATAAGGGAGATTGAATATTTTCAAATTATTTCCCATTACAGGTGTCAAATTAGGATATGGAGTGTAGTTAACACTGAATTGATCCATAATTCCGGCAACATAAAGACCGTCATTTTGGATTTTATTTGTTAACGCATCTGAAACATCGGTATCTGTGAAAGCATAAATTCCAAAATAAATTGATGAGTTTGCAGCATTTATTTTAGATATTAATTTTTGTGTTGTGTTGTCACTTGGACTGAAATATAGTTCTACCGATTTACCATCAATTGTGAATTGATGAGGTGTGTTGTCCGTTTTGTATTGTCCGAATTTTGATAAAGTTAAATTTGGAGTAGGAGTGGCACTTCCCCACATTTCATTAAATTCAGTGATATATGCCAACGCAAGATTCTTGTCTTGTACAATTACTATATTGTTATAATCACTGTTGATTTGTTGATCTGTCCAGTTTGTAGATCCTGTTAATACAATTGGATCGTTTATGTCAGCAGAATTCCCATCAATAACCATGAATTTATTATGCATGATACCATAATTAATTCCTGTAGGACTTCCTATTCTTGGAATGTTTACATCTAAGTCGGGTAAGGAGTTATTGGAAGAACTAGTATTGTAAATCCAACGAATCACAACCCCTCTGTTATACGCATTGTTTACTGCGCCGGCGATATTGGCCATTGTAGTTCCTAATCCGAAGTTATAGACAGCAATGTCTAAAGTGTATTTAGCTCTGTCAATATAGGCCTTTATTGTATCGTCAAATTGTTGGTTTAAATAAATGGCATTTACACCTGTTGATACAGTAGTATTTACAGGGTGATTGAAGTAAACTTTGATTTTTTGAGCACTCGCTTGGGAAGTGCTGAAAAGTATTGTAAAAGCTAGCAGAATTATGCTTCTGATCATATTGTAGTAGTTTAAACTACACGAATGTAGTAAAAAAGAGGGAAACGTATAGTATAGCTAACGATTAAACCATAGTAGTTTAAGTATAAATGAAAATTCTTTGTTTTTAGCTGTTTATTGTATGTTAATTCGCAACAAGGAATTTTCGGAAGCGTAAAAATACGTAGAATTTGTTCTGGGCGAAATAAATTGTGGAGAGTTTCAGTGTCTTTCAAAGTTGGTAGGATTTATTGTTTGTTTGTTAGTTGCAAGATGCTGTTGATATTGAACCCGGAACATGAAAATTCCTTTAGTTGGAGTCTCATAGTGTAAAAAAGATAAAATGGAATTAAATTTTCTAGATCGAAAAAAGCTGGTGATGGTGATTGACGATACATTGATCGATCAATTTGTGGCGGAACGTATGATTAAGCTTTATGGCTTTTCAGAAAATGTAATTGTTTTTGATTCTGGATTAAAAGCTTTGGAATATTTTTCACGAAAAGATTTGATGGACGAAGATATTCCTCAAGTGATATTTCTTGATATCAGAATGCCGGAAATGGATGGGTTTGAATTCCTAGAGGATTATGCAAAACTTTCTGAAGAGCTTAAATCGAAGATGAAAGTTGTTATGCTAACTTCTTCCTTAGATAAGAATGATCTTGACCGAGGATTAAAAAATCCTTATGTTATGCACTTTCTTAACAAACCTCTTGATGAAGATCAATTAACAAAATTAAGTCTTATGTAGTCTTATTTAAATTTTATGAAAAAATATTTTCGCTATTTTTTAGTGATGCTTGTTTGGTGTTGTACTTCGTATGTTGTAGCTGATGTTTTTGTTTCATTCGATATTAACTATTTGAAACCAACACCAATTCCCATTGGTTATAAATTCAAAAAAACCGGATCCGATATTAACGTGGGAGGATTGCTGTTGCAAATTTCTAGAGACCGTCCAATCTTTGTTCATTTTTATAATCCTGATTGCCCTTGTTCTCGATTTAATGTTTATGCTTTTCAGCGTTTAGAGAAAAAGTATCGTGATAAAGTTTGTTTCGTTGTTGTGGTCGTTTCGAATGGCGATATTGATAAGTTGGAGCATGCACGTCATGTGTTTTCTAATGAAATTCCAGTTATGGCCGATAATAAATTGGCTTATGAATGTGGAGTGTACTCTAGTCCTCAAGCAGTACTAATTTCAACTGATAGGAAATTGTTTTTTCGTGGCAACTACAATACAAGTCGTTATTGTACGAATTCTACTTCATTCTTTCCTGAATTAGCTATTAAAAGTTATTTGAAGGGAGATGCTCAAGCATTATTGCCTGACAATGCATATGTGGCATATGGTTGTCCTATTCCTGTAAGCCGCAAAATAAGTTCATGTGATGGAGACTGATAAAAAAAGAGAATTTAAAAAGGTTTACTACAAGAAAATTAAAGAGCGTTCTGATAAAATGATGAATCGCGCTCTCTTGATTTATTTTGCTATTGGTATAGTTTTGGGTTTTAAGTACGATACTGTTGATATAGCTTTAATGATTGGTGGTTCCACTTTGTTTTGTTATTGGTTTACAAAGTTGTTTTTATACGATACAGAAACATATCAGTATTTGACTGGCGTTGTATTAGGAATCTTTATGGCGCAATTTATATTTCAAATGCATGGTATGTTTGAAATGCATTTTGTAGCGTTTATTGGAAGCGTTTTGATGATTACCTATCAGAATTGGAAAATGCAAATTTCTTTATTTCTGTTTGTTTTTATTCATCATACATTCTTTGGGTATTTGCAATTTTCTGGATTTCACGACGTTTATTTTACGCAGCAAGATTATATGGATCTTAATACATTTTTAATTCACATGATTTTCACTACAATAATATTTTCATTAAGTGCAGTAAGAGCATATAATTATCGTTTAATGAGTGACTCATTCATTAATCAGAGTTTTGAAATTGGTAGATTGCAGGCAAAAGAAATAGAAAATTCTGAGCTTAAAAAAGTAAATCAAGAACTTGATCGCTTCGTTTATAGTGTTTCACATGACTTACGTGCACCGTTAACCGGTATGCTTGGTGTAATTATGTTGGCTGAGAAAGATTCGAATGATTCAAAAAATACCGACTATTTCAGGTTACTGAAATGTAGTGTTAAACGTTTAGATTGTTTTATTTCGGATATACTCGACTATAGTCGTAATTCTCGACTAGAAAGACGTCCTGAGGTAGTAGATTTTAAGTTGATTCTTGACGAAGTGAATGCAAACTTACACTCAATGTTAGGGAAAGTTGATGGTGTTAAGATTATGGTAAATATTAATGGCGATCACCAATTTAAATCCGATAAAACTCGATTAACAATGGTGCTTAGTAATTTAATCTCTAATGCTGTTCGTTACCGTCGTTTAGGATGTGAGCCAAGTTTTGTTAAAGTCGATATTACGACAAATAAGAATGGCGCCGATATTTTTGTTGAGGATAATGGTATTGGAATTAAAGAGGAAGTTCAATCTAAAGTGTATGATATGTTTTATCGCGGAAGTGATGCTTCTGTAGGTTCAGGGTTAGGGCTTTATATTGTTAAAGAAGCACTCGATAAGCTTAATGCTTCAATAAAACTGACTTCAGTTGTAGGAAAAGGAACAAAATTCGCAATTCACTTGCCGACTTTGTAGTTTGATTCGATGTTTTCATTTCTACTAACTATCTTTGCTTTATAGTTGCAGATTATGAAAGACTTCAAAAAGTATTTTACAACCCCAGCAAGTCCTGAACTTGTATATAGCGCATTAACTAATCCCTTTACAATTGAATTGTGGAGTGGAGATCCTGCAGTTATGTCAACTGAACCAGGATCAGAGTTTTCGCTGTGGGAGGGAAGTATTGTTGGGAAAAATTTGGAGTTTGTCGAGAATAAATTGGTAAAGCAACAATGGTATTTCGACGATCAAGAGGAAGAATCAATTGTCACGATTAAAATTCATGACAATGATGATCATTCTTCGATTGAATTGCGTCACATCAATATTCCTGACGAGCACTATGAAAATATAGTTGAAGGTTGGCTCGAAGTTTATATTGCTTCGATGCTAGAATTCTTAGCTGACCAGTAATTAGTTAGTTTCCTGATTTATTTCACCTTCGTCGATTTGTTTCGGTTTCTTTTTAGATCCGTCATATATATCGAATCTCAAATACCTACATTCAATCGGTCCATTATAAAGTAGTAGCTTTCGTGTTGTTCGTAGTCCTATGAATTTGGCTACTTCTAAGTTTCCTGTGAAAATCCAGCATGTCCAACCTTTGCATTGTTGTTTCATGGTATCACCCATGCGTTGATACATGTCCAATATGTCTTTAGGCTCTATCCTTAATCCATAAGGTGGATTACAAATCAATGTTCCTGTTTCAGTAGGTTTTTTGAATTTTTCAAATGACCCTTTCTTGAGCTTGATAGAGTCTTCTAACCCCGCATTCATTATATTCTCTTTGGCTTTATCAAGCACAACTCCGCTGATGTCAGATCCATATATCATCGTTTCTGATGCCGGCAGCTCATTTTTTATTGCATCTGAATAAATTTGCTTCCATAATTCCGCATCATAATCTTTCCATGTTTGAAATCCGAAGAATGATTTATACTTATTTGGTGCAATGTTACGCATGATCATCGCCGCTTCAATAAGTATCGTCCCGCTACCGCACATAAAATCAGCTAACGAATTTTTCTTATCCCAACCGCTTTTAATTACTAATGCTGCTGCTAATGCTTCATTGATCGGTGCTTGATTGGTATAATCGCGATATCCTCTTTTGTGCAGAGATTCTCCTGAGCTATCGAATGATAACGTACAAACATTCTGATATATGTGAAGATGTATTCTTAAATCCGGTTGATCAATATCAACATTTGGTCTGTCGTCGTATTTATCTCTAAATTGATCTACAATTGCATCTTTTGCTTTTAAAGAGACATATTGTGAGTGAGTAAGGTTCGAGAGATTTAATGTGGTATTTATCGCAAACGTTTGGTCAAGTGTGAAAAGTGATGTCCAATCGATATTTTGAATTTCATTGTAAAGCATTTCTTCGTCCGATGCTTCAAATGTGGCATAGGGTTTTAAAATACGAAGCGCTGTTCTACAATGTAAATTGGCTTTGTACATCAATGCTAAATCGCCTTCAAATTCAACGGCACGGGTTAAGGGACGAACATTTTCGGCGCCTAATGCTTCCAGCTCTTCGCAAAGAATATCTTCGCAGCCAGCAAATGTTTTTGCAATAAGAATCAAATTACTTGTAGATAAACGGTTAATGAAGGGTGCAAAGATACCGTTTATTCGTGATATTTGATTAAATGGCTGATAAACAACTATCTATCTAAGCAATGTAAACGTGTTTTTTTCAACTGATCTTAATTGATTTGGGAACTCATATTCAATTATGTAAAGGTAAATTCCTTCTGCTTGCACGGTTCCTTCAATAGTGCCGTCCCATGTTTTATTAAAGTCATCACTACTAAAAACTATTTTCCCTAAACGATTTAAAATTCTCATTCTAAAATACTCAGGCTCGCAATATGATTCTGTTTTGAATGAATCGTTTATGCCATCTTTGTTAGGTGAAAATGCACTTGGAATAAATAATTTGCATTTTTTAAAGCAATTTTCGAAGTTGATTGTTTTTGTAATAGTGTCGATTCCGCAACTCAATGTTACTGCAACTGTGACAGTGAGTTCTGTAGGTTTTTGAAGCAATATACTCGGATTGTTTTCATAACTGTCGCTAATACCTTGTTGTGAAAATTGCCAATGCGAATATAGTATCGTTGAGTCAGCCAATATTTCAAATTGAATCGGATCATCAATGCAGGTGCTGTTGTATTTGAAATCTGCACTGCAAATGCAATCAACAATTGAATAGTTTATATTCATTGTATCCTTACATCCATTTATGTCTGTTACAACAATTTGATATTGCCCCGAATCATTTACTGATGTATAATTGCTAATTATATTTCCGTTGAAGAAGTATTGTGCAGTTACTCCGCTGATGCTGTAGAGCGAACTTAGATCTAAACTTTGCCATGAGCATAGAGCGAAATTCATGTCAGGCCCTAAATCTGGACCAACATAATACGCTAAAGAAATTTGAGCAGTATCGCTACAGCCATTTTGGTCGTTAGCAATTACTTGATAAACGCCTGCTTGGTTTACTGCTATTGGGTTTGTAATTTGACTTCCATTGTATTCCCAACTACTGTTCAATCCATTCAAATTATAAATTGTAGTTAGGTTGGTTGTTGTGCCATTGCAATTTGTTAATGTAGTGGAAGGTCCTATTTCCGGTTTGGGAAGTATAGTCACAATGGCACTTGACGTAGCATTACATCCATTCGAATTAGTTAATTGTAAATTGTAAGTGCCTGAATCTTGAATGGCTGTTACATCTTGAATTACTTGTCCATTATGACTCCATGTTACCGTTTCATTTGTAATGTTGAAGAAGCTATTTAGATTTAGACTTTGTCCTTGGCACACAAAAAGTGTTTGACCTGGACCGGGATTTGGAATTGAGTTTAGTGCTAGGCTCACATTAACGGTGTCACTACAACCATCTGTATTTGTTGCGACCAAATTATATGTTCCTGGACTATTTACATTACTTGGATTAGCAACAACCGTACTATTGTAAGTCCAGTTACTTGATAAATTTGCTGTGTTGATTAAAGCATTTAAATCGATACTACTATCTGAACAAATGGTTTCTGTTAAATCACTTCCTAACTGTGGCGGCGATAATTGATTTAAAATAACTGACGCAGTATCCTTGCATCCATTGTTATCCATAACATAGAGGCTGTAATTACCGCTAGTGTTTACGCTCGTTGGATTAGCAATGGCATTACCGTTGTATTCCCAGGAAACATTGTATGAAGCCGTATTGAAGTAGGAGGTGAGATCTTCTGTTAAATTGGAACAAACATTAATGTTTAAGTCATTGCCGAGATTTGGCTTTGGAAATAAACTCAAAATGACATTTGCAGTATCTATGCAACCAAAACTGTTTGTTGCGGTAATGGTATAAAGTCCTGAATCAGAAACAGCACTTACAGAATTTTGTAGTATATTGTTATAATACCAATTAATTGAATTTGTTCCAGCAGTAAAAAGATTATTTAAATTAGTTGTAGTTTGTTCACAAATGGTGATGGATTTATCATTTCCTAAAGATGGGGTTGGATTGATGTTCACAATAACTTTTGCAAAATCAGTACATCCATAGGTGTTTGTGACCATAATGGTATATGTGCCATTAGTTGATATTGCGGTTGAGTTGTTGATTACTGTTGTTCCTAATTTCCATATATATGTGTAATTCGAAAGATTGAAAAGCGAATCAAGATTAACTGTTCCAATGAAACAACCAGAGATTGTTTGATCATTTCCAAGATTAGGTGATGGTTTGTGATTTATTTTAACACTTGCAGAATCTAAACAGCCATTAGTGTCAGTTGCAATTATAGTATAAAGTCCGGTATCTGTTACAGATGTTATATTAGTGATTATACTACTGTTGAAATACCAATTATGTGTGTTAAATGGAGGATTGAAATAGGCAGTTAGGTCAATAGGTTGGTTGTTGCAAACTAATAAATTGACGTTGTTGCCGAGAGAGTTATTTTGATTTACTGTTACTGTTATTGTGGCTGTATCTTTACATCCACTTGAGTAGGTAGCAATTGCAGTATATATACCGCCTGCAGTAATATTTGTTGGTGACAATATTATTGTATTACCCTTACGCCACACAATATTTGCACCTTGTAAATTAATTAATGTTGTAAGGTTTAATGTTGTTCCCGAACAGATTGAAACTGATTGGTCAGGCCCTAAATTATTTGTTGTATTTGTGCTTAAATTTATGTTTGCTGTATCAATACACCCGAATGAATTAATTGCGATTATGGTGTATATTCCTGGGTTGTAAACATTACTTGGGTTAGATATTAATATTCCATTGTTGTACCAATTAGTTGTTAATCCGATTGTGTTATACAATGTATTTAAGTTTACTGATTGACCTGGACAATTTGTAAGGTTTTGATCAATACCAATATTTAATCCCGTAGTAGTATTTACAGTAAATGTCTGCGTAGAGGAACATCCATATGTATTTGTTGCGGTTAATTGATAAATCCCTGATTGTGTTACAGTGGAAGCTGCTACTGCGGAAATTGGTATGCCGTTTTGGGTCCAATTTTTTGTTATTGAATTGTTATTAATTATCGAGTCTAAATTTAAGTAGTTCCCGTTGCAGATATTTATTGTTTGGTCCGATCCTAATGTTGGCGAAGGGTAATTACCTAATACAAGTGTGCCGTAATAATCACATCCTCCATAATCCTCAAGGTAAACTGAATAGAAGCCTGGTTGACTTAAGATTAATTGATTTGAATTATTAATTGATACAGAAAAGTAGCCTTGGTAATAAGTTGCCGCATTAAATGTTTGACCAGGGCATATTGTTACATAGTCCGTAAGCATTGTATATGAACAATTAAAAATTGCAAATCCGCCAGCTCCAGATCCATTGAAATATCCATTTGTCAATACCCCTCCGCCAGGATAAAGAGTAGGATTGCATAGAGTATCGATAATTCTTATTGTCCATGTGCCTTTGGCTGAGATTCCGTTAAATACAGAAAATCCTCCTGACCCTTCCGGAAGCCAATTTCCAGTAAATGGAGCTGTCCCTGTTGTAATATTTGGTGCTGCAGATGGGACAAATATACATCCAGTATAATTTTGCCCTCCTGCACCATGGAATGCTGAAAGAGTTAGGGAAATACCATTTGGAGATATAAGCAATACCTTTAATGTGCCCGGGTGATTAGATGTGATATTTAACTTGATATAATTAATTTGCGTTCCATTGTTCCCTATTACAGATGGAAACGGATTGTACCATGTAAAATCACTCGTGTCGCACATTGGAATCGTTCCACTGGTAAACCCTTGCGCATTAATACATGTAGATTTGAAAAATAATGACGCTATTATCAATAAAATAAAACGCAATTTTTTCATGGCGCAAGTATTAGGTGTTAAATATTAAAAAGTAGGTATTGTAAAAATAAATATATTTTTGAATTTACAAATGTTTTTAGGCATTAAATTTTGGGTATTTACCTTCTGATCTGTTGGATTGGCCAAATATGTGTGATTTTGTTGCTTGTTTTTGGGCTTAGATTTGAAGCAAATTGGATATCGTATTAATGATATCCAATTTGGCTTTTAAGAGTGCATTTAGCCTTTATACCAACGAAAAGGGTATTCATTTTCCCCGTTTCTATTTACTTGTTTTTTGTACCTTTACACTTATGAAAAGGATCTCTTTGTTTTTGTTTCTTGTATTTCTTGCTTTGGGCAATGCAATGGCTCAAAATTGGAATACTGCTACCCCTTATGCTGGTCGTATTAATGACTTGTTTTTTGTGGATGCTAAAACTGGTTACGCTTGCGGACAAGGTGCCGGAATCGGAAATTGTACGGGTACAGGTTGTATTTTAAAGACTATCGATGGAGGTGCCAATTGGGTTCGAATGAAATCGTCAACTACAGGCGAACTTACACGTATTCAATTTGTTACGCCACTTAATGGATGGGCTATTGGCGCATCAAGCACTGTTTTGCATACTTCCGATGGTGGTATGAGTTGGATAACCCAATCTTCTGGCCTTGGCGCTGGATTAAATGATATGTACTTTGTTGATGCTAACGTCGGATTTATTTGTGGTTTAAATGGTCTTTTGCGTAAAACTACTAATGGTGGTGCAACTTTTACTACCATCGCTTCAGGAGTTACGTCTACGATATATGCACTTAGTTTTGTGAATTCTTCTGTGGGATATTTTGTTGGTGATAATGGTGTAGTAAAGAAAACTACGAATGGAGGTACTTCTTTTTCTTCCATTTATTCTGGTACTGATGCGTTTCGCGATGTTCGTTTTTTGTCGGTGGATACCGGTTTCGTTCTTTCTCCTTATGTTATTAAGAGAACTACTAATGGAGGAGGGGCATGGACAACCTTTAATGCGCCATCTGGTTTTGTTATGACTAGATTGTTTTTTGCAAATAAAAATATCGGATTCGTTGTCTGTGATCAAGGTAAAATATTGAAGACTGTTGATGGTGGTCTTACTTGGAATGTTCTTCCTACACCAGTTAACGATTTTATTTATAGCATCGCATTCCCTGAAGAAAATATCGGGTATTTCGGGATTAGCTATGGAAGAATTTATAAAACATTTAACGGAGGTGTTTCATGGGAGAATAACTTGTCAGGTTTTGTTGATGAATTATCAAGTGTTCGATTTAGAGATCAAAATGTTGGTGTAGCTGTAGGTAAATATGGTGATGTATTTAAAACTAATAACGGAGGATTAAATTGGACTTTGAGAAATGATGTTCCTTATGTTAATCTTAATTCCGTTCGTTGGTTGAATGGCAAATCGGTAATTGCTGCTGGATATCCTAATGTTTTAATTAAGAGTGATGACGAGGGAATGACTTGGTACGATTGGAATATTCCTGTTCGTGATAGTATTTATGATATTCAAGTGCGTGATTCTAATGCTGTTTTTATTACTTATGGAACAGGGAATTGTATGAAGTCGCTCGATGGAGGCATAACTTGGGATACTTCAATGCATACAGGAAGTCCTTATGCTCTCTCGGGAATTTACTTTTTGAATAATGATACTGGCTTTGTATGCGGACAAAATTTAGTTTATAAAACTATTAACGGTGGACATAATTGGATGTTGAAGAATGATAGTATCAATATAAATTCTTCTTTCAATGATATTCAATTCACAAGTAATGATACTGGCTATGTGGCCGGCGATTTTGGTCCTCTTTATAGAACTGTAAATGGTGGCGCATGGTGGATCGATCTATATCCTTCGCCAACTACAAATAGCGACGTTCAAGAAATGCAGTTCTTTACGAATGATAGCGGAATGTTTGCTGCTTCTACGAGTCAAAAAGTTACTAATAACGCAGGTGTTAATTTGTCAACAATGGCAACCGCTTGTTTAGCAAATAATTGGGAGATGCATAGTATCTCCGTTACTGATAACGGATATGGTTATTGCGTTGGGGGTCAAACCGGAATTTTGCATACACTTCAACCTGATAGCTTACTAAGGACTTATGTGCAGGATTCGGTGTTTTGTTCAGGCGCTAATATTTTCGTAGGATATAATGCTTCGGGATTTCTTTTAAGCACTCAGATGTATTCTATCGAGTTAAGCGATGCATTCGGTTCATTTGCGTCACCTCAAGTTATAGGAACGTTTCAAAAGTATACACCGATGGCTAATCCTTCAGGAATTATTACTTGTCAGTTGCCTTCAGGGTTGAATGGCTCAGGATTCAGAGTTCGTATTGTTAGTACAACTCCTGCTTTAATTGGACCTGATAATGGATTTGATTTGACTATAAAGTCTTCTATTGCTCCAACAGTTAAGTTGGTTAATAATAGCGCAAATGGTTGCGAAAATGATCTTCTACAATTTGTTGCCCAAACAGCAGGGGCAGGGTATAGTCCAGTTTATAGTTGGTACTTAGATAATCAGTTATTGAATGTAAATTCTTCGGTTTTGAATATCGATAGTTTATCGGGAAATCATAATCTATCGGTTTCGTTTGTTAGTAGTTTAAGTTGTGCCAATTCAATACCTGTTGACTCAATTTCTTTTTCAGTTAATCCTATACCTTTTGTAAATGCAGGAAGTGATAAATCTATTTGTTTTGGTGATTCGATTCAAATTGGTGATGCGCTAAATGGAAGTTTAACCCACTGGTACCCTTCAAATAATATTTCTAATGATACAATCTCAACGCCGATAGTTTTTCCTTATGCATCTCAGATGTATATTGTTGAAAGCGCAAATGTTTCAGGTTGTGTTAACCGTGATTCTGTTTTTGTCACAGTCAATCCTAATCCTTTAATTTTGGTTGGTAGTGATGTTTCCATTTGTGAAGGTGATTCAGCTTTGCTTACCGCTGGTTCCTTTGGTCCAAATATGTTGTTAACATGGAGTCCAGCTGGCTCTTTAAGTGCTGATACTGGTAATAGTGTTTATGCCTTCCCTACATCGAATACAATGTACACAGTCACCGCAACCGATACAAACAATTGTTCTTCATCCGATTTTTTGAATGCATTAGTTTGGCCTGCACCAATTATTCCAATAATAAACATCGTGAACGGAAATATTGTTGTTTTCGGAAATACTCAAAACCTAGAATGGTATCTGAATGGAAATATTTTGCCTGGTGTAAATAGCGATACGTTGATTCTTCCTATCAACGGAACTTATTATGTTATGGCAACCGATAATAATGGATGTACCGCTGTTTCTCAGCCATTAAATTACACCATTCAAAATGTGAATAGTTTGACAAATAACAAATTCGAAATTCATTGCATTGAGAATTCTAGTGTCGTTTTACATTCTTTACCGGGAACTTCAGGTGATTTGAAAATGCTAGATGTTAACGGACGAGAATTATTGGCTAAAACTTTCTATATTGAATCTTCGGGATCATGCACTGTCAATCTTCCAATGCTTGCCAATGGAATCTATATTGTCAATTTGAAATCAATGTCAACTGTCGAATCGCATAAAATAATTATAACTCGATAGTGTAAAGGAAATTTACAAATTTTGGAACTAATTCGTTCTTCTAGATTTTCGGATGAATTCTTATGATGTTTTGTTTTTCTTATAAATGAAAATCAATTCTTTTGAAGTCGGACGAAATGATTTTAAATCATCTCCCGATATTATCGGTTCGATTGATTTGCTTTTTACATTTACTATTCCTTCTACATGATAGTTTTTTGTGATGTATTCATTCGCCCATTTGAAAATATGTTCATCTGAATTTGGACGTAATAACCATGATACATCAATATTTACATATAGTATGTATTCGGGTTTGTTGATTTCAATTTCTTTGATGGATTCGACTTGCATCTTTGAAGCATAAGGCTGATCTTCTACCCAATTGTATGCATAAATATGTCGAGTTGCTGAATATCGATTTGAATAAAATAAAATTTGCGGCTCCGATCCTAGTATTGCAATCTTTTCATCAGGTAAAGTGTTTTTCTTGATATAGTTTCCTATTTCAATTGATTCAGCAAAAGGATTTAGTCGATATATCTTTTTGCTATTTGCTAAATTGTTTCCTTTGAATAAGTAATCTGCATTTGAATCTATACTGTAAGTAATCATAACAAGGAAAATAAAGAGTGGTACATAGGTTGCAGGTAGTGAACTGTAATTTTCTTTGATTTTATTTCGTAGAAATTCGAAAAATATACTTGCTGCAATCGACATCGCCGGTAAGTAGGTGATATAGTAGTGCTGACGAAAGTAAAATCCAGGAACCACAGTTAGAAATGAAAAGAAAATAATGGCGTAAATAGTCATTATGTTTTTTTTCGTTGTCGCACATTTGTATGCAGCAAGAATTCCAATGATAGATATTGCCCACATTGGGGTGTATCCTTCTAATGAATAGTTGTTGGTGATTGCCCTTAAACTTGATATAAACATTTCCGGTGCCATTGATAGCGATACTGTATTGCCGTATTGTGATAAAAAGTCTATTGTCCAAAACTTAAAACTTTCAAAATCTCCCCAGATGTAGAAATATATCACCATGTCAATAAGAGGTGTTATAAATCCTATGAGGATCCAAATTACTATGCTTATTATACCTTTTAATGAAAATTCGGAGTTTGAATTGATAATTGCAATTGTTATTCCTGCGAACAAAAGGAAAATACCGGACTGCTTGCAGATAAAAGCTAGTGAAAAGAAAATACCTGCTAAGAGGTGTTGCCATCTTTTTAGATCAAGATCAGGATTTTTTTTAAGTATGGCATTTATTCCTAAAAGTGCAAATAGATTTACAAATTGAGTTGCATGCGCAGCTTGTCCTAAAATTGTCCATGATGTGCTTACTACTCCAAATGTGATTGCAGATATTAACGCGGCATTTTTGCCAATTAATTTGTCGACTATTCTAAAAATTAAAATAATTGAAGCAATATTGATGATGGCTAATCCTGTATGGATTCCAATATCTGTCCCGCCGAATATTTTCATGATCAAGGCATACATATAGTATGTTCCCGGAAGTTTCATGTTACATGCTAAAGTATAAGGCGGATGTCCATCAAGGACTAACTTAGCCATATATGCATACTCGCCTTCGTCTCTTTCTAAAGGAATTGACAGTAAGTGATAGCGTGCTATTGCTACAATGGTGATTAAAAGCCCCAATAAAACAAATATTATTCTGTTTTCATATCTCGCAGATGTATATTTGATTTGGCTCATTATATCATTATTGTTCTGATATGTTTACTTTCCAATACAAAACTTACTAAAGATATTCCCCAATAGATCGTCTGTATATATCTCTCCTGTGATGTTGCCTAGTTGATATAATGCTTCTTTTAATTCTAGTGCTAAAAAGTCGCTAGTGAGATTATCATCCATGCCTTCTATTACTTTCGTAAGTGCTGTTTCTGCTTTTAAAAGTGATGAGGCATGTCGCGCATTGGTGACTAATTGGTTCTCGTTTTCTTTGTTGGCTACGCCGGATTCACTTATCAGTAAGCTTTTAAGTTCTTCTAAATGCGTTTTGTTTTTGGCGGATATAAAAACGGATGAAGGTAACTCTTGATAGGGTAGAAGTGTTTCTTCTGAAAATTGGTCCGTTTTATTTACAACTGTTATTATTGATAGTGTATTGTTCCCCGACTTGGTTTTTAGTTCCTCTAATTCTGATTTTATTTCTTCGGGTTTGCTTTGCCCTGGATCACATAAGTAAAGTGCTATACTTGCTTTCTCTGTATGTAAATAGGTTTTCTCAACTCCAATTTTTTCAATGGTATCTGTTGTATGTCGAATTCCCGCAGTATCCATAAATCGAAAACGATAACCGTCTATTATAAGTTGGTCTTCTACTACGTCTCTTGTGGTTCCTGCAATTTCACTTACAATGGCTTTTTCTTCATTCAAAAGCGCATTTAGTAATGTACTCTTTCCTACGTTTGGTTTCCCTGCAATTACTACAGGAATTCCATTCTTCATTGCGTTTCCTGTGTCAAAACTATTTCTTAAGGTCTTTACTTCTTTTAATAGGCCATTAATTAAAGCTCTCAGTTGATCTCTGTTCGCAAATTCAACATCTTCTTCTGCAAAGTCGAGTTCGAGCTCTATAAGTGATGCAAAGTCCATCAGTTGCTGCCTCAATGCTTGAATCGTACTATTGTATCCTCCACGTAATTGTTGTATAGCTGTGGTATGTGCACTCGCATGTTGCGACGAGATTAAATCCGCCACAGCTTCCGCTTGAGTTAAATCTAATTTGCCATTCAAAAAGGCTCTCATGGTAAATTCACCAGGCTCTGCTAATCGCGATCCGCTACCCTGTAATACTTGTAAAAGTTGCTGCTGAATATAAGTTGATCCGTGGCAACTTATTTCAACGGTGTCTTCTCCGGTATACGACATCGGATTTTTAAAGACACTTAATAGTACTTCGTCAATAATTTTATTGTCGTAAATAATATTTCCAAAGTGAAGTGTATGACTTTTTACTGCTTTAAAGTCTTTGGATTTCCCGCTTTTACTTTGAAAAATTTTGTTGATGATGTCGAAGGTGTTTGCTCCTGATATCCTTATCACAGCTATAGCTCCCATGCCGGGTGCAGTGGCTAAAGCACAAATGGTATCGTTACGGTCGGGTAATTGCATGCCCCAAAAATAGAGAATCCGTTGTGATGGTTAGTACTTCACAACGGATTTCTCAGGGGTTTTATTTGGCTTTACTGTTTAATCAGTCTTATGCTGTAGGGCTTGTTGTTAATACTTGCTCTAACTAAATAGATGCCGGGATTCAAAAGATTGCTTATTTCAGCTTGAAATACGCCTGATTCATAAGTATTCCCTTGAGCTATAACTTGAACTAAGGAACCTTTTGAGTCATATACTTCGCAGCTTATCTCGCTGTCTTCTAAAAGCGCAATTTCTATTGTGCTATTCGAATTTGTGGGATTTGGATAGACCTTTATCGGGTTTGCTAAATCAATACTCGTAATCAATGGCTCATCAAAGCCTGTTTTTAGTATTGATGTGCCCAAATATTCTTTTCTGGCAATTATAATTGTAGTACTAGCATTAAATTTAACTGTTGCTCCTGCCGCATCAACGGTACTAAGCGTGTTGTTTGTATTCGGATGCTGAACCGACATGAATATAAATTTATAGTCGGGCGAGAAGGTGATTCCTGTTGGTTCGCCTCCTAAAGGCACTGTACCAAATATCGATACTTTTGGTGATGCTTGCGTATGTCCGTTTTTTACAACCCAGATATAGTTTTTGCCTCCATCTTGTAATACCCATAAATTTCCTTCTCCGTCGAATGCTAAATTATCGTTTCCTATTCCCCATGGCTCTGATACTGTTCCTGTGCCGTAGTTAATAGTATAGTTCATTGCACCAACATATGTAATAAAGTTTGTTGCCGTTGTTCCATTGTCTTTGAAGCGGTAAACTCTTCCATATCCTTTTGATGCGAAGTAAACATTTCCATCGGGACCATATTCTACGTCTTCTATTCCGTTGAATTGTGTTGCTCCTCGTGATATTGCTAAAGAGAACGTGTTGTTTCTATCGGCTTGGGTAGTGTTCGGTATTGCGATCCATGTTGCAGTGGTTTTAGTTGGAGCACCCGATACTAATGTACTGTCGAGTTTTAAAACGTAGAGTGTACCGGCCGATAAATTTCTTACCGTTGTTGCTACGAATTTATAAAGACATCCAGTTGGATCATCTTCTCCGAAATATACTGTTTTTGAGTCAGGAGCTACTGTTGCATTTTCATGAGCCATTCGTCCCATTGCCCAAAGTTTTTCTTGCTTTCCGTTACCATATTGTTTTACGGCTTGGGTTACAGGGTCAGCTTCTACTAACCAACCTACATCTTGATATCCATCTGCATTTACATCTCCTGTAGCACGCGTTTCTTCTCCACTTAATGTCGTTCCCCATGGGGTAACTGCTCCAGAACAATTCTTCTCAAGTTTTACAATATTTGAGGTGTTAACATTTATTGCTTGTGATGAGGTGATGCCCCATAACTTTGTAGTTGAATTATAATTAATCGCAAAGTTTGAAATTCCTCCGGTAGGAGTTGTTTCGTGATTTAGATGTAAATATCCGTTTGTGCTTGATCCTGCAATTGGAATGTATCCAGTGAAGTCAGAGCGTCCAGGTACTTTTCCGCCCACTGTGTATGATTGACTCTCTCGAGCAATCATTTGGAATGTATGTGTAGGAGGTATTACTAACCCTTGAGTTTGTGCTGTAGGTTGTAATGATGTAAATGTTCCTATTGTTGATGTAACAGGAGTTGATATTGGAGTAGCTGTAAGTTGTAAGTCAAAACTTAAATCACTACTAGTTGCGTTACATTGATGTAGCTCTACTGCAATGTAGTTGGTGCCATTTGTGAAATAGGATGGGAGTAAAGTAACCGTTTGCCAAACTGTGCCGTTATCACTCGCACAACTGCTTGCATAGGTGTTATAAGCTACTGTGCCTGTTGGCATATTCGTGCGGAAACGTTCTGCGCCATTTACATAAACAATGGCTCCGTCGTCTCTTTTAATTTGTATTGTGAGTGAAGAATAACTTTGTGCTGGAGTGATGATGGTTACTGCCTTTCTGAAATAGGTTGTTACGTATTTATTGCTAGCATTCGGACCATATGATACTACAGTTGATTCGTCGCCTTGTCCGTATCCTAATTCTGCATTTCCAGAAGACCAAGTGCCATCGTTAAATGAACTTGCTTTCCATCCTGATCCCTGGTTTGATCCGTTGGCTAAATATTTCCAGCTCGATCCCGGTGCAACTAGTGTCACATCAGCTAAACTTTGGGCATTTAACGCATTTGCGCAAAAAAGTAAAACTACTGCCAGTAATCTAATTTTCATATTTTTCTTCTTCTCGTTTTTTGAAACTTTATCAATGCAAGTTACGGTCAAGAATGTATATCTGTCAAGTGTGGGTAGATGTTTATCGCCGAATCTGGTGTATTTAAGGGTGAACGAAATTTTTTAGGGTTTGATCGGGATTGCTTTTCTTTGTTGTATGGATGAATTGCCTTTCCACAGATTTCGGGTGATTCAAATTCATTAAAAATCATTTGAATTTTAATCTTAATTATTCAGTTTATGTTCTTTGTGCTGTCAAAAATTCTCGATGTGATAATTTCGCCGTTAGTATGGATTATTATAATTGGTATTTGGGGCACTTTTATCTTAAATAAAAATCGTGAAAAAGCTCGTAAGTTATTATTATTCAGTGTTCTGCTTCTTTTATTTTTTACTAATCCTTTCATCGCTAATTCGTTAATGAAGGCTTGGGAAACTCCTGCCATTAGTTCGTCGTCTATCAAAAAACCTTACGATGTCGGTATCGTTTTGGGTGGCAGTATGCGCTATTACGATAAAGCTACAAACCGCGTCGTTTATAGTAGTTCTGTTGATCGCCTTATTCAAGCTCTTCAATTGTATCACGATAAAAAAATCAATAAAATTTTGCTTTCCGGGGGATCCGGTTTCGTGAATTTCCAGGAGTGGAAGGAGTCAGGATTGTTGGCTGAGGTTTTGTTGAAAAGCGGAGTGAAGCAAGAGGATATTATTCTCGAAAATAACAGTCGAAATACGGCAGAAAATGCAATGATGTCAGCCGAGATTCTTAAGAAGTCAATTCCCAACGGACGCTTTCTGTTAATCACTTCGGCTTTTCATATGAAGCGTTCGATTTTGTGCTTTGAAAAAGCCAAATTGCCGGTTGATCCTTTTCCGGTGGATGTCCGTTCAGGCGGAGATATTTATACCGTCGATCGTTTAATTCAACCCGACGCCGAGAATATCTCAACATGGGATTTAATCATTCATGAATGGGTCGGAATTGTGATGTATAAGTTGATGGGATATATCTGATAGAAATAAAAAAAGGCTCCGAAGAGCCTTTTTTTGTGAAGTATTCAACCAAATTAATCGAAATCCAATAATTCAATTAAGCGGTTAAAGTCGTCGTTGGAGAAGTAGTTGATTACTAGTTGTCCGCTTCCGTTGTCTTTATGCTTAATCTCTACTTTCGTTTCATAGCGATGCGCTAGTCTTTCTTCTATATTTCTGATTTCAGTATACCAAATCGGTCGTTTGTCGTCTTTGCGATTTCCTTTTTTAGGTGATGCTGACCTTACTAAATCTTCCGTTTTACGTACGCTTAAATCTCCTGCAAGTATGTCGTTGAAAATTTGAAGTTGCATTGCAATATCATCAACGCCAAGAATAGCACGAGCATGACCCATCGTTATTCTTCCATCGCGAATTGCAAATTGAACTTGTGGTGGTAACTTTAATAATCTTAAGTAGTTTGTTACTGTTGAACGATCCTTTCCAACTCTTTCTCCTAATTGTTCTTGCGTTAAACTGCATTCTTCAATAAGTCGTTGATAGGAGATTGAAATTTCAAGCGCATTTAAATTCTCACGTTGTATGTTTTCAACCAATGCCATTTCTAACATCGATTGATCATTGGCTGTACGTACATATGCAGGAACTGCTTCCAGTCCAGCTATTCTCGATGCTTTAAAACGTCGCTCTCCACTTATTATTTGATAGCGATCGTGGCTAACTTTTCTTACTGTAATTGGCTGAATAATTCCCTGCTGACGGATTGAGTCGGCTAGTTCATTTAAAGCGCCTTCGTCGAATTCGGTTCTCGGCTGAAAAGGGTTTGCTTCAATGTGATTTAAAGGGATCTGTGAAACAGCTCCCGCTACTACGCGAGAAATATCGGGCATCACCGCAGTTTCAGTTTTTGCAGGTGCCGGAGTTGAATTGTTGTTTTCCGCACTTTCTGCAACACTGTCGCCTAATAACGCACTTAAGCCTTTTCCTAATCCTGATTTCTTTGTTGACATGCTTTACTTACTATTGATTGGTGTAGGGGAATTAATTGTCGGATACTTTCAATTTATCCATCACTTTTTCGGTTAGGACTTTATCTTCTGCCGACATCCCTGTCATATTGTTTTTCTGAAGTATTTCACGAGCTAGGTTTAAGTAGTTGATGGCTCCTTTGCTTGTTGCATCGTGCATAATGATACTTTCTCCGAAACTTGGTGCTTCGCCTAATTTGGTGTTGCGCTGGATAATTGTATCGAATACTAAATCTTGGAAGTGCGTTTTTACTTCTTCTACTACTTGATTCGATAAACGTAATCGCATATCGTACATCGTTAATAGAATACCTTCAATTGCTAATTCAGGATTTAATCTGTTTTGAACGATTTTGATTGTGTTCAATAACTTCCCTAATCCTTCTAATGCGAAATACTCACATTGAACTGGAATGATTACCGAATCAGCTGCAGTTAATGCATTAATGGTGATTAAACCTAGTGATGGAGAACAGTCAACGATTATAAAATCGAATTCGTCTTTCACTTTCTCTAATACCAATTTCATCATTCGCTCGCGATTAGCTAACTGAATCATTTCGATTTCAGCTCCTACTAAATCGATGTGAGAGGGTAGAAGGTATAGATTTGGTGTCTTAGTGTCTAATATAATGTCTCTCGGCTCTACTTCGTTGATGATACATTCGTAGATCGAGGTCTTTACTGTTCGTGGATCGAATCCTACGCCCGATGTGGCATTGGCCTGTGGATCGGCATCTACCAGCAAAGTTTTGAATTCTAAAACTGCCAGACTCGCTGCCAGGTTGATAGCTGTGGTTGTTTTACCTACACCACCTTTTTGATTTGCTATTGCTATTATTTTTGCCATCTGATGTAAAACTTAAAATGATTCGTATAACTCGCTGGACTATAAACTCTTACTTTCTCCGATTTTCATCAGAGTTAACTCTTTTCCTGCTACATTAAATTTCTCTGTAGCTTCTTTATGGTCAATCTTTATATACCCGAAGGTGTCGTAATGCATTCCAATTATCTTTTCGCATTTGATGAAATCTGCCGCAATTATCGCATTGTCGATTCCCATCGTAAAGTTATTTCCTATCGGTAGAAAGGCTACGTCAATCTGCTTGTAATCGCCTATCAACTTCATATCGTAGGTTAGGGCAGTGTCGCCGGCATAGTATAAATTACCTTCGTCAGTTTCTAGTAAGAAGCCCATCGGATTTCCACCATAACTTCCATCTGGCAACGTACTGCTGTGAACTGCTACTACACATTTTACTTTCCCGAATTCGAAGAACCAATGTCCCCCGATGTTCATCGGATGAACATTACTAACTCCTTGCTTATTTAACCACTCTGTTATTTCATAGTTGGATACTACTGTGGCACCCGAGTTTTTAGCTATCATAACAGCATCTGCAATATGATCGCTATGCCCATGAGAAACTAAAATGAAATCAGGTTTAATTGATTCTATATCAATGTCTTTTGCAAGCTCATTTGGGGTAATGAAAGGGTCAAATAATATCGTTTTGCCTTTGATTTCAACTGCAAAACAGGAATGTCCGTAATAAGTAATTTTCATTTTTCTCGACTAAATTTCGCCACTCAACAAAGATAATAAACAGAGTTGGCTATATCTACTAAAATTAATGGCAGTTGTCCAAAACAATGAACACAACTAACTTAACTTATTAACAAAAAAGCAAAGCCTTTTATTGGATTGGATTTGATTTTATAATGTGTTGTTAATCAAATTGTTGATTTGATAACTCACATTTTCCTCATTTTTGAGCTTTACTTTTGCGGCTTTGTTTTTGTTTATAGTTCCTAACCGAATATGGCCATTTATTTGTTGTCTTAAAATAAAAAAGGCCGCCTTATTCAGACAGCCTTTCTCTTGATTTTATTCGATTAATCTTGTTTCTCGATTCTAAGTCGTTTAATCAGATTTGTGCTATGATCTCTGATTTCCATTAAATAGACTCCTGCAGGTAATGTTCTCATATCGAACTGATTATTAAATTGTTCGCTTCTGATTTTCATTCCTAACATATTGTAAAGGCTAATGCTGAATGCTTCAACTTCTTCATTTACATCAATCGTTAAATAGTCTTTCGTAGGATTAGGATAGGCAACTACATCTTCACTTTGTAAAAAGTCGCCCATTCTGCATAATGAGGATACTTGTATGCTAGGCGTGTTTTTAATGCATCCCTTAACTAAATCAGTCACTGTTGCTTTATAATATCCTTTAGTTGTCGTAGTGTATGTTAATCCTGTAGCTCCGGCTATTAAAACACCATTTTTATACCATTTAACATCTGGCTGGGTAGAGTTTGTGCTAACAGTAAATGTAACTGATCCAGCATCGCATGGAGCAGCTGCAATTGTAGCTGTTAATGTATAATAAGTGACTTTTACTCCCGAGCTATTTCTCGAACAGGTTGTCGTATTGTCAGTTACCACTAATTTATAGTTTCCTGCTTGCTTGGCTTGTAAATCGGGATTAGTTGCACCCGGAATCGCTACGTTATTTCTCGACCATTGGTAGGTTGGTAATGCGGCATTCGTTACACTCGATATTGCTACTGAGTCGCCACTGCAGATAATCGAACTTCCCGATAATGACACATTTAATGTTGGCGGGTAATATTTCGTTACAGGAATGATGTTGCTGTTGAATGTTCCACAGATATTCGTGGTTTCACACCAGTAATTGCCTCCCGTTGATGCGGTGTAAATTTGTCCCGTAGCTCCGCTAATTGCGAAGTTGTAACGATACCATTGATGCGCAGTGCCCGGCATCGATTTTAAGTTGATCGTAAAAGGATTGCAAATAACATTTGTTGTCGATGTAATTGAATCTGGTCTCGCAATAACCGTAATGAACACACTGTCTGTACAGATGCTCGTTCCTTTGTCTAACGATAATCCAATATACCCACTTTGAGTTGGTGTTACCGTTATTGATGTTCCCGTTTCTCCTGTCGACCATAATAAAGTGCCTTCGGTTATTGGTAAATCTGGATTTACTTCGAAGGTTATTGTTGTTCCTTCGCAAATCGACATTCCTCTTGGTACAAAAAGAGTGTCGGGACATTGTGCTTTTGCAGTGTTTAGACTACCAATGGTAGCTAATAAAATGGTCAGAATGGTGCCTTTAACAAAAGAAAGACTTGGGTGGTTTTGTTTCATGGTTTTTGAAATTAAGATCCCTACGGGAAAATCCCGATTTTTGAGTTAGTACGCCAAAAGCGCCTCTTAGTTTCAAAAGTAATTACTAAAGTGGTGATTATTAACGAATCAGCGAAAAATATCCTTTTTGCTTCGTGTCTACGTAATGCCCATTGTCATATCCTTTGAAATGAAGGATGTAAATGTATAGGCCTGGAGGTGATTTAGTCCCTTTAAATGTTCCGTCCCACGCTTCATCAGGACTTACCGCAGAAAAAACATGCTCCCCAAATCGATTGTAAATATCGAAGGTTGCTTCGAAATTTGTACAGTTGTATTTGTAGTTGAATAAGTCGTTTTTATTGTCGCTGTTAGGAGTGAAAGCTTCAGGCATATACACTAAACAATTACATACTTCAAACATTACTTCAACAGAGTCAGCGTCGCTTCCGCATTGGTTGGTTGCTGTTACATAATAGTTACCCGGACTTTTAGGTTCATAGGTAACATTGGTGCTTCCGTCTTGCCATTCATAGATTGCCCCGTAATTATATGCATCGTAAAGCAATGGTTGTCCGTAACAGAGTAGGGTGTCTTCTCCAAGATCTACTATAGGCTGATCTTGTTGGTCGATCACAATCGTGTCGGATTTTGTACAGGTTCCTATCGTTACGTTGACCACATACGTACCTGGATCAAAAATGATTTGAGATGAATTTGTTGTCCCATCTTGCCAGATGTACGTTGCATTCGGATTAGTCGCATCCAGATATAAAGGAATTCCTTTACATAACGTCGTGTCGGCTCCTAAATTAACAATTGGTACAGGATCAAAAGTTAAATCTACATTGTCGGTTCCCATACATCCGTCAACCGTTACTTCTACAATATATGTACCTGTTGAATATGCATGATACACTGAATCGGTACTTCCGTCTTGCCAGAAATAGGTAGCATTCGGCTCTGTTGCATCTAATAAAATTGTGTCGCCTTCACAGTAAATTGAATTGGCTCCTAAGTTAGGAACTGGAATGGCAATCCACGTTACATCTACAGTGTCTTTTCCAATACATCCTGCTAAATCCGTTACTGTTACTATTACTTGTTCAGTTGTATCTGCAACATAATTTGATGCCGTTGAACCGTCTTGCCATAATAGAGAAGCTCCGGCACTGAATGTCCCTGGATTTAATATTTGTGTGTTCCCTTCGCAAATCGAAAAGTTGCTTCCTAAATTCGGTGCAGGTGTAGCCACAATTTGGATTGTTCGGCGAACCGTATCCGTTAGTAACGATTGGTAGGCGATAAGTTCTACAGTATAAGTTCCTGCCGTTGTGAATTGATGCGTAGGATTCAATAACGTACTCGTATCATTAGCACCCGACAATGGATCGTTGAAGTTCCATATTACTGAATCAGGATTAGGATTCGGAAGTGTTAGCGTGAATTGAGTGTTGCTTCCCGAGCATGTATCAGCATAAGTGAAATCTGCAACTAAGAAAAAGCTTTGTAAGAAGTTCGGTAAGCCGTACTGTGATGTCTTCCCTCCAAGGAAAATTCCATTCGGAATAAAGCCTGCTGCCGTTCCAGCTAAATCTGGAGTAGGAATAATTCCTAGACTTGTTGATTGAAACTGACAAACATAAATTTTGTTGTCGGGTCCTCTTTGTAAAGCACCAATCAATCCGCTGTATGTACCAATTACCGTGGCTGATGCAATTACGGCAGCAGCATTTCCGGCTTTGGCATCGTACTGAGTAATGGTACCGGGATTTGATGTTGCTGCTACATATAAGTATTTGCTGTTAGGCGAAAATTCTAATCCATAGACTTGAGTAGTTGCCGTAAGTGGAACTGCATTGCTTACCGTACCGTTGATATTGTCGAAGTCGAAGAGTTCAGTTTTTAGTCCACCGCGAATAGCACATGCTAACTTCTGCGCATCTTGACTGGCTTTCATATATCCGTGCGCAAAAGTGAAAGAACCTCCATGTACACTTCCTACATTGCTAGTAATAGGTGTTGTATTTACTCCTGCCGGCGTGATTTGAAATACATGAAAGGCATCGCTATTCCATCCATGAACTACCACCCAAACATCAATATTGTTGGCTCTTTTGATAGCGGTTAATTTTTCTGTTACTGGAGTGATTAGCTGTACATTCTTTACTGTTACGTCTCCTAATCCTCCGTTCAGACTCATATCTACTTCTGAGTAACATAGGCCGCGAGTACCTCCATTGGTATCAACCGTAAAAATGTAGTACTTATTAAGATTCTGAGGAGCTGGTACTATAATGGCTGTTTGGGTTGCGGCACCGTCGCCATTTAAGGCGTTGCCCGTTGGCATGGTATTATGGTTTTTGTTCCATACCATGTTTCCGTTGGTGTAGAACAATAAATTTCCCGCTGTATCTGATATAGTCGCACATCCTTCAAAAGCATTCATTGCGCTGTTAGTGAGCGCAGTAGGAGGAGTGGTGCCGAAATTTAACCCTGCCATATTCCCGAAATACCAATTCGTTTCCTGTCCCTGGCTATAGCCGGAAATGAATGCAAATTGAAGGATAATAATTGCTAGAAGGGTTCTGCTGTATTGTCGCACCTTACAAAAATCAAAAAAAATCGGGCCATTTACAAACTTTAACAAGCAATAATCAAAAAACAAACAGTTACTTTTGGGCTGACTTATTTGAAAATCTATACTATGAAGTTTAAATTCCATTGGTTATTGATGCTGACTTTGCTGATCAGCATCCAGGTATCCGCTCAGAAATCGTTAAAATACGATACGATTCCCGGCGATCCGCTTAAAGCACGAATCTATACCCTCGACAATGGTTTGAAGGTGTATTTATCGGTTTATAAAGATGCTCCTCGTTTTCAATCGATGATCGGTGTGAAGGCTGGTAGTAAAAATGATCCTGCAGATCACACTGGATTAGCGCATTACCTCGAGCATATGTTGTTTAAGGGTACCGATAAATACGGAACCCAAGATTTTGCTAAAGAGGCTCCTTTGTTGGATACTATCTTTAATCTCTACGAGGTTTATGGCCAAACGAAAGATAGCGCTTCTCGTGCATCTATCTATCATAAAATTGATTCGGTTTCAGGAGTGGCTGCTAATTATGCAATCCCTAATGAGTTCGACAAAATGATGGCGGCTCTGGGTGTGAACGGTGTTAACGCTTATACTTCTAACGAACAAACAGTTTATGTAAATAATGTTCCTTCTAACCA
Organism: Bacteroidota bacterium; assembly: GCA_023251535.1. GTDB lineage: Bacteria > Bacteroidota > Bacteroidia > AKYH767-A > OLB10 > CAINEC01. Next base: position 157,233 of record JAHEYP010000003.1, read on the forward strand.
ATTGGAGAATTTCTTTAATGTGGAGGCTGAACGTTTTCGTAATCCACAAATGCGTTTGTTTCATACAGAATTAGAGGCTGTATACGAAGAGAAAAACCGCGGACTCGATAACGACGGACGCAAGGCTTATGAAGCAATGTACGCTGGATTATTTCCTACACATCCTTACGGAACTCAAACTACAATCGGTACTGTTGAGCACTTGAAAAATCCTTCTTTGAAGGAAATTAAAAAGTTCCTTCAAACGTATTATGTTCCGAATAATATGGTCATCGCTTTGAGTGGTGATTTTAATCCCGATGAGGCTATCAAAATTATTGCTGAGCGATTCGGGAAAATGCAATCCAAAGACATCCCAGCCTTTAATTCTCCTCAAGAGAAGTTAATCAAATCACCTGTGGTGAAGGAAGTGTTTGGTCCCGATGCTGAAAGTGTAATGATCGGTTTCCGTTTTGGTGGTGCAAATTCTGCTGATGCAGATGTATTGACAATGGTAGATATGATTTTGTCGAATGGCCAAGCCGGATTACTCGATTTAAATATCAATAATTCTCAAAAGGCTTTGGGTGCTTCAAGTACTACCGATATCATGAAGGATTATTCAATGCATTTGTTGTCGGCTCGTCCTCGCGAAGGACAAACTTTGGAAGAACTGCGTGATTTATTGTTGAAGCAAATCATGGAAATCAAAATGGGTAACTTCCCCGATTGGTTGATTCCTGCGATCGTGACAAATATGAAGCTCGATCAAGCTCGTCGTTATGAAGATAATTCAAACCGTACTTCTGAAATGATTGATGCAGAAATCACTGGCGTTCCTTACAAAGATGTTGTAAATCGTCTCGATCGTTTGGCGAAAATTAACAAAGCTCAAGTTGTTCAATTTGTACGTGATTGGTATGGTGATAACTATGTTATCGTTTATAAAAGAACTGGTGAAGATAAAAATGTAGTGAAGGTGACTAAACCTGCTATCACTCCGGTGAAGATGAATAGCGATAAGCAAAGTGAGTTTTTGAAGAATATCACAACTGATAAAGCTCCTGCAATAACGCCTTCATTTGTTGATTTCTCAAAAGCAATTACGACTACAAAGTTAAAGAGCGGAATCCCGGTTTATTCAGTGGTAAATAAAGAAAATTCTGTGTTCGATTTATCATATACCATTCCTGTTGGAACGAACGTGGATCCTCGTTGGTCGGTAATTACCGATTACATCAAATATTTAGGGAGTTCTAAATATTCTAGTTCTCAAATTAAAGAGGAGTTTTATAAAATCGGTTGCGATTTTAGCGCACGTTCTTCTGAAGACGAAGTAACAATTGATGTAAATGGTATTCAGGAGAATTTTACTCAAGCTGTGATACTTATCGAAAGCTTATTGTCAGATCCAAAAGCTGATGATGAGTCGTTCGCTAATTTAACTGACGATATCTTAAAGCGTCGTGAGAATGCTAAATTGAATAAGAATGCTATCCTTAGTTACATGCAGAGTTATGCTAAGTTCGGTGCTCATTCCCCTGCAACTAATATTGTTTCTGAGGAGCAATTGAAAACCTTGAAGGTACAGGACTTAATGGTGATGCTTCGCAACTTAACAGGGTACATGCACCGTATCGATTATTATGGACCGCAACAACCTGCTACTCTTGCTGGTATCTTAGATAAGTATCACAAAACTCCTCGCGGATTCCAAGCTGCTCCGCCGAAAGTAAAGTTCCCTGAATTATCTACCGATTCTGCTAAAGTATTTGTTGTTGACTATGAAATGAAGCAAGCAGAAATGGTATTCTTGTCGAAAGGAACTGCCTTCGATCGTGCTTTATTGCCTAAGATTTTCTTGTATAACCGCTATTTTGCTGGTGGAATGGCTTCTCCTGTATTCCAAACATTACGTGAAAGTAAAGCCTTAGCTTATGCTGTTTCTTCTCGATATGCAACGCCTTCTATTAAAGAACGTTCTTCGTATAATACTGCTTATATCGGGACTCAGGTGGATAAATTGCCAGAGGCTTCTGCAGGTATGATGGAGTTATTACGCGATATGCCTTTGAATGAAAAAGGATTTGCGAATGCTAAAGATGGTGCCGTTCAACAAATTGAAACGGGAAGAATTACGAAGGATGCAATCCTTGCTACATTCCACTCAAATGAGAAGTTAGGAATGACAGATGATTATAGAAAGGACATTTATTCATCTTTAAATACTTTATCATTAAAAGATGTAAATGAATTCCAACAACAGTATGTGAAGCCGCTTCAATACACTATTGTTGTGTTAGGTAAGAAAGATAAACTCGATATGAATGTATTATCGAAGTATGGTCCTGTTAAAGTTCTTACTTTGCAAGATATTTTCGGATATTAATCAACGTTAGTGTAAAAAAGAAAGTCCCGGAGTTTTCACTTCGGGACTTTCTTTTTTTAATTACCAGCGGCCTTTTTCTTGGCTTGCTTTCTAAAGTATTTTCTAAATAGGAAATTGCTTTGTAAGGCCTTCATGTTTTCGTCGAGTGTAGCTGTACTGCTATTCATATTATGAATCATCGATCGCATATCGTTAGCCATTGCAGTATCTCTTGCTAAAACTCCCAATGGTCCAGGAGTAATGTTGAGGTCTTTCATGAATTCATGCATATGATGTAATGCAAGTTTTGCAGTATCAGATGATTCTCTTAAGTTCTTTAACAACGTTTCAAACTCTACCGCTGTATGTTCATCAGAAACAATTTTTCCGACAGCTCCTTTTCCGTTTTTTATATCTTTTATCATCGATTCAACATCTGTTGCCACGGTGGTAGCATTTGCTGTCATAGTTTCTAAATGTCGAATTGATGTCCTGATTTGTTGAGTAGCTCCAGTATCTGCTAATAAATCCCATAGCGCATGACTTTCATTTATGCGTTTAGTGATTTGTTTTAAATCTTGGGTGATGTCTAATACATTGTTATTGGTGCTGCTCAATGTGCGCATCATCGCATCGGTAGCCACAGGTGCTAAAGAATAGATCGTATCGTTTTCTGCTACTTGAGCTGATCCTGGTTCTCCGGGTAAAATGTTTATGAGTTTATTACCCATCAATCCATCAGATCCGATATCAGCTATAGATGTTTTGCGAATGAACTTAACCGATTCTTTGTCGACTAATAAAGTTGCTACTACTAAGCTATCGCTGATAATATCGATCTTTTCAATTGTACCGATTGTGATACCCGCAAAGCGTATATTGTTTCCGTTTCTTAGTCCGTCAACATTTTTAAATACAGCATTTATTTTCACTGAATCGTTAAACAAATGTTGTTTGCTCCCAATCAGGTATAAAGCAAGTATTAGCAATGCTGTACCGATGGTGACAAACAGGCCGAGCTTGATATTGTTTGTTGTTTTTGTCATTGTTTAGGCAAAGAAGGGTTTGATTTTAGGATCGTCCGACTTAACTAATTCGTCGTAAGTTCCTACTGTATATTTAAATCCATCAATCAAAATCATGATGCGGTTCGCTACTATTTTAGCGCATTCCATATCATGTGTAATGATGATTGATGAGGTGTGATATTTTTCTTGGATGGCAACTATTAAATTGCTGATTTCTCTTCCTGTTATCGGGTCTAATCCTGTAGTTGGCTCGTCGTATAACATGATCTCTGGTTTCAAAATCAGCGTACGCGCTAATCCGATACGCTTACGCATACCGCCCGATAGTTCCGATGGCATTAAGTCAACTGCTCGTTCTAGTCCAACATTTTTCAATGCTTCCATCACGAGTTCGTTTACTTCGTCTTTTGTCTTGTGCATCCAATGTCGGCGAAGCGGGAATTCTAAATTTTCACGTACCGTCATAGAATCGTATAGCGCACTGCTCTGAAATAAAAATCCAATCTTGGTTCTTAGTTCATCAAGTTCTAACTGCGTTAGCTTTGGTATCTCTTTTCCGAATACTGATACTAGTCCTGAGTCAGGGTAGAGTAGGCCAACCATGCATTTTATCAATACTGATTTGCCTGAGCCCGATTTGCCCAATACAACTAAGTTTTCGCCTTTGTTTAATTCCAAGTCGAAGCCTTTCAGTACGTGATTCTCACCGAACGACTTTACCAATTTCTCGGTACGGATAACTATATTTTCTTCGGTACTCATCTTATGTTAATCCTAAAATATCCGCTATCTGAACAGCAATTAAATCAATTACGAAGATCATCAAAGATGATACTACTACCGCTGAGTTGGCAGCAATACCAACACCTTCAGTTCCTTTATTACTAAAGTATCCTTTGTAGCATCCGATAATGCCAATTGCAAATCCGAAGAAGTAGGTTTTTACTAATGCCGGCATCACATCGCTAAAAGTTAATGACTCGAATACTTGTGTAGTATATAAATTCCAACTTACAATTCCTTTTAAGTTTACTCCGATATAACTTGCGTAAAGTCCAATGCCATCGGCTAAAACCACCAAAATCGGGAGCATCATTGTGCAGGCAATCACACGCGTTACTACTAAATATTTAAAAGGATTTGTTCCCGATACTTCCATTGCATCGATCTGCTCTGTAACTCGCATCGATCCTAATTCGGCGCCAATGCTGGATCCGATTTTTCCCGCACAAATTAAGGCAGTAATCACGGGACCGATTTCACGAACAATGGAAACAGCTACCATGGCCGGTAGGTAAGAGGCTGCACCGAATTCTTCGAGCGTTGGACGTGATTGTACCGTTAGTACTAATCCCATAATGAAAGCAGTAATACCTACTAATGGGAATGATTCATATCCGATAATATAACACTGGCGAAACAATTCACTCCACTCATAACGAGGCTTGAATCCTTCACGAAAAAACTTTCCCGTAAAAGCTGAAATATTGCCTACTTCAGATAGAAATTCGGAACGCCGGGATTGTTTAGACATAATTCGTTTTAATGATTTCTTGAATAATCAGTCAATGTCGATTGACGAAGAAAGATATTTTATATTTTATCGTAATTTATTTAATATCAATTGCTTCCGCGATTAGTTCCGCAATATCTTTGACTTGAACTTTGTCTTCTTTGTTGAAGTTTTTCACTCCGTCGGTCATCATCGTATTGCAAAACGGACATCCTACCGCAATTACATCGGGATCCGTTTGTAATGCTTCTTCCGCTCTTTCAACATTGATATCTTTTACTCCGTTTTCAGGTTCTTTAAACATCTGAGCTCCGCCTGCACCACAACATAATCCGTTGGCTTTGCTGCGTTTCATTTCTGTTAAATAGATATCAAGCTTTTGTATTACCGAACGTGGAGCTTCGTATTCATTGTTTGCTCGTCCCAAATAACAAGGATCGTGGAATACTATTTTCTTTCCTTTAAACGTTCCTCCGGCAACTTTTAGTTTGCCTGTATCTATTAACTGTTGAAGTAATTGCGAGTGATGCAATACTTCGTAGTTTCCGCCTAAAGAAGGGTATTCGTTTTTCAATGTATTGAAACAATGCGGACATCCTGTTACGATTTTCGTTACTTCGTAACCGTTAAGAATCATGATGTTGTTCATTGCTTGCATTTGAAAGAGGAATTCATTCCCTGCTCTCTTAGCAGGATCTCCTGAGCAACTTTCTTCTGTTCCTAATACTGCAAATTTTACTCCTGTAGCGTGTAATATTTTAGCAATCGCTTTGGTTACTTTTTTTGCTCTGTCGTCGAAACTTCCCGCGCATCCTACCCAAAATAATACTTCCGGTTTTTCTCCGTTTGCCATCATTTCGGCCATGGTAAGTACTTTGAAATTTTCCATACTGTAATTTCTATTTTGTTTGTAAGATGTTGTTAGTCTTCATTCGCCCAATTCATACGGTCGGCAGGTGAAAATTGCCAAGGGGCTCCGTTGTTTTCAATTTTCGTGAACATGCCGTTGAGCTCGGTAGGAGCACTCGATTGTTCCATCACTAAATAGCGACGCATTTCAACAATGATTGATAATGGATCAATGTTCACTGGACAAGCTTCGGTACATGCATTACATGTTGTACATGCCCATAATTCTTCTTCGGTGATATAGTTTCCTAACAATGATTTTCCATCGTCGTGATCTGCTCCATGTTGATCGATATTCTTTCCTACTTCTTCTAATCGATCACGCGTATCCATCATGATTTTGCGTGGCGATAAAAGTTTTCCTGTTAAGTTCGCTGGACAAGATGATGTACATCGTCCGCACTCAGTGCAAGAGTAACTGTCCATGAGTTGTTTCCATGTCAGGTCTTTTACATCTTTCGCTCCGAAGCGTTGTGGTGCAGCATTCGGATCAACAGCAGGTACTGCCGCCGTAGGATCCATCATCAACTTAACTTCGTTAGTTACCGATTCCATATTCGTAAATTCACCTTTAGGAGTCAATTTACTGTAATAGGTATTCGGGAAGGCAAGAAGGATATGGAAATGCTTCGAGTAGGGCACGTAGTTAAGGAATGCTAATATTCCGATGATGTGGAACCACCAGCAACTTCTTTCTAAAATAATCAAACTATCTACCGACATCCCCGATATCATTGGCAATAACATTGAACTTACTGGAAATGCTCCAACGATGCCAGTTGCTCTTGAATAATGTTCGGCTCCCATCATTTGAAGTTGATAATCGCATGCGTTCATAATTAGAAACGCCGACATCAATAAGATCTCTGTAAAAAGGATAATGTTAGCATCCGACTTTGGCCACTTCGTCATTTCACGCATGTGGAATCTACGAAGCTTGATAATATTTCTTCTTGAAAGGAATACAAAACAAGCTGCTAATACACCAATTGCTAAGAATTCAAATGAACCAATTAAGACGTCGTATAGTCCGCCCATAAACGATAGTACTCTGTGCGTTCCGAATACTCCGTCGATTATGATTTCGATTACTTCAATATTGATAATGATAAATCCGACATAAATGAGCACGTGAAAAAATGCTGCTACCGGGCGAGATCCCATTTTCGATTGACCTAATGCCACTCGGGCCATGGTTGCCCATCTTTCTGATGAACGATCGCTAAGGTCTAATTTACGACCTAGCTGAATGTTCCTGATCACTTCTCTGATCTTTTTGGTGAACAAAATCACCCCAATAACCAGTAGAATGGTGAATAGTATACTTGAAATCATATTCCTGATTGTATGCTGATTAAACTTCTGCAAAGTAAGCCGATCGGGCTATATTTCCATAGCATCCGGCAGTTATTTTTCAATAACTGATGTTTAAAACAAAAAAAATGTAAAAGCAGTTTTACTTATTTGCTCTTTTTGCCAAAAACAGAGAAATGAACGTATCGTTTCGGATTCGCTTTTAAGTCTTTCATTAACTCATCAAGGTCGTGCGACGTAGCAGTCAGATTATCATACAGTTGTTGGTCGTTCACCATCTTGCCTAATGACCCTTTTCCTTGATTTATCTTCGTTAACATCTCTTGCGATTGACCTAAAACTTCATCAGCTTTTCTGATAGTTTCTGCAAAATTAGCAGCGGCAAGTGAATCACTAACTTTCGAGATATTATTGAGTATGTTGTTGATCTGTTGCTGATTGCTTTTTAAATTTCCAGTAATCGAGTTGATATTACTGATCATTAACTGCAATTTACCGTTATCGTCGCTTACCATATGATCGATAGAGGCAAGGCTGTTGTTCAAATGTCCTATTCCGCTCTTTAAATTATTTTGAGTAGCTGGATCAAACATTACATGCATCATTTGTACTACCGAATCTAAACTCACAATTAAATGCTCGGTTTTATCTTTAATCGGTCCAACTTGCTTTCCTAATTGTTGCGCCAATCCCGATTCTAATTCTGAAAATAAAGTGTCATCATCGTTAGCAGGAGTTAGTGATGCTCCCAAATCAATACGCATCGCTTTGGTACCGATTAAATCACTGTTGAATATTTTGGCAATGGCATCTTTCGAGACAAAAACATGACGATCTATCTTTAATGTGACCAATAGTTTTCCCGATTTGTCGGGCATAAAATCAATTGCATTAACGATGCCGATTCTGAATCCGTTCATAAAAACGGGATTCGATTTCACTAAACCGTCAACATTATCATAAACCGCATAGTAGGTATTGCGGCTAGTAAACACATCTTTACCTTTAAGGTAGTTCAGTCCCCATAATAATGCTGCCAAGGCAACAGTTACGAGTATACCGACTTTAGCTTCGTTCGAAAATTTCACAAATAAGAGTTATGAGGCAAAATTACGGCCTTTTAAGCAATTGCTCTGCTTCTTGAGGTGTAATCTTTTTGTCGCCATCGTAAGCAGTTAAAAAACAATCTTTAAATCCTGCAGCTTTTAGTTGATTTTGTCGCGCTTTCGCTGCTGAAATACTGGTATAGCTTCCTGCAACAAATCTTGTAAATCCGTCGGTTCCTTTAATTCGTTTTAGTCCATCAACAGATTTGAATTTATCGTCTTCTTTTTGGACATCGGTACATGCTCCGATTTGAACTCCGATATAAACTTTTTTAGTTGCAGGTTCAGGCTTTTCTACCGGTGCTTTTTCCGTTTTTACGGGTGTCGGCATTGGCTTTTCCGCTTCCGAAGCTTGCTTTTCTTCTTTCGGTGGAGTTACTTTTTCCGGTTCCTGTTTTGGAAGTTCCTCTTTTGTTGGTGGATTGTTTACCGACGACGGCTTGGGATCTTCCTTTTTCGGAGCTTCTTGAGCTGGTGCTGTGTCCTGCTTTGGTGCTACTTGTTGTGGTTCCGGTGTTGTTTCCTTTACCGGATTTTCCGCCATCGGTTCGTCTTTTTTTGGCTGGTTATCCTCCTTCACTGCCGACGCTCCCCCCGATGATTCCATGTCAATTTTATATTCTTTGAAGGCTCTGAAAATTGCCGTCGACATAGTCATTTGGCCTTTGTCGCTATCTAAGAACTTCTCTTCCATATCATGGGTAAGAAATCCGTTTTCGATAAGTACTGCCGGCATCGCTGTTTTGTATAATACTAGGAATCCTGCCTGCTTTACTCCACGGTTATTTCTTCCCGAATATTCTTCAAATTGCTGCTGAACCTTCGATGCAAAATCAAGACTCTGATGCATAAACTGATTCTGATATAAAGAGAAGATGATATTTGCTTCAGGTGAATTCGGATCGAATCCGTCGTATTGCGTTTTGTAGTCGTCCTCTAATAAGATCGCGGCATTTTCTCGCTTCGCAACATTTAAGTTGTCATCCGATTTGTGAAGCCCCATTACATAGGTTTCAGCTCCATAAGCCGATTTCGCTCCCGAATTCAGGTGAATACAAATAAATAGGTCAGCATGTGCCTTATTCGCAATATTTGCTCTTTCATGTAAAGGAATAAATACGTCAGTCTTGCGCGTATATATTACTTTTACATCCGGAAAATTCTGTTCAATGAGCTTTCCGAGCTTTAATGCGATATTTAAGGCAACTGTCTTTTCGCGGGCTGAAGAACCCAGACATCCTGTGTCATGGCCTCCGTGTCCTGCGTCGATTACGACAGTTTTAATTCTGTAGGCATCCTTCCGGTGAGGGCCTGCTGATGTTAGTGAAAAACTCACCAACAATAAGGTTGTAACAATGCAGAGTAGACGTTTCACGTTGTTTTGTAGCTTTGCGCCTTCAAAATTAGGTTTCTAACGATAGAATGTATCAGTCAAGTAGGTGTTTATCAGTGAACTTATCAACGGCAAATTGTTGGTTGTGTGTATGTATTTTCTTGGTTCTCTGCACTTTTTCATCAAAAGCTCAGCAGATTGATTCGGCGGCTTCTGTTGTTCCTGATACTTCTTTAGCTCATAAAAGCTTAATGTTGGTAGTGAAGGATTCTGCTGCAGTTGATTCAGCTTCAATTAGTAATGAGTTGAAGTCCAAGGTGAAATATGGTGCAACTGATTCAATTCGATATGATCTGGAAGAAGGCAAAGTATACATGTTTGGTAAGGCACATATTGAATATGAGGATATTAACTTGATTGCCGATTATATCGAACTGAATTTTACCGATCATAATTTATTAGCAAAAGGCATGCCTGATAGTACAGGTACTATGGCGGGATTTCCAATTTTTAGACAAGGAGCTGAGGAGTTTAAGTCGGAATCGTTAAAGTATAATTTTGATAGCAAACGTGGACGAATAGCCGAAATTTCCACTAAAGATGGCGATAGCTATATTCATGGTTCTACTGTTAAAAAGGAGTCCGATAATACTACTTATATCCGCAATGGTTATTATACTACCTGCGAATTGCCTCATCCTCATTACTTTATAGCAAGTAATAAGATTAAAGTCATTCCTAATAATAAAGTGGTTACCGGTCCCGCCGAGTTGGTGATTTCCGATGTACCTACGCCGTTTGCTATTCCTTTCGGATTCTTCCCCAATAAAAAAGGTCGCTCTTCGGGAATTTTATTCCCTGCTTATGGTGAGTCGGCACAGTTGGGATTCTTTTTAACGAACGGGGGATATTATTTCGGATTGAACGATCATTTCGATTTAGCCCTAACAGGCGATATTTATTCCCGTGGAAGCTGGAGAGCTAATGCGTACTCTAATTATGCTAATCGTTACCATTATAACGGAAATTTTTCGGTGAATTATTCCTTAACTAAGACTAGTCAGAAGGAACTTCCTGACTATGCAGTTGAAAAAGGATTCTTCGTACGATGGAATCATATGCAGGATGCAAAAGCTCGTCCAAATAGTACTTTCAGCGCAAACGTTAATGCAGGTTCTAGCACTTTCTATCGTAATAATTTATCTTCTTCAAATAATTACCTCACGAATACATTTACCTCTTCGGTGGCTTTTAGTAAATCGTGGCCGGGGAAACCGTATAGTTTTAGCGCGGGACTTTCTCACTCTCAAAATACTTCTACGAGAGATATCACAGTAAGCTTTCCTACTGCCAACTTTGGAATAAGTCGCCAAACTCCTTTCAAGCGAAAAACAGCTGTTGGTGCAGCAAAATGGTACGAAAAAATAGGAGTGAGTTATACTACCAGCCTGCAGAATTCTATCTCTACTAAAGATACTTTATTGTTCAGAAAAGAGAGCCTCGATCAATTGCGCTACGGAATTCAGCATAGTATTCCTATTAGTACTTCTTTTAGTGCTTTCAAATATTTTACCGTTAGCCCGGCAATTAATTATACCGAAAAATGGTACTTAAAAACAATCGAGAAAAAGTATATTGCAGATACTAAAACTGTTGATGTTGATACCGTAGCTGGATTTAAAGCTGCACGTGAATTTTCGTTCAGCGCTAATATGAATACTCGAATCTTCGGATTGGTACAATTTAAGAAAGGGAAATTAGCGGCGATTCGACATGTAATGACTCCTAATGTAGGGTTCTCATGGCGTCCCGATTTTAGTGACCCTACTTATGGGGTTTATAAGTCGGTGCAAGTGGATTCAACAGGGAAAACTGCCTTGTATTCGATCTTTGAAGGAGCTTTGTACGGCGGACCATCATCGGGAAAATCTTCATTAATGACCTTTAGTCTCGATAATAATATAGAGATGAAAGTGCGTCAAGTTTCCGATACTGCGGTAACAGAAAAGAAAATCAAGTTGCTTGAAAGTTTAAGTGCAGCTATGAACTATAATTTCGCTGCCGATTCCTTGAATTTGTCGACTATTTCTGTTGCAGGGCGTACTACAGTTTTAGATAGAATTTCATTGAGTTTTGCAGGAGTTTTCGATCCGTATATGGTGAATGATGCAGGTGTTCGTTACAATAAGTTCGAGATCAACGAGTCGGGAAAATTAGCGCATATGAACAATGCTAATTTATCGGTCAACTTCTCGGTGTTTAATGGTAAAAAAGACTACCAAAGCAATAAAGGATCCAAAGAAGAATTAGAAAATATCAATAAAAATAAAGGCGATTATATCGATTATACAGTGCCGTTTAATTTATCGGTGGGATATAGCTTTTACTACCAAAATAATTTCGGAAGTTCCGACCAAACAACACAAACATTGAACTTTAACGGGGATGTGCAAGTGACAAAAAACTGGAAGGTTAATTTTAACTCTGGATACGATTTCGAACAGAAAGATCTATCATATACATCCCTCGGCGTTTTTCGTGACCTACACTGCTGGGAAATGCGTTTAAATTGGGTGCCTTTCGGATTCCAACAGAACTATTTCATTCAAATTAATGTGAAGTCAAGCGTATTGCAAGACTTAAAACTCACCAAGAAAAACGACCGATTCGACCAAAGGTAAGACAATGACTGAAGGACAGAATGACTGAATGAGTGAATGAGTGACTGAATGAGTGATTGAGGGGCAAACCGAAATCTTGGTTTTACAGTGAATTGTTCTTCAAACCAAGATCAAATCCTCATAAATCCCTAGTTCGTCCCAACGGGATGAAATCCGTGTTAGTCCCATAGGGATGAATCCGTGTTCGTGTAAGTAAATGACTAAATGGTTGTCAAGTTAAGTTATTAGGCTTTCCAATAAATCTATCCCATACCAAGATCAAATCCTTTTAAATCCGTGGTTCGTCCCTTTGGGACGAAATCCGTGTTAGCTCCATCGGAGCGAATCCGTGTTCCAATAAATGCAGTTTGAAATCCAAAATCCAAAATCCAAAATCCAAAATTCATCAATTTACCCCTTTTAGAGCTCCCTTCCTTTTACTACTTTTGCAGCTATGTTTGAGAATTTAAGTGATAAGCTCGATAGGGCGTTTAAACTGCTGAAAGGGCAGGGCCAGATTACTGAAATTAACGTCGCAGAAACTTTAAAGGAAGTCCGTAAGGCCTTGCTTGATGCCGACGTGAATTATAAAGTTGCCAAGCAATTTACTGATACCGTAAAGGAAAAAGCACTCGGAAGAGATGTGTTGATTTCTGTTTCTCCGGGTCAGTTGATGGTTAAAATCACCCAAGAGGAGTTGACTGCCTTAATGGGCGGACAAGTTGCTGACATCACCCTAAAAAGCAATCCAGCGGTCATTTTGATGGCGGGATTACAAGGTTCGGGTAAAACTACCTTGTCGGGTAAATTGGCCAACTTATTAAAGACTAAACGTAACCGCCAGGTAATGTTAGTGGCATGCGACGTATATCGTCCTGCCGCTATCGACCAGTTAAAGGTTTTGGGTGAGCAAATCGGTGTTGAGGTATATGCTGAAATCGAGAATAAAAATCCGGTTCAGATTGCTCAAAACGCTATCGCTTATGCTAAAACTAAAGGATACAATACCGTAATTGTCGATACTGCCGGTCGTTTAGCGATCGATGAGGAGATGATGAACGAGATTGAGCGCGTGAAGAAAGCCATCAATCCTGATGAGACTTTATTCGTGGTGGATGCCATGACAGGTCAAGATGCGGTGAATACTGCGAAAGCATTCAACGACCGATTGAATTTCGATGGGGTTGTGCTTACCAAACTCGACGGTGATACTCGTGGTGGTGCGGCGTTATCGATTAAGTCCGTTGTAAACAAACCAATCAAGTTTGTGGGGATGGGCGAGAAGATGGAAGCATTAGATGTATTCTATCCAGAGAGGATGAGTGATCGTATCCTCGGCATGGGTGACATCGTTTCCCTTGTAGAGCGTGCACAAGAGCAATTCGATGCGAAGCAAGCAGCCGAGTTACAAAAGAAAATAGCGAAGAATCAATTCAACTTTAATGATTTCCTTGGTCAGCTTCAGCAGATCAAGAAAATGGGTAACATTAAAGATTTGATGGGCATGATTCCTGGAATGGGTAAAATGGTGAAGGATATCGATATCGACGAGAATTCGTTTAAATCGATTGAAGCTATCATTCAATCGATGACTGCTCAAGAACGTGAGAACCCTGAATTACTAAATGGTGGAAGAAGAAAAAGAATTGCTACTGGTAGTGGTACTTCCATTCAAGATGTAAATCGACTTATAAAACAGTTTGAGGATATGCGTAAAATGATGAAGATGTTCACGAATGGACAAGCTCAGAAAATGATGCGAAATATGCCTCAACGTAGATAATAACATAAAATAAAAGCGTTCAATAATTATGGACGCTTTTGTTTTTTAATAATCATCTTTAAAATATCTGATTGTGCAATTAATTGACGGAAAAGCTACTGCGGAAGCTATCAAAATAGAAATCCGTGAGGAAGTAGAACAGATGCGCCGCGAAGGCAAAAAAGTACCTCATCTTGCTGCTGTTTTAGTGGGCAACGATGGTGCTTCAGAAACGTATGTGAATAACAAGATTAAAACCTGTCATGATATAGGTTTTGAGTCGTCGTTACTGAGATTCGATGCTTCCATGACGGAAGATGAGTTGTTAGCAGAAATTGAAAAGCTAAATGAAAATGATGAGGTCGACGGATTTATTGTTCAGCTTCCTCTTCCTAAGCATATCGATGTATTAAAGATAACTGAAGCTATTCTTCCTGAGAAAGATGTTGATGGATTTCATCCTATCAATATCGGAAGAATGACGCAGCAAGTTCCTTGCTATATCCCTGCAACTCCGAAAGGAATCATGCAGCTTTTAGAGCGTTATAAAATCCCAACAGCAGGTAAACATTGTGTTGTTATCGGACGAAGTAATATCGTCGGAACGCCAATGTCGGTTTTGCTTTCTCGTAATACTTATCCAGGAAATTGTACCGTTACTTTGTGCCATAGCAAGACTGAAAATATGGCTGAGATTACGCGTCAAGCAGATATCATCGTTGCTGCTATCGGACAACCTTTCTTCTTAAAAGGAGATATGGTGAAAGAAGGAGCAGTGGTGATTGATGTCGGCATGACACGCATTCCTTCCGATAAAACAAAAACAGGATACCGTTTAGTGGGCGATGTAGATTTTGAAAGTGTTGCACCTAAGTGTAGTTATATAACTCCTGTGCCTGGTGGCGTTGGACCAATGACCATTATCGGCCTTGTTCAAAATACCTTGCTTTCTGCCAAGAAAGTTGTTTATGCCTCAACAAGAAATGAAGTTCGCTCCTGAGATATTGCAAAAGCAGTATCCGGTAATGGAGTCTTTTTATACTATTCAAGGAGAAGGCATCAATACTGGAAGAGCTGCTTATTTTATTCGTTTAGCAGGATGTGATGTAGGTTGTGTTTGGTGCGATGTAAAAGAATCGTGGGAGGCCGAAAAGCATCCTATGAAGTCTGTTGAGCAATTGCTTGCTGAAGTAGCTGTGCATCCTGTTAAATTAATTGTTATTACTGGTGGAGAACCAGCGATGCATGATTTAACTGCTTTAACTGCTGTGTTGAAGTCGGAAGGGTACGAATTGGCTATCGAGACTTCTGGTGCTCACCCTTTGAGTGGCAATTGGGACTGGATATGCTTATCACCAAAGAAATTCAAAGCACCTTTGGCTGAAAATATAAAATTGGCTCAAGAATTGAAGGTAGTGGTTTTTAATACCAGCGATTTTAACTGGGCCGAGCAACATGCAGGAAATACTTCTGAAAGTTGTGCATTGCAATTACAACCCGAATATGGCAATACAGAGAAAGTAATGCCGTTAATTATTGATTATGTAAAGGCAAATCCAAAGTGGAGAATATCTTTGCAAACGCACAAGATTATAAATGTGCCTTAAGGCTAAAAACAAAATGATAAAAACTATTTATTCAGGCATAATGACAGCTTTTTTTCTGCTACTGTCTTTTTCTTCTTTTGCTCAAATGCCAAAATATTCTTCAACGAATAAATCTGCTATAAACGCATTTGAAGATGGCACTAAACAAGTCGATGGAGGTAATTGGGCTAAGGCAATTCCTTACTTCGAAAAAGCTATCTCAAAGGATTCAGGTTTTATTGAAGCATACATGATTCTTGGTGATGTTTATGCCGAACAAAATAATTTCGAAAATGCAGTCAAGTATTATGATAAGGCTGCTCATATTAATCCGACTTTCTTTCCTAACAATTTTTATTTGCTAGGTACCTTGCAGTTGAAGTTGGCGCGTTACGAAGATGCGAAGTCAAGCTTCAACGATTACTTGCGAATTGCTAAAGGCGCTCCTGCCGATAAAATTGAAACGGTAAATCGACTTATCGGAAATTGTGATTTCTCAATTAACGCGATGAAGCATCCTGTGCCTTTTACTCCTAAAAATTTAGGTGCGGGTGTGAATACTTCGGGAGGAGAATATTATCCTTCCTTAACGGTTGATCAAAAGCAATTGATATTTACGCGTCGTTTTAAAGACGATCGATTGAATGGAATGGAACAGGAGGATTTTTATATTTCTACAAAGAAAGATTCTGTTTGGCAACGTGCTTTTAATCCTGGTCCTCCGTTAAATTCATTGCAAAACGAAGGTGCTCCTTCTGTTTCTGCCGATGGTAAGTTGGTGTTTTATGCTGCTTGTGATCGCCCCGATAGTAAAGGGAATTGCGATATTTATTTATCGCAGTTGATGGCCGATGGCAGCTGGACAAAACCTTTTAATCTTGGATCACCTGTGAATACAGGAGCATGGGAAACGCAACCTTCATTCTCATCGGATGGAAGGACTTTGTATTTTATTCGTGGCTATACCGATCGCAATACTCGTCGTCAGGTGCAAGATATTTATTCAACAACATTTCAAACCGACATGACTTGGTCGGAGCCAGTACGATTAAGTGATACCATTAATACTTCAGGTGTTGAAGAAAGTGTTTTTATTCATCCCGATAATCAAACTTTGTATTTCGCTAGCGACGGACATACTGGTCTCGGTGGACTCGATATTTTCGTGAGCCGTAAAGATGCAAATGGACGTTGGGGGATACCTGTTAACCTCGGATATCCTATCAATACTAATGAAGACGAAAATAGTATGATGGTTAGTCCCGATGGAAAAACAGCTTACTTCAGCAGCAGTAGAAAAGATGGCTTTGGTGATCTTGATTTATACAGTTTCGATCTCTACAAAGAAGCACAACCTTCTTTAGTGAGTTATGTAAAAGCTAGAGTAGTGGATGCCGCTAGCGGAAATCCTTTGTCGGCGAAATTTGAGATTATTGATGTAGAAACCGGTAATGTTATGGTATCAAATGCTACCGATAAAAGGAAGGGAGAATTTTTGGCTTGCTTGCCTGCAGGGAAAAATTATATGCTCAATGTTAATAAAGAAAGTTACTTATTTTACTCTGATTACTTCGAATGCAAGGCAGCAACAGATAAGCAAAACGCATACGATTTATTGATCAAATTAAAACAACCGGTAGCAGGAGAGAAGGTGGTATTAAAAAATATTTTCTTTGATGTAAATAAGTTTGAATTGAAGAAAGAATCGATGCCTGAACTCAACAAGCTTTTAAGTTATTTAAAGAGCAGTGCAACGGTTCGTATTGAAGTCAGCGGACATACCGATAACACTGGCGACAAAAAAGCTAATCTTTTATTATCCGAAAATCGTGCAAAATCCGTGTATGATTTCTTAATAAAAGCAGGAATCTCGGCCGCTCGACTTACGTATAAAGGATATGGCGATACCAAACCGGTAGCAGATAATAGCACCGACGAAGGAAAATCGCAAAATAGAAGAACAGAGTTTACAATCCTTTAGAATGCCATTTACTGCGGCGCATCCTGCCATATTAGTACCTCTTAAAAAGGTTCCTGAAAAATATATTTCATGGACAGCTCTTATTATTGGGAGCATGGTTCCTGACATGGAATATTTTATTTGGTTAAGTTCGGGGTCATTCCTAAGTCATACGCGAATGGGTATATTCTATTTTGATTTACCCATGACGTTTTTATTGGCTTTCTTTTGGCAACAATCTGCTGTATTTGTGTGCCGTAAGCGTTGGCCGTATTTGAAAGCTCAATATTTACATCAACGCATTGAGTATTTCCCTGATTATTTAAAAAAGCATTGGATCAAGTTTACTGTTTCGGCATTGGTAGGGATATTATCGCATTTAGCTTGGGACTCCTTTAGTCACGCGAAAGGTTATATGGCTGTAAATGTATTTCCTGTGCTGATAGAACATATTAGTATTATGGGAATTTATACTCGGCTCTGCTATGTAGTTTGGTACGTAAGTACAATTGTTGGGTTGTTGGCAATCGCAGCTACTATGTTCGATTTTAAAGCTGTATTAAGACATAGGGCAGGTAATTTTAAAAGCAACCTAATCTTTATGTTGAAAGTTGAGTTAATAGCAATTGTAATTGGCATTACAAGAGTTTTTATGGGCCTCGACGACAATATACCTCGTCATTTAATAATCATTGCACTTGGAGCTTCTATTTATTCATTTGCGTTGATGATTCTTTGGAGCCGACGAAAAAGTAAAGCATAAAAAAAGGATACCGAAGTATCCTTTTTATTTTAATGATGTTCTTTATCGTCATCATCTTTCTTAACCGGTTCCACATACGGGATTCCTAATTCTTTGCTTAGGATTTTCTCCATTGTATCCTCGTCAATTTTTTTCGCCATTATTTTCTTGTCTTTGTCGAGAATGAAAATTTGAGGAGTAGTTGTTACATCGAATTCGTGTCGGAAATTGTTTTGCAATTTAGGGTCCGCTACATTAATCCAATCGAGATTATTTTCTCTGATGTATTTTCTCCATTTGTCCATTTCCACTTCTGTACATGCAGCATAGACTTGAACACCTTTCGTTTTTACTTTATCATAGAATGCTTTCACTTTAGGAGTTGCTTTTTTACAGTGACCACAATCTGGATCCCAGAAATAAAGGATAGTGTAAGGGGAGTTCACCGCATAAAGAGATTGATAGTTATCGGTGGAATCAGCAAGAATCAAGTTCTTTACTTTTTTTCCAATTAAAATTGGATCTAAAATGCTGGCGCGATCTTGAATTTTGAAGAGTGTTGCATCGTCAACCCAATACGCAAGTTCTTTTGAATAGTACTTCTTTACTAAATGAACGAATACTGCATCCATACCCATGATGTTTGAAGTTTCATGCGTATTGGTAAGGTACCAAACCATGAACTTGAATGTTTCCTTATTTGGCTTTGCTTTACCTACTAGCATGTCGCATTCAGGAATAATTGAATCCGGAATTTGCAGTACCATGTTTTTCATATAATAACTAACCTTGCTATTATAGATTGGTGTTCTCAATAAACGCTCATCCGACAAGTCGATATTATCGAAATAATGAGCTTTATAGAAACGATAGGCAAATGTTGAATCTTTGGCTCCGTTTGGTAAAATTGGAGCATCAGGAATCACGATATCTTGCGATGCTTTAAATACTGCTGCTAAGAACGATCCTTGATTTTTGGTGATGTAGTCTTTTTTGTAATTAGCCACCGACTCATCAATTCTCTTCATTGATGCATCAATGCTATCAGTTGGTTGCTTCGCGTCAGTTAGCTGTTTTCTTTGTGCCTTTAATGGCTCAATTTCTCGCGATTGTTTCTGAATGAATTGAAGGTAAGTGTAGAACTGAGCATTTTCATCACAGTCCTTTACCTTCATGCTATTGATAATGTCGTTCATATCGCATTCCATGCTGAAGTGCTGAACTTTATCAACCAGAATTTCGAAATAGGTCTTGTTCGGGAATACGAACAGATAGATTCCACCTGGCAATGCTTCTTTCCCTTTGAAAGAAATCTTTCCAGTGGCATCAACTCGTGCCGAATCTTTAATGTACTGTTTGTCGCCGTAATAGTTTGCAAGGTAACATAAGGTATCCTTAATGCCGGCAATCTTGAATTTTAAATCGTATCCGGCAACAGCTGGAGTCGTGCCGGCTTTCGATAGGGTACTTACCCCGATTAACAGAATGAAGAATAGATTTTTTAGTTTTCGCATTTCTTTCGATCTTTTGATGTCGCTAAAATAGCAATCTAATATGGTATTTTAGCTGAAGTTTGTACGCTAATTATTACAAGTTGTGTCGTTTTAATGCCCTTTTTCATGATACATTCATTTGTTTGTTCAAAAAGCTGAGATTTTCCATTTTTTGTTTGCGATTGGAATAAACGCAGAAAAAGTTGTATTATTGGCATGGTACTGACTTGTCGTATATTCAGATATACTACTTTGGAACCGTAATACATGAAGTGGTTGGGGAAACCGTTCATTGTAATTAAACCAACGCTTGTTATTTCGAATAGCAGAATTAGTTCACTAATAACTGTTGAAAAATCCTACACCTTTTAGGTGATAACATGGATTTCAGATAAGTCAATTATTACTAATTTTGAATTAGTCATTAATCTGTTTCAAAAAAGATACTTAAGTATGAAGGAGCAAAAAACGATGGTGGAGTTGGTTCGCAGATACGAATCATATCCGTTAAGTAATTTTGAGAGATTAGGAATAGGAGTTACAATCATGTTTTTTATTGCCATGATGTTTTTGTTTTTTATTGCACCGTCTCTTTAATTGAAATATAAACTATTTCTTTTCCGGAGTAGTTTCCGGTACTGTTTGTTTGTCTTCTACTTTTTCTTTCCCTGTTATCAGGTAAAATATTTTCACTCCGAAAATCGGTTCGGCACCAATTAATTGTCCTTTCAAATAATTATTAACTTCTACCGAAATCCCTGCAGTTCTGTTGTAATTATAGCTTAGTGTTGTGTTTACAGCCATGTAACCTGCATTGTTTCTGTATAATCCATAATAGCCGCCATTTACTTCTTCATCGCCATTCTCGAATGGAAATAGTCCGTTGATATTTCCAGTAAGGTCTAGGCAGGGCAAAATATGCCATCCAGCTAAAAACTCTCCAGAGAAATCATCACTAAAGCCTTTGTTTCTTTTTCGAACTCCCGTCGATCCTCCAAAGTATAAATGGGTATTAAGTTGATAGTATAAGTCGAAGTGAATGGAGGTTGCATTGTCGCCATATCCTGTATTTAATCCTTCTGCCTGATCATTCTTGCCAAACCCCAAACTTTGTTTTAGTGTTGCTGTAGCTATCAGTTTTTTCTGTTCTGCAAACGAATAACTGAGTCCGATTTCCATGTCGCTCGGTCCGCTGCTTTTTAGATCTTTTCCTAAGTTAAAATCAGCATTACTTTGTACTTTATTTTGAATGTAAACAGGAGCATAAACACTTACATTGAATTTATTGGATAAACCGTAATTGCCCGATAAAATCCATTGACTTGATATAGTTTTGGGCGATGATTTTCTTTCCCCATCTTGATCGAAAACGGAACTGTAGGAGGTGGTTTTATATCCAATGCCAATATGTCCGTCGCCTTTTTTTGCAGGATAGTTGATGCTGTATCCAACTTGACTAAATAACATTAAGCCTATAACAATGCCCTTGAATTTCATTTATTTCACACTTTAAGCGACTAATTTAATCACGATATGACCTGTTTTCAAAGATAAATTGGGCAAACAAGCTCAATTATTTGACTAAAGTACCAAAACCATGGTTGGCTTATCGAAAATCTATGGCAACATTGTCAATAATATTAATCATGGTCGCAATAGGTCATTTTGCTTCTAGCTTTAACTTAGATTAACGATCTTTGCAGAAATAATTTTTATATGCAAAAGATTAAGAGAAGTTGGTTGACGGATGTTTCAATGTCGTATTCTGAATATCGTGAATTGCTCGATGATTTGTTATTAGCGAATAAAACAACAGGTGATGATCAGTCGGAGGAAAGGATTAGCTATGCTTCTTTAAATCAAAAGAGAATGCAGCGACTCGATAAAGCTACGATGCCGACAGGGCTTTCTTCTTTCAAGATAAATGCTAAAGTTGGAGTAATGATCATCACTGAAGGATGGTGTGGTGATTCAGCGCAGATCGTTCCATGGTTTGAACAATATCTCGAGTTATATCAACCTGAAGTGAAGTCTTATTTTATACTGCGTGACGATAATCCGCAAGTGATGGATAGCTTCCTCACAAATGGCACTAGAGGTATCCCGAAATTTGTTTTCTTTAATGAAGAGACTCTCGATGTTTTGGCATTATGGGGACCGCGTCCTGAGAAAATTCAACAGTGGTTCCTTTCTATGAAAGAAGAGCAACCGGGATTGTCGAAAGATGAATACGGATTACAATTGCATCAGTTTTATACAAAAGATAAAGGGCATGAAATTATCGCTGATTTACAGAGTGTATTTCAAACTTTATCCGTTTGATTTGTGCCTTAACATCTGGTAGTCGAGATAGTAAAGGAATTTAATACTGAACATATTTGTTTGTGGGGCATTCAGCAAGTTGCTGAAGTTTTTGTCGTATTTACTTCTAATGTCTTGCGAGTAACTATCGATTCCGTTTTTATAAATGATGTTAACAACGCTACCCGGTGAAAATCTCCATTCATAAACAACATCAATATTGAAATAATTTTGATTGAAGTTGTTATTCCCATTATAAGTTTCATTTAACTCCAACTCTCCATCTTCAAGTAGCGTGAAGTATTTTTTATAATGTCCCGTAATCCAGTAATGTCGGCCAGTAACGGTTAAGTTCGCCTTGTCATTGAATGTGTACGACAATTTTAATTCAGAATTGTAAGTATCAAGTCGTCTCCCTCCGAAAATAATGTCTCCATTATCTGCATCAGCTGCATATCCAACATTGAAAGGGTCATAGTTGTATTCAAATGATGGAATGATAAACAATTTGTCGAAAGGACGGATGCGCAAACTAACCGAGTTGTTGTATCCCTCATGTCTGAATTGATCGAGAAAATTCGACCAATTAAAGTTGTAATCGATAGCCACTTTTTTACGATAGTCGGTACTTACTCCAACATAAGCATAGTAGTATCTTAATCCATGATAAACTCGTCCTTCTGTTCTTGCTTCATAGTAGTTATAATCTCTTTCAGGAGTAAATCCTCCGCCACCAAATATGGCATTGTAACTCATTAAGCTGGCAAACAAACTCGCTGAAAATTGATTTTCGCCTAGCTTGTTTGTTTTGAAATCGTAATTCCTATAATAGTTAAAGTAGTTACTCGATTCTCTGAAAATTTTCCATGGTTGAAATAAATAGTGATCAACATGGGCCGAGTAGGCAATAATTCCTGGTACAGCAAAATATCCTAAGTCGGTGCTGTTATATTTACTATCGAGCACTTCTCTTGTAATCCCGTATTTTACTCGACCATTAGTCTTATCTGCGGCTAACAAATAAGTATATCCAATAACTTTTTCATCGGTATTCGGATCATCGTCATTAGGTAAAAAGCGTTGTGTTAATGCTCCTCGTCCGGTGAAAGCATAGGTGGCTTTCGTATTGGCTAAGGTGAAACCTGCACCCGTTACATTCGCATCGGTATAACCTTTTCTTCTTAATGTACTCGCATTGATTAAGTACAAATCACTATTGTTTTTAAACTGCTGATCAAGTACAATTATATTATAGTTAGTGAAAGGCTCAGTTTCAATTTTTCGTTTTTCACCCTTAGCATTTTCTACCGTTGCATACATGTTATCGGTAATGGCATTGAAGAATCCTATGCCTAATCCTTTGTTGGTTCTTCCTGAGATTTTAGTGGCATTGAGAAGTTTCGCTTGAGAAGGATTTTCAACTACCGTTTCTCCTTCTTCTAGCTTGTCGTATACGCTGTAATATCCAGTTGGTACTCGTCCAATTCTTCGCGAATAAAAGAGATTTCCTTTGTTGAATAGGTCAACTCCTTCTTGAAAAAACGATCTGTTTTCGTCGTACACGATTTCGTTGTATCCTAAATTCTTGACTTTTTTATCGGTCTGCACTTGTCCGAAGTCGGGAAGTAAGGTCATGTCTAATGTGAATCGATCATCTATTCCGTATTTAATATCAGCTCCTAAGCTATAGCTATATGAGTTGCTGTATCGGTAGTCGCCATTATCATCGTACTCCGGACTCTTTTCATAGCTTATGGCAGCATAAGGAGTCATTGATAATCGTACGGGAGTATTTATGTGGTTGATGCCATTTAATCGCGCCCAGTACATCAACGGACTAGCTGAAGTTGATGGTGTTAAAGAAAACTGATCAGTTTCACGTATTCTTCTTATCGATCGCACAAATTGAAAAGCCCAATGTTGATCTTCTGTTTGAGGAAATCGAATAGCTGAAAAAGGAATTTCCATTTCTACATTCCATCCGTCTTTATCAATTGCAACAGCACTTTTCCATACTCCATTATACGTGCCATCACTAAACTTACTATCCATTTGTACTCCCGAAGCATAAACTCCAAATTGATAAGCATCTTGGCGATTGTCATAAGGATCTATCTTGAAATAAAAGTAATCTCCGTTTAGTCCGTTGTCGTCGCGTTTTCCTAATTGATGTAATATACTATCGGGATGTTGGTCTTTTAATTTAGCATAAACATA
The DNA here is from genome assembly GCA_023251535.1 of Bacteroidota bacterium. Lineage (GTDB taxonomy): Bacteria > Bacteroidota > Bacteroidia > AKYH767-A > OLB10 > CAINEC01. The sequence goes on from JAHEYP010000003.1 coordinate 181,504, forward strand.
TACAGCATAGTCTGTATAGGCGATTTTTACTTCGGTCGGGTAGGTAGGTTGCGAACCTTCGATAGGTCGGTTCTGAATAAATTCACCATAAATATTGGCTGAATTCCAAACAGCATCATCGAGTTTTCCATCAACTTTGGGTGCCGATGATAGTCTAACGGCGATGCATGTCCGTAAAGTGTCTTTGGCATCATCAGCATTAACATGAAATGACAAAAAAAGACAAAAGCAAAATAGTAGCAACGGGAAGTTACTTTTAAACATGGTAGGTAGGTTGGGAATGCAAAAGTAATGGCTATTTCAACTAAATGTTAGCCTTTAACGTCGAATTAACCGAAAAAGTGTATGTTTTCGTCAATAATACGGTTTTAGACGATTTGTGAATTATAATAATCGACCAAACTAAAGAAATCTATTAATAGCCCTTAATTGCATATTGATGCGCCTAGAAATGAAAAAGGTCGATTCTTTTTAGAACCGACCTTTTCTATAGTGCTTAATGACTATTGCAAATTTGGAATATCTGCTGCTGTCAATTCAAAAGTATCTTCTTCTTCTTTATACTTCATTACTTGGTCGAGAGCATCAGGGACTACATCGCTACAGATAATGATAAAGGATCCTTTTTTCGCATTTTTGAATGCATAATCGATTGCTTCAGGCTCACTCGGGATCACTGTAATTTTCTTACTAGGATCGACAGCATGAATACCTTTTAACATCAATTCAATGATTTCTTGCTCAGATCTTCCTCGTAGATTTCTATCTTGACGAACAATGATTTCGTCGAACATTTTAGCTGCCAAGGTTCCTAACGATAAGATATCTTCATCTCTACGATCACCAACTCCGGCAATAATTCCGATTTTCGGTTTCGCTTCTATCTTCTCTAAGAATCGAGCGATAGCCTGGAATCCTGCAGGGTTATGCGCATAATCGACCATCACGTTGAATTTCTTGAATTCGAACATATTCATACGTCCAGGAGTTTGTACTGGTGAAGGAATGAATGTTTCAAGTGCTAATCGGATATCTTCAATCTTGAAGTTGCGAATGAATCCTGTTAATACAGCAGGCAAGATATTCTGTATCATGAACACTGCTTTACCTCTAAAGGTCAAAGGAATATTGACGATTTTTTCTACTCTAATTTTCCAGTTTCCTTTGCAGATAGTGATGTATCCGTTTTCAGCGATAGCTGCTAGTCCGCCTTTCTCGCAATGTGCTTTTACCAACGGATTTTTCTCATCCATCGAGAAGTAAGCAATCTTGCATGAAAGTCCTTTCGCCATGTTCGTTACTAACTCATCATCGGCATTTAGAATGGCATATCCAGAAGGCATCACCGCTTCAACCACTACCGATTTTACTCTTGCCATATCTTCAAGAGTGTTGATGTCTTTTAATCCCAAGTGATCGGCAGCGATATTGGTAATAATTCCGATGTCGCATGTCCCGAATCCTAATCCTGCTCTTAAAATTCCACCACGAGCACATTCTAATACTGCAAAATCAACTGTAGGATCTTTCAATACAAATTCTGCACTTGCTGGTCCTGTGCAATCTCCGCGTTGCATCATGATATTCTGAATATAAATACCATCAGTTGTTGTAAATCCGACTTTATATCCTGCAGTTTTAGCAATATGCGCTGTTAAACGTGTAGTTGTTGTCTTTCCGTTTGTTCCGCTTACTGCAACAATCGGAATTCTATAGGATGATCCCGGAGGGAATAACATATCAATAACTGGCTCAGCTACGTTGCGTGGTAATCCGTCGGTAGGAGCAAGGTGCATACGGAATCCCGGTGCTGCATTTACTTCTAATATTGCTCCGCCTGTATCGTCGAGTGGCTCACTGATGTCGTCGGTCATGATATCAATACCGCAGATATCTAGTCCTACAATACGCGCGATACGTTCAGCCATAAATACATTATGCGGATGAACTAAATCTGTTACGTCGGTTGCTGTTCCTCCGGTAGAAATGTTGGCTGTCGATTTTAAATAGAGAATGTCATCAGCTGGCAAAATACTGTCAAGTGTAAGTCCTTTTTCTGCAAGGATATTGTTCGTGTTATCATCAACTTTAATAGCTGTTAACACTTTCTCGTGACCATATCCACGTCTTGAATCTTTGTTTACTTCATCAATTAATTGCTGAATGCTACTTTTTCCGTCACCTACAACAAGAGCAGGCGTACGTTTTGCAGCCGCAACGAATTTATAGTTGATTACTAAAACACGATGATCGAATCCGGTGATGTATTTCTCACAGATAACTCCTCTAGAAATTTTCTTAGCTGCAGCTAAACCTTCAACAGCTTCTTCCCAACTTCTGATATTGATGGTTGCTCCGCGTCCGTGATTTCCGTTAATTGGCTTAATAACTATTGGATAACCGATATACTCGATTGCATCTTTCAAATCATCCTCATCATATATGATCTTTCCTTTCGGAACGGGTATGTTTGCCGCTTCTAGTAAATTCTTGGTATCTTCTTTATCGCATGCAATTTCTACCGCAATACTCGATGTATTTGACGTTACTGTAGCCTGAATACGCTTCTGGTTGACTCCATATCCTAACATTACTAACGAATGTCGGTTTAATCGAATCCATGGAATTCCCCTTCCTTTTGCTTCATCCACAATAGAACCGGTACTTGGTCCCAGGCGTTCATCTTCGCGAATTTCACGCATTTTCTGAATGTCGTCTTCCAAATCGTAGGGTTCATTGGCGGCTAAAGCTTCCGTAATACGAACCGCTGCTCGAGCAGCAAAAACGCCCACTTTTTCTTCCATATAGGCAAATACAACGTTGTAAACGCCATGCTCAGAAGTCGATCGGGTACGACCAAATCCCACATCCATTCCGGCTAACGTCTGTATTTCCAGTGCAATATGCTCAACAACGTGGCCCATCCATGTCCCATCTTGAACTCTTTTGAAGAATCCACCCGGATGCCCCTCAGAACATTCATGAGCATACATGGTTGGAAACATTTTTTCCATTCTTTCTGAAAATCCGTCGATTTTATTGCTCGGAAGTTCTTCCATTTCCTGTAAATCGAGTTTCATTACGATTAGTTTGTGACGGCGAATTGACCAGTAATTTGGCCCTCGCATAGCTCTTATTTCACGAATCTTCATATGGTAAATTTAGATAGGGTTATTCAATTGTAAATGTTAATAAAACCGCAAGGGGGTTCCCATTGCCCGATGAAAATAGGAATAGTTTCGTACTTCACAAAGAATTAAAATAGGATTTTACTTGACGCGGGGTATTTCATCTTCTTACCTTTGCCAACTTAACAGAAAATCATGACAGCAATTAAAGGAAAACTTATCGCAATTGGGGGGAATGAAGACAAAGGCACGGAGCCGGAAGCAAACTTTCAGCAGAAGAATAACCTCAATTTCTTTGAGTTACAGATTCTTAGCAGAATTGTTCATGAAACAAAGCATGGTCGTGATTCGCATATTGAAGTAATCACTACTGCCAGCAGTATTCCGGTAGAAGTTGGTGAAAACTATTTGCAAGCGTTTTCGAAAGTAGGATGTACGAACATCCAAATAATGGATATCCGCAATCGCGAAGATTGCTTGAACCCTGAATATATCGAGCGTATCAAGAATTGTGATTGCGTAATGATGTCGGGAGGAAATCAACTTCGTCTTAGTACTATCTTCGGCGGAACTGAAATTTTAAAGGTACTTCACGATCGTTTACAGCACGATGATTTTGTAATTGCCGGTACCAGCGCAGGAGCAATGGCTATGAGCAATACAATGATTTATCAAGGGTCATCGGCAGGGGCACTTATTAAAGGAGAAGTGAAAATTACTACAGGACTAGCCTTTATTAAAGATGTAATTATCGATTCACATTTCGATAAGCGTGGTCGTTTCGGACGATTAGCACAAGCGGTTGCATCAAATCCAAGTTGTATCGGTATCGGATTAGGAGAAGATACAGGAGTAATGATCACAGGAAATAATCACTTAGAAGCGATTGGTTCTGGATTGGTAATCATTGTTGATGGTCATGGAATTCGTCACTCGAATATTGCTGACTTATCCGATGGACAACCTATCAGTATTGAAAATTTAGTTGTTCATGTATTGACGAAAGGCAATGCCTACAGATTAGCTGATCGTAAATTTTTTATTGAAGAAGAAGCTAGATCTTAACTATTACTAAAGGCATCATCGATTTTTGTTTGAAATCGATTCGAAGTATCACTCAGCAATTCCTCGGCTAAACCGGGGAATTGTTGTTTAGAATAGATTCCTTTTATTGATCCGTTTTCGAGATAACAAATACTATCACAAGTGTCTGTTAAGGTTGAAAGGATATGAGAAGTGATGATGATCGTTTTTCCTTGCTTTTTAAGAATTGGAAGAATGAGCTTTACTATTTCTACAGATTCTAAGTCGAGTGCATTAAATGGCTCGTCAAGTAAAATTAGCTCTCTTTCAAGAGCGATAATTCCCATAATTGCCAATTTCTTTTTCATTCCTGAGGAATAATTCTCAATCAATTCATGTAACGGCAAATGAAATACATCGTTCCATTTCTCGATACTGAATGAATGATCTTTTCTGGTGATGAAAGAAAGATATTCTTTGCCTGTAATATTCGAGTAGAAAAATGGTTGAGTCTCTAAATAAGAGCATTTTATTTGATCAACATTAGCAGATCCCGTGATAGGTTTTAAATACCCTGCTATTATTTCTAAAAGCGTAGTTTTTCCGGCACCATTTAATCCGGCAAGTCCGAGTACAGCACCTTTCGCTATCGAAAGTGAAATGTCTTTTAATACAGGAACTTTATTATAAGCAAAACTCAAGTTTTCAATTTGAACCATAAAAATAGGGGCTAAGACGTTTAACAGCTTTTCGGTAATGGGTCATCGTTAGTACGAGTGGTATTGGAACCATAAAAGGAATAAATAATGAAAGGAGTCCGATGGTGAAGTATATCTGATGTGGTCCCGATGTTTCTCCCGGACTATAATAAGCATATTTAGCTACTAATGTGAATACAAGAATGCTAAGGAATAAGAACAATGCCGTGCCGATAATTATCCATTGGTCGGGATGAAAAAGAAGATAAATGAACATAAGCGGAGCGATAATTTTCAAATAGTTAATCGCCGCAATTTTTATTTTATAATTCAGATAATTTTGGGGTTCAGAATGATGGAATCGAAGTTGATTTCGGGGTTCAAATGATTGATAGAATCCGCAAATTATTCCTGTAATGATCCAGCAAACAAACAAACTGAAAAAGGGTAAAAACGATAATGCAATTGCAAGAATGTAAAATACAAGCAGTACAATCTTATTGCTTTTCCTGACACCCGATTTCCATTCAATTAAGTATTTAGGAATGAAGTCAGATTCGCCTATAGCAGATTTTCTTGATTTTCGAGAAACAGGAATAAAGCAAACGGCGATAGCAATGGTTAAGAGGAATCCCGCAGCTATAAATCCACCGCAATAGCAAAGAATGCAAAGGGGGATTAAACTCAAAAGAAAATAGTCGGTGAATAAGAACTGGAAAGTACTTCCTTTAGTAATTTCAAGAAACCGAATATCTTTTCTAGAAAAATGAATGGTCGGCAATAATGCCGACCATATCAAACTAAATATTAATTGTGACCTAAAAGTTGTAACAGATACAACCGTCGCTTTAATTGCGAAAAATAAAACAGCAGCTATTACAAGAGAATAAATCAATCCTAAAGCAGACAGCTCACGCTTAACTTGCTTCAGTCTAATTTCCTTGATATATGCTGCTAAAGAATGCATGAACCAAAGAAACAAAAAAGTAATGAGAAACTATTTGTCGATTTTCTTTTTATCGGTTTCAATAATTATAACTTTTTTCTCCTCTTTAGCTTTCGATTTAAGATCTTTCATATTCTCATCAAACTCATCGGTTATTTTATTGATTTCATCTTTCGTTAATTTAGAAGTCTTCTTTAATGATACTTCTAGTTGTTTTCTAGCTTCTTCGATAGCTGCATCTAGTTCTTTATTGTCGACAACAACATGGATTTCTTTTTCGTCATCATGTTTGCCCTTTTTGCCATCAATAATTCTGTATTCATATTGATAAGCTACTTCTCTGTCTTCACCCGGATGAGGCGGTGGGGGAGGCGGCGGTGTTCCTGGAGCAGGAGGAGCTGGCGGCGGCGGCGGAGGAGGGAAGTTCATGTCGAAGTCCTTTACTCCTCTACTTTTAAGGTAATTTCGCATTGTTTCCTCATCAGCAGTAGTAAAAGTAGTATCGATGATCGTTTTTTGACCGTTTTCTTCGGTCACTATCATCAAACTGATTTTTTTATCTCCTTTCGGTTCTTTGTCTTTCGACTGTGCCATAGTCTTTACGCTGACTGCTGATAGCAATAGCGCGAAGATGGTTAACTTGTTTAGGTTCATTTTTTCGGTAGTTTGAGATGCAATGATAAGATCTATTTAATCAAATAAGGGTTAAGGGCTCGTTAATTACGGTTAATTTACGGTTAATGCTTGTTAAGACATTGTGCGATTTGATAAATTTGACTCGATGAATAGATCACAATTCCGTTTAGTTGTTGTTTTAATGAGTTTAGCCCTGGCAGGGTTGATCAGTTTGCAGGCTTATTGGATTATGCACGATTTGCAGGTGCGTGAGCAGCAATTTGACCAATCGGTTATGATGGCTATGAATGATATCGTAGCTAAGGTTGAGCAGCAAGAAAACATGAAAATTGTTGTTCAGAATTATATCACTAACGGTGATTCTTCAACCAATGACAATCATTTAAGGGATAGTTTGTATGATCAGTTAGCATCAATTGTAGATGCTCCAATGCCGCCACCGCCACCACCGCCGCCGGGTGAATATGCTCAGATTTCGGGGGCTTTAATGAACCGCGTACAAGAGCTTCGTAAGCAAAGAAATGATCCACATCGCGAAGGTGGATTTCCTTTGATTATGGATTCAACCGTTGACATTCGCATTGAAAAGGATGTTCAACAAAAGGAAGTTGTAGCAATTACTGTCCACAATGAAGCCAACCTAATCGATTCAATTGAGCAAGAAACGGCAAAACGCATGGAGTCGAAGTTCAGTAAGTTGAATACGATGATGCGAAAGCTTACTTTTCAAATAAGCGATAGAAGCAGAAATTTACTCGACCGAATTCCTCCTAAAGTACTTGATACAATTATTAAAACTGAATTCACGAATAGAAATATTGAAGCGAATTGTGATTATGGTATCACGAAAGAAGATCATCGAGGATACTTATATATCAAACCCGGTTCCGATTCAGTTGCATTAACGAAATTGAATTATTCGATTACTTTATTCCCAAATGATATTTTTAAACGTAATGAGCAATTGGAAATTTCTTTTCCCAATAAATTCAATTATCTGATCTCTGAAATGTGGCCGCTGATTTTTAGTTCAGTCGTTTTTACTTTGATAATGATCTTAGGATTCATCTATGTGATGAGAGTGGTATTGCGTCAAAAGAAGTTAGCACTTGTAAAGAGTGATTTTATCAATAATATGACACATGAATTTAAAACTCCTATTGCAACCATTCAAATAGCAAACGAGTCGATTAAAAATCCTAAGGTGTATTCGAACGCCGATAAAATGGATTACTACACCAACGTCATCAGAGATGAAAATCAACGAATGCTAAAGCAAGTAGAGGCAGTATTGCAAATGGCTCAGATCGACAAAGGAGAGTTGAAATTAAGTAAATCGGAGATTGATATTAAAGATGTTGTTGAGCATGCCATTGCCAGTGCTAAGCTTACAGTAGAACAACGCGATGGTAAGTTGATGTATGAATCAACCGAAGGTGTAATTCCATTTATTGGCGACGGCAATCATTTGTTAAATGTATTTACCAATTTGATAGATAACGCTAACAAATATTCTCCTGAATCGCCTAAAATAACAATCGCCGTAAATCGCAGTAATGATCAAGTTGCAATTAGCATTAGCGATAAGGGAATTGGAATGTCGAAAGAGACACAACGAAAAATATTCGATACTTTTTACCGAGCTACAACAGGTAATATTCATGATGTTAAAGGTTTCGGACTCGGATTAAGTTATGTAAAGGCAATTGTAGAAGCGCATGGAGGTACTGTTGACGTTGTATCTAATCCCGGTGAAGGAAGCACTTTCACTGTTTATTTACCATTAAAAAATATCAGTTGATTTATGAAGGCAAAAATTCTTTTAGTGGAAGATGATGTAAACTTCGGGAATGTCTTGAAGAGCTTCCTTGAGCTGGATGAATATCATGTTACACTTGCACGCGACGGAGTTGCGGGTAATGAAGCTTTCGATGGAAAGAGTTTCGATCTAGTTATATTGGATGTGATGATGCCGAAAATGGATGGATTTTCAGTCGCTGCAGCCATTCGTGAACGTGACAAAAAAGTACCTATTATCTTCTTAACGGCAAAAGGAATGAAAGAAGATATGCTTAAAGGGTATAATGCCGGTGCTGATGATTACTTGACGAAGCCATTCGATACAGATGTGTTGTTGCATAAAATCAATGTTATTCTACGTCGCTCGATGGGAATAGTAGAGATGGAAGACAAAACAGATTTCGATATCGGGATTTATAAATTCGATTACAAGCTTAGAAAGATTCACGAAGGTGATGAAATCGTAAATTTATCGCCTAAGGAAGCTGAGTTGTTACGCTTGCTTTGCGTTCATCAAAATGATTTACTCCCTCGTCAAAAGGCGTTAAAGCTTATTTGGGGCGACGATAATTATTTCAACGGGAGAAGTATGGATGTATTTATTACCAAGCTTAGAAAATACTTGAAAAAAGATCCGCGTATTGAAATTGTTACTTTGCATGGAAAAGGAATCAGGTTATTGATTAACCAATAACCTGATTCGAATATTTTTTTATAGTGCATTGATAATATCTGCGTCCATCGGACGTACTTTTGAACGATATCTTCTTACCAACTTTCCGTTTTCATCAATAAGGAACTTTTCGAAATTCCAATTGATATCGCCAGTGAAATCGGGATTAGGTTGTGATGTTAACCATTTGAACAGTTCATTCATATCGTTTCCTTTAACCGATACTTTTGATGCCATCGGGAATGTAACTTTATATGATTTCGTGCAGAAACTTTTAATGTCTGCATCAGAACCTGGCTCTTGTCCGCCGAAATTATTTGCAGGGAATCCGATTACCACCAATTTGTCTTTGTACGTCTCTGATAGTTTTTGTAAAGCCTCATATTGAGGAGTGTATCCGCATTCAGAAGCAGTATTAACGATTAAGATTTTCTTTCCTTTATACTGCGTCAAGTCGATTGTTTTACCATCGATCGATTTAACTTTAAATCCGTAAATATTAGCAGGTGCTGTTACAAACAGCAACAAGCTCAAAATGATATTGAACATTGCTTAATGGGTTTTATGTTAGTTTGATTTTAATTATTCTTTTCCGGGATTGAAGATTGATCCTACCAGATCGCTGAATAGAACTGTACTCTCCATACGACGTTTACTGATTTGTGAATATTCGGCAAGTCCGTGCAGCATAAATTCGCGAAGTAATACACTATCAGCTTTACTGAGGTTCTTCTGATAGTTATTGACAACAGTTGTCAATGCTTTTATTTTTTCTATTTGAGAAATATGTTCTTTCTCTGAAGAAGAGTGCATGAGATCAATTTCATTTCCCTCGTTAAACCAATCGAGTACTTCGGCATAAGCATTGCCTTGCTTCGATTTTTTAGCTCTCTCAGGATCGGGGAAGTAATTGATAAATTCGTGACGAATAGCTTTGCTAATTAAGGTATAAGCCACATTTGAAATTCCTTCCAATTCGCCTTCGTAAACCAATTCTACTTTACCGGTTATTGCTGGAATTACTCCGTAAAGGTCATTGATTCTTGCAATTCCTGATGATTCATTATTCAATAACATTCTTCGTTGAACAACACTTACGAGATTTTCGTATGCGCTTATCGTTAGTCGAGCAGAAACACCGCTTTTCTGGTCGATGTATTCACTTTTTCTTGCTTCGAAGGATATTTGTTCGAGAAGTTTTTCTATTAGTGGTGGTACAGTAATGCTGCTTCTTTGATCGTCGCTTAACTGTGCTTCTTGCTTGGTAATCGATTGAGAGATCTCAACAGATTTAGGATAATGCGTTAATATCTGACTACCGATACGATCTTTTAATGGAGTTACAATAGATCCTCTGTTGGTATAATCTTCGGGATTAGCTGTGAAAACAAATTGAAGATCGATAGGCAATCGAACTCTAAATCCTCTGATTTGAATATCACCTTCTTGAAGGATATTAAACAATGCAACTTGAATTCTTGCTTGTAAATCGGGAAGTTCATTGATTACGAAAATACTTCTATGTGAACGAGGTACTAAACCATAATGAATTACTCTTTCATCAGCATAACTCAATTTTAGATTTGCAGCTTTTATTGGATCAAGATCTCCAATAAGATCGGCTACCGATACATCCGGCGTAGCCAATTTCTCTACATATCGATCGTTCCTCGACATCCATGAAATAGGAGTGTCATCACCTGCTTCTGCAAGTAACTGACGAGCTGCGTGAGAAATAGGATTTAAAGGATCTTCATTTAATTCGCTTCCTTCAATTACGGGTACGTATTCATCAAGTAAATGAATCATCATACGCGACAATTTTGTCTTTGCTTGTCCCCGTAAACCCAATAACAAAATATTGTGTTGCGATAAAATAGCAGTCTCTAACTGAGGAATTACAGTTTCTTCATAACCTTTAATGTTTTTGAAGAGAACAGTTTTGTTTTTCAACGCATCAATTAAATTTTCCCTTAACTCTTGTTTAATGCTTCGAGGTTTATATCCTGAAGCCTTCAGTTGTCCGAGGTTTACGATGCTTTCGTATTTATTTATCTTTTTCAATTAGCGTACTGTTTTTTTGCGGTTTTTAATGTAATCTTCAAACATGAATTCCCCCAATCCGTTGAGCGAGCTATAAAAAGCTCTGCCATTATTTGTGCGAGTGAAATCTCTTACAAATTGTTGGAGGTACGAATCTTGAGCGATCATAAATGTTGTGATCGGAATATTTAATCTTCGAGCTTGACCTGCTAAGTTTAATACATTATTTAAAATCTTTTTGTCGAGTCCGAAACTGTTTTTATAATACTGTCCAGCCAACTTCATGCAACTAGGTTTGCCATCGGTGATCATAAATATTTGCTTGTTAGGAGTTTTTCTCCTTCGTAATAAATCCATGGCGAGTTCTAATCCTGCAGAGGTATTAGTATGATATGGCCCGACTTGAAGGTAGGGGAGATCTTTAATGCTAATCGGCCAAGCGTCATCGCCAAACACAACAATATCGAGCATATCCTTTGGATATCTTGTCTTAATCAATTCAGCTAAAGCCATTGCAGTTTTCTTGGCTGGAGTAATTCTATCCTCTCCATATAAGATCATACTATGCGAAATATCGATCATAAGAACGGTAGCATTGTACGATTTATGCTCACGCTCTTGAACTTCTAGGTCGTCTTCAGTCATCGAGAATTCATCGATACCGTGGTTGACTTGTGCATTCCGAATTGAGTTGGTAAGGTTTACCTGCTCATGGCTATCTCCAAACTGCCAAGGACGGATATCGGCACTTGTTTCATCTCCGATTCCTGTTTTTGTAGTTTTATGCGTTCCCTTTCCAGCTTTTTTAAGTTTTCCGAAGATTTCATCGAGTGAAGCTTTACGTATGGTTTGTTCAGCTTTAGGAGTGATAGAAAAATTCTTATCCTCATCTTCATTCAACAAGCCTTTAGCTTTCAAATCATTGATGAAATCACCAATTCCGTATTGTGGAGTGGTAATATTATATTGCTTATCGAGTTCCGTCAACCAAGTGATAGCCTCATTGGCATCACCGGCTGTATATTGAAGCAATTCAATAAAAAGCTTCTCCAAGGATTCGTAGGAACCCTTCTCTTCGGGAGGTGTAAACTTTGAAAATTTGAAATGATGCATGTTATACCTTTTAACAAAAGGTGACGATTAAAGTTTAAATGTATTTCACATAACTCAACTTAGGAGCTGAAAATCACTTGAAATTACTGATTTATATCCAAAGATTTCAGAAAAAGTAAGAAATATCTGTGAATCCAGCATTTTTGAATTTACATTTGCAAAAGGATTTATAGATAATATTGGTTTTATGAAGTTTTTAGTGAAAGTTATGTCGATGGCATTGGCCATTTTCTTGATTGCTTCCTTTATGCCCGGAGTTGAAGTGCAAGGGATGTCGGCAGCCATTCTAGTTTCATTTGTGATTATACTCTTGAATATTTTCCTTAAGCCGGTTTTGATATTCTTAACATTACCGATTACTGTAGTTTCCTTGGGCTTATTTCTGTTAGTAATAAACGCAGGAATAATTTTGATCGCCAGTAATTTACTCAAAAGTGGATTTAAAGTCGATGGATTTTGGGTCGCTTTGTTATTTAGTATTTTACTTTCAATAACAAACTCATTCATTGAGTCGATTGCTGGCAGAATGGAAGAGAAAGAAAAGGATAGATATTAATTCATTCGATTGCAAATTCGAACGAAATCGCAATACCCACATTTCTTAATGTCGTCGGTTTGTTTGAAATCTATTTCACTGTCGAAAATTTCAGCAATCAATTTTTGTAATCCTTCGGTATAATTAGAGATCAATTCCATATCAACTGGATGCTCGTTAGTAAGGAAAACAACTTTCTCTGCCGACTTACGCACCTGATAAATTCCAGCTTTTATTAATGCATCAGGATTGACACTTTGATAAATCATCACATACAACAATACCTGAAAAGGAATTTTTCGTTTTGAGTCAGTAAATAAACTTGAAAACTCCTTAGGTAAAGATGGATCATCGCCTCCGGTTTTATAATCGAGGATATGCGTAAACTTACCATGCGTATCTATTCTATCGAAGATACCTTTTAAACGAACGCTTATCTCAGAGTTGATTACAAATGGAATCGACAATTCTTTTTCTAATCCATGAATAGAGAATGGAGCTTGGGATTCATCATAAATCAACAATCTTCTGATTAGCTCTTCAATAACACCTTGAAGCAGTAAATCATTTCCCGATAAGGTTCCCTTTCTGAATTCAGAAGCTGTAGCTTCCTCAATGATTTTAGTAAGTTCTTCTGTTTTTGCTTTGAGGAATTCAGCGGTAATCTCGGATTGCTCGGCATAAATATTCTCCATGCATTTATGCAGAATTTTTCCGAAAACCATTGGGTCGATGGCCGTGCTGACTTCATTGACCTTTAATCCTGCAATTTGTTCGAAGTAAAACTTGAGGCTGCAATGAATATACGACGATAGGGAAGATGCTGAAAATCCTTTACCTTTAGTTTCTTGCTCATCAGCATATAGATATTTTTTCTGGATGTAAGAAACAATTTCTTCCGTTTTCTTGATATTGATTTTAACAGGAAGAGAAGGTTGAGGTTGGTAATTAGCTTGAAGGTACTGGATTTTAATATCAGGATTAGCAGCCGCTAATTCCATTTCCATCTGCAATAGATATCTGCTTTTTTCGCCTCCGCCCATATCGGTGAGATCGTTGTTGTAGAACAAATGAACTTGAGAGGTGCGTTGCAATAAACGATAAAAGTGATAAGCAGTCACCGCTTCTTGTTCTTCTTTACAAGGCAAGTGATAAGCTTTCCTGATGGAGTAAGGGATAAGTGATTTAGGAATACTATCGCCAGGCAAGGTCCCTTCGTTCAAGGAGGCTATGAATACATTTTTGTAATCTGCCACCCTCGTCTCTAGGAATCCCATAATATGAATGCCTTGCTTATCGGGAATCAGAAATGGTAGTCGTACTTTTTCGAGCTCAGCAAATAATAATTGCCAATATGATTTAATCGTTAAATTATCGAAATGCGGTTTTAGTCTTGTCGATAAAAGATTTATTTGTTGAACGATGCTTTTATAAATCCCAGGAAATATCGGATCTGTTAACGACTCGAAAATGGAAATAAAATCGATAAGATTTTTATCTTCTTCCGCTACTGATTGGCAAACAGTAGTTAAATGTTTAAGAACTTTATCTCTGATTATTAATTCGGCATCTTTGTTTTTACCAACGGTAATTAGAGAAACTATTGAGTGCTGTAATACTGATTTAACAAATTCGGAGTAAGAAATATCTTCATTGTTTAGTAGTAATTGCGTCCTGATAATTTTTACATTTTTCAGAAGATGCATAAACGGAAACTGAGCTATAGGGAATCCCATGGAAGGGTTAAACGGAACAGCAGTTTTAGTGAGTGATAAAAGGAAAGGGTAGAGTAGGGAATCGTCGGGTAATACCACCACCGATGAATCTCGTTCTTCAGGTGAAACATGTTGCAGTAAGTTCGATACTTTGACAGCCAATTCATGTGCCATTGACGATTTGCCCGGGACACCAGTAATGCTGATGTTTTTTGGCGTAGTAGTTAAGTAATCAGAAGACCATTTACTTTTATTCTCTGCCAGATAACCTTTTCTGAAAAACATCCCAGCTTCTTGATATTTCGGTAAGGCGTAATAGTTATCTGCATCCACCAGCATCACCAACTTACCTTGTTTGTCTAAGTAAGAAGCAATTGATTCTTCCGTTTTAGTCATTGCGTAAAAGCCTGCAAAAACTACTTTACTATAAGCGGTTATTTTTTTATTAGTTGAAATGTTTTCTGCAGCCCATTTCCAGGCCATTCCTTCATAAGCAATATTCTTCGATTTTAGAATATCATTAAAATCGTTGTATAAGTTGGGTAATATTTCCCAATACCTTAGAAATTCCTCTTTCAAAGGAGAAAGTGGTTTCATCGAGAATTGCGTCCAGAAAACATTCAAGAGTTCAATTTCTTCTGAATCGGGTTGAAATATTTCTTCAAGTTCTTTTAATCCTGCAACCTTTTTAAACAA
>JAHEYP010000028.1:0-26145 GCA_023251535.1 Bacteroidota bacterium
ATGTTGGGATAAAGTTTCCTGTAACAAATCCTGTTGTTGTTTGCAAAGGCAATCCTTGGAATGCTCTTCTTAACGTCCACGTTTGTCCGCAGTTAATTGAGTAATATATCGCTAATCGATCTGTAGTAGTATCACGTAATGCACATGCAATGTCTAATGTCATTGTTGGATTAGTAATATTTGTAAAATCGAATGCTGGTGTAATAAATTCATCAGGACCTTTATCGTTTGATTGATATCCTGTAGTAGAATTTAGTGTATTTGAAATATAGATCGATTTTGTTCCTCCATTAGCTGCAACAGATGTTGTTTGCCATGTAGTTCCACCATTCGCATTTATTGCGTAGTAATTATTGAACGGCCATGTTCCGTTCTCAAATCCTTCAGCAAATCCAATTGGCGTGATTGTACTTCCTGATGCACTCACAACTACTTTTCCTGTTATTGTTTTGGTGGTTGTTCCTGCTGTATTTGTTACTGACAATGACACATCATAAACTCCAGCTGTAGCGTAAAGCACTGTAGGGTTCGCTGATGTATCAGTCGCAGGTGTTCCTCCAGTGAATGTCCATGTACGAGAATCTACAGGTCCTCCCCAAGATCCATCAGTAAATTGAATGCTGGTCCCTTCACAAATAAATATCGGACGAGGAATGAAATCAGCGCGTGGAGTACAAGTAACAGCTGGTGTTCCGTCAGTTCCTGTTGCTATTAAGTTCGCATTCGCCCATAAATTATTTCTTCCGCTCAATGTTGATGCTAATGTAGCACTCATTCGTTGCGATTGTCCGATTGAAAACATATTCTGACATGGACCATTTGTATAATCCATGTAGTTTGTAAACATATCGCCATTCGGTGAATTACCTGAACAGTTTGTTACATGTGGCCATGAAGGACAAGTTGAAAGGTTTGCTGCTTCTTGCGTTGGTGTATCAGAAACGAAATCGTTACCGCATGTTTGGTCGCCCCAGATATGGCGTAGGTTTAACCAGTGACCAACTTCGTGTGTTGCGGTACGTCCTGCTCCTTGTGAATTTGCAGCAGCACCAATTGTTCCCATGTAGTCGTATTTAATTACAACACCATCGGTAGAGTCAGCTCCACCCGGGAACTGAGCAAATCCGATAACTGTACCAGGAGAACCATTCGTGTTAGCAATGCTATTTACGATCCACATATTTAAATATTTATCGCGTGGCCAACAACTCAAAGGCTTAACATTGTTACGCGCGTTGTAAGTTAATGGAGTATAAATACGCTCGATTCCGTTTGTGCAATTTCCATTTGGATCTAACTGCGCCATTCTGAATTCAATTCCTACATCAGCGCCAAGTGGCTTGAATACTGCTGGTGTATTTACTGTATCGGGATTTAAACGACGGTAATCTTCGTTTAACACACGAATTTGATCAAGGATTTGTGCATCGCTGATATTTTCTGGTCCACCATAATGCATAACGTGAACTACTACAGGTATTATTTTAGTAGTACCCGCATTTCTGCTTGCAGCATTGCTTTGTGAATATGCTTCAGTGAATTTTTCCAGGTCATCGCGGTTTTTTTGAACCTGCGGATCTTTAGCTGCTGCTTCTTGGAACATAATCTCTGAAAGACATTTATCGTGCGATAATTGTGCCTTAGCCACAGGGATAAATGCTGCTAGAGTAAGCAGGGTAACAGTAAACAATTTTTTCATAGTTGAAGGGGGACTTGTTTTGAGGCTACTAATTTACAAAATAGGACTCTATTTTGAATGAAAAAGCCCCCTGCTTTCGGCAGAGGGCTCAATTTTACCTATGAATTACACTTTTCCCTAGACATTTCTCAATTCAGCCATTTTGGCCTTCAATTTGCCTATTTCCTCTTTGGCTTGTTGAATTTTTTGCTCGTACTCTTCTTTTAATGCATTGGCATTCTTAGAGTTAGCAAAGAATCCAAGGTTGTTTTCCCAAACTTGGACTTCACTATTGAGCTTTTCTACACGGCTACGGAGGTTACGAGATTCGTCGTCTCCACCACCAGATTGCTGGTTATTTCTTGCCGGACGATCCTGACGCTCAGGACGTTCCGATCTTTCCGGACGATCTCCGCGCGGTTTATACGATTGACGATACTCCGGTTTAGCTTTCAAAGCATCAAAATGCACTTGAATGGCATTTCTGAATCGGTTTTGGATCCCGTCTTTCTCTTTTAATGGAACTAAACCGATTTCTGTAAAGCTTCTTTGGAAAGCTTTAAGCTGATCTAAGGCTTCATTGGGATCGGTAGGCATTTCAAATTTCTCAACCTGCGCAATTAATTCGTTTTTCTTTATAAGGTTTTCGCCTTGAACTTGATCTTGAGCTGCGAAATTGGCTGTTTTGCGAGCAAAGAATTCATCGCAAACTGCTTTAAAGCGTTGCCATATTTTTTCGTTTTTCTCGCCTGCAGGTCCGATTTTTTTCCACTCTTGTTGTAAGCGGATTAACTCTTGCGTTGTCGCTTTCCAATCACTACTTTCTTTCAATGCTTCCGCCTGAATACATAATTCGGTTTTGCTTTGAAGATTAGTAGCATATTCTTGCTTCTTCGCTTTATAGTAATTGTCTTTATTTTTGAAGAACTGATCGCATGTCGATTTAAACTGTTGCCAAATCGTTTCATTGCTTTCCTTCGGTGTTGGCCCAATTTTTCTCCACTCCGTTTGTAATTCTAACAAACGTTGAAGACCTTCTTGCCAATGAGTATGCTTCTCGAATTTCTCTGCTACTATAGCAGCAGCTTTCTCAAGCAATGCTGTTTTACCAGCAAGATTTGTTTCGAACTGCTGACGCTGTCCGTCGAGGTATGAACGTTTGTTATCGTAGATCTTATCTACTGCTGCTTTAAAGCGAACCCAAACTTCAGTTCTCTTCTCACGAGGCACAGCTCCAATCTCGCGCCACTTATGTTGTAATGATTGAATTTCTAACAATGCTTTATTCAACGATGGCTCTAAGAACATCTCTTCAGCACGCTCGCATAATTGTAATTTCATCTCGAGATTTTTCTTCATCTCAAGATCCTGCAATTCGCGATTCAGCTTAATGAATTCATAGAAGCGATCGCTGTATAATTTATACGTCATCCATAAATCATTCACGTTTTGAGGCGGAACTGGACCAATACTTCTCCATTTCGCTTGCAAATCGTGGAATTCATTGAATGCTTTCGACATATCTTCTTCCTTCTGAAGAATAGCTTTCATCTGAAGGAGAATATCGTTCTTTAATTTTAAGTTTCCTTGACGGATTTTCTCTTGACCCAAAACAAATTCTGAGCGACGCTTTTGGAAATATTTGTACGCTTCAAAGAATTTTACTTCAATCGGATCTTGATAATCGAACTCTTCTTTTATCCCGCCGTCTTCTAAAAATTTAGCGAGAGCAGAGTCGCGCTCGTGATTGAAAATAGCTTGAAAGGCATCGCGGGCAGCTTGAACCCTATTCTTTACTGTATTAACATCGTTTTCCTTGCTGAATGCTTCCATTTTAGCACACAACTCGTCTTTTGTTAATGAACCAAAATCTTCTATTGGTTCGGCTTCCATTTCTTCATGGACTTCAGGTGCGATTTCCTGAAGATGTTTTTCTTCGTCGTGATGTACTTCTGCTGTCACAACTTCAGCTTTTGGTTCTTCGGCTGTTGCCGGTTCAATGCTTTCGGGAGCTGCTGCTGCAGACTCAGCATTCACACTTTCTTGTTCATTTGCAGCTTCATTTTCGGGCTGCGTAGGATTCACAGAGTTGCTTTCCATATCATTCTTGTTAGTTCAGCTCCCAAAGGAGCTCTGAGGTATATTACATTAATATTTAGTACACGACATGCGATAAAAACGGCTCACCAATTTGGGAGCCGTTATGACAAATATACAACGATTTGGAGGCCAACGCAAGTAGTCAAGGTCAAGAAATAGATAATTTTTACTGCGATTTGGCAATTTTTTATCCAATAAAGGGCATTTCTCGGAATTTTTCACTCTCGATTGCAGCGTTTTTTAGAACCGACCTTGTTACAACAATTAATCCGCTTAACATAAGTAAGGCTGCCAAAAACAAACTTTCATTCGTAAGCGGAAGTCCTACAATATTCAACCACGAAAGCCCTTGAAGGACTAATACTATTTCGTTTAAAATGAATCCTCCTAAAAAAATCAAAAGCCCTTTGTTCAGGTTTTTATTCATCATCAAAATCTTTTCTCTTATCAAATAATGAAAGATGTAAAATGAAACAACACCAATTAAAACTAAATGCAAGTATGCAATTATTACAGGCCTTAACCCAAATGCATACTGATCGAGTGATGGAACTAATATCAAAATTTGAAGAACGCCTTTAATCAAGATGGCGAATGTAAAAATGCGCTTTAACGGAATTTTTATTTTGCTGTTTAAAATTAGTGGTGGTCCGCTTCCTTCTTCTGTACTTCGCAAAAAAGAAATGAAGACCATTAACTGCATGATTACAATTGCGAATAATACAATACCTAACATATTCTGCTTGTCAATCCATGGTAACGATAAAAACAATGTCATTATAGCTGCAACGATTAGAACATTAAAATTTCTTTTGAATTCAAAGTTCTCAGTTTGCTTTGCAACTTGCTCGTTCAACGTTCCGAATATCACAAACAAAAACCATCCGTTATATTGAAAGTGTAAATAGTAAAAGACTGCACCCAACAAATAATCTTGATTTACTGAATGACTAACCATCATAAATGCAAGTGAAAAAGGACCAAGCGATGAAATTACATTAAACAATAATGCTGCATAAAAATATTTCTTAGTGATAACATGGATATTGCTTTCTTTAATTAACGGATATACACTAAACGCAAACCAATAGGAAACTAATATAGATGCAGTACTAAAAATAATCGAATACATTGCATAACCTTGATATGCGAATGTAATTAACATACCATAGGCTGTAATTAAATTCAGCAAGAAGATTTTTCCGAATTTTTTAATTTTATTTTCCCATTCGATGGTATCTTTACTCAATGCATATAAAAGCAAACACATCAATATTTGACTAACCCATCCCGCAAATGCAAAATGTGAATGTGCATGCAATAAATTCTTCTGATCGATAAACGGAAGTGAAAATGCTATCTTATATCTGAGTATACTGCCCAGTAATGCTAATAGCGTAAAATTAAAAATTGATATTTTTATCCAGCGCACAACGATCTTTCAATAAAAACTATGCAAATAACCTAATGTTCCTGCTCATTCATTATGACCGGGGTCATATCGTTGAAATATATTTTACCGCGAAGTATTTTCAATTCTCCATTGGCATGCATATTTCGAACTACTCTAATAACTGTTTCTACTCTTAATCCTGTCATGTCGGCAATTTGCTGACGTGTAAGTTTTATTTGATTGCACGTGCCGCAAATATGTTGTCGCCCGCTTTTTAAATAATGAAATAAAGCAGCTACTCTTTTTGCAGGATCATTAAAGGCCATTTCTTTTAGAATAAAAAACTTGAATCGTAATCGATGTGCCAATAATTTGCTAAACTTAAAATGGATATCGGGATTTTCAATTAACAACTGATGAAAGGCAGAAATATTTAATCGTATCAATAAACTGTCAACATCGGATATTGCAGTAGCAGCATATCCTCCCGCATCAAATAATGGAAGTTCTCCAAAACATTCTCCTTCTTCTATTACCGATTGCAAATATTCTTTTCCGTCACTTGTATAGTTGATCCATCTAACTCTACCCGTTACTAACTGATAATAATAGGTACATGTGCTTCCCTCACTAAAAATAATATCATGCGCCGATACTTTTTTATATGAGGCACCACACGATAATAAAAGGTTAATATCAATCATGGTAATTTTTTTGACTAAAATATTAGCTACCACTAGCGCAATTTATGATTGCACGCACAAACAGAAATGACTTACGTCATGTTTTCGTTGGATAGATTCCCCAACTGTTTGTAAATGTATTACTTATAAATTCCGAAAACAAGTATTTTTTATGATTTGTCTTCGGTCTACCCTAATATGATTGCACGCATAAACGAAAATATTATCTCACCGTAATCTTGCATTGTCTAATTAACCTTCTTAAAACTATGAAAAAAATACTCGCTTTTTGCATCCTCAGTGCTTTTATAAGTGCTTGTGGTGGCAAGTCATCAACTACCGATCAGCCTGCTTCATCAGAAGAAACAACGGAAAAAACCGCTGAAGGCAATCCTTCTTACGACCCGAATCGTGGAACCGGAAAATTCACCAAAGTGGATATTAATCCAACTCTAGATGCTACCATGGCCGAAAATGGTTCGAAAATTTTTGCTGTTAAATGCGGAAGTTGTCACAAACTAACGGAAGAAAAACTTGTCGGACCAGGATGGAAAGGTGTCACTTCTCGTCACTCGGCAGAATGGATCATGAACTTCATCACTAACACTGATGAAATGCTTAACAAAGATCCTAAAGCGCAAGCTCAACTTGAAATTTGTTTGGTGCGAATGCCAAATCAGAATTTAAGTGATGATGATGCACGCGCTTTATACGAATACATGCGCAAAAATGATGGCGTTAAATAAGAAACCTAATCAATACCTAGTAATATGAAAAAATTAACTAACCTGTTACTGATTATTTCAATAATCACAGTAACCTTCTTATCTGCATGCAAACCCAAAAACCTTAACAATGCGGTTAGTGGAGATGCAGCAGCTAAGGCCTATGTTGCGCCCGGTAAATACGACGAGTATTATAACTTCGTGTCAGGCGGCTTCAGTGGACAGATGAGTGTTTACGGATTACCTTCGGGACGCTTACTTCGCGTTATTCCTGTATTTAGTGTTGATCCTGAAAAAGGATACGGATATAGCGAGGAAACAAAACCAATGTTAAATACCTCTCATGGCATTGTTCCTTGGGACGATTTACATCATCCTGAACTTTCTCAAACAAATGGTGAAATTGATGGTCGTTGGATTTTTGGTAATGCAAATAATACTCCTCGTGTTGCTCGTATCGATTTAAAAACATTCCGCACTTCAGAAATTATTGAGTTACCTAACAGTGCAGGAAATCACTCGTCTCCTTTTATTACAGAGAACACAGAGTATGTTATAGCAGGAACTCGCTTCAGCGTTCCGGGTGATGATGAAAATGGTGATGTACCTATCAGCACTTACAAGAAAAATTTCAAAGGTTATATCAGCTTTATCAGTGTTGGTAAAGAAGATGGTAAAATGGATATCGCTTTCCAACTTCAATGCCCGGGAATTAATTTCGATTTAAGTCATGCGGGAAAAGGAAAATCACATGGTTGGTTCTTCTTTAGTTGCTATAATACCGAACAAGCGAATACTTTATTAGAGGTAAATGCTTCTCAACGTGATAAAGATTTTATCATGGCAGTAAACTGGAAGAAAGCTGAAGAATATTTGAAAGCAGGTAAAGGTAGAAAGCAAGCAGTGAAGTATGCACATAATTACTACAATGAAACCACACATACTGCAGTTTCTGAAATTAGAAATGAAGTAACGATACTTGATACCAAAGAACTAAAAGACATTTGCTATTTCATTCCTTGTCCGAAATCTCCACATGGTTGTGACGTAGATCCAACAGGTGAATACATCGTTGGTAGTGGTAAATTAGCTGCATTAATTCCTGTATTCAGCTTCGATAAAATTCAAAAAGCTATTGCTGATAAAGCATATGAAGGTGAATATGATGGTATCCCTGTAATTAAATACGATGCTGCTTTATATGGTGAGGTTAAAAAACCAGGCCTTGGGCCTCTTCACACCGAATTCGATGGTAAAGGAAATGCATATACTTCATTCTTTGTTTCTAGTGAGGTAGTAAAATGGAATATCAAAGATCTTAAAGTTCTTGATCGTGTGCCTACTTTTTATTCAGTTGGTCACTTATGTATCCCCGGTGGAGATAGCAGAAAACCTTCTCCAAAATATTTGATCGCTTATAATAAAATTACAAAAGATAGATACTTACCTACAGGACCTGAATTGGCACAAAGTGCTCAGCTATATGATATAAGTGGCGATAAGATGCAGCTCATTCTCGACTTCCCAACAATTGGTGAGCCACATTATGCACAAGCTGTTGCTGCCGATGTAATTAAAAATAATTCAGTGAAGTTCTTTAAAATCGATGAGAACGCTAATAAATATGTTTCGAAAGGTGAAGGAACAACGAAAGTAGTTCGTGAAGGAAATAAAGTTCATATCTATATGACAGCTATTCGTTCTCACTTCTCACCTGATAATATTGAAGGTGTTAGACTCGGCGATGAAGTTTACTTCCATGTAACTAACCTCGAACAGGATTGGGATGTTCCACATGGATTCGCAGTTAAAGGCGCAGTAAATGCAGAATTGTTGATTATGCCGGGAGAAACTCAAACATTAAAATGGACTCCAGATCGTGTAGGAATGTTCCCAATGTACTGTACCGATTTCTGCAGTGCATTGCATCAAGAAATGCAAGGATATTTAAGAGTTAGTCCCGCAGGAAGTAATGTTCCTTTGACGTTTAGCACAGGCACAAACATGCCTAAAGAAGAAGCTGCAACTAAATAATAAATCATAATTGAATCTGTGCTGCTGCATATGTGTTGATGGAATGGGTTACGCAGCAGTACAGATTTCAAAAAAATAAAATCATGAAAAAAATATTAATCCTCTTCTCAATCGGAATTTCGTTCATGCTTACGTCGTGTGGCAGTGAAAAAGCTGAAGAAACTCAGTCATCAACAGAAAGTGTACAAACTGCACCTGCTGGCGGACAAGAAAATGTTAGCGATGATGAATCACAGAAAGATGTTGTTAAAGTAGCCGTTAGCTCGAAAGATCATACCACATTAGTTGCTGCCCTTAAACAAGCTGACTTAGTGACAGCTTTATCAAACGCAGGACCATTTACTGTCTTTGCTCCTACTAATGATGCATTCAATAAAGTAGATAAAGCAACTCTTGAATCATTAATGAAAGATGAAAACAAAGAAGCATTGCAGAACATTCTTCAATACCATGTAACAGTTTCAGCCATTAAAGCTGAAAATCTTCATGACGGACAAACACTAGGAATGGTAAATGGAGACAACATAAAAGTTACTGTAAAAGATGGTAAAATCATGTTAAACAATTCCGCAACGATTATTGCTTCCATTCCTGCTTCTAACGGAATGATACATGTTATAGACGGAGTATTATTACCTCCGACAAAATAAAAAGGGAAATTATGGAACGCTCCGGACTTTTGAAATCCTCTCGCATCTTATTGGTGCTTTCAGGAGTATTGTTATTGTTTATTGTAAAAGTTCCGATTTGGCAAATCGAATTAAATGCTCCGCAATATCCGGAAGGACTTGCATTGCAAATTCATGCCGACGGAATTAAAGGTGATGTTGAAATTATCAACGGATTGAATCACTACATCGGAATGAAAACGCTTCATAACGAAGATTTCTTTGAGTTCACTGCTTTGCCTTATCTCATTGGCGTCTTTGCTGTCATCTTTATATTGTCAGCAGCCATCAACAAAAAACCGGCATTACTCTTTAGTCTTTCTTCCTTTGTATTGTTCGGGATCGTAGCCATGATTGATTTCTGGAGATGGGAGTACAATTATGGCCATGATCTTAATCCCGATGCTGCAATTAAAGTACCGGGAATGGCTTACCAACCACCGTTGATCGGATATAAACAATTGTTAAATTTCGGAGCGTACTCCATTCCCGATATTGGCGGATGGCTTTTCATAGCTGTCGGCGTAATCGTTTTGTCAATTACAGTAATCGAACTAAGAAGAAAATGAAAACAGGTCTACTTATATTTTGCATAGGAATCTTCTTTGCATCTTGCTCTACTAATACTTCTCCTTTGCAAATTGGAATCGATGCTTGCGAGAATTGCAAAATGACAATTAGTGATGCGCGATTCGGGGCAGAAATAATTACTTACAAAGGACGTATTTATAAGTTTGATGATATCGTTTGTTTACGTTCATTCATGAAAAGCGGAGCTCTTAAAAGTTCAGAAATAGAGTCAACTTATCTTGTTGATTATTGCAATCCACATCTACTAAATCCAATATCGAATTGCGTCTTGTCCGCTAGCGAAAATTATGGTAGTCCAATGAATGGAAACATTGCTGCTTTTGCCGATAAAGATAGTGCCATAAAATATAACCTTCAAATGGAGGGAGACTTAGTACTTTGGAATAAAATAGAATAATGAAATCGCTTTGTACTTTTCTTCTTTTATTGCTACAAGCAACTTCATTCGCAAGGGTGATCTCTGTCTATGCAGGAAACCACCCTACCATTAAGGAAGCTATTGCTTCTGCAAATGACTTTGATACCGTAAATGTAGAAAAAGGACTTTTCAAAGAAGGAAATATTGTTATCGATAAGCCTTTGTACTTTTCCGGAAATCATACAACTCTCGATGGTGAAAATAAATATGAAATCATCTCTGTAACATCTTCTCATGTGACCATTGATGGCTTTACTATCATAAATTCTGGCGTATCAGGAATGGTCGATTATGCAGGAATAAAAGTCAAAAACAAGAGTCATGTCGTTATCACTAATAATACTTTAAAGAACTGCTTCTTCGGAATTTATTTACAACAAGCAGGCAGTTGTATAATTCGAAATAATAAAGTCACAGGAATTAAAACAGAAGAACAACAAAGCGGAAATGGAATTCATTGCTGGAAGAGCGCTAAATTATTGATTGAAGGCAACACAATTACTGGTCAACGTGATGGGATCTATTTTGAATTTGTGACCAACTCAGTTATAAAAAATAATTTCTCACATAACAATCTTCGTTACGGATTACATTTCATGTTTTCGAATGATGATACTTATTTATCAAATCGCTTCGAGAACAATGGGGCCGGGGTTTCTGTAATGTTTTCGCACGGAGTACATATGTACTATAATCGCTTTTATAATAACTGGGGAGACTCAGCTTACGGAATTTTATTGAAAGAAATTTCCGACAGCAAGATATTATACAACCAATTTGAAAATAACACATCTGCCATTTATATGGAAGGAGCAAGCAGAGTGCAGATGTCGATGAACTTATTTAAAAATAATGGATGGGGAATTAAAATCCAAGCTAGCTGCATGGATATCAATGTGCATTTAAACAACTTCACCGGCAATACTTTCGACGTAAGCACTAACGGATCATTAGTCTTGAATTCATTCAATCATAACTATTGGGATAAATACGAAGGCTACGACCTCAATAAAGACAAAATGGGCGACGTTCCATTTCACCCTGTTAGCTTATTTGCAACAATTATCGAAAATAATCCGCCGGCCATTTTCCTCTTTAGAAGTTTCATTACAGCATTGATGGATAAAACAGAAAAGTTATTGCCTGGCATTACGCCAAAAGATCTAGTAGATGATAATCCCTATATGCAACCTGTTAAGTTATGATTAGAATCGAAAATATTTCTAAGTCGTTCGGGAAACAGGAAGTATTAAAGAATATTTCTGTTAAGATGAGTAGCAACGAATGCATCGCATTGATTGGTCCTAACGGTAGCGGAAAAACAACTTTAATAAAGAGTATTCTAGGAATGGTCCCTGTTGTAAAAGGGAGAATTCTTATTGACAATAAATCGATCGAAGGAAATTATCACTATCGCGAAATGATAGGCTATATGCCTCAAATTGGTCGTTACCCCGAAAATATGAACATCGGACAAGTAATTCGACTCATGAAAGATATTCGCGGCAATCATACTTCCATTGACGAATCACTTATCGATGGCTTCCATCTCCGTGAGATGTTTGAAAAGAAAATGAGTACGTTATCAGGAGGCACACGTCAAAAAGTAAGCGCATGTATCGCCTTTCTGTTTAATCCATATGTTTTGATACTCGATGAACCTACTGCGGGATTAGATCCTTTATCCTCTGAGATTTTAAAAAATAAAATATTGTCCGAAAAAGCAAAAGGTAAATTAATCATCATTACTTCTCATGTATTAAGCGAATTAGAAGATTTAATAACACGCGTTATTTACATGCAAGAAGGAAATATTCGCATTGATGCATCATTAAGTGACTTACTCCAACAAACTGGAGAAAATAAACTCGGAAAAATAATTTCAAAAGCGCTAAATTAATTTTACCATGATGCGAATTACTAAATATGTACTTGCCGATATCCTCAAAAACAAAACACTTATCGTTTATACTGTGCTATTGTTTTTATTATCGTTTAGCGTTTTCAGTTTAGAAGATAACCCTACAAAAGGTGTATTGAGCATCTTGAATCTATTACTGATAATTGTTCCTTTAATCAGTAGCATATTTACTACGATTTACATCTATAACAGCTCAGAGTTCATCGAATTACTAGTTAGTCAACCGGTAAAGAGAAGTAGCATTTGGTTGAGTTTATATTTCGGATTAGCTTCATCATTATCACTCGCCTTTATTTTCGGCGCAGGAATTGTCACGTTGATTTACCAACCGGATTTAACCGGATTTTTCTTAATACTTAGTGGTGTTTTATTGTCACTGATATTTTGTTCCATTGCAATGCTTACATCTGTTTACAATCGCGATAAAGCTAAAGGCATTGGTGCATCAATTCTTACCTGGCTATATTTTTCACTCTTATTTGATGGGATTTTAGTTTTCTTGCTTTTTCAATTTTCAGAATACCCAATCGAAAAAGCTATGATGACATTGAGCATGTTAAACCCCATCGACCTTGCTCGAATATTAATTCTACTTAAACTCGATGTAAGTGCATTAATGGGATATACAGGAGCTCTTTTCAGATCATTTTTCGGAAATTCCTTTGGACAAACTATTTCATTCTTGGTATTAGCAATTTGGTTCCTCCTTCCATTTCTTATATCACTACGAAAATTTAAGCATAAAGATTTATAATTGATACGGCAATGACAAACAAACGAGATATTAAAAATCGCGATGACCTCAAAGTATTGGTCGATACCTTTTATGAAAAGGTTATGCAAGATGATATTTTAAAGCAATTCTTCCTCCACGTTGATTGGGATAAACATCTTCCAATCATGTATGACTTTTGGGATAACACCATATTCTATACAGGGGTCTATAATGGCAACCCTTTGAATACTCATCGTAAGTTAAATCAACGTTTCCCTTTAAAAGGAGAACATTTCAAACGTTGGGAACTTCTATTCTTTACAACAGTCGACGAATTGTACACTGGTATTAATGCTGAACTCATAAAACAAAGAGCCTCAAGTATAAGCACCGTGATGCAGTATAAGGTGTAGTTTAATTATAATTCCGTAATTGTTACATTTGTGTTTCTAACAACACAAAACGATGATCAGTAAAAGTACTTTCAAAACTATTGTTCTTACTTTTCTAATAGTATTTTTCATAGCTGACTCTCAGGCTCAATCTTTCAAAAGTGGATTCAGCAAGGAGGAGTTTTTAGAGATGCTGAAAATATCCGGGATGCAAGTCAATCGTGCTTATATCGATTCAACGTTTCCACAGCCCCAACATCACACAATGATCTATCGTTCGGCAGTTATGGGCCTCGATAACCGTTGGGATCTCTGGAATGGCGCTAATGATGCCGTTATATCCATCAGAGGCACCACCAATACTACTACAAGTTGGTTAGCTAACTTCTATGCCGCTTCCGTTGCCGCTAAAGGCAGCTTACACCTGAATAATAATTTCACATTTGATTATTCGCTTTCCGATGATCCTCGCGCTGCCATACATATCGGTTGGCTAATTGCTACAGGGTATTTGTCGGCCGATATATTGCCGAAAATTGATTCCTTGTACAAAACGGGACAAAAAAACTTCATCATTACAGGACATAGTCAAGGAGGAGCAATCTCTTTCCTAATGACGGCTTACCTCGACAATCTTAAAAAGATGGGGCGGTTACCGGGCGACATTCAGTTCAAAACATATTGTAGTGCTGCTCCTAAACCCGGAAATCTTTACTTCGCTTACAGTTATGAAAACATGACTAAGGGAGGATGGGCATTCAATGTTGTAAACAGTGCCGATTGGGTTCCGGAAGCACCAATTTCTATTCAGAAAGAATCTGATTTCAATACAGTAAATCCGTTTGTGAATGCTTCAGTGATCATTAAAAAACAAAAGTTCCCGATGAACTTAGTATTACGTTCTGCACATCGCTCTTTATCGCACCCATTAAAGAAAGCTCAACGAAAACACGAGAAATTACTTGGAAAACGTGCTACGAAGTTGATCAAGAAATCACTGCCTGAATTTATTGCTCCTGAATTTATGCATACTTCAAATTATGTTCGGACAGGCACTACCGTTACATTGTATGCCGATGAAGCTTATTACAATAAGTTCCCAAACGATTCTTCAAAGATTTTCATGCACCATCTTTTCGCTCCTTACTTTTACTTAGTAAATAAATTAAAAGAAGGAGATTACTAACTACACATCACTCCTATTCAGCCATGAAGGAATAGGTGGCGCTTGATAGTTGTTCATTTTCGCCAATAGCTGCTCAGCATTATCTTCAACAATTAGCATTGAACGATGAGTGTCGCTAATAAAACCGTTTTTGTTTACAGCATTTACGAAGTGAATGAGATCGTTAAAATATCCATCAATATTATACAAAGCAATCGGCTTTTGATGTAATCCTAATTGAGCCCAAGTAAGCATTTCAAATAATTCATCGAGTGTACCAAATCCTCCTGGCAAAGCAATTACGCCATCACATAATTCGCTCATTAAAAGTTTTCTTTCGTGCATCGATTTCACTACAATCATTTCGGTAAGATGATGATGACGAATTTCTTTTGCTGCTAAAAAATCAGGGATTACGCCTGTCACTTTTCCACCGCCAGTTAATACACCATCAGCCACTGCTCCCATCAACCCCACTTGAGCTCCGCCGTAAACAAGATCGATTGCGTTTGAAGCTAAAAACAATCCGAGGTTATATGCCTCCTTTTTAAATACGTTAGAATTTCCCGCTCCTGATCCGCAAAACACAACTACCTTTTTCATACAACTGATTTTAATATTTTATTCTTTTCCTAACATCGCTCTGAAGTTCTCTTTGCCTTTAGGTAATTTTTTAAGGTTTGTGAGGAGTGTAAATGCGCGATCGATTTTTAATTGTGAACTTTTTACTGAGGATACATAATGGATGATATAACGTTGCATTGCTTTGGTAAGTGCATCAAATCTTGCCTTCGCTTCATCATCTTGATTGAACAACTCCACAAGCTCTTCGGGAACGGTCATTCCGAATTCACTATCGTCGTTCTCTAGCGTAAATTCAACAAGGTCTCCAGCTTTTACACCAAGTTGTTTTAAACGAGCTTTGTTTATACTGATGTATGCATTTCCTTCTCCTAACGCTACTATGCCACCTTGGTATTTCAATGAATTGTTTACAGTGCATATTACTCGTACGTTAAAGGTTCCTCCCATCTTTTTAACGGCAGAAGCAGGAATAAACAAATAGTGCATGCCTACCAAATGCGGCAGCTGTCCTATTACTGAAGAAAGTTTGATTTTAAAAGTAGATGCCATACTGACTAAACATAAAACAAAGTTACCATCTAAATTAATTGGTAAGGCAATTAGTATGCTACTATTATTCAAAAAAAAATGAGGGCCGCAAGCGACCCTCATTTTAATCCTTATAAAGGAATAATATTATTGCTTAACGAATTTAACGTTGTAGTTTCCTTTGTCACCAGATACGTTGATGAAATAGAAACCTGCAGCATTACCTTTAAGATCAAATGATAAATCATTCTTTCCTTTATTAACAACAACTTGACGAGAAGCGATTTCTTGTCCTAAGTTGTTTTTAATAGAGATAGTTACAGCAGCATTTTCTTTTGCATTGATTGTGAAGTTCACGTTATCTTTTGCAGGAACTGGGAATACAGAAGAAATTCCGTAAGCGCTAGCAGCAGTTTCGTTGATACCAACTCCAGAACATAAAGGATCTCCGTCAACAAGTACATTAACTTGTAATGATGGTCCTAATACGATACATGCGTTATCTAAAGTAAGATCGCTTAAGAATTGAGGAGCAGCAGCAGCTGATGCGTTACCAAACACGATTGGAGTCCAGAAGAAAGTAGAACCTGGAGTAATGAATGTAGAAGTACCATCGTTGATGAATGAACGAGTTGATACAGCAGGAGCTGGACTAGTGAAAGTATATGTTGCTACTACAGCAGGGTCATTTAAAGGATCTGTTGAAGCAGAGATATCAGCAGAAGAAATGATCCAGCTAATTCCGAAATAGTCACCTACGTTTGGAGTTACAGCACCTGTAGCAGTTACTAATAATGTATCACCGAAGCAAAGATCAGTTACGTTTGCAGCAACAGTTCCAACTGTTACAGAAGGATCAGCACAAGCAACAGTAGTTTGCTTAGTAACTTTTAAACAGAATTCACCTGTTGCAACAGCTCCTTGGAAGCTGAAACCGTCAACCATTAAATAGTACTGAGTACCAACAGTTGTTGAGAAAGAGAAACCTGCAGGGTAAGTAGTTGCAGTTGCATTAGGACCATCTTCGTTACATTTAACCGGAGTTAATGAACCACATGAACCTGTGTAAAGTGAGAATTGAGTATCACCATCGCTGATGTAGTTTGTTACACCTGCACAGTTACCGCTTTCTACGAAGTAGTTGCTTCCGTCACCTGTGAATGTGAACCATACTGTATTGTTTAATTCAGGAGCAGTACCTGATCCATCAGGCTCACCGAAACATTCCCATCCTGTTGAAGGATCAGAACCGTCTGTTGTAGCTGTTGTGTTATCAAAAGGACCGATGTTGTTAGTTGTTCCTACAGCACCACCGAATACTGAATTGATATCAGTTGCACCAGCGCAATCATCAAAACTTGTTACGATGTTATTAAACACGTCGATTTGATCGATTCCAACAAAGTCGCTGTTATTTCCTAAAGGACCACCTTCAACTACATTGTAGCGAATAGCGATAGCACCTGTTGCACTAGCAGTAGGAATTGCGAATGCAGCACGTTCCCATTGACCGTTTGTATTAACAACCATTCTTGCAAGTTCAACCCAGTTTGCATCTTCAGGTAAAGTTGCTCCAGTTGGGTTATACATGATTCTTAATGAATCAGCATAAATACTAGCTAAAGGTGCTTGGCTCCAGAAAGAAAGTGAATCTCCTGCACCAACAGCAAGTACCGGCAATACTAACCAGTTGTCGATATCGTTAATAGCTGTTACTGTATTGTAGTTTGCAGCCACAAAACTAGAATCAGATCCGTTATATGCTGCGAAAACTAAAGGATTTCCTTGGAACCAAGTATCAGTAGATCCCGGACCACCTACGCTACGGAAATAAACTGAATATCCGCGAGTAGTTAATCCTGTCACTGAGTTATCTCCTTCCATGTCATCACTGAAGATAACAGCTGTAGGATTCACCGGTGAACCATTGCGTTGAACAGAAGAATGAGTAGCTTGAGCTGTACGGCTTCCGTTAGCTGCTACCTTACTTGCTGTTTGAGCATTCATTACTCCGAAACTAAACAGAGCAACGACCATCAAAGTAAATTTTTTCATTTGTGTTTTTATTTAAGTAGTGTAAAAATAGGTAAAAAGATTTTTTTAAGCGTTATCCTTTAAATCACTTGAATTGAATTATTAACAGGTAATTATGGAATCGTATTGCTTTCGAAATAAATACAAATAACTGTTATTCAGCACTTAAGAGTCGATTTCTCTTTGAGTTTTCCATATATTTAACCGCCCGAATTCCCAATGAATCTTATTTCAAATCTCTTTAAAATCCTCTCAAATATTCGCATTTGAGCTTATTCAACGATAAAACTCTTGACCCCTTGAATGCCTTTTCCTCTTAACTGCGCGAAATATTTGCCGCTATTTAGTTGCAAATCAAGCTCATATACGGTTTGGCCCTTTAATTGCATTTGTTTGATGGTTCGGCCGGTTATATCTGTCACCGTCAGGGTAACTAATTCAGCTCTTAAGTTATTGTCTTTGAGCGTAATAGTGAATTTACCTTTGTTTATTGTAGGAAATAACTCCGCAGCCAACTCTACCTTGTTTTCCTTTACTGAGGCAACAACATCTAAATCTGTTGCCCAAATTCCTCTACCAAATGTAGATACATAAACCTTATTTAGCACTTGATTGAATTCAATATCGCTCACAATAACATTCGGCAAACCTAAATTATACATTACCCAAGTTGTAGCTCCTGAATCCAATGTGTATACACCAATATCTGTTGCCGCTATTAGTTTATTTGTTCCCGGAATATTTTTAACACAGTTCACCGGTATGTTCGGTAAATTGTAACTGATGTTTTGCCATGCGACTCCGCTATTGTTACTCATAAATACTTTATTGCCCGCAGAAAATCCAGCCATCGTTACATAAATAGTATTCGCATTCTGGCGATTAACTTCAACACTGGTATAATATAGTGAGTCAGGTATTCCAGCTGTTCTATCATTCCATGTCGCGCCTCCGTTTGTTGTTACATACAATGTTCCGGGCTCGCTATATTCATAACGTACACGCCTAGCCGCAATAATTACATTCGGATTTGATACCCCAACTGCTAATGCTGATAATTCAATAGATACTCCTGTTGAGGTGGTGAAATTGGAAATGCTTGTCCATGTATTTCCATTGTCAATCGACTTAACTACATTCTGAAATCCTGCATACAATGTTCCGGGATTTACATAATCAGCAATTATCGGTGTTGTCCACTCTCCTATTTCTCCATTTACATTCGGATAAATACCGAAGTTCGATACTCCGTTATCGTTAGAGTAGTAAAAACTTCCGTACTGACTTCCTCCTACTACATCTTGATCGTTATCTGGATTTAAATAATTATCCATTCCATCACCGCCGAAAATAGTACTCCAACTAGTACCGTCATAGTAGAGTGATGCATTGTCTTGCGCACCGGCCATCAATCTTCCTGCTACATTTTGTGAACTACTCAATCTATAAAATGATGTGACTCCTAATCCGTTTCCTAAATTCGTCCATTGCGTAGGCCAAGGAATTCCACTGTTCGCATCATTCCATGATTGCCCTTGAATAAAATTCGTTCTGTAAATACCTCCATCATTACATACAAACAGATTGCCTGTTAATGGTTGTTGCTCTATGAAATGAATATCGCCGTGCAACGTCGGCCCATATGCTGTTGTCCAATCACTCGCTGGATTAAATGTTGTTGCTCCATCATCACTCACCCACACATTTATTCCTCCGACATATAATCGGTCTTTATCATTTTGATTGATGCAAAAACCTAAATCGTATGTTCCTTGCCCACCAGAGCTAAATCCATCCCCATAAGCTAATAAATTTAATCCTAGTCCTAAAGAGTTCCAGGTAGCCCCCGCATCTGTTGATCGATACATTCCTTCCATTCCATTATTTACATCTACCGTTATTGCGTAGATATAATTCGGATCAGATGGCGCAATTCCTAACTTCACTCTTTGTATTACACCTGTAGGTGGAAATCCTGTGTTTAACATTGTCCATGTTACTCCAAAATCAGTGGATTTGTAAATACCCGCACTTCCTGTATTTGAATTATAAACCCATCCTGTAGCTGCATAAAGAATATTGGCATTTGTAGGATCTTTTTTCATATCCCAGAACAATGAATCTAATCGTTGTGTCCAATTGTTTCCTCCATCATTACTCGTGTACATTCCACTAACTCCGCATGCTACTAATTTGTTTGGTGTTGTGGGATTAACAATAACTTTTCTAATTAAAGAAGCATCACCATCAGTTAACAGAAAACTTAATCCGGTAGGATTCCATGTTAATCCTCCATCTGTTGTTTTATACACCCCTAAACCATAGTGCGTATTTCTCTTTCTTCCATTTAAAAATAGTCCGAAACCGATGTACTCAAAATCACATACCGAGATATACATCACATCAGGATTCGTTGGATCAATTTCTATATCGCTAATACGTGTTATAGGAAGATTATCTGTTAATGGCGTCCATGTTTGTCCGTTGTTACTCGTCTTCCATACTCCTCCTTGCGCTACTCCAACAAAGTATGTTGCAGGATCTGAAGGATGAAAGGCAATGCAATTGATACGACCAATTCCGTTTTCCATATATCCTGTAAGGTTATTCGGAATAACATAAGGCCCTACTGGCAACCAAGCCGACGATTGAAAGCGAGAACTGCTCTCCATTTTTTTCTGTGCTGCAGCATCAGTCATCGCCTGAATATAGGTTTTGGGATTACCCGGATTACCACTACCATCAGTATGATATTGCATTTCATTCTCGAATCGCTTAAACGATTTCCATCCTTTCACTTTGGTGATGTCGTTCGCTTTCTTCCAATCGTCGAACTGCTTTTGAATCTCGATGAAAGTGAGTGGCTTATCCGTTGAACGATGAATGAATCTCTGGGCAAAGGATAGATTTATCTGCATGAAAATACAGAGCACTATCCATAGTACTTTTTTCATTAGGTATGTTTTGGACTACTAAGGTAAGAAAAGTTATGTTTTCGTTCGTTAAATAATTTTACTTAGCCGAAAATTATACACCAAACTGACGAAGGTGATGGTCGACATGCTTGTAAATTCCAATTCCCCATTGCTCGGCAGTAAGCTTTCCGAAAAATGCATGCGCATCAGTTGTACACTTCTCAGGACCACCTTTCGAAAATTCGGCGATCTTTTCAATTAATAGTTGTTTTTCTTTTTCGAAATCGCGTTCATCGATAATGATAAATTCTGTGGCAGTAGGGCTATTTTTAGTAAACTCACTTGCATCGTAAAATTTCTTTTTCAAAAGCGGCCCAAGGGTATATCCTAAAAAACCACGTTTTACGTGCACTCTTCCCATCGCTACTTCCATCCCAACTATACAATGCGCTAACATCTGAGCAACGTTCATTTTACCCCAAAGGCGTTCCGAAACTGGACTTAAGGATGCAATACGAGACGTTAGCTCTAACAATACGTCTTTGTTGTATAGGGTCTTTATCATATAGAATAGTATTTCTGCGAATCTAATGAATTTTTCTTTTTTTGGAGTTTTTGTTCTTTATGACATGTTTCATGTGCCTCGTAGCCGTCAGCATAGCTGCCTCTCCTCTATTTTCATACTCTTTACCGATACATTAACGAAATCTTTACAATACTGAAGCTTCAAATACGTTATTTTTACCCCATCATCTATTCGCTGCTTGAAAAATATCCTCCTACTTTCTTTTTTACTTTCCATTTCGATGTTATCGGAAGCTCAGCGTATTTTTATTTACGGGAAAGTAATTGATGAGCAGTACCCGCAAATTTCATTACAGCAAATAATGATTATTAATCAACGTTCGCAAGTGGGTATATTTGGCGAGGCCGATAATACTTTTCAAGTTCAAATTGATGCTAATGATACTTTAATTATTTCTGCAACTGGTTATGCCCGAAAGAAAATTTGTTTTAAAGATTCTACAGGAACAGAACTTCATCCGATCATAAAACTGCATCGCTTAAGTTATAATTTGAATGAAGTAACTGTAAAGCAAAAAAAGGAACTAAAACAAATCGACGAGGATATCAAGAAACTCGGCTACGAGAAAAAAGATTATAAACTTACAGGTGTTGAAGCATGGCAAAGCCCAATCACTGCTTTATATCAAACTTTCAGCAGGAAAGAAAGAAATAAACGTGCCCTTGCCGAATTAATCAATAATGATAATCGAAGAAGAATTATTCGCGATCTTCTTACTATTTATTCTTCTTCGGATCTTATCAGAATGCCAGAAAGTCAATATGACGATTTTATTGATTATCTAAATCTCGACGATGAAGCACTGAAAATGATGAGTGATTATGATATGGCCGTTTTTATTCGCGATCGTTATATCGTTTATATGTCGAACAAAAAATTTACCGAGTAATCATTTGTAGTCGTTTATTTTTCTTTTAACGACTATTTGTTTTTGATTGATTTACAAGGCTCTATTGAATTCCCAATAAGGACATTGTGTTGGCTGCATTTCTAGAGATATGATAATCTCTTATCATTGCATTTCAACTCCCTTTTCTAAACTAAATTTTCAATTCTTATTGTTATGAATAAATTACTTTGCAGTGTAGGCTGCTTGATGTTATTGTGTTTTCAATTGAAAGCGCAATCTCTGTGGAATCCAATTGATACGAATGCTACTTTCGTTGAGAATGGATCAATGATAAACGGACATACTCGTTTCATAGATTTATTTAATCATCCAATTAAGAAAAATAAATGGTGGACTGTTAGTCCGGAGGCGGGATTGTTTGTTAGTAATGATGCTTGCGCACATTTCACCCTCTGTAAAGGAAGCAACTTATTACCTGAAACTCCTCTTTCTACCGTAGCTGTCGATCCGCTAAACGATCGAATCATTTATTTAGGAACAGGCGATCCTTCTAAATGGATTAACGGAAAAGGTTTGTGGAAGTCGTTTAATGGTGGAGAGACTTTTGTTAAGTTATCCCTTCCCGATTGTATTGTAACTGCAATTGATATTTCTCCTGCCAACAAACTTATTCTTTTAGTTGCCACCTCACAAGGAATATTTCGATCAGTAAATGGAGGCGTCACCTTTAATTTAATTAGTAATACTAACGGAATTGCCTTCACAGACTTGAAAAGAAATAGTACAGCTAACACGAAAACAATTTATGCTTGCGGATTTTCTGATTTCTTTGTTTCTTATAATGATGGCGTATCATGGAATGTAAGTAATAACGGAATTCAATTTAATTCTCCAAATAACTTTGGTTTTGGAGGAAGAATTGCCGTTTCCTCTATTGACACTAACTTAATTTATGTTGCATTTGCCGCTAATAATGGTTCAGTTTATTTATCACATGATAGAGGTGTATCGTTTACAACAATGAAAAATAATCTATTCCCAAATTTACTTGCTACCTATAATGACACTCTTTTATCGCATGCAGGGAATTATGCTATGTCGATTCAGATAGGTGCTTCAGTTGGCGATATGTTTCTTGTTGGACAAAATATTTTTTCGTCGAACGATTCAGCCCGATCATTTAATCAACTTACAAATTACAAAACGATTATTCCCGGAGGAATTCATAAAATTATTTTCTCTAACAACGATACAATTCGAATTGCAACCGATGGAGGAATTTATACTACGACCAATTCAGGAGTTTCTTTTACGCAATCATTATTTCCTTTAGGCTTTTTCAATTGCCTTTCGGGTGATGCTTCTAAAAAGATTAAAAATTGTATAACATTTATCACTCCCGAACAAGGTGAGTTTTATTATTCACAAAATCAGTTTAAAAATATTCGTAACCCTCCGTTCTCTTCAAATTGTCGTTTATCAAATAATTCATTGCCGCTTGTATTCTATAATAGTTCCGGGACATTCAGATCGTTAAGTTCCAATCAAGAACAATCGCTAATTCAAGGAGTGACGCATTTTGACGCAATTGCATTTACTGAAAGCGATAGCAATACAGCTTTTATTTCTACAAGCTCGGGAATATATCGGTTTAACTTTAATGACTCTTCTGCCAAATTAGTTTATGCTACAACTTCTATGCTGAAGGAATTAGTAATTAGTGATAGTTCATTATTTGCTCTAAGCAATGATCATGAATTGTTGTACTTCTCGAACATTAATACTGACTCTTCCTCCTTTATCAGTCGATCTTTTGCCGGCTCGTCACCTGATTACCATTTGCTAAAAAGTAAATCTGGGGAGTTAGTATTGTCCTGTGGTGATTCGTTGTTTTTATCCAATGATGATGGATTTTCGTGGCAACAATTTAGCCTCGGATTACCTCCAAACATAGCATGGAAATCGATTGTGGAAGATCCCTTTACACCGGGATTATTATTCATTGCCGGAGGAACTAACGGGGTGTATTACCGAAAACCAAATAGTGCATTGTGGTTACCATTTAATTCGGGATTACCTTCTAGAATTCCAATCACCGACTTAAGATTTTTTCCTTCGCCTTACCATGAGGCGAGATTGTATTTATTCTACCAAGGCATCGGAATACAATGTGCTTCCTTCGATTCCTTAAGATCAGTGAAAGCTGTGTTTGATTCGGATCGAAGATCAATTTGCAAAGGGAACTACATTCAATTTAAAAACTTAAGCAGAGGAGCCAACAATGGAATTGAATGGACTTTCCCTGGCGGGATGCCTTCATCCTCCACCGATGCAGAACCAATTGTGATGTATGACTCTTCGGGTACATTTGATGTTAAACTTATTGCGAAAGGAATGATTACAAACGATACAATTTTAA
Organism: Bacteroidota bacterium; assembly: GCA_023251535.1. Lineage (GTDB taxonomy): Bacteria > Bacteroidota > Bacteroidia > AKYH767-A > OLB10 > CAINEC01. The sequence continues at coordinate 24,401 of JAHEYP010000028.1, forward strand.
TCGCGAATTATATTTCCACTCTTTCAGAAACCCAATTACCGAATGAGTCATTTGATTCACCAAATTGGTTTGTCGATTCTATTATCAATGGAGGAGAACTTTTTTATCAGTGGAAGAAGGTTAATACCGACAGCTCACACAATTCCGTCATGCAGTTCGAGAATTTTCTTCATAATGAACAAGGCGAAAAAGATATTCTTCAAACTAAGCGAATAAAACTTCCTGATCATAAAGCGTCGCGATTACTCTTCGATGTAGCATACGCTGCTTACGATTCAATCAATAGCGACACACTCGAAATTCAAGTCTCCACCGATTGCGGCAATAGCTTCGAAACAATTTATTGTCGCTCGGGAAATAAACTAGCTACTTGTCCTCCACAACAAAGTTATTTTCTTCCTGATAGCAATCAATGGCGAATAGATACCATTCAATTATCCTCTTATGCTGGAAGTGATAACATCATCTTCCGATTTAATAACATCGGCCACTACGGAAATAATATTTACCTCGATAATATTCGTGTCGATACGAATTTTGTCCAAACAGAATTTGATCTTCATGTAAATGTGTTTATTCAGGGATTGTATGAAGGAAATAGATTGATGCGTCCTCTTCTCTACAACCAAGGACTAAACGACGCCCCTACTGCATGTGATAGCATCTCCATCGAGCTAGTTAACCCTCCCCATACCTTTAAAAAAACGTGCTTGCTCAATATTTTCGGAGAGTCGAAAGTAACAGTTCCTGCCGATTTTTCCGACATTCCCGCTTACCTTAAAGTTTCACATCGCAATTCAATCCCCGTTTATAGCAAAGAAATGATTATCCCGAAAAAGCTAGGGTATAATTTGTTTGATTTTACAAAAAACAACCATCCATAGTCTTGACTTTGTACGTACAGTTTTTTATATTTGTACGTATAACTAATTCCTATGGACGCTAAACTGACCTTAAAAATCGACGATAAAGTGATATCAAAGGCAAAATCTTACGCCCGAAAAAAGAAAACCAGCGTTTCGAAGTTGGTGGAAGGCTATCTGGAATTTATTACTGAAAAGCCAAAAGTTGAATCCATTGAGATTACCCCATTGGTAAAAAGTTTATCAGGAATTATTCTTGCCAATAAGGTTGCTTCCGCTAAGGATGCTCACAAAAAACACTTGATCAAAAAATACGGAATCTAAGATGCAGAAAGTATTTATTGATGTTGACGTTTGCCTTGATTTATTATCGGGACGAAAGCCCTTTAATGAAGCGGCTGAGAGAATTTTTTCTTTAGCGGATCAAAAGCACCTACGTTTGTATGTATCATCCCTTTCATTTTCAAATATCGATTATATTTTGCAGTCGCATTTCAAAATTAGCGATGCCCGCAAGACATTGTCACGCTTCAAAACATTAGTGCATGTACTGGCGGTCGACGATAAAATTATTGACTTAGCTCTTACCTCCGACATTAAAGATTTTGAAGATGCTATTCAGTATTACACTTCTATCAACCACGGAATTGAAATTCTTGTCACACGAAATCTAAGGGTTTATAAAAAAGCGAAATGCAAAGTAATGAGTCCTGAAATGTTATTGAAAATTATCAGCGATATCTGAGATTGTCTTTGTTCTTTTAACTCGATCTTGCTTCACTAAATATCATCTACATTAAAACAACAAACCCCGACTATCTCTCTCTTTTAGAAGATCGATAATCGGGGTTTAGCTTTTGTATAAATTGATTACATCAACTT
>JAHEYP010000028.1:26245-28845 GCA_023251535.1 Bacteroidota bacterium
TCGAAGTCGGTACGTGAGTGAATGCCTTCTAATTCTTTAAATCCGAATGGAAATTCAAATTCAATATCCGCTGCCGCATTCGCATAGTGCGCTAACTTAATATGATCGTGGAAACGGTATTTCGATTGAGGGAATCCTAAACTATTATGCCATTGCATACGTTTTGCTTTCCACTTTTCGTACCACTCGATTTCTGTTCCTGGCTTTACAAAGAATTGCATCTCCATTTGTTCGAATTCGCGCATGCGGAAGATAAACTGACGAGCTACGATTTCATTACGGAATGCTTTTCCTGTTTGTGCAATCCCGAAAGGAATTTTCATCCTTCCCGTCTTCTGTACATTTAAAAAGTTAACGAAGATTCCTTGCGCTGTCTCGGGACGAAGATAAATCGTATTCGACTCATCACTCACCGACCCTAATTGCGTACTAAACATCAAATTAAACTGACGTACATCTGTCCAGTTGCGAGTACCGCTAATCGGACAAACAATCTCAAGATCGAGGATGAGTTGTTTTACGTCTTCGAGGTTATTATCGTTCAACGCTGTTTTAAAACGAGCATTGATCTCGTCGATTTTTTTCTGATTCTCTACTACACGAGGATTCGTAGAAACAAACATCGCTTCATCGAAATTCTCGAAACGCGCTTTCGCTTTCTCCACTTCTTTCTGAATCTTCGCTTCAATCTTTGCTACATGTTCTTCAATTAAAACATCGGCACGATATCTTTTCTTCGAATCTTTATTGTCGATTAATGGATCATTGAAGGCATCTACGTGTCCCGATGCTTTCCATGTTGTTGGATGCATGAAAATTGCAGCATCAATCCCCACAATATTTTCATTTAGCTGCACCATCGATTTCCACCAATATTCGCGGATGTTCTTTTTTAACTCCACGCCCATTTGGCCATAATCGTAAACAGCACTTAGTCCGTCGTAGATTTCTGACGATTGAAAGATAAAGCCATACTCTTTCGCATGACTGATTACATTCTTAAACAGCTCTTCGCCGCTGAATTTTTTAACTGTTGTTGAACTCATGGGCGCAAAAATAGCAGTTTGGAACGATATGCCGCAAGGTCAATCAAGTCTTCTATTAACAGGTTATTAATACTTCTTTCCTGTATTTTTGCCTTTTATTTAACCTTTATGTCGTTTATCTACCTCGATTACAACAGTACTACTCCTGTCGACCCCATTGTTTTGGAGGCTATGATGCCTTGGTTTTCCGAGCGCTTCGGCAATGCGTCGAGTCATTCACATCTCATGGGATTCGAGGCGAAGGCAGCCATCGACAAAGCTCGTCAGCAAACGGCGGATGCCATAGGCTGCGAACCTTCGGAGATCATCTTCACTTCGGGAGCTACTGAGGCTATCAATATTGCTATCAGAGGAACTTTTAAAGCTTATGCCAGCGAGGGAAAACATATTATCAGCGTAAAAACTGAGCATAAAGCAGTACTGGATACACTCGAAGATTTGAAGTCGGAAGGTGCCGAGATTACTTTGTTGGAAGTTGATCGCGAAGGCCGCATCGACGTTGAAGATTTGAAAAAGGCTGTCCGTAACGATACCATTTTGGTCTGCGTGATGCTCGCCAATAATGAAACGGGAACCATACAAGATACTGAGGTCATCGGACGATTTTGTGAGGAGAAGAAAATTGCATTTTTTAGTGATACTACGCAGGCTATTGGGAAGATCAGAGTGAATGTAAAAGATCATCGCTTCAGCTTAGCATGCATTTCGGCGCATAAATTCTACGGACCGAAAGGCGTTGGAGCGTTGTATGTGAGTCGAAAAAATCCGAGGGCAGTGGTTAGTCCGGTGTTTACGGGCGGGGGACAAGAAAACGGACTCCGTTCAGGAACGTATAATGTGCCAGGAATTGTAGGGCTAGGAGCAGCAATAAATTTGGCAAACGAAGGATTATGGGATTATGCCATCAATACCTCGCGATTACGCACCATTGTTGAACAATACCTCGAATTGTATTGCAAAAGTCGTATCAACGGAAGCATGAAAGATCGTTTACCGAATACCTGTAATATTTTAATTCCGGGTATAAAGAGCGAGCGACTCATCAAGCAACTGAGCGATGTAGGCATTAGTACAGGATCGGCCTGCTCATCGGCTATCCCTGAACCATCGCACGTACTTAAAGCCATGGGACTAACCGACGAAGAAGCAGGCGCCAGCATCCGCGTAAGCATCGGAAAAAATAATACGCAAGAAGAGATACTAGCGGCTTGCAAGGCGATTGAAAATGGAGTGTTGGGTTGCGGTTAATTATTGATTATTGATGATCGATAATCGATGATAGATGATAGATGATAGATTTTTTTTGATCACGGTTAAATTTAAGAATCCATTGGGAGATAAAATTGCGTAGCAATTCCCCGCGCCCATTCATATCGGCTTCGCCGCCTCCGCGTCCTCCGTCCCAAGCAAAGCGCCTTCGCGGCCTCCGCGTTTAAACAAAAAGCAACGCGCCCCAAGCAACGCGCCTTTATGTCCTTCGTGTTTAAACAAAAGCAACGCGCCTTCCAACTTCGGCTTCGCCGCCTCCGCGCCCTCCGTGCCAAGCAAAGCGCC
>JAHEYP010000028.1:28945-31469 GCA_023251535.1 Bacteroidota bacterium
GCCTTCATGGTCTCTGTGGTTAAATAAAATACATTTTAACCACTATAACCACAGAGTTTACACAGGGAAACCCAGAGGTATTCTGAAAAATTTCGTTTTAATTGAAGAAATTTATTTGAGCTAATTTCAATCCTCTTTGAATTCCTGCCTACCTAAAACAGCCATAATCAAAACCTCTTCACCTTTTACTTTGAAAAAGATACTGTCAACACCACACACACAGCGTCGGTAGCCGGGTTTAATAAAATCAACAGATTCGAAGGAATAAGGCCTTTGAGCTATAATTTCAAATTGATCGAAAAATGCATTAAAATATTTATCGGCTTGTCTTACCCCAAATTGCTTTACTCCGTAGTGATGTATTCGAATTAGATCCTTTTTTGCTGCTTTACTTAATTTGTACCCACTCATTTAAGCAGTTGCTTTGATTGTTTAAGAATTTCCGATTTGCTTTCCGAAGTAAAACCCGATTTTTCTGCTTTTTCAAGCTTCATTCTTATCCAATCAATTTGTTTTTGTTGCGCTCTAGCCTGACGAATTAAGTCATTTACCAATTCGCTCTTACTCGAATATTCTTTACTCAATATTTGACTGTTTAGCCATTCGTCGTTTGGCTCCGTAAACGATATGCTTTGCCTTATCATAATTTCTTTATGTGGTGTAAATATACATCAATATCGCACCAAAAGCAAATGACTGAAGGAATGAATGATTTAATGACTGAATGTGGGTTCGAACTAGGTCTGTTTTAGCGCAAAAAATCTCGTTTCAAATCATCATCCTTTTTATTTTACACTTAACCACGGAGACCACAAAGTTCACACAGAGACCACAGAGTTGTTACTAATAAATTTCGTTACAATAAAGGAAGTTTATGGGAGATAAAATTGCGCAGCAATCTCTGTGTCCTTACATTCTCCGCTTCGCCGCCTCCGCGGTCTCTGTGCCAAGCAACGCGCCTCCGCGGTCTCTGTGGTTAAATAAGATACATTTTAACCACTATGACCACAAAGTTCACACAGAGACCACAGAGTTGTTACTAATAAATTTCGTTACAATAAAGGAAGTTTATGGGAGATAAAATTGCGCAGCAATCTCTGTGTCCTTACATTTTCGGCTTCGCCGCCTCCGCGGTCTCTGCGCCAAGCAACGCGCCTCCGTGGTCTCTGCGGTTAAATAAGATACATTTTAACCACAATGACCACATAGTTCGCACAGAGAAACACAAAGTTGACGCTATAAGATCTCGATCTAATAGAATATCCCCTAGGGAATCCACTCTATCGCCTATCATCGATAATCTATTGCCAAAAAAAAGGAAGACTCTCGCCTTCCTTTTCTAAATATTATATATTAACGATTAAAAATCTGAATCGAAGATAATTTTCTGGTCATCTTGCGATTTACCAACGCCAGCTTTTGTGTATTCAGAAACGCGTTTTTCGAAGAAATTCGTTTTCCCTTCGAGGGAAATTGTTTCCATGAAGTCGAAAGGATTTTCGCTGTTGTACACTTTAGTATAACCTAATGAGTTTAACAAACGATCGGCTACGAATTCTATATATTGCGACATTAACTTCGCATTCATACCGATTAAGTCAACAGGAAGTGCATCTGTTACGAACTCTTGCTCAATAGCAACTGCACTCATGATAAGATCTTTGACTTGCTTTTCAGAAAGCTTATGCGTTAACATGTTGTAAAGCAAACAAGCGAAATCGCAATGCATACCTTCATCACGGCTGATGAATTCGTTTGATGTTGCGAGTCCTGGCATTAATCCGCGTTTCTTCAACCAGAAGATAGAGCAGAATGATCCGCTGAAGAAGATTCCCTCCACAGCTGCGAACGCTACTAAACGCTCAGCAAACGATCCTTTTTCGATCCAACGCAAAGCCCAATCCGCCTTTTTAGTAACGCAAGGAACAGTTTCAATAGCATTAAATAATCGGCTCTTCTCTGCATTGTCTTTAACATAAGTATCAATCAACAAAGAATACATCTCCGAGTGAATATTCTCCATCATGATTTGGAATCCGTAGAAACAACGAGCTTCAGGAAGCTGTACGGCATTCATCATGTTTACGGCTAAGTTTTCGTTTACAATACCATCGCTGGCTGCAAAAAAGGCCAAGACATTCGTGATGAAATGCTTTTCGCCATCATTTAATCTTTCCCAGTCTTTTTGATCGGCTGACAAATCAACTTCCTCTGCTGTCCAGAAGCTGTTCTCAGCTTGTTTATACATTGCCCAGATCTTGTCGTATTTTATCGGGAACAATACAAAGCGCTCTTTATTCTCTTTTAAAAGGATTTCATCTTGAGTGTGGTCAACGGCTGACATAATAATAGTGGTTAATTGGTGTTGTAATTCCCGAGTGCTGCAACCGCTTGATTAATAGGTTAAATATCAAAAGACACAATTGCTGATCGGCTTCTACAAAGCAACCCAAAACAAGCACCATTAACAAGCTAGAAGAGGATTAATTTTTAACAGAAAGGGGTGGTTTATGAACAAAAAAAA
>JAHEYP010000028.1:31569-39395 GCA_023251535.1 Bacteroidota bacterium
AAAAAAAAGCCTCCCCGTTAAGGAAGGCTTTTCTGTAATTGTTGATGTTGATTATCCTAAGTAGGCTTTCAACAGTTTGTTTCTTGAGTTTTGACGAAGAGTTTTAATCGCCTTTTCTTTAATCTGACGTACACGCTCAGATGTTAAATCGAATTTTTCTCCGATCTCTTCTAACGATAATCCGTGTTGGATTCCAATACCGTAGAACATCTTAATTACATCTTGCTCACGCTCCGATAAAGTTGCTAATGAACGATTAATTTCTTTTTGCAATGATTCATTGATCAATGCCGAATCTGCTCCCGGGCTGTCGCCGTTCTCCAATACATCTAATAAAGTGCTGTCTTCACCTGAAACTAACGGCGCATCCATAGATACGTGTTTACCCGGCATTTTCATTGTGTTGGTCACTTTATCCATCGGTAGATCGAGGATAGCACTCAATTCTTCAGGACTTGGTTCGCGTTCGAACTTTTGCTCCAATTCTGAGAATGCCTTCTTCACTTTGTTTGCAGCTCCTAACTGATTCAATGGTAAACGTACAATACGAGCTTGCTCAGCTAATGCTTGCATGATCGATTGACGAATCCACCAAACGGCGTAGGAGATGAATTTGAAACCACGAGTTTCATCGAACTTCTTAGCTGCTTTTATAAGCCCTAAGTTACCTTCGTTAATTAAATCTGGAAGGCTAAGTCCTTGAGTTTGATATTGTTTCGCTACCGATACTACGAAGCGAAGGTTTGCACGCACGAGCTTCTCTAACGCTCTTTGGTCGCCCTGACGTATCCGGCGAGCCAACTCTACTTCCTCTTGTGCGGTAATGAGTTCTTCTTTACCAATCTCCTGTAAATACTTTTCAAAAGAGGCGCTTTCGCGGTTGGTAATTGATTTGGTTATCTTTAGTTGACGCATATCTAGCTGTTAATTAGCACTATACACCCTGATCGATCCCGAAGTGCTGGGTGTTTAAACAAGGGCGCAAGTTACACATAAATTCGCCCTTGTCAACACTTTTCTTTCAAAGGTTTGAAATTAACGGTTCGCATCGGGTTAAATTGTATTGAATTACAGTTACTTTGTTTTTTATTTCCTGATTTCACTCATTGTTCATAGCCTATTTCTTCATCTTCACTTTATCATTACAGGACAATGACACTAATTTACAATTCTTGTTGAAAACCTTCGTTTTATCACCTACAGAATCACATTATTACCTCTTACTTTTACTTCAACTTTCAAACCTTAAAACCCTTTTTCGAAATAATGAATACTACCATGATTACTCTAAAGCAACAAGACGCTCTCCGTAAGATCGACAACTTGTTCGGTCAATTGGAAAAACGTGCCGAAACTACAGGCATCAAACCAGATGAAATCGCTGAGTTATTAACATTTTCGTACATCGACTTGACCGATATCAAACAACCTTCGGTTCAAAGCTTGAGTTCTAGTCGCCGCGATGTGTTCGAATCGTACCTGAAAACCAAAGTCAATAATTCGACTTTGTAAAAACCTGCATTCCCGGCTTCGGTTTGATTTCTTTTCTGACTTTTGTATCTTGTCGGCAGCCTAATCAACCGTGACCACTATTCTTTCTATTGCAGTCCCTTCTTTATCGCTCGTTCCGAAGTCGCTTTCTCCAAAAAGTTCCTTCCGATGGGCTGCGCTTTGCCTTTTCTTGCTGTTGTCGACTTCTCTTTCTGCTCAAGATGAACCCGATTTCTTAAAACAGCTCAACGACTCAGCAGCTACCATGGGCATCACTGACCTTCAGCGCCCCGGTAAGTACCTGCCGTTTAGTGGGAATGAACTCATCAACTTACGTCGTCTTGAAGCTGCTACACGTAAGGCGAATGCGAAAGGCATTTTTTATTCTGCGTCAAACCTCGGAATGATCTACTTGAAAAAAGGAGATCCCGCGAAGTCGTCGGTGTATTTTAAAAAGGCTGCCGATGCTGCTCGCTCTGCTAACAACAATAATCACCTCACCACTTCTCTCATCGAGTCTGCTATCGCGCAAATTCAATTGAAGAATTATACCGAAGCTTTGCAGCTGCTGCGCGAGGCTTCACCGCTGGCAGAAACTCAAAAATTACCTAAAGTCATTGGACTCGTTCAAGCGCTAAGCGCTCAGTGCTATAACAAACTCCACGATTCTAATTCGGCCGCTGAATATTATAAAAGAGCTTCTAAATCTTATCTCTCCGCTAACGAAAAAGATGCCGCCGCTCTCTGCCTCAATAACCTCGGTGAGATGTTGCTTAAATTGAATGATTCGAAGAAGGCTCAGGAGAATTTTTTGGCTGCCCTCGACTTGTTTAACCAAGGGAAAAACACAAAGTTGAAGGCTGTAGTTCTTCGTAACATGGGACTAGTACAATTCAAAAAAGGATTGTTCGAAAATGCAATCGATTTCTTCAATAAAAGTTTTGCTTATGATCGTCAATTGCTCGTTAAAAAGTTATTGAAGGATTCATACATGCAGCTATTTACGCTTTATAGCTTCAATAACGATTTCGCTAAAGCTGATATCTACCACGATAAGTATCGCTCTTTGAAAGATTCACTTACTAAAGTTGAAGGCATCCACCCTAAGCTTTCTGTTTCTGACCTTGATGAAAAACAACAGATCATCGATATGCTCCAAAAACAAAATCAGGAGCAGTCAAATTTGATGAATCAAACGCAACTTGAATTAAGTCAGGTGATCTCGAAAACGGATATTGAAATCCAAGCGAAAGATCGTGCCATTGAAGAGCAAGAAATCGCACTCGAAGCACTCAACCGCTTAAAGGCCGAACAGGAACGCGATCTCGCAAAAAAGGAGGTGCAACTGGAGCGCCAAACGGGATTCAGAAATTTATTATTAGCCCTCACGCTTGCTGCTGTTTTACTAGCTGCACTTCTCTATAATCGTTATAAGATAAAACGTAAATCGAATACTCAACTCGAACAATCGAATAAGGAACTGGCGGATACTTTGCTGAAGTTAAAGAGCGCACAGAATCAGTTGGTGCAGACCGAAAAAATGGCTTCACTCGGACAACTAACTGCCGGCATTGCACACGAGATTCAAAATCCTTTGAACTTCGTAAATAATTTTTCAGAGACTGCTATCGAGCTCATTGAGGAGATGAAAAATACCGAAGACCCTGCAGAGAAAGCTGAGCTCGAACGCGATATCGTGCAACTACTTAGTAAGATCAATCACCATGGTAAACGTGCCGATGATATTGTGAAGAATATGTTACTGCATTCACGTTCCGGTGATTCTAAAAAAGAACCTGTTGATATCAATAAATTATGCGCTGAAATCGCAGGACTTGCTTATCACGGCGCTCGCGTGAAAATGCCTTCACTGAATTGTAAATTGACCACTAATTATGCAGAGCATATTCCGGAATTGATGCTTAACCGACAGGAAGTCGGTCGTGTGTTGCTCAACATTATTAGCAACGGATTTTATGCTATGAATAAGAAGAAACAGGCTTCTAACGACCCTAATTATCAGCCTGAATTATTAGTCACCACCTCTATCAAAAATGATTTCGTTGAAATCATCGTTAAGGATAACGGTACTGGAGTACCGAAGTCTGTTCTAGCTAAAATATTTGAGCCTTTCTTCACTACCAAACCGGCTGGCGAGGGAACAGGATTGGGTCTCAGCTTAAGCTTCGACATTATCAACAAAGGGCATGGCGGACAATTAACTGCCGACAGCAAAGAGGGAGAATATACTTTATTCAGTATCTTGCTCCCACTAAAAGCCTGATTTATTATATTTGAAAATTACTGACCCCAACCTCAGTCCTGATTTACTATGAGTTCTACTCCCGTTCATATCCTTATCGTCGACGATGAACCTGACCAGGAATTCTTATTCCGTCAGCGTTTTCGTAAACAGGTAAAAGAAAATATTTATACGCTAAGCTTCGCTTTAAACGGCAAGGAGGCTTTGGAATTTCTCGATCGCGACCCTTCCGTGGATGTGGTGATGACGGATATCAATATGCCCGTAATGGACGGACTAACTTTGCTTAATGAGATGAAGAAATTTCATCCGCTGAAAGCAATTGTTTTTTCTGCCTACGGCGATATGTCGAATATCCGCGCAGCCATGAACCTTGGCGCGTTCGACTTCATTACTAAGCCTATCGACTTCACCGACCTCGAAACTACACTCGATAAAACGATTCGTGAACGCCGACAGCTGCAAGAAGGCATCGATGCAAAAGAGAAACTCACCTATGCCGTGATCGCGAAGGAAGAAGCTGAACAACGCTCTCATTTCAAGCAGCAGTTTTTGGCGAATATGAGTCACGAAATTCGTACTCCCCTCAATGCCATCATCGGCATGACCAATTTATTACTCGACAAAGAGCCACGCGAAGATCAGATGCGCTACCTGAAAGGGATGAAGCAAGCATCGGTGAATCTGTTGGCTATCATTAACGATATTCTTGACGTTAGTAAAATCGAAGCCGGCAAGATTACCTTCGAGCATATCGATTATAATTTACGTGAGGCGATCGATGGTGTTTACCAAACTTTATACTTGAAGGCTGAAGAGAAAAAAATCAGCTTTAACGTAGAAATGGAATCGTCGATTCCACAATGGCTCAAAGGAGATCCTGTGCGCTTATCGCAGATCCTCATCAACTTGGTTGGAAATGCTATTAAGTTCACTCCCGAAAATGGCGAGATAAAAATTCACATTATCGCTAAGAATGTCGACGGTAAATCCATCAACTTACGTTTCGAAGTTACCGATACCGGTATAGGGATCTCTCCCGATAAAATGAATCAGATTTTTGAGAGCTTTACACAAGAAAGTAACGATACTACGAGAAGATTTGGTGGCACCGGACTAGGACTTACCATCAGTAAACAATTGGTGGAACTACAAGGCGGTTACATGCAAGTATCATCAACTAAAAACGTTGGTACAACCTTTAGCTTTGAGTTAGACTATGAGATTGGAGATCCTCCACAAGAAGAAGTTATTCATAGTCCTCGATTTAATATTAATACCCCACTGATGGTGTTGCTAGTAGAAGATCAACCCATGAATCAGATGGTGGCTACTGACACCCTCGAGAGTTTGTTTGATGGCATCTCAGTAGAGCTGGCCGAAAACGGACAGCAAGCTGTTGAGATGGCGATGAAGAAGAAATACGATCTCATCTTTATGGACATTCATATGCCGATTATGGATGGCTATGAAGCTACCAAGCATATTAGAGCCGGCAATGGACCGAATCAAAATAGCACCATTTTAGCACTCACAGCCAATGCAATTAAGGAAGAAGTGGAGAAGTGTTTTGAGGTGGGCATGGACCGACATTTGGCCAAACCGTTCGACCCTGTTAAACTGAGAGTATTAGTAGAAGAACTGGCCGGACAAGCCCATTCATGAGATTTTCACGCTAAAAAAATGTTAATCCGTCAAAAAATCAATCTATAGTTACCATAAAAAGTCTAATTTTGACCCTTCATAAATTCAACCATGAGCGAGAATAAAGAATTAACCGACCTTAGCTACCTACGTAGCCTTACAGGTGGAGCAAACGATAAAATGGCGAAATACATTCGCATGTTTTTAACTGGAGCACCTATCAGCTTACAGCAAATGGAACTGTACGCTTTGAGTAAAGACTGGTCGGGATTAAAAGGAACAGCTCATGCTTTAAAACCGCAGTTAGGATATTTCGGAGCGAAAGGCACTGAAGATTTATTGAAAAATATTGAAAGAATGGCAGGTGATCAAGTGGATCTTGAACAGATTCCTGCAAGCCTCGAAAACTTTAAAGTACAATTGGATTTAATCACTGTGGAATTAGAAGCACAGTTAAAAGCATTAGGTAATTAATAATATCATGGCAAGTAAAGCGCTTATTTATATAGTTGACGACGAACCGTTGCAACGCGAATTGCTGGCAGACCATTTAGGGAACATGCCTGCTTACGAAATTCATAGCTTCGGAACAGGTGAAGAATGTTTAGCAGCTATTAAAGTTCGCATCCCGACTATCGTTTTCCTCGATTACTACTTGAATTCTCAAGTGAAAGATGCAATGGACGGCACTGAAATCCTTCAGGAAATCAAAAGTATCGCTCCTGCAATTGAAGTGGTAATGATTAGCGGTCAAGATAAAATCGAAGTTGCTGTTAACTCAATGAAACACGGTGCTTTCGATTATATCGTGAAAGGCGAAGGAGCCTTTGTTCGTGCCGAGAAAACAGTATTTAATATTTACCGTTTCCACAAATTGACAGGAACGGCGAGCCGCTATAGAACGTTAATGGTTTTATTCGGAATTGGTATGTTACTCATGATCATTCTTGTAATTTACCTACAAACTCATGGATATATTAGTAAACTTCCGGGTTGGGCTTAAAAAAATTAAGTGATTTATAAAAATCCTAGGTTTTATATTTGATTTTTATATATTTGCTGCTGGGGAAGTCGTCCCAATGGGACAATTAAAAATACGGTAACGAAGGTCTCTGTTGAATTCTGACAGGGACTTTTTTTTGTCCTTACCCTACCCTTCCATCATCATATACAACATTGCTCCGGCGAAAAAGCCTGCTAATGCATATACTGCGATCTTGCGCAGGTACCATCCAAAGCTAATTTGCTCCATTCCCATAGCAGCCACTCCTGCAGCACTACCGATGATGAGAATACTTCCACCCGTTCCGGCGCAGTAAGCTAAAAACTCCCAGATATAACTGTCGGGAGGATAGGTTTGTAAGTCGTACATTTTCATCGCTGCCGCTACTAATGGTACGTTATCTACGATGGCCGAAGCAACGCCCGTGCCCATCACGATAATACTTAAATTCCCTACTTTTTCATTCATCAACAATGCCAGCTGATGCAATATTCCTACACTTTCTAAGGCTCCTATCGCAAGTAAGATCCCAAGGAAAAATAATACGCTGGTCACATCAATGCGTTGTAATGCTCTCACTACCGAATAGGCATCTTTCTTTTCTTCCGTCTTGTCACGATGAATCATCTCCGTGATTATCCACAGCATCCCTAACGCTAATAATATCCCCATCACAGGAGGCAAATGCGTATAGGTTTTAAAGATGGGCACACATACTAATGACGATAATCCGAGATAAAAAATCATATTCCGTTCGGCAATAGAACTTTTCTTGGGCGTTTCACTATCTACCGATTGAGCAGCTAAATCGCCTTTCATTTTAAATGAAATAAGCACTAACGGAACAATCATACATATCAACGATGGCAAGAACAATTCTTTCATGATGTTCAGTGCTGTAATCTGGTGCCCTATCCATAACATCGTTGTTGTAACGTCGCCGATGGGTGTCCATGCCCCTCCCGCATTAGCAGCTATTACCACCATTCCGATATAATAAAATCGGGTCTCACGATCGTCGATGAGCTTGCGCAGCAACGAAACCATTACGATGGTAGTAGTTAAATTATCTAGTATAGCAGAGAGGAAAAAGCTTAAAAATCCAACAATCCACAGCAACTTCACTTTATTACGGGTACGTATAGCCGAAGTTATAATATCGAAGCCGTCGTGAGCATCTACTAACTCTACTATTGTCATTGCCGACAACAAGAAAAACAAAATCTCGCTTATCGATGCCAGATGTCCGAAGAGCTCTCCATTCACTTGTTCAATGCCATTGCTACCCCCTAACATATAGATGGTCCAGCATATCACACCGGTAACAAGCGCGGTCGCTGCCTTATTGAGCTTAACACTATGCTCCGCGGCAATGCATAGATATCCGATGCAGAATACAATAATGATGAGAGTGGATACCATGGG
>JAHEYP010000028.1:39495-47257 GCA_023251535.1 Bacteroidota bacterium
TCAGCCCCAGCCGTCCAAACATCCTTTTAAATCCTTTTAAAATCCTCTCATCCGTGTTCAACTCGCCGAATGGCGAAACCCAAAATTGAAAATACTTTTAATTCTCCTCTTTTTAGTTTAGGTTTGTTTCGCAAACTAATTCTAATCATGTCGAAAAATATATTTGTTACTAAGTCGATGGATGTCCTTATGAAAGAGGCCAGCCATGAGGGCGAGCATTCTTTAAAGAGGACATTAGGTAAAACAAACCTCGTTATGCTTGGCGTAGGAGCTATCATTGGTGCAGGGATCTTCGTCCTTACCGGTGCTGCCGCTTCTCAACATGCAGGTCCCGCAGTTGTAATTTCCTTTATCGTGGCAGGTATCGCTTGCGCTTTCGCGGGATTATGTTACTCGGAATTCGCTTCTATGATTCCTATCGCTGGAAGTGCATACACTTACGCTTATGCAACTTTAGGTGAGTTTATCGCGTGGATTATCGGTTGGGACTTAATCCTTGAATATCTTTTCGGTGCTTCTACAGTAGCCGTAGGATGGTCGGGGTATGTTACCAGCTTCCTCAAAGATTTCGGAATAACCATACCCGAATCCCTGAGTAGTGCTCCTATTGCTTACGATACTGCTACGCATGTTTATACTGCTACAGGTGCTCTCATCAACTTACCCGCTATGTTTATCATCGGTATCATGACGTGGTTATTAGTTGTAGGTATTCGTGAATCGGCGAACTTCAATAACGTAATCGTGATCGTGAAAGTAATCGTGATTATGTTGTTCGTTATCTTCGGATGGCAATATATCCACACTGATAACTGGCATCCATTCATCCCTGAAAACACAGGAGTATTCGGTGAATTCGGATGGAGCGGAATCGTTCGTGCTGCAGGTATCATCTTCTTCGCTTATGTGGGCTTCGATGCCGTTTCTACTGCTGCGCAGGAAGCTAAAAATCCTCAGAAAGATATGCCTTGGGGTATCCTTGGATCACTCGTGATTTGTACGATCATCTATATCCTCGTAGGATTAGTAATGACTGGTATCGTGAGCTATAGAGAATTAAACACTCCTGCTCCTATTGCAGTGGCGGTGAATGCTGCGGGCAACGGATTAAACTGGTTACGTCCTTTGATTAAAACTGGTGCTATCGCGGGATTAAGTTCTGTGATCTTAGTAATGTTAATGGGACAACCTCGTATCTTCTATTCAATGTCGAGAGACGGACTATTACCAGCTTCTTTCAGCCGTGTACATAAGAAATATAAAACTCCTTATATCACTACTATCATTACTGGAGCTGTTGCAATGGTTGTAGCTGGATTATTCCCTATTGGGTTATTAGGTGAGCTTGTATCAATCGGAACATTATTAGCATTCGTAATTGTATGCGGAGGTATTCTGGTATTACGTTACAGCAAACCTGATCTTGTTCGTCCGTTTAAAACGCCTTTCTTCCCGGTTGTTCCAATCTTAGGAATTCTATCTTCATTAGGGTTAATGTATTTTTTACCTGGTGATACTTGGATTCGTTTAATTGTATGGATGGCAATAGGTATTATGATCTATTTCGGATACAGTAAGAAGCATAGTAAATACGGACAAGAAGCGAAATAATAATTTCCTAAAAAATTATATTAATAATGTCGGACACTACAACTAAGTTAACCCGCACATTAGGACTTAAAGACGCAACGATGATGGTAGCCGGATCTATGATTGGATCCGGCATCTTCATTGTTAGTGCCGACATGAGCCGAAATGTGGGAGGTACAGGATGGCTATTGCTGCTATGGATCATCAGTGGATTAATAACGGTGATGGCTGCACTCAGTTATGGTGAACTGGCAGGAATGATGCCAAAGGCCGGCGGACAATTTGTATATATAAAACGTGCTTGGGGTGATGTAACGTCGTTTCTTTATGGATGGACGGTCTTCACCGTTATTCAAACAGGCGTGATTGCAGCAGTAGCTGTTGCCTTCGCGAAATATTCGGGCGTCTTCTTTCCGTGGATCAGCATCGATAATATTTTAGTTGATTTAGGAATCGTAAAAATATCGTCGGCGAATGCAGTTGCGATAGGAATTATTATTTTCTTAACGTGGATCAATAGCAGAGGCGTTAACAACGGAAAGCTTATTCAGATGCTTTTCACGTCAGCGAAGCTGATCGCTTTATTACTCATCATCGTTATTGGAATTTATGTCGGATTAAACGAACCTTGGTTTGCAGCGAATTTTAAGTCGCCTTGGGAAGCAGTTCAGATGGTGCAAAAAGATGGTAGCTGGAGTTCGGAATCATTGCATGGCATCGGATTAATCCTCGCATTAGGAACTGCAATTATTGGTTCTTTATTCTCGAGCGATGCATGGAACAACGTAACGTTTATTGCAGGAGAAATTAAAGACCCGAAGAAAAATATTCCTTTGAGTTTGTTGATGGGAACTGCTATTGTTACTGTATTGTATCTATTAGCGAATGTGGCATATTTAGGATTACTTCCAGTACATGGAGATGCGCATGCTGCGGATGTCATCGGACAAGGAATTCAATTTGCGACCAATGATCGCGTAGGAACAGCAGCAGCTTCGAGAATATTAGGCGATAGCGCTGTGTATTTCATGGCGGCATTGATTATGATATCGACTTTCGGATGCAACAACGGTATTATTTTATCGGGATCGAGAGTGTATTATGCGATGGCGAACGAAGGACTCTTCTTCAAGAAAGCTGGAGTATTAAATAAAAATCACGTACCCGGAAATGCACTCACAGCACAAGCTATTTGGGCAAGTTTATTATGTCTCTCGGGAACGTATGGCGACCTACTCGACTATACCACCTTTGCTTCGCTTCTGTTTTACATTGTAACCATCGGCGGACTATTTGTACTTCGCAAAAAAGAACCAGATGCAGAACGACCGTATAAGGTGATTGCGTATCCTATTCTTCCTATTCTTTACATCGTACTCGCATCAGCAGTATGTATCATTCTACTTTATACCAAACCACAAAATACCTGGAGCGGATTGGGGATTGTGTTTTTGGGGTTACCGGTGTATTATTTGATAAGGAAGAAAAGTTGATGATCGATGATTGATGATTGATGATTGATGATCGATGATCGATGATTGATTATAGATGATCGATTATCGATGATTGATGATTGATGATTGATGGCAGAAGGAACGCCCATTGGATTTTGGATTTTGGATTTTGGATTTTGGATTTTGGATTTTGGATTTTGGATTTTGGATTTTGGATTTTGGATTTTGGATTTTGGATTGCGCGAAGCGAGTTGGAGCTGACGCATTGTTAAAGGACCGGATACGTCCTGATATTTCGACGAAGGAGAAATCGTCAGGGATTGCTGCGCAATTTTATCTCCCACTTGTTTCTTTAATCAAATAGAAAAACACTTTTCATTTTTTTATAATTCATAATCAACCAATTACAGTATTACTATTGATTAATCCACCCTTTTAAATAAATTTGGCAAACGTAATCTAAACGATAAAAACAAATCGTTACAACTGACAAGCATATGTGACTAAAGTTACATTATAGTAAGTTGCTTTTAATCAAATTCGCCTAGTTCAAAAATTTGTTAAACATTCTGACAAATTAGGACATAAGCTTTTCATCTGTAAAATATTAGTAATTGATCAAATCTACTGGCATGATTTGATTATTAAACACATTCATTATTCATCAGGTGCGGCAGATGTTTAATGAAAAAAGACTCCGCACAAAACCCATAATTTTTTAATCATGAACAAATGCAGTACATGCAACGAGTTAAAAACTTGCATTGCCTCAACATTAACAAATTCAGAATTACTTGAATTTGAAGGTAAGGTAAAGGTAATAGATTTAAAAAAGGGAGATAGTTTGGGGTCTTTAAAATCAGCCACGAATAAAATAAATAGATTACTAACTGGATTAGTAAAAATAGAATGGAAAACCCGTAACAATTCAACCTTTGTTACAGTTAGTCAGAAAGGACAGTTTTTAGGTATTGAATCAGCACTTGAGGACAAAGTACTTCCATATTCTTGTGTATGTATTTCTAATGTGACTACATGCGAAATCCCTGTATCAACTGTTAGCAAATTTACGCAGACAAATAAAGCATTTTGCAAATTTTTATTTGGAATTTTATTAAACGATCGAGAAATTCAGATTAAATACTTTTCAAGAATGATTTCCGACACATCACAAAGTAAATTAGCTCTTGCATTAAGCTCCCTCGTTACTGAAGATATGTATGTAACTGTAACTAAAGAAGATATCGCAAGAATGACTGGATTAACTCGAGAAACAATTTCTAGACTATTAAGCAAACTAAACTCTGAACATATCATACAAAATAATAAACGTGAAATGAAAGTCCTTAATAATTGTAAATTAAAGGAATTGATTACCAATTAAAATAATTTTTAATATCTGCTTAGCAAGGAAATTATCTATGCAAAATAAAAAACTAAAGGCCAGCTTAATGGCAGTTTATTCGGTCATTGTTATAATTATTATAGTTGCTGCTGCAGCGGTATATTTTAGCGCAAAAAAAGTTGACAGAAGTTTAAATACCTACACTAAAATATTATTACAGAAAGACTATTTAGTAGATCGATTTCGTTTTACATCAAACCTAATTCAAGCTAAAACTATCAATTTAGTATTTTTAAGCAACGCACCCTTTGATAGTACATCTATTGCAACAATTAATAATCTAGAAGATCAAAATGGCAAAAGACTTGACTCACTATCTTCAATAACTTTAGGAAATATTGAAGGAAATATTTTAGAAAATCTTCGTTCCGCTCGATTAGATTACAATACAAAAAGAAAAGAATTAATTCATATTGCGCAAACAAGAAAGAATGCATCGTTATCATATTATTTAAAAACTGTAGTTCCTTCGTATACAACCTATCAACAAAATTTCGACTTAATTGAAAGAAGTTATTTTGCCGAGAACCACAATCGTAGCCTTGAAATTTCAAAATTTGTTTCTGCTTCAATAAAAATAATAAACTTCCTTTTAGTTCTCGCTGTTATTATAATAATAGCTCTTGGGCGTATATTATGGCTTGCATTTCAAACAGCCATTGACGCTCAAAAAGTAGCTGAAAATAGAGAAATACAATTTGAAAAATTATTAGATGCGTCGCCTGATGCCTTAATTGTAGTAAATAAATCTGGTGAAATTGTATTTGCAAATGATAAAGCTAGTGCACTATTTCAATATAAACAGGAGGAGCTTTTAACGTCTAAAATAGAATTAATAATTCCACATGGACTTGCGAATCTGGTAGATATTGAGAATGAAACAAAAAGTAAGGAATTACACTATACATCTGCTAAACAAAATACACACAATGTAGGTATTAAAAAAGATGGTTCTGATTTTGCGGTAGAAATATCTTTAAACAAATTTGAAACAGATCAAGGTGAGGTAATTCTCAATACAATTAGGGATATAAGTGAAAAAAAGAAGTATGAAATAAATCTAGAGAAAAGTGAAAAATTCAACAGCGGGATTTTAAATTCTCTTAGTTCGCATATTGCTGTTATTGATGAAAATGGTAAAATTGCAGCTGTTAATGAAGCATGGAATAACTTTTACAAATCCAACTTAAACTCTACTAAAGATGTGAACACAGGTATTGGGGCTAATTACTTTGAAGTATGCCAAAGAGCTATTCAAGATGGCGATGCAAGTGCCCAAATTGTTTTAGACGGATTAATAGCTGTTTTGCACAAAGAACAACCTGTATTTTACTTCGAATATCCTTGTCACACCATTTCTGATCAACGTTGGTTTGCCATGCGTGCTGTTCAATTTGTTGGAGACAACCCAATGGTTGTTATATCCCATCAAGATATAACTGAACGAATCATCGCTGTAAATGAATCCAAAATATTGGCTAATCAAATTTTCGAAATTAGTTCCTCAGTGCCAGGAGCCGTTTATCAATTTAAAATGAATACAGATGGCACTTTTTCATTCCCCTATATCAGCAAAGGATTTCTTTCATTAACTGGATTAAATCCTGAAGATGTTTACAAAGATTCTTCATTAGCATTTGCAAACGTCGATTCGGAAGATGTATTTGGATTAATGGAGTCAATCTACTTATCAGCCCAAAATATGACGCCATGGCTTTATGTCTTCCGAATGATGCAAAATAGCAGCAAACAAATAAAGTGGATTCGCGGAAATTCTATTCCAAGTAAAATGGGCGACGGAAGTATTGTTTGGAATGGAACTATGATAGATATTACCGATGTTAAAATTATTGAGGAACAGCTATTAATTAATAATAAAGAACTTAAAAAAACTAATGATGAGTTAGATCGATTTGTTTATAGTACTTCTCATGATCTTAGAGCACCTTTAACTTCTGTATTAGGATTACTAGACATTATTACTGAAGATTCTGAGGACATCAGCACAATTGCACATGTTGAAATGGTTCGAGGTAGAATACTTAGACTTGATGCTTACATTAAAAATATTCTAAACTATTCGAAAAATAATAGAACTGAAATTCAAATAGAAGTACTCAACCTTGAAGAGATTATAAAAAATGCTATAACACTTCAAAAAAATTTTAAGTTACATTCCGATATTGCATTTTCGATCTACATCAAAAAGGTTTGCCCACTATACTCCGACATCAATCGCTTGAGTATGGTTATAGATAACATGATTAGCAATGCGTTGAAATATCATAAAGATAAATCGTCAGAAAGGTATGTTAAAATATCAGCTGAAATATCAACTACAAATTGTATAATTCGTATTGAAGATAACGGCATTGGTATAGATCCAATTCATCATGAAAAGATCTTCGATATGTTTTATCGGATTTCAGGAAATACTCCAGGAGCAGGAATCGGATTATATCTCGTTAAAGAAATAGCTGAAAAATTAGAAGGTTCTATTAGTGTCGAATCTATTCCAGATAAAAGTACCACCTTCATTATCAAAATTAAAAATTACTTGCCATGAATAACGAAAGTCAATTTAAATTCGATAGAGTCATGATTATTGATGACACGCCTGAGGATCTATACATAACTTCTCATGTTATTACGAGAAGTTGCTATGGTAGAGATGTTATAAAATTTGATTTAGCCACCGATGCTCTTAAATACTTAATCGAAAACAATAGCAACACTTCACTATTGCCACAGGCAATGTTTGTTGACATTTTTATGCCTATAATGAATGGATTCGAGTTTTTAGAGGAGTATGAAATTCTTCAAGAAAAATACAATTTTAACTGTGAAGTTTATGTATTGTCTTCATCCTTTGATTCTCGTGATATCAATAAAGCAAAAAGTTATAAAAATGTCAAGAATTTTATTGAAAAACCATTAAGAAAAGAAGCACTTTTAGCCATGTAAAATTAGTGGTGAGATTCTAAAGTTTCGCAAGGAAATGTTTTGTCGCGCGTTATGCTATGGATGCTTTTTGCGAGCTAAGCCCTGATATTTCGACGAAGGAGAAATCGTCAGGGATTGCTGCGCAATTTTCATGCCCATAAATTACTTTACTGCTTACAATATCTCCGCTGCGGTCCCCATTGGTACTAGCGCTGCTAAATCGTTGCGTCGTTGCGTTTAAACTTTTTTCGCGATCAAATCTAAAGCCTATAGTCTATTGCCTATAGCCATTTTTTATAGGTTAGTAACGATTTCGTATGGACCCTCATCCCTTCAACTCCTTTAACTTTTTTCCATTATATTTGTTCCT
>JAHEYP010000055.1 GCA_023251535.1 Bacteroidota bacterium
CCGAACCAACTTCGTTAACTGTTCCATCACCACCAACTGCTACAACAACATCAATATGATTGGCTACTGCTTCTTGCGCAAGTACTTTAGCATGTCCAGCATATTGAGTATGTAATACAGTTATTTCATACTTCTTCGAAAGGTTAGAAGAAGATATCATTCCTTCAATTTTAGGAGCTAAGCCATGTCCCGCAATTGGGTTTATAAGCAGATGAAGTTTTTTCAACGATAATTAGATTTTGATTCCCGAATATAAGATTTTAAATGCAGATTTTGTTTTTCAATAATCCGTTTCGGTATTGCTGCAATATTGATTTCAGTAATCGTTCTTCTTGTATTTTTATTGCAGGTTGTTGATCAATTAAGTTATATTTAAGCAAGCTATCGTTTTCTATATCGTATAAAGCTGTTGATTCATTTCCGTTAAATTGCAATAAATACTTACCATGAATTAGTTGCCATGAGCCGTTGAGGTAACTGATGTTCCATCTGCCAGATTTGTTACTGAAAATCGATTGTCCGAAGGCTGAATATTTTCCCTTATAGTTCAAATAATCTAGTATAGAAGGTAAGATATCGGATTGTTGAGTTACGCCGTGAATATAAACTGATGCGTCTTTTTGAGGGTCGAAGAAAATGACAGGAATTTTTAATTGTCCGATGCGATTCATGTTGAATTCGCCTGACGCCGGACCAGTATGATCTGCCGTAATAACGAACAATGTATTCTTATACCAACTTTGTTTAGATGCTTCCGCAAAGAATTGCTGTAATGCATAATCGGCATATCCTATACTCTCGTGAATAGGTTCAGTTCCTTTCGGGAATCTGTTTTTTAGTCTTGCTGGAATAGTATAAGGCTCATGCGATGAAAGTGAAAAAATTGTTGAAACAAAAGGAGCTTTCATCGAATTGATTTTTCTAATCATGAACTGAAAGAAACGATCATCGAAGATTCCCCAATGTCCGTCGTAATCGCTAACAGCTCCATCGTATTCATTTCGTCCGTAGTAATTGTTATAACCTGCTACGCGACTAAAATTGTCGAAGCCCATCGTGCCATTATTTCCTCCATGAAAGAATGCCGATGAATATCCCTGCTTTCCTAAAATTGAAGCAGGTGTGTTAATGCGATTTACATTATATGCACTAGTGATAAATGGTTCATCCATTAAATGGGGGATCGACGCCACAACCGCGGGTACACCTTCAATAGATCTTTTGCCATTAGCATACGCTTGATCGCAAACGATGCTATGTTTCATTAAGGAATCGAGGAAAGGGGTATATCCATTACCGTTATGAAGGCTTCCGATGAACTGCGACGAAAAACTCTCCATAATGATAATTACAACATTCTTATTGCTGAACGAATCGGCGCTGCTCATTTGTTGATGAGGATTGAAAAGCGCGAGAGCTTCTTTTTCGCTTAGATATTGAATAGAAGGAATAGGTTCATCACGAACTGACTTTAAAATAGTAAAAGGTGTATTCAAAACCATTGGCACAGCACCAGGGTCGACAAGCCCCGCTGCACTTTGCATGGAGATAGGTTTTAGTTGTAGTCCGCCGCGAGCACCAATAATGATCAAACCAACCGAAAACACTAATCGGATAGAGAATCCTGCAACAGAATCATTTGAATTATTTCGGGAAAAATTAACAAGTTTAACTGGTACTTTTTTGTACAAATACACCGAAAAAAATGTCATTATAACCAGCACCAATAATAAGTACCAATAAGAGAAAAGGTAATGAGTTAGGTTATTTGAAACATCATCACCTGTACTAATGAGGCTAAAAAAGTCGGAAGTCGTTCTTTTTCCGCTAAAAGGAAACCAAGCTGTATCAATTAAGTTAAACAGGATGGCTAATGAATTAACGGTATGGAATAGGATAGCAGCAAAAGATTGAAAATAGCTGTTCGCGAAGATTTTAGCCGGAAATACATGCAGCAAGATAAACAGTGAGTGGAGCATAACCACCGCCGCTAAATCGAAACGGAGTCCGACGAGGAAATTCTCTATTACCGATCCATGAATAGTTTCGGGATTAGCGATAATGAAAACCACGCGGCAAAGTGAAAAAAGGAGCATCGCGATTGATAATCTCCATAAGAGAAATCGCAGTTGAAGCATGCCCTGAATTTTCATGTGCCAAAGGTATCAAAGAAGGCCAAACGAGCATAATAGGCGTTCAAAAAAACGTGAATTGGGTCAACGTACTGATAAACTTGACGAACGTATCGAAAAACTTTGTGGTAATGAACCATTTAGGAACAGTGTTTGCAATTATAGAAACAAAAAACAAACTTTTTATGAACTCAAAACAATACGAAGAACTGCCTCTGCACAACCAAAATACCACAAGGGTAATGGTTTCACTTTCCATTATGGCCTTTGGACTCTGGTTGTTAGTAGGGATGCCTGTATAGGCAAAATGAAAAGGTTAGAAACTAAAAAAGGCCCCGATTGGGGCCTTTTTTAATGACTATACACCTAATTATTTAGTGTAAGTGTAAGTTGAAGTTACTGGTGAGCTACCTGTGATAGACTCAGTAACATTGATAACGAACGTTGTTGTGCTACCTGAAATAGAGATATTTCCGCTTCCAGAGAAAGTTCTGTTAGCTGCAGGAGTACCACAATTTACAGTTTGAGTAGGGATAGTAATGCTGATGAAAGTACCGCTTACTTGAGTAACATTAGCATAAACTTTGTTTTCAGCACCACTATAGTCACCGAATTTACCAAAGATTACTTTATTGTTTACAGTAGCGCTCATTCCTAATCCTTCAGAGTAGTTATAATCAGCAAATCCCGGTTGTTGGATTAATACTCCATAAGTACCAGCTAAAGCATCAGCAGCATTTTTAACGATTACTTCACGGTGAACATCAGCAGCGTTACCAGCAGCATCAGTTACTTCATAATGAATTTCATATGTTCCTGTTGAATCTTCATTTAATTCAGAATCATCAACGCTAACTTTTGAAGTGATTGTACCATCTTCGTTATCGGTGCAAGTGAAGCCAGGCTCAGTGTAAGTGCCTCCGATTGAAG
This sequence comes from Bacteroidota bacterium, assembly GCA_023251535.1. Classification (GTDB taxonomy): domain Bacteria; phylum Bacteroidota; class Bacteroidia; order AKYH767-A; family OLB10; genus CAINEC01. The sequence goes on from JAHEYP010000055.1 coordinate 3,063, forward strand.
AGATTACATAAGGATTGTCGCCATTTAACGTGATTACTGGTGCTTCAGTATCATCATCTTTACTACATCCTGTGAATAATGCAGAAGTGATTACTGCTAAACTTAATAAAAGAATAACTTTTTTCATGATTTTATTGTTGTTTGAAGGTGCAAATATAAAAATAAGATATATTCTTTTAGGGGAAAAGCTTCAAAAGAATTACAATTTTATACATTTGCAAACTCAAATGAATTAAAACCATGAAAAAAGTAACCCTTACTTTATTATCTGCGGCAATGTTTAGTTTAGTTGCTTGCGGCCCAAGTGCAGACGAAAAAGCTGCACAAGCTAAACACGAAGCTGATTCAATTGCAGCTATCGAGTCGGCTCGTATTCAAGATTCTATCGCTACAGCTCAAAAGGCTACAGAAGACAGTTTAGCTGCTGTTGCTGCTGCTGCACAAGCTACTGCTGATTCAATTGCAACTGCTGATTCATTAGCTGCTGCTGCAAAAGCTGCTGTTAAGAAAGCACCGGTAAAACCTAAGGTGAAAGAAATGCCTAAGCAAGATGCAGCTCCAAAAGTTGCTAAGCCTGGTCAAGGAAGAGGGTAATTCCTAATCCACTGATATTAAAACATCCGTTGTTCAAAACTTAAATGAATAACGGATGTTTTATTTTAAGGAATATTATTTTTGCAATAACAAATTAACCAATCAATACATCAAAACATGAAAAAAGTTATCGCTCTTGCCTTCGTTGCAGGAATGTTCTCTTTAGTTTCTTGCGGCCCTAGCGCTGAAGAAAAAGCTGCTGAAGAAAAACGTCAAGCTGACTCAGTTGCTGCTGCTGATGCTGCAATGAAAGCTGCTGAAGAAGCTGCCGCTGCTGCTGCTGCCGCTACTGTTGATACAACTGCTATGGATTCAACAGCTACTGCAGATACAACTGCGAAAAAATAATTATCGGTTACGGTAATGAAAAAGGTCTATTCCGCTTGGAATAGACCTTTTTTATTTTTTTTGAGGTTTAAAATTATGGTATAAAAATGTTCCTAGTAAGTAGGGTAGTTTTTCATAGAATTTATAGAAAAGCTCGACTACTTATGTTTGTTTATCATTATTTCTTATTCGACACTATTAACTTTTTAGCAATTTGATGATTATCGCTTTTTATTGTTAGAAAATATAATCCTTGTGGATAGCCTTCAAGAGGAATTTGAATACTTGCAGCCGAAGGCGTTTTGATTTCATCAATTAACTCTCCAACGGTATTATAAACTAATACACTGTTGATGCGCTCATTGCTCGACTGTACGGTGCAAAAGTTGGTAGCAGGATTAGGGAAAAGTTTAATCCCCTGCTCAAACTCGAAATTCGAATTAACCGAAGTTACAGTGGTGGTATCATGGTATTTGAAATGAACAATCCAAATGTCTTGATAAAAATGACCTGAATCGGTTTTCATGCTTGTAACACCACCGGCATCTGACATTCCATAAATATAAATAGATGAATCTGGCATTTGGACAAAACCGGCGCAATAGTCGTTTTTAGATCCTCCAAATCGTTTGTCCCAAATTTTATTGCCGTTAACATCTATTTTGAAAAGCCAATAATCCATGCCTCCAAAAGTTGGTTCGGAAATGTCAAAGCCAATATCATTGTTTGTGGTGCAAGTAACTAAATATCCCCCGTCTAATGCATTCTCAATTTTGCTCGTCCCTCGCTCACTGGCACCAATTCCGTTTACAGGAGTGCCGCTCCCACCATAAAAATGGTCCCAAATTTTATTGCCGGTTGAATCAGTTTTCAAAATCCATACATTTTCTGAATTATTTGCTTTATTGGTATCAGTCATGTCAAAACCAGAAACGCCAACAGTCCCCAATAACAGGTCATTATTTGTTGTTAAAATTGAATTAATAAATGGTTTCATTATACCACAATATCTTTTGTCCCATAATTTATTACCACTCGAATCTATTTTAACAATCCATGCATTACTTTGATTTGGAGAAAGCGTAGCATTAGGAGGTTGAGTAATATCTCCGCCTATAGGACTGTTGGTGCTCCCAATTAAATAGAAAAAAGTTTCTGATGTATCTATTAAAACAGATTTGCTGTAATTTATTTGGTCTGTTGATAATTGAAATTCAGATCCCGTTCCACCAAAAGATTTATCCCAAATTTTATTTCCAAGTGAGTCAGTTTTTATTACCCAAATATCCGTTTGATTACTGTGATTGGATGAATTTTTATCCCCGCCAATTTGAGATTTGGAAGCCCCCCAAATTAAATGCTGATTTTTTGAATCAATAAGTTGCCCAGGTCTAGATTCGTCATTAAATCCTCCAAATCTTTGATCTTTTATTAAAGCTCCATTTGTATCTATTTCAATTAACCAAATGTCAGTAGAGTTGAACCAGCTATTTGATGTTTTTTCGCAGCTAGAATCTGATATTGATGTGCAAGAAATTAATATATGATTGGTTTTAGTGTCGTATTCAATAGTTGGTTCAGACTCAGTATATGCACCTCCTATACTCTTGTTCCATATAATGTTAAAAGCTGTATCCATTTTAACTAACCAAATGTCTGAGCGTATAGGTTGAATAATATCATCGCAAATAGGATCTGTTTTGTCTCCGTCAATATCAGCATCTGTCCGACATGCTAAAATTAATTCATGATCGTTAATTGATATTAATGAAGGGTACGATTCTCTCCCTATAGTTCCAAATGCTTTGTTATTAATAATTTCAAATATTTGTGCCTTTGTAAAAAATGGCATATATATAAGTGCAATAGATATTGCTAACATTGTTCTTCTCATAGTAGTTTAAATATACAGGCTACTGCAAAACTGCAGCAGCCTGTGGTTAAAATATTTAGTGGTTGATTTTGCCGGTGAAAGCAGTTTGGTGTTTGTCGTTAATTAAACGGGTAAAATAGATGCCGCTTGGCAAATTATCTAAATTCGATTTGATAAATATTTCTATTTCATTTAAGTTCAAATAACTACTAGATACCTCCCGACCCTCAGTATTCCAAATAGTAGTTTTGTATTTACTTAAAGGATCGGCAGTTTGGATAAATGTCTGCACGTTATTTGTAGATGTATTATTTACCTCTGCAACTTTTAAGCTACTTGCGCTATTTATGATTGCTCTCTTTGTTAAAAAAGCTGAATTTGAAAGGCTATAGGTCGATACAAAAGTCGAATCATATGTTAAAGAATGTCTACCCGATAGCGCTAAGTAAGGTAAACTAAAATAGTTTCCGAAATTGGCTCCTGGACGTGGTGTTTCCCAATAAGTAGTAACAGTTGGTGTTCCGGTATTGTCGCATGGAACTACAATAGGATATTGCGACTGAAACGCTCCCGAAATTGCCCCAGATGAATTATCTAAAACCCATCCTACATTTACATCGTTATATTGGTCGTAAGACACAACTGGATGATGGTTAGGTACCGAAGTTGTATTTCCTCCAGGAACAAATGTTCCAATATTATATCTGAAACCAAATCCAGCCGCATTGTTGTAACCTCTTATCTCGAAATAGGTTCGTGCATTATTGGTGCATTCAAATACCACTTCGTATTCATTTGGTCCTCCCAATGAATTTGGGCTAGATATCCTTGGTCGTGAAACTATTACCCCTAAATTATTTATTGGATTATTAATTGAAAAGGAGTTGCTTGAAATATTTGAAAAATCCCCTTCATTAATAGTTAAAACTCCTGAAATAATCGCTGATTCATAAACATAGCTATTTCCAAATAAGTCATGCGAAATTACAACATCAGGACTTGAGGATAAATTTTGATCTGTAAATAATGAAAGTAAATTCACTCCACCGGCCAAAAGTCCAGTAATATGATACAAATTCCCTCCAGCATCATCATACACCACAATGAACTCGCCATTGGTATTAGCATCAATATGTATGGTGGTTCCAAAATTTCCGTAAGCTATGCTCCATTGAGGAATTGATGGATTTGAGATAAATGCTGTGCCATTCCAAATGAAATCTTCCAACAACCATTGGTTTCCATAAATAGAATTAACAGAGAAAACAGCCAATGCATGAATAACATTACTATTTACATCCTTTACAATACTTACATCGATGTAGTTTACAACGGCGCCACTGTATATACTATAGTAATTTAGCATCAGGCTATTGGTATAATTATTACCTGCAAAGTAACATTCCCACATGATTCCTGAACGAGGCCCTACAGCGTCTGAAAAGGCTGTAACTCTATAAATATCGTTGCCATCATCTAAAATGTCATTATTAACGATGGTTGGTGTCGTAGATAGCGAGTAAACATTATCGGCAATAACGGCATTTGTGAACTGAGCCGAAGTTGCTGTTGAAACAAATATTCCAATCGTAAATGCCATAGAACTTAGAAGATTTAAAGGTGTTCGTCGTCGCTTTGACTTTCTTTTAAGAGATGCTAGGTTGAGGTAAATACCCCCCCCCCATTTTACTGTTAGCGACTGTCATTTCGGAGCTGTTTAGCTCTGGAGAAAACGTGTTTTGTGTTTTCATAAGGTTAAAATTTAAGGGTTAAAATAAAAGAACAAATGATTCAAACTAAACTTTTCCCCAAATCAAATATAAGTACTAATATTTAATAAACAAATTATATTTTGTGCCGTAGTTGATTTAATTCTTTATGACTAGTTTTTTTGTGACGATATGGTGTTCGCTTTTTATTGTTGCAAAATACAAGCCCGGTGGATATGATGCTAGAGGTATTTGAATACTTGTAGTCGAAGGCGTTTTGATTTCATCAATTAACTCTCCAACGGTATTATAAACCATTACACTATTAATGCGCTCTTTACTCGATTGCACCGTACAGAAGTTGGTAGCAGGATTAGGGAAAAGTTTAATCCCCTGCTCAAACTCGAAATTGGAATTTACAGAAGTTACAGTGGAGGTATCATGGTATTTGAAATGAACTATCCAGATGTCTAGATAAAAATGACCGGAATCGGTTTTCATACTGGTGACACCTCCAGCATCAGACATTCCATAAATATAAATTGATGAATCGGGCATTTGGACAAAACCAGCGCAATAGTCGTTTTTAGACCCTCCAAATCGTTTGTCCCAAAGTTTATTGCCATTTGAATCTATTTTTAATAGCCAATAATCTTGCAAGCCATATGTTGGTTCAGAAATGTCAAATCCAACGTCGTTATTGGTAGTGCAAGAAATGTAAACATTTGAAGAATTGTCTTCAGAAATTTTTGTTGCGTCTCTATCATTAGCCGCCATTCCATTTATTATATTTCCATTTCCTCCATAAAAATAATCCCAAATTTTGTTGCCTGATGAATCTATTTTTATAACCCATAAATTTCCAACATTTAACACATTATTTGAATCGCTCATTGCTAATCCAGATGTGCCATGAGAAGCAAAATAAAATTCATCGGATGAATTAATGTAAGAAGCTATATTACTTGCCATATGACCACAATATTTTTTATCCCAAATTTTATTTCCAATAGAATCAAATTTCGCTAACCATAAACTTGGGTTGTTAATTAGTTGAGTATCACTTATGTCCCCATTTTGAGAACTGGTGGTTGCTCCATTTATATAAAAATGATTTGAAGAATTTGATAGTAGAACTAAGTTGTTATTGTTAAGGCTAAAACCATTTGTGCATTGCTCTGAGCCAATTCCACCAATGGATTTGTCCCATAATCTAGTGCCATTGCTATTTGTTTTTAAAAGCCAAAAATCATTTTGTGAGCCATGATTTGCTGAAAATTTATCTCCGCCTATGCCTGATCTTGATGATCCACAAATTAACCTTTCTTGATTTGGTAGAATTTTAATTGATGGATTGTCTTCATCATTAAAACCACCATATCGATAGTCATTAATTATTGCACCTGAGGTATCTAGTTCTACAATCCAAAAATCTGTTGAATTCAACAAACTTGGTGAATTCTTGTCACATGACGAATCAGAATTTGAAATACAACTTAATAATATATGATTTGTTGCTGTGTCAAATATTAATTTCGGCTCTGATTCATTATAATTTCCACCAATACTTTTATTCCAAATAATATTAAGTGCAGTGTCTAATTTCACTAGCCAAATATCTGATCTATATGGATGAGTTATGTCATCGCAAATAGGGTCTGTTTTATCGCCGTCAATATCACAATCTGTTCTGCAAGCCATTATTAGTTCGTGATCGTTAATAGCTATTAATGAAGGGAAGTCTTCATGACCAACAGTTCCAATAACTTTGTCTTTAATGATTTCAAATATCTGTGCATTTGCGAAGAATGGCATATATATCATTGCGATAGTTATTGCTATTATAGAGCGTTTCATAGTTGTAAAAATTTACAGGCTACCGTAAAAATACAGTAGCCTGTGGTTAAAACAATTAATTGCTTATTTTCCCAGCGAAAGCAGTTTGGTTTTTGTCATTAATTAAACGGGTGAAATAGATGCCACTTGGCAAATTATCTAAATTTGATTTGATAAATATTTCTATTTCATCTAAGTTCAAATAACGACTAGATACCTCTTGCCCTTGGGTATTCCATATAGTAGTTTTGTATTTACTTAAAGGATCGGCAGTTTGGATAAATGCCTGCAAGTTATTTGTAGATGTATTTTTTACATCTGCAACTTTTAAGCTACTTGCGCTATTTATGATTGCTCTCTTTGTTAAAAAATCTGCATTTGTAAGGCTATAAGTTGAAACAAAAGTAGAATCATATGTTAAAGAATGTCTACCCGAAAGCGCTAAGTAAGGGATACTAAAATAATTACCGAAATTGGCTCCCGGTCGTGGTGTTTCCCAGTATGTAGAAACTGTTGGAGTTCCTGTATTGTCGCAAGGAACTACAATAGGATAGTGCGACTGAAATGCTCCCGAAATTGCACCGGAGGAATTATCCAAAACCCATCCCACATTTACATGGTTGTATTGATCATAAGCTACAACCGGATGGTGGTTAGGTACTGAGGTAGTATTACCGCCCGGTACAAAAGTTCCTATATTGTATTTATATCCTATTGCCGCAGCATTATTGTAACCACGTATTTCGTAGTATGTGCGTGCATTATTCGTACATCCAAATACTACATCATATTCATTATAGCCACCATATAAATTGGGGCTAGAAATTCGAGGATTTAATGGCATTACGCCAATATTTATTAGAGCTAATGGGCTAGGGAAAGGATTTGAAGATGAAGATGAAAGCCAATCTTCGGCAATTTTAATTTGATTGTTATTAATAAACGTTAAATATGAATAGGGATTTCCAGAAATATCATGTGAAATAGTAACGTCGGGGTTTGATGATTGATTTTGGTCTAGAATTACGGAAAATAAATTTACCCCTCCTGCTAAAAATCCTGTTACGTGATATAATTGTCCCCAGGCGTCATCGTAAACCACAATAAACTCGCCATTAGTATTGGCATCAATATGTATGGTGGTTCCAAAGTTTCCGTAAGCTATGCTCCACTGAGGAATTGAAGGATTAGAGATAAATGCTGAGCCATTCCAAATAAAATCTTCCAACAGCCATTGGTTTCCATAAATAGAATTAACCGAAAAAACAGCTAAAGCATGAATAACATTGCTGTTGATGTCTTTTGCAATGCTAACATCAATATAATTTACCACTGCACCGCTATATACGCTATAATAGTTTAATGGAAGATCACCTGAATAATTATTGCCGGCAAAAAAGCATTCCCACATTATTCCTGACCGTGGTCCTG
>JAHEYP010000056.1:0-8077 GCA_023251535.1 Bacteroidota bacterium
GGCGGAGATGGTTTGGAGTGTTGACCAAGGTGGTAAGTTTTCTTTATACATCTCTCGACCTTGCATATCGTACACAGTAAGAATACCGCTTTTATTCTGTGGCAAGAGATATAGAATCCTAAAGCCATAAAGGCCAGGATTGGGTGAGATTTTTGCTTTGAAATCGTGTTTGCCAATTTCTCCAACACCTGTGCTTGTTAAGCAAGCACAACCGGAAGTGGTATCGCATCCTAAATAATAGTTGGGATGAAATATTTGTCCCCGAGCTGCAAAACAAGGCAAGTGAACTGCATGTTGGTGCACATCGCAGGCTACCCCATCGCTATCGGGATAATTTATATAATGAAGATCAATTACACCATTCCCTGATGACAAATAAATTTTCCCGTTAGCAGCAAGAGACATCATCCAAAAATCAGATTGAAATGGTGGATAAGGTGAATAATAACCGTCGTTTATTGCAACCGTATCCAAGCTTGCAGCAATATTGCTTGTATCGACATTTAACTGGTAAATTTTACTCGATGTACTGAAGTATAGTTTTTTTGAGTCAGGTGAAAAACTAAGACCGATTCCAATACTTGGATCCATAACATTGATCTGCGTGTTATTCGAAAACAAACCCGTACACCTATCAAAGTCAGATATTCGTGTATAGACATTAATAGCACCCCAAGGACCTAAATAATATATATAGGCAAACTTTTTCCCGTCCGGCGAAAAACACATTTGTCCAAGTTCATTTAACGGAACCGGCAAATAGTTTAGTGTTTGTACAATAGGGGCATTAAAACCACTAGGAGTTAAACAGCTGGCATATACAATATTTGAACTATCTTTCATAGTAATGATCCACCAATCTCTTCCATTGGCATGTCTGCAAACGGCGATATCAGGATTTAATCCCATCATAAATACAGGCACATTCTTTTGCCCTGCCACAACTCCTCCTAATCCATTATTCAAAGTTTTATCGATGAGGGTATAAAACAATCCCGTTGACCTTGCATTTGAAGAACTTGTACCCGATTGATGCATCAAGTAAACCAAATTGGTATCGGATGGATGCGGAAGAAATACAGAAGTATGACATAAAGGAATTCCTGTACTTGCGTCACACCAACCAGCTGAAAAACCATTCGGCAAAAGTCCCCCACCATTCAGCATAGTATCGCCTGTCGCATCAGCAATCCAACAACCATTCGTTGCCATTTGCAAATTGCCGGACTCGTCGGACAAAGTACTTTGGCTAGCTCGAAAAGGCATCTTAAAATTTGCCGGCGTTAATGTATAATTTATTGAATCGAACTTTAGTACAGCTTTAGTTGACACCACGTTAGTATCGAACAAGCCATCATCATAACCATACAAAAAATTGGAGTTGAGTCCTTGGCTATACCCTGAAAAAGAGCTAGTCAACATAACTAAAAGAAAGGTTAATATTTGCTGCGCTCTGCTCATCTATTTAACAAATATATAGAACCTTTTGTAATTTACCGAAAATGAAATGTCATTAATACTTCACCCACTTCCAAGACCCAGTATAGCCATCACTTTCGATTTGGATTTGGTAGATGCCGGGAGTCCATGAAACAGAACAAACAACCTAAAATCACAAAGTATTTTTATTGCTTTTGGATAACCAACCTCATAATGAAACAAATGAAAAACCAGCTTAGAATTCTAACTGTAGTGCTATCGATGTGCTTTTCTACCATTTACGCACAACAAGGGCGTATTGCATATTGCCAAATGGATATATGGTGAAAGATACGTGGTGGAGGATACATGGTGATAGATAAGATGAAAGATACATGATAAAAGATACATGATGAAAGATTTATGATGAAGGATACATTGAACATCCCTAAATATGGTTGACCGTTTTAGTTATAAATTATCGGGCAAACAGGAGCCTTCTGGTCTTTGTGAGGTTATTTTTTTTTGATTATTCAATGACAGAAATACAGGATAAAACAATTTCCTTCTTCCAACGCGCTACAGCCGCGCGATGGCGCAGGCTTTTTCCTGCAGTGGGAGAATTTAGCCGCTGCAAATTTTTTAGCGGGAACGATTTCAACTCCAACGGAAAGAAACAAACTCGCCCTGAATCGTCTCCTGCGTCGACGCTTCATGTCTCGGGCAGTGTTTCTTTCTATCGTTGTCGTTCTCATCGTTCTTTCCGCAAAAATTTAAGGCGGACGTTCCGCTTCGAATAGAGATTCAGATATACCGTTCGACAATAATATTGTAGCCAGATAAAAATAAAATTCAGTTCGTAAAAGAGAAAGAATCCACTAAGAATGATCAATTTCTTCTGAATGAAATTTATTACAGAATTTAATTTCTATTAAAGTTAATCAACCTATGTTAGGGACGCACAAAAGATACATGGTGAAAAATATATGGTGAAAGATACATGATGAAAGATTAATTGATGGATGATAAATTCAAAATCCAAAATTCAAAATTCATTCAATCCATTTACGTTCTTTCCGCAAAAATTTAAGGCGGACGTTCCGCTTCGAATAGAGATTCAGATATACCACTCGACAATAATATTGCAGCAAGAAAAAGATAAAATTCGGGAAGCAACAGAGAACAAAGTCACCATAAATAATCAATTACATCTGAATGAAATTGATTACAGAATTTGATTTCTATTAAAGTTGATCAACCTATGTTAGAGATGTACACTTGAAACCATCCTTTAGGAACTATACTTTAACAAATTTATTTATTAAACGCCCTACTCATCCTCCGGCACTCCTCATTGGAAATCCCCATATTTTTTGCAACATCATTCCACTTTGAAATCATTCGCTGCATTTCATTCAGAATTGTTTTGGATTTTGTTTCATCTAATTTAAAGTATCCTGCTACACTCATTACCAAATCTATGCTGAGTGAATTGTCGTTTTCTGAAATATTCAATTTTAATCCTGTTCCTGTTTCATTGGGATTCATATCATAAGCAGGAGAAAGTCTCCAACCTCTTTCTGTTAGCAGAAAACCATGATTGCGTAAATGATCATCTGTATTTGAAACACACACATTAAATAAAATTCTTCGCCAAAGCTGTTCTAAATCCTGCTGTGGCTCTGCGCCATAACGTTGAATGATTTCAACCATCTCTAAATAGCTTGCTCCGTCTTCGTGGCTTGTGCCATCATTGTATCCAAGCAATGTCATTGCAGAAGCGAAATGAATTCTACGACCATCATTATTTCTATCAAACCGTTTCGTTAAGAATGTATGATGCTTGCTGCCAAATTGAAGTAGTCTCGCTTCAGGAACAATAATTCCACATGCCTCGGCAAGGCGATGTAAAACCATTTCCCATGCTCCTGCATCCTGTTCATCATTTACACTAGGAAATTTTGCGATCCATAAACGATTTTTTTCATCGAGAACACCAGCTTTCGGTCTAGCACCTCCTAATGAAGAACCAGGAGCAATTAACATTGCAAGCCATTTTAGATACTCCGGATCACTCGCTGCATCCACTCTTTCCAAATTCAAACTGGCATTTTCAAGCTCTCTTAACGACGTCCAAGGCGGTGAGGCCATTTCCTTTTGATTGTTTAAGAAATCACCATCTGGATCTGTTTTAAAGCGAATTCCGCCCATTCTTTGCTCATCAAACACACCGAGTAAATAATCAGTTTCGTAAAGTGTATTTTCTTTGCGACCTTCTTTACGTGACATTGCTGCCTCTCTTCTACGCATAAGCGAACGACCCCATCGATCTGGCGAAGAATCGAGGAACATTCCGAAATTCGGTTTATCGTCTGGTAAGTATTGCTGTCCTTTAAAAAGTCCCAAATTAGGGTCCAGGTACATATTAAATCCGGAATTCATCCATTCGGAATCGTACTCAAAGGCAAATATTTCCTTCCCTCTGGTGCGATTTACCAAAAGCTTTCCCATCAACATAGTTCCTGCAAGTCCATCCCAATCGGCATAGACAAATACTTCTCTTTTTTCATTCTCCATTGTCATCTTCTTTCTTCTTTTTCAATTTTGGAGAACGCTGTTTTACGAGCAGCTTTGCATCCTGAATTTTCCTTCCAAGCGGATCATCAGCACCAATTAACATTAAGTCCTTTTCTAAGCCTAAAATAAAGAGCACCTGCAAGTAATTTCCCATTGAAACAACTGGAGAACCTTTTTCAATCTTGTATAGCGTCATACGACCAATACCAGCTCTTTCGGCCAATTGTTCAGTACTCATCTTACGGCGCAACCTAGCTAGCTTTATATTCTGGCCTATCCCCTCGAGAATTCGAAGATTTTTAGGCAATATGAATTTTAAGGAATCCATTTAACGTATTCTATATGATACAAATATAACGATATTTGTGCTTAATAGGATACATTAAAGTAAAAATCCCATCAATTAAATTTCAATATTTTGAGATAAAATTGCTTAGCAATTGAAAATCAGTCAGATCGCATTAAAGAAATCATTAAAAAAGTACACTAAACCAGGCAACCAAAGTTTAACCAAATATAGGGGTCAGTTTCAAGCGAAACAGAGGGGTCAATTTGGACGGAATATCCACTTAAAGGGCTTGGCTTTGCAAAATTTATGTTGAAACAAGTTTCTCATTGCTTTACAATTCTTCCTTTGGTTAATAGTACATTCTGATTAAAAATTTCATAACTGTAGATCCCGCTCAACAAACTTTCTGTATTTATTACTGTTGAATTAGAAATTGATTGTTTTAAAAGAACTCTTGAATACAAGTCATAAACAATTACTTGTAATTCGTCATAATACAAAGAGCTAAAAGATATAGAACTACTAAATGGATTAGGAAAGACATTGATAGGCTTCAAGTAATTATTTTCATTAATTCCTACAAAGCCAAAACATTGTGTTCCCCATAAAAATATGTTATTTTCACTCATACAAGACGGAACTTTCCAAAAACCTAAAGCCTGAACAAGTGGAAATTGTAATCCCTGTGACCCACCTATACTCTCGATATAATATTCATTATTGTTCAAATAAAATATTTTTCTCAAATCACCATTTAGCAAAACAATAGTTTTAACACTGTCAACAATTAAAATACTGCCTTGACCTGCATAAGTCGAGTTTAAAGTATCGCCTACATTTAAATTGAAGTCATAAAGCAAAACATCACTGTTGCTATTCTGATCATAAACGAAAACTTTTTTTGCTGTTGTATCTTCTCGTATAAAAGGACCTCCTATCGTACTTGAACTTCCGTCAACCATAAATGGAGGACAAAATGGACCTGTATTTACTGGAATGATTGAATATTCACGAATTATCTTATATTGATATCCTGAAATTATAGTGTCCCCTTGGAAATAAAAACTACCTCCACCACTTAATTGACAAATTTGACTACCATCACCATCTAGAATTTGCCATACTAGAGCAGGTCTAATAAGCGGGTAGTAACTCTGTGTGTAAGCAGTTATTGAGGCTGTCAAAATTAATAATAATAATACGTGCTTTTTCATATATCGAAGGATCAAGTTATGGATTACATTCTTTGTTACTAAATACAATGGGCAACACTAAACTTCAACTAGAATTTATTTATTAAGGATGCAAAGACATATACTTAAAGTTAAATATCTTTAATCTAAATTTCTCTAGATAGTTAATTTATTTTGCGGAAAATAATAAAGTATTAATTATTGAAAACTTTGTAACAAGTTCTAGGTGTAAGTTTAGATTTAAATAAGGTTCTAAATTTGTTGATGGCGCTTTTACTTTATTGATTATCTGATGTTTGTTGTAAGGATTGAAAAGATACTTATCAAAACAATACGCCAGTAAACCCCGAAAACTCACCCCAAACCGGAGGAACTGATCGCGTCCTTTCCGTAACTGACATCCCCATCGCGGTGGTTCAAGTTGTATACTGGAACGCCCCAATGGGCGTTGAACCGGTTATTGAAACTACAGGGGATTTAAAAGCCGAATTCCAGGTTAATTAACGCATCTGGTCAATTTCCCATTAAAAAGAGGCGGTTTCAACCAGATTTTCCCATAAAAAGTTCGAACTGGGGAACCTTAAGTATAGTTAGTTCCGAAGTTAATAATGACTAGTATTGGATTCGTCTTGCTTGAAACATGCTAAAGTTTAAAATTGACTTTGAAAGTTTTCATGAATAGTAGATTTTGAATTACATAAAATCTATTCACATTATTACCTAAAATTGATTGTAATACCAAACTGATAAGCCCTAATTAACCTGAAAAAAAGCTGGTTTCGGTTAATTTTAGGCCCTCTCGGGCTAATAATATCTATAATTCGGGCTAACTTTTTTATTCAATTAAAAAGGAGGCATACAATGCATAACTCATTGAACAGTAAATTATTGGACAATAAAAAAGGAGCATTTCTGCTCCTTTTTTTGCTTAATTTAAGCGGTCCGGACGGGATGCTGACGCTGCGGTCAGCACAGCTACGCTGCTTGAATGCCGAAGGCATACTGACATTTGCTATATCAATTCGTCGAAGACAATTGTTATGGCAAATCGTCAGTAACCGCGACCCTATAATGCTTTCGAATAAATTCTTCCAGCCGCTCTTTCCCAAGATTTTTAAGCTTCCGCTCCAATATCATTGCTTCTGATCGATCAGCTTTAATAAAATATGCAACCAACTTCCATGGAGCACCTCCCCTTGTAGATTTCTCCATCGACAAATTATGTCTTTGAATCCGAGCTTGTAAATTTGCCGTTTGGCCTTTGTAGTATTTTTTTGTTTTCTCAGAATAGAGAATATAAACGTAATGCATAAAAAGATTTTTAAATTTTATTCGAACAACTGAAAACTCAATTGCTTTTTGATTTAACGAGAAATGGTCTCCATTTCTGATGACCATTTGTTTTTGACCTTGCGGTCCGGACGGGATGCTGACGCTTCGGTCAGCACAGCTACGCTGCTTGAATGCCGAAGGCATACTGACATTTGCTATATCAATTCGTCGAAGACGATTGTTATGGCAAATCGTCAGTAACCGCGACCCTATAATGCTTCCTTATAAATTCTTCTTGTCTATATTAAATGCAAAGAGGTCACCCATAAGGCAACCTCTTTTGCGGTCCGGACGGGATGCTGACGCTGCGGTCAGCACAGCTACGCTGCTTGAATGCCGAAGGCATACTGACATTTGCTATATCAATTCGTCGAAGACGATTGTTATGGCAAATCGTCAGTAACCGCGACCCTATAATGCTTCCTTATAAATTCTTCTTGTCTATATTAAATGCAAAGAGGTCACCCATAAGGCAACCTCTTTTGCGGTCCGGACGGGACTCGAACCCGCGACCCCATGCGTGACAGGCATGTATTCTAACCAGCTGAACTACCGAACCGTTTCACAACAGTATAATGTACTCTTATTGTCAAATCGCTGTACTCTCCCTTTCGGGGCTGCAAATATAGTGCTATTTGATTTTTACTTCCAAAAATTTCGCGAGATTTTTATTTTAGGTATAGCTTAATATTCTTTCTTGCGTCACAATTAATTGTTTTACAATTAGATAATACACTAAAACAATTCAATCCCACCTCCTTTTTCCATCTCGAACGACCTAAATAAAAGCCTAAAAAGCGTCAGTTTTTTCGATTTCAGGATATCTTCTTCTGCAAATTTGATCGCCTTTTTCTTCCAGAAACCCTATTTTTGATCGTCAACAATCTACTAACTACACGTATGCGTTTGCCATTTTTGCTTCTATTATCGTTTTTCGCAGGCACCGCCTTGGCTCAACGTACCGAGCCCTTCTGCGCTTCGAAACCAAAAGATAAGTTAATTGGCACCCCATACGATTATACCCAAAGCTATTTCGAGTTTATTGATGCAAAAAACCCTTTTGTTAGGGAAGTGAATGATTCCGACAACTATGTGATCTATTTCTTTCTCGATGTTTCGTTATCGGAACTTGGAATTAGAGTCTTGTCGCCTATTCCACCGCTTACAACGCCCAATAAAGGCAATATAGCAACAGATGAGTATTCGATGCACTCGAATGAGCTTAACAAAGGATTTGATGCCTATATCGCTTTATTTAGAGCTACAG
>JAHEYP010000056.1:8177-10641 GCA_023251535.1 Bacteroidota bacterium
GTTTGCATATAGTGACCGTCGGCAAATGTTTGTATTAGTTTTCCGTTAATGTCGAACAATTGAATAGTTACTGGTGATGGTTCTTGCAGACTAAAATCGAGTATCGTATGATCGCTTACTATAGTAGGATACATATTTGCAACTGGTGATTCTCCTGTTACAGGAAATACGGCTGTTGTATAATCGAAGTGAGCAGTTATTGAATCGCCTGCTGTTAAATTCACTGTTACGAGTGCTGCACTATCATTCGGATTAAATACTTGCGAAGGTGATGTCCAGTTTTTAAAGAGATATGGAGCAATTGGTGTTGCTTCTAAAATATTATCCATCCCTCCGAAATAAGTTCCTGTCCATGGTAATTGATCATGCACCATAGTATTTAATCGTACTGTTCCCGATCCTACAGGATCTGCATTCAATGTAATATTATACGGACCTGTTAAGCTATAACAACTCATTAATCCTGTCGACATATTATTACATCTTGTCAATATGAAGTTACGCAATGTATCCATATTGTTTTGCCATTCTGTTAACGTTCCGTTCCAACGAGCTGAGTGTGCAGTCATCTCAGGAGTTAAGGTTGCTTGAATACTGTCGAGTTGAGAAATCATATTATCACAACTAAACACTGTATTCCATAAATCGATCATTCGTGAAATGTAGAATTGGTTGAATTGAGGATTCTGACGTAAGCGATTTAATACGGCAACATGTCCTTCGGGATCCGACCAACCTGTTAATCCTTCAGGATCGCAAGGATCAGCGTAAGCTGTTGTATTCGGAATTCCAGTATAGTTGATATAATGTCCGAAGGTAGCATCGTTATCCCACAAAATATATCCCCAACGCTTATGCGTTCCTGTTGAATCCATTCCTCTCCACCATCCTGTATTATAGTTGAGCCAATCAGAACAAACAGTGATAGCATTAGTGATGATATAATCAGCTAAGCTTGATCCATCATAAAGACTGTCAACATGATTATAATTCGCATTATTTGCCATGCTGTTCGTCATGATGTAATTATAAAGCGTAGCCCAATCGTTCAATGCCGTTGTGCCACCATATTCAGCCCAAGTAGACCCCCAAGTCTCGATGTATTGCAAGTGATATTTATCTTGTCCATAATAGTAATCGGTGTAATCATGCTCATCGGGATTCTCTCTGATATCATAAACTCCCCAATAATTTCCGTTGATATACACTACAATTTTTTCGGCGTTACGCACATCGAGATTCATCCCTCCTTTCTTAGCAAGCATATGCACATACGCATCTCGAACGTGAGCACTACCAGCATTAGCAGAACGATGATCGGCAGGATAGTTATCGTCGCCAGCAGCGCGCAATATCACACGTTGGAAATTAGTACGAGGTGAAGTATGAAATAATTTTTCCTCCACACTGTGATTGTAACCCATTTCATCGCGAGAAATAAAATCGAGACTACGTTGACTTAATACCCATGAATCTTGTCCGTGGCGATTAAACTCTCCGTAAGTATTCGCTGTTCTTAATCCTGTAGTATCGAAATATTCAAAAGATCCGATAGGAACCAACGTACCTGTTCCGTTAGCTAATGTTGTTAATTGAGTTCCTGCAATCGACACTACAGGAACAGTATGATTCACATTCATGAAATACGTTTGGAATTCAATGAAGCTAGGCAAGATTGTTGGATCGGTATGATACGTTATTGCCTTCAACACTTTAGTAGTGCTTATGGTAATACCACCTGAATATACAGGAGAAGTAGTAGTAGGAAGTGTACCATCGAGTGTATATCGAATGGTGCTACCTGGATCGGTATTCGTGATGAAAACTACAAAAGGAGCAGTATAAAATCCTGCGTGCACAGTAAAATCAGGTTTATCGGCATAGCGAGCATAACCAATAGCAGTATTATTAGAAGCACCAGGAGTTGGTGAGGTAAAAATGCTCCATAAGGTATCACCATCGGTAGTACGTCCGCGTGAGTGACCATTTTGCGTTTTAGTCAACTTTACACCATCGAGAATTACTCCTGCAGCATCGGCAAAGATTAAATCTTCCGACGAGTTTTTTGTTTGAGTTAGATGGAAGTTAGTGTGGATATTCACTCCCGAAAAAGTATTTCTTCCCGAGCACCAGAACTTACGGTAACCATGTCCGCTAATGACAGTCCCTGCAGGAATTTCATACTTCAACGATTTAGTAGAGTCATCACTCAAATGATAACCACTGATATTAATAGGAGTCGCTGATGTATTATAAAGCTCAACCCAATCGCCATAATCACTATGATCATCGACAAACTGACTAAGGTTAGAAGCTGAATATTCATTGATAACGATTTGCGCATTTGCTCTATTCGTTGAAGCGCAAAAAGCAATGGCAAAGAAGAGTAAAAATAATTTTCTCACGGGGTATGTTTTAGGTTGTGTAGATGCTAAAGTAGTAAAAAGTTGAATCTTCATGAAGA
>JAHEYP010000057.1:0-1766 GCA_023251535.1 Bacteroidota bacterium
TTCTTTCCGCTTCGCGACTCAAAAACGACGATACGTCCGATTTAAAACCTATTTGTCGTTTTGATTGTTACCTTTGAGCAAATAAGTATTAAGTACTGTGGAATCGATTATTAAAGTTGTCAATATTGCCAAGACCTACGTTGTAGGGACTGAGACAATTCACGCTCTTAGAAGCGTAAATATGGAAATTTACAAGAATGAGTATGTAGCGCTCATGGGTTCTTCGGGGTCGGGAAAATCGACGCTGATGAATGTTTTAGGCTGCTTAGATACTCCTTCATCGGGTGAGTATTTTTTAAATGGCATCAATGTGGCTAAAATGACCGATAATGAGTTGGCCGATATTCGTAATCGCCAAATCGGATTCGTGTTTCAGTCGTTTAACCTTTTGCCTCGCAGTACCGCACTCGATAATGTGGCTTTGCCTTTAATTTATGCTGGAATCGGTAAAGAGGAGCGAGAAGCACGTGCTTTTGAGGCATTAAAAAGTGTTGGCCTCGATGGTCGTGTAACACATCGTCCTAACGAGTTATCAGGTGGTCAGCGCCAGCGTGTAGCCGTTGCTCGTGCATTAGTAACCAATCCCGCTATCATTCTTGCCGATGAGCCTACCGGTAACTTAGATTCTAAAACATCAGAGGAGATAATGGAGTTGTTTGCAGAGATTCACCGTAAGGGAAATACTGTTATCCTTGTAACGCATGAGGAAGATATTGCTCGTCACGCACATCGTATCATCCGACTAAAAGATGGTAGTGTTGAGAGCGACGGACCAAATCCTACTCCTAAAGTTAAAATAGAGTTAGTGTAATGAAGATTTATACAAAAACCGGTGATAAAGGTGAAACTTCCCTTATTGGAGGTGCCCGAGTGCCGAAATATCACTTAAGAATAGAGGGTTACGGAACTATCGATGAACTGAATTCGTGGGTAGGATTAATCCGTGATCAGGAATTATCAAAAGACTTAATAAATGTCCTTTTGGAGGTCCAAGATCGCTTGTTCACCATCGGTTCGTTGCTCGCCAGCGATCCCGAAAAAGGGAAGATGAAGCTGCCAGAATTGGTAGATGGCGACATTCAATTGCTCGAAAATGAGATGGATCGCATGGAAAATAGCCTGCCTCCGTTAAAATCTTTTGTGCTTCCCGGCGGACACCAAACTGTTTCTTATATCCATATCGCGCGATGCGTTTGCCGACGAGCTGAAAGGCTAGTTGTGCATTTATCGGCTGAAAATGAAGTAGATACGAAAATTAGCATCTACTTAAATCGACTATCAGACTATCTTTTTATGCTTTCCCGTTATGTAGCTCAGGAGCTCAAAGCCCCTGAAACCCCGTGGAAACCTAGAATGTAAAAAAAAGCTGATCCTCAATTTGTTTTCTAAGAAAAATCTTTTATTACTTTTGCAGCCCTCTAACGGGGAGTGAAACCTGTTGAGATTATTGACGTTCAAATAAAACAATTTAAAATATTTTACCATGTACTGGACCTTAGAACTTGCTTCACATTTGGAAGATGCTCCGTGGCCGGCCACCAAAGATGAGCTGATTGATTATGCTATTCGTTCGGGAGCCCCAATGGAAGTTATTGAAAACTTACAGGAGCTGGAAGACGAAGGTGAGCCGTATGAAACGATAGAAGAAATCTGGCCGGATTATCCGACTAAAGATGACTTCTTCTTCAACGAAGATGAATATTAGCAGATAACCGAAATGCTATAGATAAACCCGTACGCTTGTGCGGGTTTTTTTGTTTAAACTA
>JAHEYP010000057.1:1866-10622 GCA_023251535.1 Bacteroidota bacterium
TCATTTTTTCTCCAATAAAAAAGTCCCGATGTTGGTCGGGACTTTTCAAGTTTATAACGGTAACATTAGTTACCCATCTCACTCATAAATTTAATTCTCATTAAGCGGATATCTTCTTCAGAATAATCGTCTTCGCCTAACTCTTTCAATGCATCGGCAACTGAATCGGTTTCTGCTGTTTGGAAATATTCGAATACTTCATCTTGACGATCTTCATCAATCACTTCGTTGATATAATATCCGATATCAATTTTAGTTCCCGAAGCAACAATCGTTTCTAATTCAGTGATCATTTCTGTGAGCTTCAATCCTTTGGCTTTCGCCATTGCATCGAGCGAAATTTTACGATCGATATTTTGAATGATATATACTTTCAATCCGCTTTTGTTTACCACGCTTTTTACAACGAGGTCCATCGGACGTTCAATATCATTATCCTCAACATACTTCTTGATTAAGTCGATGAACGGTTTGCCGTATTTCACCGCTTTACCAGAACCAACTCCAGCAATATTCTTCAATTCATCTACCGAAATAGGGTAGTTGGTAGCCATCTCTTCGAGAGAAGGATCTTGGAATACTACAAAAGGAGGGACATTCATATTCTTCGCTACATTCTTGCGAAGATTTTTAAGCATCTCAAATAATTGCTCATCGGCTGCGCCGCCGCCACCTGATCCACCGCTTGCAAACTCATCCTCATCATCTGATTCTGTGTTGTCGAAGCTGGTATCGAGTGCGATTTTGAAAGAAGTCGGCGTTTTTAAGTATTCATGTCCGCTTTCACTAACTTTCAATAATCCGTAATTATCGATGTCTTTATGTAATAAACCTGATAAAACTGCCTGGCGGATTAACGTTGTCCAGAAGCGTTCGCTCTGATCACCGCCATCACCGAATAATTCCAGTTTATCGTGCTTATATGTTTTTACCTGCTGATCCGTTTTTCCTAAAAGGACATTTACGATATGCTCGGCTTGGTGTTTCTCTTTAACAGCTAAGATGGCTTCAATCAATAATTCAAGTTCATCTTGCGCTTCAATTTGCGGTTTCGGATGTAAACAGTTGTCGCAGTTACCGCAATTATCTTGATCGTAACGCTCTCCGAAATAGTTGAGCAATACTCTTCGGCGACAAACACTAGTTTCAGCGTAGCCTACCGTTTCAAGTAATAATTGCTTTCCGATTTCCTGTTCAGCAACCGGCTTACCCTTCATGAATTTCTCGAGTTTCTCGATATCCTTATAAGAGTAGAAAGTAACACAACGACCTTCACGTCCGTCGCGGCCCGCACGTCCCGTTTCCTGATAATATCCCTCTAAACTCTTCGGAATATCATGATGAATTACGAAACGAACATCTGGTTTGTCGATTCCCATCCCGAAAGCGATAGTTGCAACTATCACATCCACTTCTTCCATTAAGAATTTATCCTGATGGCTAGCGCGGGTAGAAGCATCTAATCCTGCGTGATAAGGAAGCGCACGAATACCATTTACAGTAAGCGTTTCTGCCACCTCTTCCACCTTTTTACGGCTGAGGCAATAGATAACACCCGATTTTCCTGAATGCTGCTTCACAAATTTGATCATCTCCTTCAGCACATTCTGCTTTGGACGAATCTCATAATAAAGGTTAGCACGATTAAATGAAGCCTTAAATAAGGCCGCATCCATCATTCCCAGGTTTTTCTGGATATCACCCTGCACTTTTTCAGTAGCAGTAGCGGTTAATGCAATGATTGGAACTTTTCCTATTTCATCGATAATCGGGCGTAAGCGACGGTATTCTGGGCGGAAATCGTGTCCCCACTCAGAAATACAATGCGCCTCATCGATCGCAAAAAATGAAATATTCACTTCCTGAAGGAATTTCACATTCTCTTCTTTGGTTAAGGATTCCGGAGCAACGTATAATAATTTAGTCTTGCCTGCTTTAATATCTTTCCTAACAGTCTGAATTTCAGCCTTTGTAAGGGAAGAATTTAAAAAGTGAGCAACACCATCATCAGTATTGAAGCCACGAATGGCATCTACCTGATTCTTCATTAACGCGATCAACGGAGATATCACGATTGCAGTACCTTCGCTCATTAGCGCCGGAAGTTGGTAGCACATAGACTTACCACCGCCGGTCGGCATAATAACGAATGTATTACGACGTTCAAGCACATTTCGGATGATCGCTTCTTGATCACCTTTAAATTGCTCATAACCAAAATACTTATATAACGCTTCCAAGAGCGTTGACTCTGCCACTAACATGTAAACTGGAAATTAAGGGACGACAAATTTAAGCTATTTTTGCCTGCCAAACTCAAACAATTTTAATTTCATCAAACATTAATAAAAAAATCATTTGTCGTTTAGGCGTTGCGTGAAGATAGTGTAATAAAGATTGAATAGCAAGATCAAAACGCAGAGAAATATGAAATATTTTTGCAAAGACTGAATTAAATCATGAAAATGAATACCGATCGAAAAATACTTGCACTCGCAAAAAAGACACTCGACATTGAAGCCGAAGCAATTGCGGGTTTAAAAGAGCAATTAACTAAAGATTTTACTGCTGTAGTTCGTTTAATTATTCAGTCGAAAGGCAGAGTCGTTGTGAGCGGAATTGGTAAAAGTGCCATTATTGCCAATAAAATGGTAGCTACTTTTAATTCTACCGGTACTCCTTCGGTATTTATGCATGCTGCAGATGCAATTCATGGTGATTTAGGGATGATTCAACGTAATGATGTTGTAATTCTTATCTCTAATAGCGGCAATACTCCCGAAATAAAAGTGTTGGCACCTCTTATAAAGAATGGTGGAAATATTTTAGTTGCTATGGTTGGAAATGAAACTTCTGCCTTGGCTACGCATGCCGATTATCGATTACTTACAGCTATAAGTAAGGAAGCTTGTCCGAATAATTTAGCTCCAACAAGTTCAACCACAGCACAGTTAGCAATGGGTGATGCTTTAGCCGTATGTTTGTTGGAAGAAAGAGGATTTACTTCTGCCGATTTTGCTCGTTACCATCCAGGTGGAGCATTAGGAAAACGTTTGTATTTGAAAGTAGATGATCTTTGGGCTTCAAATCCTAAACCGATTGTTCAAATGTCGACACCAATCACCGAAGTGATTCTTGAAATATCATCAAAACGATTAGGCTGTGCAGCAGTGATTGATAAAGGTAAATTGGCAGGAATGATTACCGATGGTGATTTGCGTAGGATGATGCAGCAAAGCAAAAACAATAATTTCACAAATCTTACTGCAAAAGATATCATGAATAAAAAGCCGAAGTCGGTCGATAAAGATACGATGGCGGTAGAGGCTTTGCAGATAATGAAGGAATATAATATTACTCAGTTAGCTGTTACCGATAAGAGTAAATTTGTCGGGTTTATTCACCTTCATGATTTGTTGAAAGAAGGAATTATTTAAATAAAAAGTACAAATAGCGATTATGTTAATAGACGGTAAAGATCCGAACAAAGAGATGGGGTTTCTCGATCATCTCGAAGCCTTGAGATGGCATATTGTTCGTGCGGTGATTGTGATTTGTGTGTTAGGATTTGTGGCGTTCCTCAATAAGGAATTTATTTTCGATGGCATAATTCTCGCTCCTAAAAACAAAGATTTCTGGACGTATAGAATGATGTGTGCATTGTCGCAGAAGTACAATCTGGATATGTGTTTCGATCAGATTAATTTTTCAGTCATCAATCTCGATATCAGTGGACAATTTACGACGCATATGTGGATTGCCGCAATGACAGGTTTTGTTCTTGGTTTTCCATACTTAATTTGGGAATTATGGCGATTTATTCGTCCCGCGTTGTCGGAGCGTGAGATAAAATATTCTCGTGGTATCGTGTTCTTTACTACGCTGTTATTTATGATGGGATTATTGTTTGGTTATTATATCATCACTCCCATGTCGATTAATTTCTTAGGAAATTATCAGGTGAGTGCTGAGATTAAGAATCAAATTAGCATGGATTCATACATTAATATTGTAACGGTATTGTCATTATCTACCGGATTTGTATTCGAATTGCCCATGGTTATTTATTTTCTTAGTAAACTTGGAGTAATGTCGCCGGCATTCATGCGAACATACCGCAAGCATGCAATGGTGATTAATTTAATAGTAGCTGCCGTTATTACTCCGTCGCCCGACGTAACCAGTCAAATGTTAGTAGCTATTCCTTTGTTCTTGCTTTATGAAATCAGTATTTATGTTTCTGCAATGGTAGAGCGAAATAAGAATAAAGCAGCCTTACAATAATTTCTTGCACAGTTTTTGATATAAAATTAAATTGAAATGAGTTTAGTAGAAGATTTTAACGGCTACCGCGCCAAAATGAACGAGAAAATTCTCTCGGCGGGGAATACCAATATTAAAAGGTTATATGCACTTGATACTTCTACTTATCAGGAAGGAGCGCTAAGTGTAAAAGTGAAAGAGATGTTAGGATTGATTTCGTCGATGGTATTGCGCTGCGACGATTGCATTAAATATCATCTCGGAAAGTGTCACGATGAAGGTGTAACTACCGAAGAGCTGTTTGAAATATTTGCCGTAGCCAATTTAGTAGGAGGTACCATCGTTATCCCTCATACTCGCCGAGCCCTCGAATATTGGGAAGAGTTAGTAACATTAAAATGAGTTATTCGTCTTAAGCAAGCCAAAACCATTTTTAATTTATTTATGAAGAAAACCAGAGACGCTGTTTCCGTCTTTTTATTCCTAATCGCCTTGTTGTTTTTACAAACAGCATCGGCGCAGGAAACATCTATAAGCGGTAAAGTTACCGATGCCTTAACGAACGAGCCTGTGCCGTTTGCTACAGTCATTTTTAAAGGAACTACTACCGGCACGAATACCGATATGGATGGTAAGTATAGTTTGTCGTCGGCCAATCCTACCGATTCAATCATCTGCACTTTAGTTGGCTATAAGCCTGTGAAGATGCGTGTGAAGAAGGGACAAGTTCAAGTTATCAATATCGTATTAAGCGCTTCAAAAGTTGAGTTGAATGAAGTGGTTATTAAAGCGGGTGAAAATCCAGCGAATATCATTTTTAGAAATATCGTTAAGAATAAAGATCAGAATGATCCTTCTAAATTAGAGACGTATCAATATGAAGTTTATAATAAACTTGAATTCGATTTAACGAATATCAGCGAGAAGTTCAAGAGTAAAAAACTCCTTAAACCTTTCAGTTTTATCTTCGATAATATCGATAGTAGCGAAACCAATTCTCGTCCGTTTTTACCTTTCTTTATCTCTGAATCAATGTCGGATGTGTACTTTAAAAACAATCCTAAAAACAAGCGTGAGATAATAAAAGCTAGTAAAGTATCGGGATTAGAAAATGCAACAGTTACACAGTTTTTAGGTGATATGTACCAACGCGTTAATGTGTACGATAACTTTATCGATTTATTCGGCAAGGGATTTGTGAGCCCTACTTCCGACTTAGGTTTGTTGTATTACAAATATTATTTACTTGATAGTACTTATATCGATAGTCAATGGTGTTATAAGTTAAAATTCAAACCTCGTCGCCCGCAAGAGCTTACATTTACAGGTGAGTTTTGGGTGCAAGATACTACATGGGCTATAAAGAAAATTAATATGCGTATTGCCGGTGAGGCAAATATTAACTGGGTGGAGGATATGGCCATCGTTCAAGAGTATACGCGTGTTGACAATAAGCAATGGATGTTGTCAAAAGATGTATTGATTGTAGACTTTGCAGCGAAGGAAGATGGCATGGGATTCATCGGACGAAAATCTACTTCGTATCGGAAGTTTATTGTGAATGAACCCATCAACGATAATTTCTTTAAAGGGACCGAGAATATAGTTGTGAATGATGAGGCACTTGCTCGAACAGAGGATTTTTGGAACCAGTCGAGGCACGATAGTTTGTCGGAGCGAGAAACAAAAATCTACCACATGGTAGATACTATTAAATCGCTACCCGCATTTAAAACGTATGTTGATTTTGTTACCTTATTTTTTACAGGATATAAAGACATAGGTAAGATTGAATTAGGTCCATATTACACTGTTTATAGTTTCAATAAAATTGAAGGCAATAGATTCCGTATCGGAGGAAGAACGAGTGACGACTTTAGTACGAAAGTGCTTATGGATGGATATCTTGCCTACGGATTAAAAGATGAAAAATTCAAATACGGAGGTGGAATTAAATTCAAATTAGCAGATAAGCCACGGCAATTTGTTGGCGTGAATTATAAGTACGATGTACAACAGCTAGGTCAAAGTGACAATGGTTTTACCGACGATAATCTGCTCTTCTCGTTGTTTAGAAGGAATCCCGCAACAAAATTAAATACCATCGAAATTCAAAAAGCATGGTATGAAATGGAGTGGTTTCCTGGCTTATCTAATCGGATAACGTTTGGGCATAGCCGCTTTAGACCACTAGGCGATTTAGATGTAAGTTTTTATACCAACGACGAGCATACCGATTATAAGAATTCATTCGAGACCTCTGAAATATCGTTGTTCACTCGATTCGCTTATCGCGAAAAATTTGTTGCAGGTAAAATTGATCGAGTGAGTTTAGGTTCCGATTATCCTGTGTTGCAAGTTAATTATACCTACGGATTAAAAGGTGTGATGAACAGTGATTTCGAATACCAAAAGTTGACAGTTAAAATTGATGATCGTTTACGACTAGCTCCCTTCGGTTATACTTACTGGGTGCTAAGCGCAGGAAAGATTTGGGGAACACTTCCTTATCCTTTGCTTGAGCTACATCCCGGTAACGAAACTTATTTTTATGATTACGCTGCATTCAATCTCATGAATTATTTCGAGTTTGTGAGCGACTATTATCTTAGCGGATATGCTACTCATCACTTCGACGGATTCTTCCTCGATAAAATTCCTTTGATGCGTAAATTGAAATGGAGAGAAGTGGCACAAGCCAAGATCGTTTACGGTGGAATCAGTAAGAGTAACCTATCAATCTTAAAAGACCCGACTGCATTTAGTACCCTGTCGAAGAAACCATATGTTGAACTCGGTGCCGGCGTTGAAAATGTATTTAAGTTGATACGTGTTGATTTTATCTGGCGTATGGCATATCTCGATCATCCCGATATCTCAAAGTTTGGTATCAGAGCTAGTCTACAACTCTTGTTTTAAATTATTTCAGCACTGTATTACTCTCTTCGCTAAATTTGCAGCAATATGTTAACCCTTCGCACCGATCAGCTGATTAAGCGCTATAAACGCCGTACCGTAGTAGATAAAGTTTCTATTCGTGTACAGCAAGGCGAAATTGTAGGGCTATTAGGTCCGAATGGTGCCGGTAAAACTACCACGTTTTATATGACGGTAGGATTGATAAAACCGAACGAAGGAAAGATCTATCTTGAAGATACTGAAATCACCAATGAGCCTATGTATAAGAGAGCTCAGATGGGTATTGGCTACCTTGCACAAGAAGCATCTGTTTTTCGCAAGTTAAGCGTTGAAGATAATATCAAGGCTGTTCTAGAAATGACCAAGTTGAGCAAAGAAGCTCAAGATGAAAAGCTCGAATCTTTATTAGATGAATTCGGTTTGCAAAAGATTCGCAAAAGCAGAGGAGATGTATTGTCGGGAGGTGAGCGAAGAAGAACTGAAATTGCACGAGCACTAGCCGTTGATCCGAAGTTTATTTTATTAGACGAACCATTTGCAGGTGTCGATCCAATTGCTGTTGAAGATATTCAGGGTATTGTTTATAAACTAAAAGCAAAAAACATTGGTATTTTGATCACCGATCATAACGTGCATGAAACCTTAACGATTACTGATCGCTCTTATCTTTTATTTGAAGGAAAGATATTGAAAGAAGGAACGGCGCGTGAGTTAGCAGAAGATGAAACGGTCCGTCGCGTTTACCTCGGACAAAATTTCGAATTAAGATAATTTTCTAATGTCCCGCCGGTGCCATGACCCCTGCCGGAATCACCATTTTTAGTCGGTTGACCTCAGGCGGAATAGGGCAATTAAAAGCATTGCTATAAGCGCAATACGGATTATAACATTGGTTGAAATCGATAATCATTTCGTTTCCTGCAGGAATTCGCAAATCAATATATCGTCCGCCTCCATATGAACCAAAGCCATTCGATTTGTCAGTGAAAGGAAGAAACAGAAAATCTTTGTATTCTTCTTGTTGCATTAATGCAACCGACTGATAAACGTATAATACATTCGACGTATCGTCAATCTTAAAAGAAAGCTTAGCGTAAGGAATATACTTTTTGAATTTACCTGCAGTAGTAGGGAATGAAACAGTATCTTGATTGGATAGAAGTTCAACCGAAGCCTTCACTCTGTATTTTAGATCTACTTTAAAAAAACTATGTCCTTTGAAATGCGGAATTTCTTCAGCCGGCAAAGGTGATTCGTCCGGATTTTTATAATCAGCGTTCAGCTGAGACTGAAACATTTCAATCTGGCTGATCGCTGCTGCATCGCTTTGGGCAAAAGAATTTAATCCTGCAAAAGCAAGAAGAAATAATACAAAAAGAAAACGCATGGTATTAAGCTTGCTCTAGGCTAAACTCGTAAGTTTCCATAATAGGATTCGCCAACAATTGCTTGCAAGCTTGGTCAACTTTTTCAGATGCAACATCCTTTGAAGCTGCCTCAACCTCTAATGAAATTCTCTTTCCGATACGAACATTGCCGATTTCGTGCAGATTCATGTTTTTCATTCCTGCAGA
>JAHEYP010000058.1 GCA_023251535.1 Bacteroidota bacterium
GTATGGTTATGATGATGGCTTGTTCGATACTAACGTGGTGTCAACTAAAGCTGTACTAAAGTTCGATTCAATAAATTATACATTAACGCCGGCAAATTTTAAGATGCCTTTTCGAGCTAGTCAAAGTACTTTGTCCGACGAGTCCGGCAATTTGCAAATGGCAACGAATGGTTGTTGGATTGCTGATGCGACAGGCGATACTATGCAGAATGGGGGAGGACTTTTGCCGAATGGTTTTTCGGCGAGTTGGTGCGATACTTACCATGGTTTGCCACTTTGTCATTCAAGTGTATTTCTCCCACATCCGTCCGATACCAATTTGGTTTACTTGATGCACCAATCGGGTACCAGTTCTTCTAATGAAAAATCTTCAGGCTTGTTTTATACCCTTATCGATAAAACATTAAATAATGGATTAGGAGGAGTTGTGGCAGGGCAAAAGAATGTTCCTGTATTTATGATGGGATTAAATCCAGGCATGGCCGTATGCAAACATGCCAACGGAAGAGATTGGTGGATCATTACTATGAAGGATAGTTCAAATATTGTATATTCTAGCTGTTTAACTCCTAGTGGTTTCTCTCCACCAATAGCTCAAACGTTGAACTTTTCTCCTGTACCATTAAATCAACATGGACAGATGTGTTTCTCTCCCGATGGGAAGAAATTCGCTTATATATATTTTACCGGGCAATGGGGTGCCTTAAATGTATATGCACGCATTTCTGACTTTGATAGGTGTACGGGGGTGTTTTCAAATAATGTACAGGTGACTTTTTTAGATCCAAGCATCGGAACTGGTCTTTGTTTTTCTCCAAATTCAAAACTTTTATATGCATGTACTTCAAGTAAAATTGTTCAATTAAATGTCGATACAAGCAATATTGCTGCAAGCTTGGATACGGTTGCAATAAACGACGGTTATTATTCACCTTATCCACCATTTCAATCTGATTTTTGGATGATGTCACTTGCTGCGAATGGGAAAATTTATTTGTCATCAGGGAATGGTGTATTGGATCTTCATTATATAAATTATCCCGATAGCGATGGGGTAGCTTGTGATGTACACCAACATGCAGTTCACTTGCCTTGTTTTTCAGCTCGGGGACAAATTTTTCATCCCAACTATTATTTAGGATGCGATACCACTTCCGGTTGTGCTTGCTTAACAAGCACCGGTGTTGGAGAAATTGGCAAACACGATTTCAAAGCAAAAATCTCACCCAATCCCGGCCTTTATGGCTTAAGGATTCTATATCTCTTACCACAGAATAAAAGCGGTATTCTTACTGTGTACGATATGCAAGGTCGAGAGATGTATAAAGAAAACTTACCACCTTGGTCAACACTCCAAACCATCTCCGCCACCTCATGGCCTCCCGGCATCTATCAAATCCAAATCGAAAGTGATGGCTATGCTGGGTCTTGGAAGTGGGTGAAGTATTGATGACAATTTATTTTCGGTAAATTACAAAAGGTTCTATATATTTGTTAAATAGATGAGCAGAGCGCAGCAAATATTAACCTTTCTTTTAGTTATGATGACTAGCTCTTTTTCGGGGTATAGCCAAGGACTCAATGCCAATTTTTTGTATGGTTATGACGTCGGATTAGTGGATACTAATGTGAATTCAACTAAAGCAATATTGAAATTCGATTCATTAAATTACATTTTAACGCCAGCGAATTTTAAAATGCCTTTTCGAGCTAGCCAAAGTACTTTGTCCGACGAGTCCGGCAATTTGCAAATGGCAACGAATGGTTGTTGGATTGCTGATGCGACAGGCGATACTATGCAGAATGGAGGCGGACTTTTGCCAAATGGTTTTTCGGCGAGTTGGTGTGATGCTACTACTGGAATTCCATTATGTCATACTACTGTATTTCTCCCTCATCCATCCGATACCAATTTGGTTTACTTGATGCATCAATCGGGTACAAGTTCTTCTAATGAAAAATCTACGGGATTGTTTTATACCCTCATCGATAAAACTTTGAATAATGGATTAGGAGGAGTTGTAGCAGGGCAAAAGAATGTGCCAGTTTTTATGATGGGTTTAAATCCTGATATAGCCGTTTGTAGACATGCCAATGGAAGAGATTGGTGGATCATTACTATGAAGGATAGTTCAAATATTGTATATGCCAGCTGTTTAACTCCTTCTGGTTTTAATGCCCCTATTGTACAAACACTGAACTATTTGCCGGTTCCGTTAAATGAACTTGGACAAATGAGTTTTTCGCCGGACGGGAAAAAGTTTGCCTATATATACTTTTTGGGTTCATGGGGAGCGGTCAATGTTTATACTCGAATATCTGATTTTGACAGGTGTACGGGTTTGTTTTCGAATAACACTCAGATCAATGTTATGGATCCAAGTATTGGTATTGGTCTTAGTTTTTCACCTGACTCGAAAAAATTATACTTCAGTACTTCAAGTAAGATTTACCAATTAAATGTCGATACAATTAATATAGCCGCTAGTTTAGATACAGTGGCTGTTAATGATGGTTATTATTCACCTTTTCCTCCGTTTCAATCCGATTTTTGGATGATGTCACTTGCTGCTAACGGAAAAATATATTTGTCATCCGGAAGTAGTGTATTGGATCTTCACTACATAAATTATCCCGATAGCGATGGGGTAGCTTGTGATGTGCACCAACATGCAGTTCACTTGCCTTGTTTTGCAATTAGGGGACAAATTTTTCATCCCAACTATTATTTGGGATGCGATACCACTTCCGGTTGTGCTTGCTTAACGAGCACCGGTGTTGGAGAAATAAGCAAACACGATTTCAAAGCAAAAATCTCACCCAATCCCGGCCTTTATGGCTTCAGGATTCTATATCTCTTGCCACAGAATAAAAGCGGTATTCTTACTGTGTACGATATGCAAGGTCGAGAGATGTATAAAGAAAACTTACCACCTTGGTCAACACTCCAAACCATCTCCGCCACCTCATGGCCTCCCGGCATCTATCAAATCCAAATCGAAAGTGATGGCTATACTGGGTCTTGGAAGTGGGTGAAGTATTGAAGATTCGAATTCACTATTGTCAAATTAACATTTTTTTTATAATAAATTGTTTTTCAGGAGATTACAATGAATGGTCTGAGATTTGTAAAGGATAAACTAATGCTTTGAAAATCAATATTGTAAGTTGCTTTTTAATTTCAGCTGGCAAATAAGTGCCACTTCATATCTGATTAATATGTCAATCACAAGAGACAAAAAAATTGAGATTTCGATTTTTCAGATTCCTTCAAGTGACAATTTTCATCATCCACACTCACTCCTTAACCTTATATTTGCCTCAAAATACTACATTATGTCGTCTGCAATCGCTCAATTAACTCCAAATGGCCTTTGGGCTAATTTCAATAATCTAAACGCTGTCCCGCGTGGATCTAAAAAAGAAGATAGAGTTATCCAATTTATGAAGGACTTCGGAAATAGTCTCGGACTCGAAACTTTTGAAGATGAAATCAGAAATGTAATTATTCGCAAACCCGCAACTCCGGGAATGGAAAACAAACAACCCATTATTCTTCAATCGCACTTAGATATGGTGCATCAGAAAAATAATGATGTAGCATTCGATTTCGATACGCAAGGAATTCAAATGCTAATCGACGGCGATTGGGTTCGTGCCAACGGAACAACACTTGGTGCTGATAACGGAATCGGTGTAGCTACAATAATGGCTATTCTTGAGAGTAAAACAATTGCTCATCCTGCTATTGAAGCGCTATTTACGATTGATGAGGAAACGGGAATGACGGGTGCATTGGGATTAAAAGGCGGAGTGCTCAACGGACGAATTTTATTGAATTTAGATACGGAGAACGATAGTGAAATTGATATCGGTTGTGCTGGTGGAATTGATGTTACTGCAAATGGAACTTATGTTGAGGAAAAGTCTGCAGCAGAAAGTGTAGGATTAACCATCACCGTAAAAGGATTAAATGGAGGTCACTCGGGAATGGATATTCATAAAGGATTAGGGAATGCGAATAAAATTATGAATCGCATTTTATATTCTTTGGTTAGCAATTACTCTGTAAATATCGCATCTGTTAACGGAGGTAGTTTGCGCAATGCAATCCCTCGTGAAAGCGTAGCTGTATTAGCGGTTGCGAAAACTT
Source organism: Bacteroidota bacterium (assembly GCA_023251535.1). Lineage (GTDB taxonomy): Bacteria > Bacteroidota > Bacteroidia > AKYH767-A > OLB10 > CAINEC01. The sequence goes on from JAHEYP010000058.1 coordinate 4,154, forward strand.
CACTTGATGAAGTAAAGACAACGATAAACACACTCACTAAAGAAATCGCTTTTGAATTTAAAACAACTGAACCTTCTTTGAAGATTGAAGTAGCTGATGTTGCTGCTCCAGCGTTAGTGATGAATAATCAACGAGCAAAACAAATTGTTCAATGCATTTATGCTGCACACAATGGAGTGTATCGCATGAGTGCCGATATGCATGACTTAGTAGAGACATCAAACAACGTTGCGAAAGTGACAATAGAAGGAGGGAAAATAACAATCGCTTGCTTAACACGTTCCTCGGTTGAATCATCGAAAATGGATTTAGCAAATCAGCTGAAATGTACATTTGAATTAGGCGGATGTGACGTGAGTTTTGCAGGTTCTTATCCCGGTTGGACACCAAACGTATCATCACCGATATTGAAAGTGTTGGTAAATGTATATGAAAAACTTCATGGTGATAAGCCAGAAGTAGTAGCATGTCACGCAGGATTAGAATGTGGAATTTTGGGAAGTAATTATCCTGGAATGGACATGATTTCATTCGGCCCAACAATATTAGGAGCTCACTCACCCGACGAACGCGTATCGATTTCTTCTGTGCAGAAATTCTGGGATTATTTAATGGAGATCTTGAAAAATATTCCCGAGAAAAAATAAACAACTTTAAAGTAATGATTTAATGAAAGCGAGATTTAGCAAAGTTGTCTACATCTCGCTTTCATTTTATTGTAAAATGATATTTATAAATTCGTAGTTCAAACTCCCTTTATGAAAATTCGATCAATTCTCTTCCTAATATTCCTTTCATTTTCGTTGCAAACTTATGCTCAAGCTCCAGTGAAAAGCAAAAAGCCAGCAGCAAAGAAAATCGTTAAAGCGAAACCGCTTCAGTCTGTAATAAAAGATTCGCTGTTTGTAAAACAGATAGGAGACACACTTTTTTCGAGTCAGAAAGGAGATTCCTATCAATGGATAAATTGTCATGCAAATGCAGGAGAAATTCCAGGTGCAGTAGGGCGATGGTATATTCCTTCGGTAGCAGGTACCTATGCAATTCAAGTAACAACAAAGAAAGGAATAAAGAAATCGTCCTGTTTAGAAATTAATGTTAAAACAGAAACCCCAGATCAAATTCCGGGATTAAAAATTTATCCGAATCCCTCGAGTGGAATTTTTATGATTACTGTAGCAGAAGATATGGTCGGGATAGATTACGAAGTCTTAAATTCGATGGGTGAAATAATCATGCATAACAAAACTACTCGACAATTTCGTGTGAATTTATTAGGATATCCGAATGCTGATTATTTTTTCAGTTTTGCAAGACACAAAGTTAAGTTAGTGAAATTTGCGCAATAAGTGGGAGGGGATAATGATGAAGGATAAAGGATAAAGGATTCATGATGAAAGATTCAAGATTTTCGAAAATTCCTATCAAAATCCAAAATCTTCCCCCATAAAATCGATCATCAATCATCTATCATCAATCATCCAAAATCCAAAATCTTCTCCCATAAAATCGATCATCAATCATCAATCATCAATCATCGATCATCGATCATCGAAAATCCAAAATCCTCTCCCATAAAATCGATCATCAATCATCAATCATCAATCATCAATCATCGATCATCCAAAATCCAAAATCTTCTCCCATAAAATCGATCATCGATCATCAATCATCGATCATCGATCATCCCAAATCCTACTTATGTCAAAGTATTGTGATTTTAAAGATCAATTCTTCCCGTTCAGAGTTTTATGACAATTTAATGTTGCGATGGGTCGTTAGTGATTGTAACTTTAATGAAGTAATTGTTCTTTCATTTAAATCACTGCAAACATGAAAATCTTCTATCAGATTGATCACTGGACTGAAAAACATCATCCCGTGATGCTCGACTTATTGCGAGTATTATTAGGCATTACTATCTTCTTTAAGGGCTTGTATTTTATTAGCCATACAGAAGAATTACAACACATCCTAGCTAACAGTGCCTTTCCTTGGCTTTCGTTCGCTGTAGCGCATTATGTGGCGATTGTACACTTAGCTGGCGGTATTATGATCTCTATTGGATTGTTTACTCGAAAAGCTGTTGCTTTGCAAATACCAATTCTTTTAGGCGCGGTGTTTTTAGTTAATGTCCCCAAAGGCTTTTTCGCCGAAGGCAACGACTTAGCTTTCTCAATTGTAGTGCTAAGTTTACTCTGTTTCTATTTTGTATATGGTCCGGGCTACCGCTCAGCCGATAATAGTTTGAATGCGCAGCCGGATAATTATGGGAATTAGTGGTGAAAGATAATCGATGATTGATGATCGATGATAGATAATAGATGATAGATAATCGATAATCAAGAATCGGTATTCAAGAATCGGTGAATGATGAATGATCCATGATGCAAGAGGTTCGAAATTCCTATGGAAAAACCATTATCTTTTCCCATAAAATCGATCATCTATCATCAATCATCAATCATCGAAAATCCAAAATCCGCAATCTTCTCCCATAAAATCGAACATCGAAAATCGATAAAAGATGCATGACGCAAGATTCAAGATGTTCGAAATCCATTTTCAAGATCCGAGATCTTATCCCATAAAATCGATCATCGACCATCGATCATCAATCATCGAAAATCCAAAATCCAAAATCCAAAATCTTCGCCCATAAAATCGATCATCGATCATCAATCATCAAAAATCGATAAATGATGAAAGATGCAGGATTCAAGATATTCGAAATTTCCTATCAAGATCCGAGATCTTATCCCATAAAATCGATCATCTATCATCGATCATCGATAATCGATCATTCACTCATTCACTCATCCAGTCATTTTTTTCCTTCCCTCTTGACAATCCCATTCCCAATTACGACCTTTATCATTCATTTCTTTGATCTATATCAACCCTCTTTTGTTGGGGCATAGATCATTAGCTGTCTATCTTTATTGTACCTAAATAGACAGGCCGTTCTTTATACAGGTTCACCTGTCATCGTTGTTGCACTTTAAAACCGTAATCATATGAAAACTTACGATGAAAAACACATTAAAAACGTGGTGCTAATCGGCTCCGCGAAAAGTGGCAAGACTACCCTTGCCGAATCAATGCTTTTTGAAGCCGGCATTATTGCTCGCCGGGGAACTGTTGAAGAGAAAAATACTATCTCTGATTATCATGAGATAGAACATGAACGAGGGAACTCGGTGTACGCTACTCCTTTTCATACAGAGTGGAAAGATTACAAAATTAACGTTGTTGATACTCCAGGTCTCGATGATTTTATTGGCGAGGTAATCTCGTCGATTCGTGTTTGTGATACTGCTGTGATGCTTTTAAATGCGCAGCACGGGGTAGAAGTAGGCACTGAGATCATTTTTGATTATGTTGATCGCTATCAGCGTCCTACTATTATCGCCATCAACCAACTCGACCACGAAAAAGCTAATTTTCAAAATACGCTCGATGAAGCCAAGGCTTTCTTCGGAAATGCCGTTACTTTAACGCAATATCCTGTTCAAACCGGACCTGGATTTGATGCTATCATCGACCTCATTAAAATGGTGATGTATAAATTCCCTGCCGGTGGCGGAAAACCTCAGAAATTACCTATCCCTGCCGAGGAACTCGATAATGCTAATCGCCTTCATAATGAATTAGTGGAAAAAGCAGCCGAAAATGATGAGAACTTGATGGCGCTTTATTTCGATAAGGGTAATCTCGATGAGGATGAATTGCGCGAGGGGATTAAAATCGGTATGATGAAACATCAGGTGTTCCCTGTGTTCTGCTTGTCGGGTAAAAAAGATATGGGCTCAGGACGATTAATGGGCTTTATCGATAATGTTGCTCCTTCTGCTGTGGATATGCCTGCTGAAATTTTAGAGGACGGAACCGAAGTGAAATGTGATCCTGCAGCTCCTGCTCGCTTATTCGTATTTAAAACACTTGTTGAGCCACATCTTGGTAAACTTACTTTGTTTAAAGTGATGTCGGGTGAGGTAACTCCGGGAATGGAGTTCTTCAATGAGAAAACGAATACTACTGAGCGCATCGGACAAATTTTCATCCTCGATGGTAAAAATCGTAATCAAGTGGAAAGCTTGAAAGCCGGAGATATCGCAGCAACATTGAAATTAAAAAACACACAAACTTGTCATACCCTTAATGCAAAAGGCGCAACGGGTAATATCGATCCTATTCATTTTCCTGAGCCTAAAATACGCACCACAATTGTAGCACAGAAAAAATCGGATGATGAAAAATTGGGTGAGGTGATGGCTGAAATTCATGCTGAAGATCCTACAATAATTATTCAATATGATCGTGAATTAAAACAGTTATTATTGTTGGCACAAGGCGATTTGCATTTGCTGGTGACAAAGTGGAGATTGAGTCATTTGTATAAAATGGAAGTCGATTTCTTTAAGCCTCGTATTCCTTATCGTGAAACAATTCAGAAGCCGGCTGAAGCCTCTTATCGTCATAAAAAACAATCGGGTGGTTCCGGTCAATTTGGAGAGGTATATATGCTCATCGAACCATATTTCGAAGGAATGCCGCATCCGCAAAATATGACTGTTCGTGATACCGAAGTGCACGAACTTCCATGGGGTGGTAAATTAGTGTTCAATAATTGCATCACAGGTGGTGTAATCGATACGCGATTTATGCCTTCTATTATGAAAGGTATTATGGAAAAAATGCATGAAGGTCCGTTGACAGGTTCTTATGTTCGCGATGTTCGTGTAAGTGTTTACGACGGAAAAATGCATGCAGTTGATAGTAATGATATCAGCTTTAAAATTGCAGCCATGATGGCATTTAAAGAAGCATTCCATATGGCTTCTCCTCAGTTAATGGAACCTATTTATGATGTAGAAACCGAAGCTCCTGAAAAAGTGATGGGTGATATCATTAGTGAATTGCAGTCGCGCCGCTCAGTTATTATGGGCATGGATACTCGAAATGGAATGCAAGTGATTAAAGCACGCACTCCATTGGCTGAGCTCGATAAGTTTAGTGCTACATTGAAAAGTATTTCGCAAGGAAGAGCGAAGTTGAAATCAACTTTTGTTGACTATGCTCCTGTTCCGAATGAAATACAAGGAAAATTAACAGATGAGTATCGTAAGCACGAAGAAGTAGTTGCATAAAATACCATTCATGCATTTGATTGATTCAAGTGCATTGAGTGAATAATAATATTTCTTTTACCTTGATGAAAGGGAGGTGGTCGCTAAGATCATCTCCCTTTTTAAATTAAAAAGAGGCACGGAATTACTTCCATGCCTCTTTCAGAAAAGATTAGCTGTGTTAGGTTTTAGCTAAATTATTTTATCATCAATTTACTTGTGAATGTTCCTTTCGAATTGATTAACGTTGTTAAATACATTCCCGGTTGAAGGTTTTTAATAGAGATTGTTTGTCCGTCAATTACTTCTTGCGATTGTATTGTTTTACGTCCTGTAATATCACTAATAGTCAACGTTGATATACTTGATGAATGTGTTGCGATAGTGATTAAGTCGCTTGCAGGATTCGGATAAATAGTGAAGTTTGTATTTCCTGTAAGTTGATTTAATCCTACAGTTACATCTACAATATCAGTAACCGTATTTGTAATGATTGGCTGATTGAAATCGAAGATGATGTTTGCAGTGTTTTCAATTGCAGTTCCAAGGGCAATTGATGTCTTCGGACTAACTTTATAACTGATAAAGCCATGGCTCATTGGTTCGTTTACCGATGCAGCAGCTAGGTTGATGTTCTTGAATTCAAACTTCATTGTGTTATTCGAAATGCTCATCACATTCGGGTGACTAAATCCTGTGATTTGTAAAGTCGATAAATCAAGATCACTATCTAATTCATCTGTTACCGATACATCGTATGCAACGTCGTTTCCAACATTCTGGAACATGATTGTGTATTCTAATTCAGTTCCAGGAGCAACAGTTCCTGATCCAGTTCCTACATGTGATTCAAGTTTTTCATTCGGGTCACAGCTATTTCTAACAACACCGCAATATGTAAAAGTATTGTCAGAAGGATCTGCATCTCCGGTCATAGGATCAATTGTTACCGATAAACATAAAGTGTCGCCAAGCGAAGCTGAAGGATCAGTAGCTAAAATAAACGAAGTATTAAAGCTATTGATATTGATGTTCGTTAATTGTGCTGCAGTA
>JAHEYP010000029.1:0-23256 GCA_023251535.1 Bacteroidota bacterium
CATTAGAAATTATCGTTCGATAGAAATCTATTTTGAACACGGATTCAATCCAGCCGTGCAAGCACGTCGGAGCTAAAAGGATGAGCCGACGGCTCAGTGGATTTACGCAGATTGGATCCGCCGATGGCGGAGACGGATAAAAGGCTGACGCGTGGAGATTGTTGTGTGATTAATTCTCTCTAAAAGACCGGAATCAAATTCAGTTATTCAGTCATTCACTCATTCAGTCATTGAATTGGCGATAGGCAATAGACTATAGATTTTAGATGTTTCCGAAATGCCTATTGGATCGGGAATTAAATTCAGTCGTTTATTCATTGATGATCGATGATCGATTTGTCTCCCATCGGCTTCTTAAAGGAAACAAAATTTTATTGGGTAATATGATCTAATGCACCCTGTAGGGGTGCTTTATTGTCACTTTAAACATAACGAGAATCCTCGGCGCCCTGTAGGGCCGCTTTAAAACAAATCTCAAGTTGATTAAATATCTTTCAAACTAACTGCAATCTTGTTGTAACCCACATTCATTCATTCAGTCATCTTGTCTTTGTTTCGATAGAAATCTCTCCCCACCTCAATATTTCGTTTAGAAATTTTATCTTCGAACCCAATTACCACCTCGACTACCCTCCCCTATGATTACTATTGAAAAGCTATACGAAATATTTAAAAGTCACCCTGTAGTTAGTACCGACACTCGCAAGTTCACTGAGGGCTGTATTTTCTTCGCTTTAAAAGGGGCTAACTTCAACGGAAATCTCTTTGCTCATGATGCACTAAAAGGCGGTGCTGCATACGCGGTTGTTGATGAATTGCATGGCGAAGCCAACGATCGTATTTTGCTTACCGATGATGTATTATCGACCTTGCAAAAACTAGCAACACATCATCGTCGTGAATTAAATATTCCTGTGTTAGGCATCACTGGCAGCAACGGAAAAACAACTACGAAAGAATTAGTAGCGGCAGTATTAAAACAGAAATTCAACACTTACTATACCATTGGCAACCTCAACAATCATATCGGTGTCCCTCTAACGCTTTTATCACTCACTAAAGAGCATGAATTTGCTGTGGTGGAAATGGGTGCCAATCACCAAAAAGAAATCGAACTGCTGGCTTCTATTGCGCAACCCGACTTCGGATTAATAACCAATATCGGCAAAGCTCACCTCGAAGGATTCGGAGGAATTGAAGGAGTGAAAAAAGGAAAAGGTGAATTGTATGATTTTATTAGAGCTCACAAAGGATTAATTTTTGTCCAGCATGATCGCGAAGCATTGGTAGAGATTTTAAACGGTTACGAAAACATCGTTACTTACGGAACATCGGAAACGAATTCGATTTGTGGTAAGGTAGCTATGCAAGGAGAATTATTGGCAGTTGAAGTAACGAAACCTTTTCATCAATTAATCCCCACGCAACTTACTGGCGATTACAATATCGACAATGTTTTATGTGCTGTGGCAATCGGAATTCATTTCGGTATTGATGCTAAAAAAATAGCTGATGCCATCAGCGGATATGTTCCGGGTAACCAACGCTCACAAGTAATTCACAAAGGCGATATCACAATTGTGCTTGACGCTTACAATGCTAATCCGAGTAGTATGACAGCAGCATTAATGAATTTTAGAAATGCATTCAGCGGCGATAAATATTTAGCTCTCGGCGAGATGCTCGAATTAGGAGAAGAAAGTGCCGGAGAACATCATCGCATCGCATCCTTAGCAACAACAGTAGAAGCCAAACAAACCCTAGTCGTAGGAAAACATTTCGCAGCCTCTGCGCATACCCACGGATTTTTACATTTCAACACCTCCGAAGAAGCGGCGCAATGGCTAAAACAAAATCTTCCGCACAACGCCGCAATTCTCATCAAAGGTTCGAGGGGATCGAAGATGGAAGAGTTATTGAAGGCGTTTGAGTGAGGATCGATGATCGATGATCGATGGTCGATGATAGATGATGGATGATGGATTATTGATGATTGATGATCGATGTCCGAAATCCTGGTTAAACCAAACACATTAAGGATTGTAGAATTAAAATCCTTTAAAATCCTTTCATTCGCTTGTCCCGATGGGGTGTTCTAATTAAATCTTTTGCTAATCAATTAGCGCAAATCATAATAAATCATAAAAATCTGCGGCCCTTTTTAAGGAACCAAGAAACGATGATGGATGATCGATGATCGATGATTGATAATCGATGTCCGAAATACTGATTAAACCAAATACATTAAGGATTGTAGAATTAAAATCCTTTTAAATCCTTTCAAATCCTTTCATCCGTGTTCTAATTAAATCTTTTGCTAATCAATCAGCGCAAATCATAATAAATCATAAAAATCTGCGGCCCATATAAGAAACCAAGATTTGAGAGTGTAAAATCGATCATCGATTATCGATCATCAATAATCAAATTTTCGTTTCAAAATAAAATCTCAAGCCATTCGGAATCATCATGAATCCTGAATCCTGAGCCTTGTATCTTGTATCCTACTTCCTCCCCAACCAATTCTTCACATTCCATTTCGACGGAACTACATCTTCGTAGTATTCTTCATTGCCTTTGATGTATCCGTAGGTATGTCCGTAGCCGTACGAGCGACTAAAATCGGAATCATTAAGGATAATACTCAAACTTTGGAATTTACCATCACGATATAATTCATCAAGTGAACGAATAAATTCCATTCGTGAATATCCTTGACGTACGATGTATAAATTGATATCCGATAATGGCATAATGATAAACGCATCCGACACCACTCCTAACGGCGGAGTATCGATCACGATGAAGTCATAACGTTTCTTCAACTCATCAATCATATCCGACATCAATTTCTTCGATAGCAATTCAGCTGGATTCGGAGGAATTGGTCCCGCAGAGATGAAATCTAATCCCGGAACTTTAGTTGAGCGAATCACTTGATCTAACGTTGACGCACCTACTAAAAAGTTACTTGCTCCAATATCATTCTTAATATCGAGATCATCGAATAATTTCGGTTTGCGTAAATCGAGTCCGATCATTACTACTTTTCTTCCTTGCATCGCTAATACCGTTGCGAGGTTCAAAGTAATAAACGACTTCCCTTCACCTCCTACCGATGATGTAATGGTAATGACTTTATTCCCCGAATTCAATCCGTAGAATTGTAGGTTGGTACGAATAGTACGGAAGGCTTCTGATATCGCTGACTTCGGACGATTGAATACCGCCAAATTCGTTTTCTCAGGTGAATGTCCAACAACTCCCAACACAGGAACTGATGTGATGCGCGAAACATCTTCACGATTCTGAATTTTCGATTTAAATAAAACGCGACTTAATATTATCCCTCCCGGAATTAATCCCGTGAACAGCACCAATAATACCGCTAATAGTTTTTTATTCGGTGATACAGGATCTTCTGCTAAACTCGCTTGATCGAGAATACGATTATCAGAAACAGCTGTTGCTTTTGCAATCGACGTCTCCGCTTTCTTCTGCAACAAGTAAGTATAGATATTCTGATTTACCTCCACATTACGTTGAATGCCGATAAACTGACGCTCAATCTCCGGCACTTGTTTTACTTCTGCTTCGTATTGCGCAAGCTGTTGTTGGATTGAGCTACGCATAACAGTTAAACGCTTTTTGATAGAGCTGATGTTTTCTACCAATGCATTTTTCGTTTCTGTCAATTGCTGATCTAATACCTTCACCGCTGGTGCATCATTCTTCACTCCGAACGAAGATCCTTTACGCTTCGCTTGTAATGTTTGATAGTTCGTAATTAACTCCACTAACAAAGGATCAGGGATTCCCATACTCGAAGGAGCCATGTTGGTTAAATCCTGATTATTGGTAACGTAACTATAGAGATTATCGAGAGTTGTGATATCAATATTATTCTTCACACGCTCCACATCGAGGTCGTTGAGTTTTGTCAACATCGCCTTCGACTCTTCACTTAAGTTAACCGTTTTGTTTTTCTCTTTGAAGTCTTGCATTTGATGCTCTGTAGCACTCAATGCATCTCCAGTATTGGTCAATTGTTGATCAACGAACTTCAATGTTAATCCCGCAACAGAAGCTTTATCTTGGACATCTAAATCGATATACACTTTACCGATTGTATTCAACACATCTAATGCACGAACAGGAACAACATCTTGATAAGTAAGGATTACGATATTCGCATCTTTATCGAGTGGTTCTGCTTTTAAATTATCAATAATCTCACTCGTCAATTTATTCAAGTTACGCACTTTGAACTCGAATGTAGCACCTGCATCAGGCAACTCTACAGAATCCGATTTATGAATCGTGAAGTTGAAATATTTGCAACTGATATGCTCTCCTAAAGCAATACTTTTATTGAAGGTAAAACCAGGAAGGTCATCACCTGAATACTCTGTAGAAATTTGAAGATGCGCTTTATCAATCACCTTCACCTCGAACGTTAAATCTTGCACATACTTATTGATATCATTCACCTCCACAAGAAAGGGAGAATTCGGATAAATAGGTCGCGCAGGATATGATGTTGTATTGAAATATTGCACACGTAGATGCAATTCTTCAATTGTTTTTTGGATAACGGTACGTGATGTTAAAATTCCGATTTCTGTCGGCAAGCTCATGCTCGTACCAAATAAATCACTCGACAAAATATCTTCGAAGTTATTCGACGATTTACTATCATCGATCAACACACTCGAAGTACTTTGATAAACAGGCAACGAAAATTTGATATACACTACTGTAAGCACTGCTAGAATAAATCCTGTTAAAACGAAATAATGCCATTTCGCAATCAGGTCATTCAGGAGATTACTTAAATCTAATTCATCTTCCTGCTTATTATTTTTCGGAGTAGTATTCATTACTGAGTTCTTACGTAAAGTGTTCCTAAAAGGATTAAGGTACTTAGAATAGAAGTAAACACGCCAGTAGCTACGCTAACCTGTGCAAAAGCTTTTTTCCTTGTGGGAGCCACATACAATACATCGTCGGGGTACATGTATTTACTTTGTCCGACGAAAGCTTCTTTTTTAGTGAGGTCAACAGGGATTTCAATCGTTCCTTCTGTTGTCTTTCTCAATATTTTTAAATTGGTACGATCGGCATAGGTGCTTAAATCGCCAGCCATCGCCAATGCTTCAATAATAGTGAGTTGTTCGTTGGGAACGTAGAACAATCCCGGTTTCGTTACCTCACCTATCACTGACACTTTAAAACTTAATTTTTTCACGATCACCACGGGATCATCGATGTATTGTTTAAATCGATTGCTGATGGTATCGTGCGCATCGTTAATGGTTAATCCGTTGAGATTAACATTCCCGATATAAGGCAATGCCACTATTCCGTTTCGATCGAGCATAAAACCTTTCTCGTAAGCCGAACGATTGTCGATGATAGATGCACGATCGTTGCCGATACCTAAGCCCGGGAATGCATCGGGATTAACGGTGTATAAATCCACAGCGATAATATCACCGGGATAAATGCGCATACTGAAAGTGGTAGTGTCGCGTAAAATGGACGCATTACCTTGCAAATACACCATCTTCCTTTGCGGCGTACAGCCGATGCTCAGGAAGATGGTGATGATTGCTAAAAAAAATAGAGAACTATAACGTTGCTTCATGTAATAATTTTACTGTAGAATGCTTCTTGCAATTACGATACGTTGAACTTCTGAAGTTCCTTCATAGATCTGCGTGATTTTTGCATCACGCATTAAACGCTCTACGTGGAATTCTTTCACGAATCCGTATCCTCCGTGTACCTGCACTGCTTCAACAGTTGTTTTCATCGCTACTTCCGAAGCGAATAACTTAGCCATTGAACTCGATTGGTTGTAATCCATTTTATTGTCTTTCTCCCAAGCTGCTTTCAAGCATAATAAACGTGCTGCTTCAATCTCAGTAGCCATATCTGCTAACTTAAATTGAATCGCTTGGTGATTACAAATTTCTGTTCCGAAGGCTTTACGTTGCTTTGAATATTTCAATGCTAACTCATAAGCACCACTCGCAATTCCTAATGCTTGCGCAGCGATACCGATACGTCCGCCAGTAAGCGTTTTCATCGCGAATTTAAATCCGAATCCGTCTTCACCGATACGATTTGCTTTCGGCACTTTCACATCTTGGAACATCAACGAGTGAGTATCAGATCCGCGGATACCTAATTTATTTTCTTTAGGTCCTACTGTGAATCCTTCCATTCCTTTTTCAACGATCAAGCAGTTGATTCCTTTGTGACCTTTCGCCACATCAGTTTGTGCCATCACTAAAAATACAGAGGCAGTACCTCCGTTGGTAATCCAGTTTTTAGTTCCGTTTAATAGGTAATGGTCGCCCATATCGATAGCTGTAGTGCGTTGCGATGTAGCATCTGATCCCGCTTCAGGTTCTGAAAGACAGAATCCGCCGATGATTTCTCCTTTCGCTAAAGGCACTAAGTATTTTTGTTTTTGCTCTTCGTTAGCGAAAGTCTCTAGACCCCAACAAACGAGTGAGTTATTTACCGACATTACTACTGATGCAGAGGCATCTACTTTTGAGATTTCTTCCATCGCCAACACATAAGAAACGGTATCTAATCCGCTTCCGCCGTACTGAGGACTAACCATCATTCCCAAAAAGCCCAGTTCACCTAATCTTTTTATTTGTTCTGCCGGAAACTTCTGATGTTCGTCGCGCTCGATAACGCCCGGTAATAGTTCTTGCTGCGCGAAGTCGCGTGCAGCTTGCTGAATCATTAATTGCTCTTCAGTGAGTTGGAATAACATAGGGTATTTATTTAGTTTGCCAAAAATAATCCATTCTTCGGATTAGTAGATGATATTGTAAAAGATTTCCTTTGCAGAACGGTAAATATCATATCCCTATGAGCAATTCTCTCCCAATTACGGTACTTGGCATGATGTCGGGCACTTCATTAGACGGCACTGACCTCTGTGCTTGCCGCTTCTCGGAAGTGAACGACCACTGGCAATTCGAGATTTTGGCAGCCGAAACAGTGCCTTATCCTGCAGAGTGGGTTGCCACATTGAAGGGAGCCATGGACCTATCGGGCTATGATTTGGCATTTACGCATGCTGCTTTGGGGCGATACTTCGGGACATTAGCGAGTGAATTCATTCGTAAAAACAAGCTGCAAATCGACCTTATTGGCAGCCACGGACATACCATTTTTCACCAGCCGCAGCATGGTTTCACCTGTCAGATTGGCGATGGAGCCCAAATAGCGGCCTTGGCGGGGGTTGATACCGTTTGCGACTTCAGGACGAAAGACCTAGCTCTCGGTGGCCAAGGGGCTCCTTTAGTGCCGGTGGGCGATCATTACCTTTTCAGCCAATATGCAGGATGCTTGAATTTAGGCGGAATTGCCAATATTTCGTTTAGGGAAAATGGGCTACGCAAAGGATTTGATATTTGTCCGGCGAATATGATACTCAACCTTTTAGCCAACAGCCAAGGACAAGAATACGACAACCGAGGACAGATGGCGGCATCGGGAAAGAACATACCCGAGCTATTAGAAAAACTAAACGGATTAAGTTTTTACGCGCAAGCAGGTCCGAAATCGTTAGGGCGAGAATGGCTTGAAAGCGAATTTTTACCAGCAATGGGAATAAAAAGTACGAACTTAAGCTACGCGGAAGCTGCCGACTTAGCGCATACGGCCACCGAACATATTGCATTGATGCATACCGAAGCCTTCAAGCATATAAAAGAAAAAGGCTCCATCCTGGCGACAGGAGGCGGAGCCTTCAATACGTATTTAACTGACAGGATAGCGGCGCTCAGCGGACGAGAAATTACCGTGCCGGAGGCGAGCATTATCAACTACAAAGAAGCCCTAGTATTTGGGTTCTTAGCAGCATTATATCAGAATAACAGAGTAAATATTTTCAATAGTGCGACGGGTTCGTTAAGAAACAATATTGGGGGAGCACTTTACAAAGCGGGATGATTACTCATCGTCATCATCATCGTCGTAGAAATCGTCGAACGACTCCATGTTTCCTTCAACCATATCGGGATCCATGTCATCATCTTCATCATCAAAATCATCGAACTTTTGGTTCTTCAGTTCCTTCGATTTTAGAGGCTCCATTTTACGCCCCTTTCCTGCTGCGGTAGCCGTTTTTTTAGCCTTCGGCTCAGGTGTTTTTCCAGTTTTCTTGGAAGTTTTCATTTGCGGTTGTTAAGCAAAATTTTGGTTAAGAATTTTATTTAGGTTGGTAATCGTCGCAATAAATTTTCACTCTTGAAATATCATTTTAAACACTCAAATCAACTTCAATACGCAGGGTATTTAATGCCTTCGGAGGTTCTGATATCACAAATGTAAAAAAGATTCTTTCGATTTTAACAAAACTTTCCCGCAATTTTAATGTTAAAATTCTCGTTGGCAAAGATTTAGAATAAAAAAATTATTTTTACCGCAATATGTTGAAAGCCACCTCCCTCAAATTCTTAACCGACCTTAAGAAAAACAACAACCGCGAATGGTTCGCCGAGAATAAATCGCGTTACGAAGCCGCCAAAGATGATTTTCATCAGTTCATGGAAGGCTTTATAGCCAAAGCAGCCAAAATTGAGCCTGCCTACGCACAACTAGCGGTTAAAGATTGCGTTTTTCGCATCTACCGTGACGTCAGATTCAGCAAGAATAAAGATCCGTATAAAGTGAACTTCAGTGCACAATTGAAGGAAGGAGGCAAAAAATCGGGCAAGTGCGGCTTTTACATCCACATCGAACCTGCGGGCAACGCTAGTTTCATAGCAGGCGGCTATTGGATGCCGGATGCACCGGTGCTCAAAAAGTTGCGTCAAGAAGTGGAATACAACACCGCCGACTTCAAAGCCATCTTAAACAACAAAACCTTCAAGAAATGGTATCCCGCTCTCGAAGATCATAAACTAAAGAAAGCACCCAAAGGCGTCGATCCTACTCACCCCGATATCGAACTATTAAAGTACAACAGCTACGTAGTCATCCACCCTATCGACACCAAAGACCTCACCGACAAATCCCTCGAAAAAACTTTATTAAAAGGACTCGAAGTGATTAAGCCGTTTATTGATTTTTTGAATGAGGTGGAATAAATTAATAAGTAGATAAGTATATGAATGAGTGAATAGATAAATCGCATTTTTAATTCACAATTCCCATCTAAGGAAAAAACGCGAACCGATGACGTTGCGCGAAAAGCACACTATCCTGACGATAACTGTCAGGACAGGCCTCGAACCATAAAGTAGAGCTGAAAAAGCACACTTTATGGCAAGCCAAGAACCATGCAGTAGCGCTGAAAGAGCTCACTACCCTGACGATATCTGTAAGGGCAAGCCTCGAACCAATAAATGCGTTAGCCCTAACCGGCTTTGCCGAACCAAGAACCATGAACTAAGAACTAAGAACCTTTTTTCAATCCCATCAAACCAAAATTCGTTCCTCCATCCTTATTTCTATCCGAAAAACATCTCGCCTCTCGCTTCGCGAACCATGAACCAAGAACTAAGAACCGATGACGTTGTGCGAAAAGCACAAGTCACGGCAAGCCTCGAACCATGCAGTAGAGCTGAAAGAGCTCACTACCCTGACGATATCTGTCAGGACAAGCCTCGAACCAATAAATGCGTTAGCCCTAACCGGCTTCGCCGAACCAAGAACTAAGAACCAAGAACCTTTAAAAAAAACAATCTCGGCTTCTATTTATTCACCACCAACTTCTGTGTACTCAAGTAAATTCCCGAATCATCAAAAACCTTCGCCACATAAATACCATTTGATTTTATTTCGTTGAGGTAAACGAGTAATTGGGTGGTACTCCAGTAAAGGCGGCGTTTAAGTATTAACTTGCCGAGTGGATCATAAATTTCGAGCCAGCCATCGCGGTTATTGGGGAATTGGTAATTGACCCAGACTTGATTTGATGCAGGATTTGGATTTAACCGCAGCCCGGCACTTTGAACAGTATTATGTGGTAAACCAACACTTAAACTATCGCAAATACTTCCAACTAGAGGACCTAAATGATAGTTTGGATGGTTGGGGACCGTTCCATCATTTAAAACTGGCAATTGAAGGCCATGTTGAATAACATTACATCCAACACCTACAACATCTGGAGAATCGATAATATGCATAACATTGCTTGCATTATAAGCTGCAATATAAATTTTATTGTCGGGAGCCAATTGTTGAACAAAAAAATAGGTTGCAAACGGAGCATAGGTTGAATCCCAAGTAGCTACTGTAGTCATACTTGCAGCAACATTCGTTGCATTCAAATCGAATTGACATAATTGACTTGACCTACTGACATATACTTTTGAACCATCACTTGAAAATCCGACTCCTATTCCACCTATAGAATCAAATTGGAGTGTATTTATATTGTTACTCAACATCCCAGTACATCGGTCGAAATCAAAAACATCAAATCCATTTGTTCCGTCATATCTGGCATATTTTGTTCCCTGAGGATTAAATGCTGATTGCCCATCACTACCCAATCGTTGTCCTATTATTTGCTTTCGAACAAGTTGAATACCCGTTGGTGAAACTAAAAAAACATAATAGCCAGGTCGACCAAACTCAGGCACAACAACCCACCAATCACGACCATTTGCATGCTTACAACCCAATATGTTTCCTCCAGCCAATGTATCAGTTAAAAGAATGTTGTTTTTTGTTACTACATCACCTTTACCGTTATCTAAAAACATATCAATTTTTGAATAATATAAATGAAGTGGACGTTGAATGCCGTTTGGAAGCACATCTACAGAACTATGAAACAGATAATATTTCATTGAGTCTCCAGGATCTGGAATTATCAATGACGCTTGAGGTATTGGAAATCCAAAAAACTGCCAAGCTCCTGAGAAAGTATAAGTTGCAGGACTCAAACTATCTCCGTTAGGCATAGTATCGTTTAATGCGTTGGCTACTATTGCTCCATTTGTATAAAATAATAAATTTCCGTATTTGTCTGTAATATCTGCGAACGTAAAGGATAAGTTAATATCTTGATTTGATGGTGATACGATTGGACTCCCTGATAAAAATTCGATATCAGCTTTTCCTGTAACCGGCGGTGTTGAATACCCTACCATCCATAAATTATCATTACCTTGAGATAGGCCAATTAATGAATACAAAAGACAGAAAATTGAAACAATGTATATTCTCATTTTTGAACAATAATTTTACTGGTTAATACTTTACCATCCATTGTAACACATCTCGCAAAATAAACACCATCATTGAGTTCCATAATATTAATTGGCAAGCTATTATTTTGTGTAAACAACATCTTACTCTCTAACGTTAATAAATCAATCCTAACAATAAAATTAGTTCCATTTGCATTTATTATATTAACAAATGAACTAGAAGGGTTTGGTGCTGCATAAATTTTATCTTTAACTTTTGTGTTTTTAACAATTGATTTCCTCATTAATCCTTCAGCCATACAAATATCCTCGTCATTATAAACCATCTCTTCGGGAAAATACTCATGTAAAATAGCACGTGCTATATAAACGGAACGACCTCCGGAGAAAGGACATTGCTGAGCGATGGATTGTAAAGAATATTTCATAAAGTTAGTGTTTTGCGACCACCAACTTTTCCGTACTCAAAAACATCTCGCTATCATCAAAAACCTTCGCCACATAAATTCCATTTGATTTTATTTCGTTGAGGTAAACGAGTAATTGGGTGGTGCTCCAATAAAGGCGGCGTTTGAGGATTTGTTTACCTAAAGGATCATAAATCTCGAGCCAGCCATCGTGGTTATTGGGGAATTGATAATTAACCCAAACTTGATTTGATGCAGGATTTGGATTTAACCGCAGCCCGGCACTTTGAACAGTATTATGTGGTAAACCAACACTTAAACTATCGCAAATACTTCCAACTAGAGGACCTAAATGATAGTTTGGATGGTTGGGGACAGTATGATCATTGATAACAGGAAGTTGAAGACCATGTTGTAACACATTACAAGCTATACCTACGTTATTAGGAGAATCTATAATATGCATTACATCATTTGTACTTGTAGTTGCAATATAAATTTTGCCATCAGGCGCCAATTGTTGTACTGAGAACAACGTTGGAAACGGAGAGTAAGTAGAATCCCATGTTGCTACTGTAGTCATACTTGCGGCAACATTTGAGGCATTTAAATCAAATTGATATAAGAATTGCGCGGAACTGGCATAAACCTTTGAACCATCAGGTGAAAATCCAACACCATACCCAAACATACTATCGTTAATTGCCACATGTATATTATTACTCAACATCCCGGTACATCTATCGAAATCGAATACGTCAAAGTCATTAGTCGTGTCATATCGAGCATATTTAGTTCCCTGTCTATTAAATAATGATTGACCATCACTCATTAATCTTTGTCCAATAATTTGTTTTCTCACTAACTGAATTCCGAATGGAGTAATTAAAAAAACATAATAAGCTGGATGGCCAAATTCAGGCTCCAGAAGCCACCAATCACGACCGTTTGCATGTTTACAAGCGATTATATTTCCACCAGATAATGTGTCAGATAATAGAATATTATTTTTAATTGTTAAATCGCCTTTACCACTATCTAACTTCATATCAATTATTGAAAAATATAAATTAAGGGGTGTTTGTATACTATTTGGCAATATATCTACCGAACTATGAAACAAGAAATATTTCATAGAATCTCCTGGATCAGGAATAATAAGCGAAGCTTGAGGTATAGGGAAACCAAAAAACTGCCACCCACCTGTAAAAGTATATGTGGCGGGGCTTAGACTATCGCCATTAGGCATAGTATCATTTAACGCGTTGGCAACTATAGCCCCATTGGTATAAAAAAGTAAATTGCCATTATTATCTGTTATATTAGCAAAAGTTAGAGAAAGGTTTATATCGCGATTTGAAGTTGTGATAACAGGCATTCCCGAAGAAAATTCTATATCAGCTTTTCCTGCTGGTGCGGGGTAATAACCAAACATCCAAAGATTATCTCGACCTTGAGAAAAACTCTTTAAGGAAAGCAAAATAAATATGACAATTAATCGTTTTGATTTCATTTAATTATAGTCAATTTAGATGTTTAAAGATTACCATCCTATTCAAAACATATTGTAAAATAAAACTGAACTCGACAAAAGAAACAAGCCATTAAATATTGGCAATTTTTCATGGTCAATTGGTTTTTGTTGAGACTAAAGTAATAAAAATAATATAATTCTGATATCCTCCCTTTAAATGTATTAGCCCCTTCTTTTTATTTTAATTCGTTCAACAAAAAAAGGCTATCCCATGGGATAGCCTTTTTTTATATAATCAACTAAATATTATTTTTTGCCTTTTGCTTTAGCAGCACCTGCTAATCCGAAAGTTTTCTTCAAAGAATCAACAGCGTTTAATTCTTCCCAAGGGAACAATTTAACTTTCATTTTCTTCTCGTTTTTCTTGCCTTTGTTGAATACCTTCTCAACAACTTTAGTCTCGCGGCCCATATGTCCGTAAGCAGCAGTTTCGCGGTAGATTGGCGTGCGTAAGTTGAAACGTTTCTCGATGAAATAAGGACGCATATCGAACTCAGGCATTTTGCTGATCATCATAGCAATTTGTCCGTCGCTCATAGGCACTTTAGCAGTACCGTAAGTGTTAACGAATAATCCTACTGGCTTCGCTACTCCGATTGCATAAGCAACTTGTACTAATGCTTCGTCGCAGATTCCCGCAGCTACTAAGTGCTTCGCTACGTGACGTGCTGCATACGCTGCTGAACGGTCAACTTTTGAAGGATCTTTTCCTGAGAATGCTCCACCACCGTGAGCTCCTTTTCCACCGTAAGTATCAACGATGATTTTACGTCCCGTTAAACCAGTATCTCCGTGCGGTCCGCCGATAACGAACTTACCTGTAGGATTTACGTGGTAGGTAATTTTATTGTTGAATAATGCCTGCACGCGCTTCGGAAGTTTCTTCATCACGCGAGGAATCAAAATATTTACAACGTCTTTCTTGATTTGATCAAGCATTGCTTTCTCTTTACCAAAATCGTCGTGTTGAGTAGACAATACTACAGTATCGATGCGAATCGGTTGGTGATCGTCAGAATACTCGATCGTTACTTGGCTTTTTGCATCGGGACGAAGATATTTCATCACTTTTTGTTCGCGACGAATAGCAGCTAACTCACGAAGTAATAAGTGAGAAAGTTCTAATGGCAACGGCATGTAATTATCCGTTTCGCGGCTTGCATAACCAAACATCATTCCTTGGTCACCAGCTCCTTGCTCTTCTGGCTTCTTACGCTCAACACCCTGGTTAATATCAGGTGATTGTTCGTGAATTGCCGATAAAATTCCGCATGAGTTTGCTTCGAACATGTACTCGCTTTTTGTATATCCGATATGACGGATTACTTCGCGAGCGATTTCTTGAACGTCAAGATAAGCGTCGGATTTTACCTCTCCAGCTAATACAACCTGTCCAGTAGTAACCAGCGTTTCGCAAGCTACTTTAGAAGTTGGGTCGTAAGCAAGAAAATAATCGATTAATGCATCAGAGATCTGATCCGCAACCTTATCCGGATGGCCTTCAGATACTGACTCAGAAGTGAACAAGTATGACATTGTTTGTTGAGTTTATTGATTCGTTAATTTGAGTTCTGAACTAATATGCTTTTTATTAAAGCGGGTCAAAGATAGAAAAAGACTCTATCTGCGAAAATTTATACGATTTTTTGTGATGTAAGTTGCCTAAATATTGATTCTAAGCTGTTTTCTTCTTTTTGCAAGGTAATAATCGACAGTCCGTTATCAACAGAGTATTTAAACAAAACAGGTCGCAGATCCGTGCCTTTATCGCCATGCACGCGGCAGCTATTTTCACTAATTTTCTCTACTCGTCGAACCCCTGCTACCGACATTAAGTTCTTGCTATTGAATGGCTTGTCGAATTCGATCATGACCACCGATGCGTCTGCCGACTTCTGCTGTAACATCGCTGTTTTGTCATCGGCTACGATTTGCCCTTTGTTAATAATTAGCACTCTATCGCAGATGGCTTCTACCTCTTGCATGATATGCGTCGATAGAATAACCGTCTTTTCTTTCCCGATATCTTTTATCAATTGTCGTATTTCTACCAGCTGATTCGGATCGAGTCCGGTAGTAGGTTCATCTAAAATCAACACATTGGGTTGGTGAATCATGGCTTGTGCCAATCCCACACGCTGACGATAACCCTTCGATAATGCCCCTATTTTTTTATGCTGTTCTACGCCTAGTCCCGTGCGGTCGATCATCTCCTTCACTCTTCCTGCTACCATCTTTGAAGGTAATTGAATGCCTCCTATGAATGTGAGAAATTCTTTCACATACATATCGTGGTACAAGGGATTGTGCTCTGGGAGATATCCTACCAACCTACGCACTTCTACCGGTTGATCGGTAACATCGAAGCCGTCGACCGCCACTTTCCCCGAAGTTTGAGGAAGGAAACAAGTAATAATCTTCATCATTGTCGATTTTCCGGCTCCATTCGGACCTAAAAATCCAACTACTTGGCCTGGTTCTACCGAGAACGATACATCATCAAGCGCCTTTTGCTCGCCGTATAATTTGGTAATATTTGATACTTCTACCGACATAGGCAGCAAATGTAGCAGATTAACAGTATTCGAATCGGTGAATTATTCAAAAATTAATGAACAAATCACGGTAATTGTTGCAGCGAATATCGATTCCCAAATTAACTGCCTTTTTACTGCTATCTTTGCCCCCTGATATGAAAGGATTAGTACTAAAATCGACCGGCAGCTGGTATGAAGTGGAAAACGAACAAGGAGAAAGTGTTTCCTGTCGTGTTCGTGGCCAATTACGCCTCCGCGGGATCGATAGTACGAGTCCTTTAGCCGTTGGCGATACTGTAGAATACCATCTTCAAACCGACGGCACAGGCACCATCAACGAAATTGGTGAACGCCGCAATTACATTGTTCGTAAATCGGTGAATCTATCGAAGCAAGCACATATTTTAGCTGCCAATATCGACCGAGCATGGTTAGTTGTTACGCCTGTATTTCCTAAGACATCAGCAGGGTTCATCGATCGATTTATTGCTGCTGCCGAATCATTTCATATCCCTGTTTCGCTCATCTTCAACAAATCGGATTTATTTAAAAACGATCTCGAAGAAGTACAAAAAGATTATATCTCTATTTACGAGCCTTTGGGCTATGAATGTTTTAAAGTATCCGCCACTACCGGCGACGGACTACCGGAGTTGCGAGAGCAATTAAAAGGAAAAGTCAATCTCTTCAGCGGACATTCAGGCGTAGGAAAATCGAGTTTGATTAATGCACTCGAAAACAATTTAAACTTGAAAGTAGGCGAAATTTCTTCGCAACATTTAAAAGGGAAACATACTACCACTTTTGCAGAGATGCACAAGCTCACAGAAGGAGGATATTTAATCGACACTCCAGGCATTCGCGAGTTTGTAAACATCGATTTTAAACCTGCCGAAATATCACATTACTTCGTTGAAATGCGTGAACGTATCAACGACTGCAAATTCAACAATTGCCTCCACGAAAACGAAAAACAATGCGCCATAAAAGACGCCGTTGAGCGAGGAGAAATACATGCGATGAGGTATTATAATTACTTGAGCATGTTGAGGAATGAGGATATTTTTAAGTGATGATCGATGATCGATAATCGATGATCGATTTTATGGGATAGGATCGTGGATCCTTATAGTGGACCGCAATCGTCGATCATCGATTATCTATCATCAATCTTTTGCTTTCGAATCCACCACAATCGTTACCGGACCATCATTCACAAGACTAACTTTCATATCGGCGCCGAATTTTCCGGTAGAGATATTTTTACCTAAATCGGATTGAAGTTGAGTGATGAATTGCTCGTAAAGTGGGATAGCGATTTCGGGACGAGCAGCGTTGATGTACGAAGGACGATTTCCCTTTTTAGTGGAAGCATGCAACGTAAATTGACTGATTAATAAAATATCGCCAGCCGATTCTAAAATACTTTTATTCATTACTCCTTCGTCGTCAGGAAAGATGCGCATCTGCACGATTTTTTTGCAGAGCCATTCGATATCTTCTTGCGTATCGTCGTGGGTAATTCCCAATAAAATCATGAGACCCTGCCCTATCGATCGTGTTTCTAATCCATCGATTAACACCGACGCTTCCGCGACTCTTTGCATCACTACTTTCATATCACTTTTACTTTATCTGAGCTTTGCTTCAACCAATAAAATCCGATGGCAAGCAAACAACTTAACACAATAATAAAATTAAACATATTATCGAATCCGTAAACGGCAGCAATACCTAATCCCACCGAAGGTGCTGCAATATTCGCAATTCCGTAAGCGATAGAATACAATGCCGAATATTGTCCTTGGCGTTCCTTCTTCGGCCTCGACAAAGAATAATTCATCATAAAAGGCATCGCAAATATCTCTGAAAAAGTAATGACGATGGTATAAATAATGGCAGTGATTAATAATCCCGCGCCGTATTTCAGAATAAGAAACGATATCGGTAAACACAACACCCCAGCGATGATGTACGTGTAAGTACGCGGATTTTTCTCGAGCACCATCACCATTGGCATCTCAATAAGAACAACTAGAAATCCGTTGAGCGCTAGCAGCAATCCGATGACATCTTCGCTATAGTGACAAACCTTGTTGAAATACTGGGGCACGCTAGCGAAAATCTGGAAGAAGCAAGTTCCGTAAATCGCGACACCAACAATAAACAACAAATATTTCCAATCACGGTAAGCCGACGTACTCACATCGTTCAACACCGCATGATCACTTTTCTTCAACTCCACTTTTTTGCGGGGTAAATAAAACATCAACATCAGCGCAGCTAAAACCGAAGTACTAGCATCGATCACAAAAAGCCAAGTATAACCGAGATGAACAGCAACAAATCCGCCGACAGCAGGACCAACGGAGAACCCTAAGTTCACTGCTAATCGAACCAACGAAACCGAACGTGTACGATTGGTAGCATCACTAAAAATGGCTATTGCTTTCGAATTCGCGGGACGAAATATATCGGCAGTGAAAGCATAAAAAAACATGATCGCAGCAATGCCTGCGAGCGAAGTAACGACAGTCATTAACATCAGCACTCCGGCGCAAACCAACAGAGAAGAAACCATGATATCATAATAACTTCTTCTATCAGTAAGCCATCCTCCCGAATAACTACCTAAAACACTTCCAATGCCGTAACAACTCATCACCATACCGGCATCAGCAATAGAGAAATGTAAGTCGCGGGTGAGGTATAACGAAGTAAACAAAAGCACCATTGAACCGCAACGATTTATAAACATCGATATACTAAGCACCCAGATATTTCGCTGAAGATTCGAAAAAGCTTGTTTATAAACAGAAAGCAATTGCATATCAACAAAAATACCCAGAAAGAGCAACAAAGCAAGACTTTAGAATTTGAACTATTAACGATTTTTGCACATCTTTAACCAATAAAATAAGCACTATGACCATCAACGAAGCGCAGCAGAGAGTCGACGAATGGATTAAAACCGTGGGAGTTCGTTATTTCAACGAATTAACGAATATGGCAATCCTTACCGAAGAAGTTGGAGAATTAGCGAGGATCATGTCGAGGAAATACGGCGAGCAATCGTTCAAGGCAGGAGAAGAAAAAGCCGATCCAGCCGACGAAATGGCCGACGTTTTATGGGTTTTGATCTGTCTGGCCAACCAAACGGGCGTAAACCTCACCGAAGCCCTTGAAAAGAACTTCGAAAAGAAATCACTACGCGACAAAGACCGCCATCAAAACAATAAAAAGCTTCAGTAAACGATTATTTGTTAATTAAATTATTGTTATTCAACGTTTCTAAGCTACTCTAGTGTATCTTTGCAGCACAAACCGAACCGAGTAAACCCCATCAATGATTGCCGATATATTATTTACTGCCCTCCTCGTATTTTTAAATGGATTCTTCGTTGCCGCCGAATTTGCAATTGTAAAAGTTAGAGCCTCTCAGGTGGACCTTAAAGCTAATCAGGGCAACCGATTTGCGAAAACATCACAACATATCCTTGCTCACATGGACGGCTATTTAAGTGCCTGTCAATTGGGAATTACATTAGCCAGTTTAGGATTAGGATGGATAGGAGAACCTGTTGTAGCTAAAGCGGTTGCTAATATTGCAGCAATGCTAAATGCTGATTTAGCACCTGAAAATCTGCATCAAATTTCGATTGTAATTGCCTTCATATTAATTACGGTTTTACATATTGTTTTAGGAGAGCAAGTCCCAAAAACAGCAGCTATTCGTAATCCGCTTGCGTTTACATTAATCATTGCATTTCCTTTAAGAGCATTATATGCCATTTTCGCTCCATTCATTTGGATTTTAAATAGCTTATCGAATTTAATGCTTCGTATATTCGGATTGCACGCGGCAGATCACAACGAAATACATACCGAAGAAGAAATCAGAATGCTTTTGACGGAGTCGGAAGAAGGTGGAGCGATTAAGTCGTCGGAGAATGAGTTAATTCAAAATGTATTTGAATTTGACGATCGTGTTGTGCGACAAATATTAATTCCGCGTACCAAAATTTCGGCCATCGATGTTGAATCAACGAAAGAAGAAGTAGTTCAAAAAGTGATTGACGAAGGGTATTCAAGGATGCCTGTTTATCAAGAATCACTCGACAATATTATTGGAGTTGTTTACACGAAAGACTTGATTAAAATTCTTTACGAAAAGAACTTTAAAGGCATAAACGATCTTATTCGTCCTTCTTATTTTATTCCTCTAAATAAACGTATCAATGACTTATTGCGTGAATTCCAGTCGCAGCATATCCAAATGGCCATAGTTACCAATGAATTTGGTGGCACAGCGGGTATTGTAACAATGGAAGACATCATTGAAGAATTAGTAGGGGAAATCCAGGATGAATACGATGATGAAAAGCCACCGGTAGAGAAGAAAAGCGAAACCGAATTTATCGTCAACGCAACAGCATCAATTGGTGACGTAAACGATTTACTACCGATAACAGTAGAAGAAAGTCCGAATTACGATACCGTTTCAGGCCTTTTAAACTACATCTACGGACGCATTCCTGCCGTCAACGAAAAACGCATTTACGGAGGTTACGAATTCACGATTTTAAAACGCTTCAAGCACAGTGTCGATTCAGTAAAGATGACGATTGTGAATCCGGAGCAGGTGGATGGGGAACAATAATTCAGAAGATACAGGATACAGGATACAGGATGCAGGATGCTAGATTTTTATGATTTCGGTTTAATATGGGATCCTAAATTGTGCAGCAATCTCCGAGTCCTTTTACCTCGGCTTCGCCGCCTCCGTGCTCTCCGTGCCAAGCAAAGCGCCTCCGCGTTCTCCGCGGTTAAAATAAAAATATACAGGATACAAGGTTTGATTAGAGCTGTAAGGTTATAGAGTAAACAAACTACGCAATCAATTTCGCTCTTGGCTTCGCCGAATTCAAAATTCAAAATTCAAAATCCCCAATTCACAATTCCCCTGCAGTAGAGTCTTTTGGGTCGTTCTCAAAAACTAAATCAAGAGCAAAATACAATACTGAGGATTTCGCCTGAGGCTTCGCCGAATTCAAAATCCAAGATCCCCTGCAGTAGAGTCGATATAGGTATAATCAAAAAACAAATTCCGTACGACACACCGTGCAGTAGAGCTGAAATAGCACACTGCACGGCGATGCTGTTAAAATAAATTAAATCGAATTTTAGCTTAATGCTGCAGGGCTACGCAAAATCCCCTAATGCGTACAAACCGCAGTCGCAGCTTGCCCATCGGTATTATAATTCATCGTGATTTTGTCGGTGCCGCCAGCGCTACTATAAACGCCTGATCCGCTTACAGGGATCTGAGTTACTCCAATTTTTTGGAAAGGAATAGTGACTGAGTTCACCGCCACTTCGGCATAAGTATTCGTAAAATCTCCGTAGTTACTGAAATTCTTGATAAGCAATGAATCACCATCACCCACCTTTGAAATATTGATCGTAAAAGTGGTAAAAGTGCCGTTGATGGTTTCTTTGCATGACCAATCGCCAGTAAACTTATCGCGAACATCTGAATCGGGAGTAATATCACCGGTATCGTCGGTACAAGAAGCCAGGAGCATCAGAAAGGAACCTGCAAGTAAAAGGGATAGCTTTTTCATTGATATTGGAATTGGTGCTGTAAAGATAAAACGAAATAAAGTCAATCTAATTTCATGCCACATAATTTCGCACAAATTCGTAGGTCGCCCCTACCCAATTAAAATCTCCTATTCTTTTCCGATTGACGGAGAGGTAAATCAGCTACTTTTATGCTGATAAAGAAGTAAAACATCGGTATAAAAGCTACCTTTGCACTATGGATTCAGTTCGTCAACAAAAATACGCCCGCCTCATCCAAAAGGAGTTGGGGGAAATCTTGCAGCGAGAAGGCCGCAACTGGTATGGAAATCACTTTGTGACCGTTACTGGGGTGCGAGTGACTCCCGATTTAGGATTAGCCCGTGTTCAGTTGAGTATGTTCAAAGCCCAAGATCCGAAGCTAATTCTGAAGCAATTCTCGATTCACAAACATGAAATCAGAAAAGCATTAGGAGATCGCATCGGCAAGCAAGCGCGTATCATTCCCGAACTCGAATTTTTCCATGATGACTCGCTCGACTATGTAGAGAAAATGGAGAACATCTTCAAAAACCTCCACATCCCTCCTGCCGACGACAATAAAAATTCTGAAGAATAATTTCCATCAACAGCTGCTGATAATCGCATGAAACAATACAATGATCTGCTTCGCCATGTAATGGAACATGGAGTAAAAAAAGAAGACCGCACAGGAACCGGAACCGTAAGTGTATTCGGATATCAAATGCGATTTAATTTGGCAGAAGGGTTTCCTTTAGTCACAACGAAGAAAGTCCATACAAAATCTATCATTCACGAATTACTGTGGTTTTTGAAAGGCGACACCAATATAAAATATCTAAAAGACAATGGTGTTTCTATTTGGGATGAATGGGCCGATGCGAATGGAAATTTAGGTCCAGTTTACGGTTACCAATGGCGCTCATGGCCCACTGCTAACGGCGAATCAGTTGATCAGATTTCTCAGTTGATCGAGCAAATAAAAAAGAATCCCGATTCACGACGATTATTAGTGAATGCGTGGAATGTAGGTGAAGTAAGTAAGATGGCTTTACCTCCATGTCATATCCTTTTTCAGTTTTATGTAGCCGACGGAAAATTAAGTTGTCAATTATATCAACGAAGTGCCGATTTATTTTTAGGCGTTCCGTTTAACATCGCATCGTATGCATTGTTGACGCATATGGTAGCGCAAGTATGCGGACTAAAAGTGGGAGAGTTTGTCCACACGTTAGGAGACGCGCATATCTACAGCAATCACTTTGAACAAGTAAAACTACAATTAACGCGAGAGCCAATGCCATTACCTACATTGCAATTAAATCCGTTAATCAAGAACATCTTCGACTTCCAATTCGAAGACATTGCCATTATCAATTATCAATCGCATCCTGCCATTAAGGGAGCAGTAGCTGTATAGCATATGATTCTTTCACTTATCGCCGCTATGGCAAAGCACAATGTAATTGGGAATAACAATTCGTTGATATGGCATCTGCCGGCTGATTTAAAGCATTTCAAAAGCATTACCAGCGGACATACTGTGATCATGGGTAGAAAGACCTATGAATCTATCGGCAAGGCCTTACCGAACCGCAGAAACATTATCATTACCCGCAGCGAAGACTTTACTGCCGAAGGCTGTGAGATTTTTTATTCATTGCAAGACGCAGTAGATGCATGCTTGAATGAAGAAGAAGTATTTATTATTGGAGGCGCAGAAATTTACAAGCAATCACTTCACGCTGCCGACAAACTTTACATTACTCGCATTTACCAAGAATTCGAAGGCGATGCACACTTTCCAGAATTCAGTTTATCGGAATGGAGATTAATTTCGTACTACCGACATCATGCCGATGAAAAGAATTTGTTTGAGTACTCTTTTTCGGAGTATGAGAGGATAGGGTTTTAAGGTTCTTAGTTCTTAGTTCTTAGTTCTTAGTTCTTAGTTCTTAGTTCTTAGTTCTTAGTTC
>JAHEYP010000029.1:23356-44153 GCA_023251535.1 Bacteroidota bacterium
GTTCTTAGTTCTTAGTTCTTAGTTCTTAGTTCTTAGTTCTTAGTTCTTAGTTCTTAGTTCGGCGAAGCCGTTGTGGTTCGAGGCCTGCCATGCATTGTGCTATTTCAGCTCTGCTGCTTGGTTCAAGGTTTCGAAATGCGAAATTAGGATCAAATGGAGTTTTGAGTCCTGTATCTTTTATCGATTATCGATTATCGATTTTATTGAATAAGATCGTGATTTTGATCGGAAAATATCGATCATCAATTATCGATCATCTATCATCCTTTTTGATTATCGATTATCGATTTTATGGAACAAGATCTTGGTTCATAATTTTGATCGGAAAATATCGATCATCGATAATCGATCATCTATCATCCTTTTTGATTATCGATTATCGATTTTATGGAACAAGATCTTGGTTCATAATTTTGATCGGGAAATATCGATCATCTATCATCTATCATCCTTTTAGATTATCGACTATCGATTTTATTGAATAAGATCGTGATTTTGATCGGAAAATATCGATCATCAATTATCGATCATCTATCATCCTTTTTGATTATCGACTATCGATTTTATGGAACATGCTCTTGGTTCGTGATTTTGATCGGGAAATATCGATCATCTATCATCGATTATCTATCATCGATCATCTATCATCTATCATCTATCATCAAAAAAAAACCAACATCTCTCGACATTGGTCTTTATCTTTTTTCAATTAAAGCTTAGGCTACGCGCAGCTGATTGATATTTGCTTTCGACAATTTCTCTTTTGCGTATTTGAGAGTGATTTCGAAATCTTTTTCCTTTTTATTTCCTGGAATCTCATACATCGCGTCGAGCATAATTGCTTCGCAGATAGAACGTAGTCCACGGGCTCCGAGTTTAAACTCGATAGCTTTTTCAACGATATAGTCGAGCACTTCATCTGAAAAAGAAAGTTTAATATTTTCCATTTCGAAGAGCTTATGATATTGGCGTGTCAAAGCATTTTTTGGTTCCGTTAAAATGCGTCGCAATGTTTCTCTATCGAGCGGAGCCAAGTGCGTAATCATAGGCAAACGACCGATTAGTTCAGGGATTAATCCGAACGTTTTTAAATCGGAAGGCGTAACATACTGCATCAAATTCGTGCGATCAATTTCCCCTCTATCATTCTTTTGAGAAAATCCTAAAGAAGCAGTTTGCAAGCGACGAGTGATAATTTTATCGATACCATCGAAAGCACCACCGCAGATAAACAAAATATGTTGCGTATTAACAGCGATCATTTTTTGCTCGGGATGTTTTCTTCCTCCTTGCGGCGGAACGTTGATGATAGTATTCTCTAACATCTTCAACAAACCCTGTTGCACACCTTCTCCCGACACATCACGCGTGATAGAAGGATTATCACCTTTACGAGCGATCTTATCGATCTCATCGATATAAACGATTCCGCGTTCAGCAGAAGCAACATCATAATCGGCTGCTTGCAACAAACGAGTTAAAACACTTTCTACATCTTCTCCCACATAACCAGCTTCAGTTAAAACAGTAGCATCGGCGATACAGAAAGGAACCTTCAACAATTTCGCGATGGTACGAGCCAATAACGTTTTACCAGTACCTGTTTCACCCACCATGATGATGTTTGATTTTTCAATCTCCACCTCATCTTTCTCCTTCACTTTACTCTTGTGGATAAGACGCTTATAGTGATTATAAACGGCTACTGCCATTACCTTCTTAGCATGATCTTGTCCGATCACATACTCATCCAAAAACTTTTTAATTTCGGTAGGTTTAGGCAAAGTGAGAGCAGTACCTAAACTAGTTTTCAGCTTTTGATCTTGCTCCTCACTGATAATGTTTTGCGCCTGCGCGATGCATTGGTCACAGATATGTCCGTTGATGCCTGCAATCAACACATTCGCCTGACTTTTATCGCGGCCACAAAACGAACAAACTATATCTTGTTTCTGCTTCAAGGTAATACCTATTTTTAAGAGTAAAAGCCGGACACATTTTATAGTATCCGGCTATTCATTATTTCTATTGATGAACGATTACTTAGTTCTTGTAAGAACCTCGTCGATCATTCCGTAATCTTTTGCTTCCTGAGCAGTCATCCAGTAATCACGATCAGAATCTTTCCAAACTTGATCGTAATCCTTTCCGCTATGGCTAGCAATGATTTCGTATAATTCTTTCTTCAACTTCTGAATTTCGCGAGCCGTGATTTCGATATCAGACGCTTGACCTTCAGCACCACCTAATGGTTGGTGAATCATCACGCGAGCATGTTTCAATGCGCTACGTTTTCCTTTTGTTCCAGAGCAAAGAAGAACAGCACCCATAGATGCAGCCATTCCTGTACAAACCATAGAGACATCAGGTTGGATATACTGGATAGTATCATAGATACCTAAACCTGCATAAACAGATCCGCCTGGACTATTAACGTAAATAGTGATATCACGTTTAGCATCCGACGATTCAAGGAATAACAACTGTGCTTGAATAATATTCGCAACATAATCGTTAATTCCTGTACCCATGAAGATAATTCTATCCATCATAAGACGGGAAAATACATCCATTTGCGCCACATTTAATTGACGCTCTTCAATGATAGTCGGAGAAATGTAATCAGCGTAAACAGAGTTAATATAGCTACCTACTCCATTGCTGCTCATACCGCGATGTTTCACGGCATATTTCATAAATTCATTACGGAAGTCCATACGTTTTTTTTAATCTTTTTGATTAATGATGATCATGGTGATGCTTGCTCATTATATCGACAAACTCATCATGTGTGACCTTTTTAACGTCCTTTTGTACAATTTGGTTCAGGTGTTCGAAAACTTTTCTTCCTGTGAGGTTCTCGATCACTTGTTGAATGTTATTTTGTTCACTCAAATAACGCTTCACAAGATCTCCTAAACGCTCATCGTCAAGTAGATGCGCTTGTCCGTAACGAAGATACTGATCTACTATCAAAGAACGAGCATAGCTCTCAATTTCTTCGTTATTGATTTGCATGTTATTATCGGTGTAGATCTTATTTTCAATTAATCTCCACTTCAAATCGCGCGCATACTGATTGTACTCACGTGCCAATTGCTCTTCAGTGATTTTCTCATTTGCCGACATCAGCCAACGCTTTAAGAAATCATCGGGCAACGACATATTCGTTTCATGCAAAAGGAAATCCTCAAGTTCATGCTTCAAAGCATTTTCACTCTCATAACGGTATCCTTCAGCAATCTCAGCCTTTACTTTCTCGCGAAAACCTGCGATATCGGTAACAGCATCTGCACCATATAATTGATCGAATAATTCAGTAGTCAATTCAGCATTTTCTACCTTATTAATACGCTCGATAGTAAAACGGAAATTCTTATCGTAAGCAGTAAGATCTTCCTCTTTTAATCCTAACATATACTTCACCTCATCAGCCGACTTCACCGACTTCACAGGATTGAAAGTAACAACGTCTAATGTTTTACGGTCGATAAACTGAGGACGAACATCTGAATCAGTTATTTTATCGAGAAGCACAAAACTTTGGTTAGTATGTCCGCCTTCCACAATATTGCCAGCTGCATCTAACTCTTGGAACGTTCCATAAACCGAACATTCTGCATCAGTTACCTCAGGAGAAATATATTTACCATAGCGACGTTGAATTTTCGCGATTTCGTCGTCGATCACTTTACTATCGACTTCGATTTCATAATAAGTAAAAGACTTAGCGGGAGGCAATGATAAATTAACCTCAGGAGCCACACCCAATTCAAAAGCAAATTCGAAATCACCAGGAGTATCGAGGTTCATTTCGAAATTATTATCGGCCTTAGGCATTGGGTTACCCAACACTTTAATATTATTATCGGCGATAAATTTATCGAGTGAATCAGCCACGATGCGATTTAACTCATCGATGAGCATAGATTTACCATACATTTTACGAACCAATCCTACCGGCACCATTCCCTTACGGAAACCAGCCATAGTAACTTGCTTCGAATACTTTTTAATAGCAGAATCAACCTGCGGACTGTAATCTTCAGGCTTCAGCTGAACTTTCAGAATTGAATTTAGAGAATCGATTTTTTCCTGTTGGATATTCATGGATATTCAGATATTGCGATTAATAGATAAGAAGCGACAAAGGAAGTGCGGAAAAACCGTCTTCCGTAAATAAATGATAAAACTCAATAAACTGTATTGCCGCCTTATTGCAAAGAAGGCAGCTATGCGGTTTGCAAAGCTGCCTTCTAGTTTTGTGCGCATGGAGGGACTCGAACCCCCACGCCGTGAAGCACCAGATCCTAAGTCTGGCGCGGCTACCAATTACGCCACATGCGCATACTATTTAGGAACGAAATCGCATAATACTTTTTTGATTTCGCGGCTGCAAACATAGTTATTTTAAAGAACAAGTCCGGTTAATTTCAAAGATTTTTTTTCTTTTTCTGACCAATCGGGCCGCAAAAATAGCAATCATGGGGGATCTTTTGCAATTTCGCAGCATCAAATTCAATAAAAATCAGGGAATCGCATGTTACAAATCAACCCCAAAGACCTCAAAGTATCTGAAATTCACCAATATATGCTTGGAGCCATTGCTCCACGCCCCATTGCATTTGTATCGACAGTAGATGCCGAAGGGAACGTAAATTTAAGTCCTTTTAGCTTTTTCAACGCATTTGGAGCCAATCCCCCAACGGTAGTGTTTAGTCCGGCCTTGCGTGGCCGCGATGGCGTTACCAAAAACACCCTGGACAACGTAAAAGCGACAAAAGAAGCCGTTATAAACGTTGTAAGCTACGAAATGGTACAACAGATGTCGTTGGCCAGTTCGGAGTACCCTAAGGGCGTTAATGAGTTTATAAAGGCAGGATTTACCGAACAGGCATCGGTTATGGTGAAAGCTCCGCGGGTTAAAGAATCGCCGGTTCAAATGGAATGCATCGTAAAAGAGATCATATCGACGGGTGAAACAGGGGGGGCAGGACAATTAGTGATCTGTGAAATCGTGATGATGCATATAAATGAAGAAATCTTAGATCAAAACGGAAAAATTGATCCCGTGAAGATTGATTTAGTTTCGCGATTAGGCGGCGACTGGTACGGACGATCATCGAAAGGACTATTTATAGTACCTAAACCACTAACCACATTAGGAATTGGAGTAGATCAACTACCTGAAGCGATTCGATTAAGCAAAATTCTCACCGGAAACGACCTTGGAATGCTCGGAAACACCGAAAAACTACCGGAAGAAACTGAAATAAATTCCTTCCGAGAACGTGAAGATGTGAAAAAATTATTCGACGTTTTACACGGAGACCATGAGAATTTAACAACTGCAGTACATCTAGCTGCGCATAAACTGCTCTCAGAGGGAAACGTGAAGGAAGCATGGATGATTCTCCTCTCACACCACTCTTGAGATAATTTCTCCTCTGAAAACGATGTTTTTCCCCTCTGAAAAAAAATCGTGAAAAATCGACTATTTTCCGACAAAATCGTTCCCTCGTACGTACGAGGAGAAAAAACAAACGATTGTTAATAAATTCTCAGAGGGGGCTCCCTCTGAGAGAAGAAGTGAGACTAAATTAGCACCACTCAATCGTTAACAAAAAAATCAAAATGGCAACTAAAAAAGCAAAACCTGCTAAAAAGGCCGCTAAAAAGGCCGCTCCTGCTAAGAAAGCTCCAGCTAAAAAAGCTCCAGCTAAGAAAGCTCCAGCTAAAAAAGCTCCAGCTAAGAAAGCTCCAGCTAAGAAAGCTGCTCCTGCTAAGAAAGCAGCTCCTGCTAAAAAAGCTCCTGCTAAGAAAGCTCCTGCTAAAAAAGCAAAAACTAAACGTACTCCTAACGCTGCATTCATGAAGCCTATGAATGTAAGTGCAATTTTAGCAACTGTAGTTGGTAGCAAGCCTATCCCACGTACAGAAGTTGTTAAGAAAGTATGGGAATACATTAAGAAAAACAAATTACAAGATCCTAAAGAGAGACGTAACATCAATGCTGATGCAAACTTGCAAAAAGTATTCGGTGGAAAGAAAACCGTTTCTATGTTCGAAATGACTAAGCTAATCAACGCTCAGTTATCGTAATCCGAACCTGGATAAATATAAAAAGGCGAATCTTCGGATTCGCTTTTTTTTTGACTATCATCATCCTTCTTTCTTTTATCAGTTCCAACTTATACTTTTACCTTCTCTTATATTAAAGCTATGCACGATCACCACGACAATCATACCGAAGAACATTTTGAAAGTTCAGAACTTGTTAGAGACATTGTAATCGGCATGGCCGACGGACTTACCGTTCCTTTTGCTCTAGCCGCAGGTATCAGCGGAGCTGTTGATTCGAATACCATTGTAATTACAGCAGGTATAGCAGAAATCATTGCGGGATCTATCGCGATGGGACTAGGTGGATATCTGGCAGGAAAAACGGAAGTTGATCATTACGACGCCGAATTAAAACGCGAATATTGGGAAGTAGATCATTTACCGGAGAAAGAAAAACAAGAAATTAGAGATGTGTTAGCCGATTACGGTATTAGCCTAG
The DNA here is from genome assembly GCA_023251535.1 of Bacteroidota bacterium. Lineage (GTDB taxonomy): Bacteria > Bacteroidota > Bacteroidia > AKYH767-A > OLB10 > CAINEC01. Next base: position 29,919 of record JAHEYP010000029.1, read on the forward strand.
CAGCTCAAAATCAAGTTGCCGAAGAATTGTCAAAAGACAAAGACAAATGGGTCGACTTTATGATGAAGTTCGAACTAGGATTAGAAAAACCACATCCCGATCGTGCGAAAAAATCGGCTTTTAATATTGCAGCATCATATGTAGTGGGAGGATTTATTCCTTTAAGCGCTTACTTCTTCACCGAACATCCACATGAAGGAATTGTTTATTCATCATTTATCACTTTAATCGCTTTAGCGGCCTTCGGGTATTTCAAAAGTAAAGTCACCGGACAATCACCAATCAAAGGAGCTATTCGCACAACACTTGTTGGAGCAGCAGCGGCAAGTGCAGCGTATTTTATTGCGACGTGGATTGATAAGGTTATGTAGAAATAGTTCATGGTTCATAGTTCATGGTTTATGGTTCATGGTTCATGGTTCATGGTTCGGCGGAGCCGTTTAGGGCTGACGCATTCATTGGTTCGAGGTTCGAGGTTCGGCAAAGCCGTTGATGGTTTAAGACTTATCCTGACATTTATCGACAGAAAAATGTGCTATTTCAGCTCTACTACATGATTCGAGGCTTGCCCTAAAGTGTGCTATTTCGGCACTACTTTAGGGTTTAGCGATGCGACAGCGAGATAAAGGTGGATTAGAGCTTTAGTTTCTTAATTTATTAAATAGATTCAAGCTTCATGGCGTTAGAATCATGCTGATCTCAGGAAACATGAAATCTACCTTATATATTGGAATTCATGTGACGTCTGACATCTATTTCTAGATCAATTCTATTTCATTTCAGAATTAAAATCTTTAGACGAAATATAATTTTTCTTTACCTTGTATCCTGTATCTTTCATCATTCATCCAATATAAGAGGGAACTACAATTCCCTCCCCAATTAAATTTACAAACTATTTTCTATACCGACAAATTATAAACATTTGTAGTCGTTTGTCATCGGATAATTTTACAGCGCTTCAATACTCCTTATTTAAATGAAACAAATACAGGATAAACACCTTCTTATTAAAGCGCATTTTTAAATCTGTTATTCGCTCAAATTCGCCCCCTTCAGCTCGTATTTAATACAGCATTTCATAAAATAATCGCACTTTTTTTGTTTTTATTAATATTTTCTACATACCTTCGATAGACACAACCTAAAACCCTTTACCATGAAAAAAATTATTTTACTATTTCTATGTGTTTGGGCCGTCACGTTACAATCATGTAATAAAGACGACGTAGACTCTAATTCTTCATTTCAAAATGGCGGCAGTATCAATTGTTCAATTGCCGGAAAAATTATTGATGAATCTGGTGCTTCTATTGCGGGAGCTATCGTACAAATTGGGAGTCGGAGTTACAGTACTGATGCCAACGGACTGTTTTACATGACCGGATTAACACTGAACAGTGATCGTGTAGTTCTTAAGGTAACCAAAAGTGGATATTGGGAAAGAACCGCTGCACTATTCGTAAAATCGGGCCATACCGGTTTCACTAAAGTGGTAATGCCCATAAAAAACTTCAACAACACTGTTTCGGGTACTGCAGGCGGAATAATTCAATCTGGAAATTCAATTATTTCATTCCCTGCAAATGCATTTACCACCGAATCGGGTGCAACTTATTCCGGGCAGGTGTATATTGCCTTTAAAGATTTACCTACTACTGATCCCAATTTTGGTGGATTAACTCCCGGGACCGATCTGTTGGCTGAAGACATTAATGGCGACCAAAAATTATTGATCAGCTATGGAATGATAGGCGCTGAATTACAAGATGTATCGGGCAACAAAATCATTCTAGCCCCAGGCAAAAAAGCAACAATTACCTTCCCTATTGCTGCGGACCAATTAGCTGCTTCTCCTGCAACCATTCCGCTTTGGCATTTTAGTGATGATAAAAACGTATGGATGGAAGAAGGCAGCGCAACTAAACAAGGAAATAATTATGTGGGAGAAGTTTCACATTTTACTTGGTGGAATTGCGATGATCCTGGTGATTTCTGTCATGTAAGCGGATATGTAAAAGATTGTGCCGGAAATCCTGTGCCATACACCATGGTTTCTGTAGATGGGGACCAAAGCAAAAACACCGACAATACAGGCTTTTATCAAGGTCTTGTTTCCATAAATACTCCACTACAATTCGTGAGTTGCAATGCAGATTTCGAATATGGACAACCATTAAACATCACCGTTTCAGGCTATACATATTCAATGCCGGATCTCCTTGTTCCATGCCATAATAGTGGCTTTATAGTAGGAAATCTAGAAAGCTGTACTCCGATAAACAATGAAGAAGGAATATTATATGTCTCAAATGATTCATCAGGAAATTATTTCATTATTCCTATAGATCAAAATGGTGATTTTTCTGGAATGACGGACCATGGCCCTTCTCATTTTAAAGCTATTAATGTTATTGGAGAAAGTGTATTAGGCACTATCAATATGATACATTACCCTGACACCACTTTCTTAAACACAATTACCATTTGTCCTCAGATAAACTCTATAAATTCAAATGCATACTCATTAGATGTAGTTTCCAATGGATGTACTAGTCAGTTGAACATTCTTGATTCTTTAACAGAAGATACAATTGCTTTCGGAAGCAACAATTCTGCGATGCTTTATTTAAAGGATTTGGATGTAAGTCCCGGTGACACAAACATCAGTGTAAACTGTTTACTAGACTACCAAGTAGGAACGCAACAACTCGACACATCCAATACGAATTACATCAACATGGTGGTGACATACAACAACCACTCTATCTACCTCAATAGTGAAAACGGGTATGTTACATTTATTAAAGCAGGACAAAATCCTGGAGATAAAATTGACATGTCATTTACCGGCATTTGTTCACTAACGAATCCTCAAGTTGGTGGCGGTCCTTGTTATGTAGCAGTAACATTTAGAACGAAGTTCATCAGAAAATAATTCATCCTAAAAAATTGCAGGCAGTAATTCGGAGTCATACCAAAATTACTGCCTGTTTTTTTTTGTTTAACAACTCAGAAATTTAATTTTTTATATCGAACGCATCTCTTAATCCGTTGCCGAGTAAAGTAAAAGCCAACACCATAAGTGCAATGGCTACACCCGGCCAAATGGCTAGATAGGCAGAATCAACTACAATATATCCGTAGTTTTCTTTGATCATCATTCCCCAACTAGGCATAGGAGGTTGTGCTCCCATGCCTAAGAAACTTAGTCCCGCTTCTAACAAAATTGCAGAGGCGAAATTACTTGCTGCAATCACAATTACGGGACCAATAATATTCGGTAAAATATGTTTGATAATGATGCGTCCGTGCTCATATCCTAGTGCTCTTCCTGCTTCAACAAATTGCTGTTCACGCAAAGCGAAAAACTGTCCACGTACCAAGCGCGCTACCTCCACCCACATGGTTAATCCTACAGCAATAAATACTTGCGTAAATCCTTTTCCTAAAGCCATTGTAATTGCTACTACCAACAACAAAGTAGGTATCGACCAAATCACATTAATAAACCAAACAATAACACGATCGATAAATCCGCGGTAATAACCAGCTACTGCACCGAGCGTAATTCCGATCACCAAAGAAATAAACACTGCGATTAATCCAACCGACAGCGACACACGAGTTCCCACCATCAATCGGCTGAACAAATCACGTCCAAAGCGATCGGTCCCTAAAATAAAAACACGATCAACAAGAAATTTCTTTTTAAAAAAATCTGCACTTGAAATTGCGGTTTTATCTCCAAAATCGCTTAAAGGCAAAGCGATAAAATCAGCAGCTTCTTCCTGCTCGTCACCTGCAAATTCTTTATAGAAAACACTATCGTTTTGCAGCTTCCACTCTTTTACTGCTACTTCTTTATATTTAGAAGGGATACCGGAAATTAGTCCGTTGAAAAAGCCAACCTCCTCTACATTCTTCAAAGGAACTTTGAGAAATGTTATTTTAGAACCGGGATGCTGCATACTTGCCGGCAGCGACATACGATTACTGAAAGGAGAATTATCCGGAATTAAAGTATAACAAAACACAGCAATAACCATCGCCGCAGCTACCACCAATAAACCGAACATAGCTGAACGATTCTTTTTTAATCGCTGCCATGCTAATCGCCCGGGAGAAAGAGATTCACCATTCATGCGCGACAATATTAAAATTTTTAGTGATACGGTCGGCGACAAATCACCAACACTTATACATCAATCTTTGCAATTACAACTTGGCGAAAAATACACATCGGCATCGGGGAGTAAATTCTCGATTTGACGTTGTTCTTCTCCTGAAAATAAAATACCACGCAATTCAAAAATGCGAAGGTTATGCAAATTTTTAATTTCCTCGGGAACTGATTCCAGTTCATTATCCCACATCTCTAACACCTGCAAATTTTTCAAATTGCCAATTTCGTGCGGAAGGGTTTCGATAACATTACGGTTTAATCCCAAGAAATAAAGATTTTCGAGTTTACCAATTTCGGGAGGCAAGCCTTTAAGATCGTTATAACCTAACTCAAGGACTTGAAGTTTTTTCAGATTACCAATCCATATGGGAAGCTCTTTTAATCCATTGCGGGATACTTTCAGCGACTGCAGATTAGGTAATTTCTCGAGATCATCGGGTAATTCTCTGAGTTTTTTCCTGCTAAGATCGAGTACAAACACCGAATCGGGATTAGCAAGCGCAGAAGGAAGATCGCGATAAACCTTTTGTTGAGACAACGTAAGTGAGTCAAGCAAATCTTGCGCCTTCACAGTGTTTACACCCTGCAAAAACGAAAAAGCAATAAAGAAGAGAAGAAATCTTTTCACAAGTGACGAAGGTACATAAACGATTGAAAACAGATAACGCAATAAATCAATAAATATTGACAGCCGATGTTTACGAAGTAAAATCAAAGTAGTTCCAATGAACGTGCTTTATCGCGATGCATTTGTTCGATAAGCGCATCAACACTATCAAATTTCTGATCGGATCTAATATAATTCTTGAAAATCAGTTTAACATTTTCGCCATAGATATCGCGGTCAAAATCGAAGATATTCACCTCTACAGAGCGAGCTCCGTTATCGAAAGTAGGACGAGTACCGATACTCAATACACCTTTATACTTGACATTATTAACAATCACATAAACAGCATAAACTCCATTGGCGGGCACCAACTTAAGCGGATCAGGACATTCTAAATTAGCAGTAGGGAATCCGAGTTTTCGTCCCAATTGTTTCCCTTTAACCACACGACCGCTAAACGTATAATTATACCCCAGCAATCCGGCAGCATCCTCCACTCTACCCTCGAACAAAGCCTTACGAATACGCGTAGAGCTCACGGCCACATCATTAATATCCTGCTCGGGGATTTCCTCCACGGTAAAGCCCAACTGAGGAGCTAGCGACTGCAATTCGGCGAAGCTACCTTTACGATCGTGACCAAATTGATGATCATAGCCAATTACCATCTTCTTAACTCCAATTTTCTTTACTAAATACTCTCGGATGAAGGTATCGTGGTTCAACATTGAGAAATCACGGGTAAACGACTGAACAACAAGATGTTCAATGCCATGCTGCTCCAAAAGAGCAATTTTCTCATCTAAAGTGCTAATCATGCGAATATCGCGTTGATCGGGGAAGATAACGGCGCGAGGATGCGGATGAAAAGTCATTAAAACGGACTCCCCATTCACCGATTTTGCCATATCATTTATGTGAGAAAGAATCTTTTGGTGGCCGATATGGACGCCATCGAAGGTTCCTAAAGTCAAAACCGGACAGTTCAGGACCGGGAAATTTTCGAGGCTATAATAGATCTTCATAATTGTTTATCAATGACTTAGCGACGTTTCTCAACCTTTTCAACACATTTCAATCTTTTGTCGATAAGTTTTCGCGTGCCCAAAATTAAAATTTCCTTCGAAGCTAAGCCCTTTTTAACTATTTTTGCAGCCTCAAAATAAACATATAATTCCGTTCGCAATGAATAAAGGAAAAATCGTTCAGGTAATCGGTCCGGTGATCGACGTGAGCTTCGAAGGCGAAGGCTCTAGCTTACCGAACATCCTGGAAGCGCTTGAGATCAGCCGCCCTAATGGACAGAAAATCGTTTTAGAATGTCAGCAACACATCGGAGAAGACACAGTACGTGCTATCGCGATGGATTCAACCGACGGATTAGTTCGCGGTATGGAAGTAGTTGCTACAGGTGCTGCTATCAAGATGCCGACAGGCGAAGTAATCAAAGGTCGTCTTTTTAACGTGGTAGGAGAAGCTATCGACGGTATCAATACAGTTTCGAATGCCGGCGGACTTCCGATTCACCGTGACGCTCCTCGTTTCGAAGATTTATCGACTGAAACAGAGGTATTATTTACAGGTATCAAAGTAATCGACTTATTAGAGCCATACTCAAAAGGTGGTAAAATTGGTTTGTTCGGTGGTGCCGGAGTAGGTAAAACGGTATTGATTATGGAATTGATCAACAACATCGCTAAGGGATATGCAGGTTTATCTGTATTCGCAGGTGTTGGTGAGCGTACTCGTGAGGGTAACGACTTATTACGTGAGATGATTGAATCAGGCGTAATTAAGTACGGAAAAGAATTCCAACACAGCATGGAAAATGGCGATTGGGATCTTTCTAAAGTAGATTTAAAAGAATTAGCTCAAAGCCAAGCAACGCTTGTATTCGGGCAGATGAACGAACCTCCAGGAGCACGTGCTCGTGTGGCTTTATCAGGATTAACGGTTGCTGAGTATTTCCGCGACGGTGATGAGAAGTCTGGTGGACGTGATATCTTATTCTTCATCGATAATATCTTCCGTTTCACGCAAGCAGGATCTGAGGTATCGGCCCTTTTAGGACGTATGCCATCGGCGGTAGGTTACCAACCTACACTTGCTACTGAGATGGGATTAATGCAAGAGCGTATTACTTCAACAAAACGTGGATCAATTACATCAGTACAGGCGGTTTATGTACCTGCGGATGACTTAACAGATCCGGCGCCAGCGACAACTTTCAGTCACTTGGATGCAACAACGGTATTGAGTCGTAAAATTGCTGAGTTAGGTATCTATCCTGCGGTGGATCCTTTGGATTCAACTTCACGTATCTTATCAGCTGCGGTTTTAGGAGATGATCACTATGATACAGCACAACGTGTAAAAGAAATCTTACAACGTTATAAAGAACTTCAAGATATTATCGCCATCCTTGGTATGGACGAGTTAAGTGACGAAGATAAATTGACTGTACACCGTGCACGTCGTGTTCAACGTTTCCTTTCTCAACCTTTCCACGTAGCTGAGCAGTTCACCGGATTAAAAGGTGTATTAGTTCCGATTGAAGCTACAATCAAAGGATTTAAAATGATTCTTGCAGGTGAAGTAGATGAGTATCCTGAAGCAGCATTCAACTTAGTTGGATCTATTGAAGATGCTATCGAAAAAGGTAAAAAATTGCTTGCAGAAGCTAAATAATTAACGACGATTCATCATGTTTCTAGAAATCATAACCCCTGATAAAAAAGTATTCGAAGGAGAAGTTTCTTCGGTTTCCGTACCCGGAAAAAAAGGAAGCTTTCAAATGCTCGAAAACCACGCTGCCATTATCTCTACATTGATCAATGGTAAGGTGAAAGTTAAAAGCACAGCCGGAGAAGAAATCTTTGAAGTAAAAGGTGGTGTTGTGGAAATGTTGAACAATAAAGTCATTATATTGGCTGAATCTGTTTAATAATTCTTCGAAATAAAGAAAAAGGCGATCTGAAATTCAGGTCGCCTTTTTTGTTTGTAATCAAAGTGCTTTTATTATACTATTTTTAAGTCTGGATCTGATTTTAAAGATTGGAATAATTTCTATTAATATCATTTTAAGACTTACACTTAAAACCACATTGTTTATTTTTTTTTACACTCAACTAAACTCGTTAAAACTGTGCGCCTTGAACAGAGCTGAAATTTAATTGTCGTGTATCTTCTCCTGAATAAGTTCCTAAGGTGAATTTCTGTCCGCTTACAGTTAATGAACCATCTGATGAATATCGAAGCTTTCCGTCTTTTTTGTTTACGTAAATTTTACCCGAATGTCCCTTTAAATATGAATATGAATTACCCGATTGACAAGTTAGTGATACTTTTACTTGACTACTATCTTTCCCAATTGTGTCAATATTAAAAGACATGTATCCTCCTTCACTGATCATATTATAAATAGCTCTTGGGGTAGAAGATGTGGCAGAAGGAAAATCAATATTCAAAATAGCAACATTGAGATTTAATGCAGAGAATACTTTTTGGCAAGAAACACCACCGCCGCTGTAAGCAACTGCGAAAGCATCATTACTAGCATCATTCGACACATTATCGATCTTATAATAATTAGTAGTTGGAGGTGTATAACCCGCTGTATTATTATTCCCATCGGGAGTAGAAGAAGAATCGTCGGATTTTTCACACGACGTTAGTGCCATCACAGATAAAATCAATGCACATGGCATCCATTTAATTTTTAATTTCATTTTCGAGATTTATTTGTCTTGTTTATGCTTACAAAATTACCCCTTGCTACTCCCGAAAGGAATACCACTTTAGTAGTAGATTTATAAAATAACCGACCAACAATTATTGACACACTTATTTCAAACCAATATAGTTTTTAGCTCGGAGATGATATTTGCATTTAAACTTGACGTTATTTACCCCTAAAAGGCGTTTTGGAACACCCTACTCATATTTTTATCTTTCAATTTGAAACTTTTCACCTATTAGATTCACTAACTGACCACACACCCTTACATTTTTCAAACAAAACAATTATATTTGATGTTGATGAAATCACGCTACTGGATATCAGTATGTTGCGGTTTATTGTTCCCTATCCTAGGATTTGGGCAGTTAACCACATCTACCGCAATAACAATCAATCAGTTAGTTCAAAACGTACTGGTTGGTTCTCCTTCTGTTTACACCAATAACATTACCTATTCTGGTGCTGCGGTGGCCAGAGGAACTTTCAATTGCGCAGGGGCATGCATTGTGGGCATCCCTAGTGGAATGATGATTTCAACAGGATCAATTAGCAATGCCATCGGCCCCAACAACTCATCAGGAGCTGGAACAGGCAATGGAACTCCCGGAGATGTCGACCTAAATGGACTTGCACCGGGTGGATCAAGTCCACAAGATGCATCTGTAGTGCAATTTGATTTTATGGTGCCTACCGATTCTATTAAATTCAATTACGTTTGGGGATCGGAAGAATATTCTGACTATGTAAATAGTGGTTGTAATGATGTTTTCGGATTTTTTGTAAACGGACCAAACATTGTAGGTAAAAAGAATATAGCTTTAATACCAAATACATCTACTCCTATTAGTATTGATAACGTTAATAATGGACAAGCTCCTGGAGGAACATCTCCAAGTGGACCTTGTAAAAATTGTCAATATTTTAGAGATAATACGGGGAATGCATCTGTTCAATACGACGGATTAACTACAGTACTTACTGCTCAAACTGCGGTTTGTCCTTGTGAAGTATATCACTTAAAAATCGCAACTCAAGATTTTTGCGACGGAGCATTCGACTCAGGAGTATTTCTTGAAGGAGGATCTTTTCAACCTTCAGGACAAATTCCGGTTTTAAATGTGAATGGTGTTGAATTAGCTTCAACCGATACTATTTTCATTTGTCCCGGCGATTCCTTCCCTCTCACTTTACCAACATGCCGTAATCCTGTTTGGTCGAATGGCGATACAAACATGATATTATGGGTTAGTCAACCAGGTACATACTACGGAACTATTTCCAATTTCATTGGAGCACAATTTTGCTTCGCTTTTTCGTCTATTATTACTGTAGCATTTAGTACAGCAAACCCTGTAATTACGTTAACAGGAAACAATAATTTATGTCCAGATGATAGCGTAATTCTCACAGCTACCACAGGAAACACTTACCTATGGAGCAATGGAGCTACCACTCAAAGTATTGTTGTGCATAATGCAGGAACCTATACCTGCACCATTACTAGTTCGGGAAATTGCAGCGCCACTACTCCTCCGGTCACCATCACCACATCCGGCACACCGGCAATCATTACTCCTGCTTCATCAACTACTTTTTGTCAAGGTGGATCAGTAACGTTAAATGGAAGTGCAGCCCCTAACTACACATGGTCGACAGGAGCTACTTCGAATTCGATTAACGTAAATACCGGCGGAACATATACCTTAACTGTTACCGATAACGGATGTACTTCCGACACAACCGTTACAGTTACCGTTAACACATTACCTACCCCAACAATTACGGGACCAACATCCGCTTGTAGCGGGCAACCACTTTCGTTGAGTGCAGGAACTTATTCTTCGTACAGTTGGTCATCAGGACAAACAACAGCTAGTATCAACGTTACGTCAACCGGAACATATACTGTTACTGTTACAGATGCTAACGGATGTACAGGAAGCGATAGTCAAGCAGCAACAATAAATGCTAACCCTACTCCTGCTATTAGCGGAACATTACAATTCTGCAGCGGATTAAGTACTACCATATCTGGACCTGCAGGATTTAGCAGCTATTTATGGAACGGAGGATCAACTTCGGCTAGCCTTAGCGTTAGTGCAGGAGGAAATTACACAGTAACGGTAACAGATGCTAATGGATGTACAGGATCTACATCTGCAAATGTTACAATGAACAATTTGCCTTTACCTGCTATCAACGGACTAGCAGCAATCTGTAACGGAGCAGCAACTACATTAACAGCTACACCAGCAGGAGCAAATTATCTTTGGAATACAGGAAGCACATCAAACTCCATCTCCGCATCAACTGCAGGAAATTATACAGTAACGGTAACCGATGGCAATGGATGTACAGCTCAAACAACTCATAACTTAGTACTTACTTCTAATCCTACACCGACTATTACCGGAACTGCTTCCGCATGTCAGTCGCAACCTGCCGTTATAGATGCAGGAAGCTACAACAGCTATGTATGGTCGACAGGAGCAACCACACAAACGATTAATGCCACTGCAACAGGAAACTATACTGTTACAGTAACCGATGCCAACGGATGTACTGGAAGTGATTTAATTGCTGTTACTATAAACGCTTTACCTACGCCTTCTATCACAGGCACTTTACAATTCTGTTCAGGAAACAATACCACTATCAATACGGGGGCAGGTTATTCGTCATATCTATGGAGCAACGGATCACTTTCGGCTAGCCTTAACGTTAGTGCAGCAGGAACCTACACAGTTACTGTTACCGATGCCAATGGTTGTACAGGATCTACTTCTGCCAATGTTGCGATGAACAACCTTCCTGTTCCTTCTATCAACGGATTAGCGGCGATATGCAGCGGAGCCTCAACAACACTTACGGCATCTCCTGCTGGAGCTAATTACGCATGGAGTACAGGAAGCACATCTGCATCAATTTCTGCATCTGCTGCGGGAACATATACCGTAACCGTAACTGATGCAAATGGATGTTCTGATCAAACAACGCATAACTTATCATTAAACGCTTTACCAACTCCTATTATTACAGGCACTACAACAGCTTGTCAAACACAACCTGCCTTTATTGATGCTGGAGCATATAACAGCTATTCGTGGTCGACTGGAGCAACAACACAAATCATCAATGCAACCTCTACAGGAACGTATGTAGTAGTTGTTACTGACGCCAACGGATGTACAGGATCTAATTTCATCAATGTAACGATATTCACAAACCCTACTCCAACCATAACGGGAACATTGCAATTCTGTTCAGGAAAAGCAACAACACTCAACGGAGATCCAGGGTATGCTGCTTACAGCTGGAGCGATGGAAGTTCATCATCATCCATCAACGTAACGTCTGGAGGACCTTATGATCTTACTGTTACAGATGGTAATGGATGTGTGGGAACTACGAGTGTAAACGTAATAGAGAACACTTTGCCTTCAGTAGCAATTACTGGTCCTACCGATTTCTGCGACGGCAATACAGTTCAAATTCAAACAGCACAACCAGCATCGAGTTATGTATGGAGCGACGGATCAACAAACGCACAATTTAGCGTATCACAAACGGGAACTTATACTGTAACAGTTACTGATGCAAACGGATGTACCAACAATACATCATACGTAGTAACAGAACATTTAAATCCTGTAGTAACAATTACCGGAACCGATACTGTATGTAACGGCTTCAGCGGATTGTTAGACGCAGGAGCTGGAATGAACGCTTATTTTTGGTCTGATGGATCAACAACAGCAACCATTGCACCAACTTCAACCGCATTATATACAGTAACAGTAACCGATAATAACGGATGTACAGGAACCAATTCAATACAGTTCGTTTCGCTTTCGTTACCGGTTTCTATCATCACAGGCGACACCTCAATTTGCTCGGGAGAAGTAACGGGACTACAAGGACCAGTAGGCAATTATCAATATTTATGGTCGACAGGAGCTACTACGGGAACAGTAACTGTTTCTAACGGCGGTGTATATACCCTAACAGTAACCGACATCAACGGATGCAAAAACGATATTTCTACAACAGTCATTGAAAATGCCCTTCCAACAGTTGGCTTAAGTAATTCTGCATCGATTTGTGCAGGAGGATCAGTAACACTCAACCCTGGCACTTTCGCAATCTACTCGTGGAATAACGGAAGTTCGCAAAACCAATTAACAACAGGAGTTGCAGGAAACTACATTGTAACAGTTACCGATAACAACGGTTGTCAGAATTCCGATTCTACATTAGTTATAGTAAATGCTTTACCAACACCAAGTATTACAGGACCTGCAGCAACATGCGAAAACAGTCCGATTGTACTCGATGGAGGAGCAGGCTACGCCATCTACCAATGGTCGACAGGAGAAAGCGTTCAGCAAATTAGCACAGCTAACGGTGGTGCATATACCCTAACGGTTACCGACATCAACGGCTGCAGTAACAGTACAAGCACAACGTTAGTAGCACATCCACTTGCTGATCCTGCAATCTCAGGAAAGCATCACCTATGCGCAGGAGAAACAAGCACATTGACAGCATTAGCAGGACAAGGAACCTATTTATGGTCGACAGGAAATACGAGCAATTCAATTACTCAGAATACAACAGGAACGTATACACTTACCATCACAACATCGTTTGGATGTGTGAGCAAAGACACATTTAATTTAGATGTTCATCCGATACCAACAGTAAACTACAGTTATTTGCAAACAGCGAATTGCCAAGAGATAGTAGTTCAATTTATCAACTCATCGATATTTGATGTAGGTTCGACATTTACTTGGACATTTGGTGACGGAACAGTAGGTGGTGAAATGAATCCTGATCACTCTTATCGCGATAGCGGATTTTATGCTACTGAATTAGCGATTGTGAGTCCATGGGGATGTAAAGCAAACGACACCTTAACAATCAACTTAATGCGTCCTGCCTTACCTGAAGCGAAATTTATTCAGTCGTCGGATGTAAGCAGTGTATTTAATTCGACAATACGATTCACAAATCAATCAACAAATGCAACGCACTACAAGTGGAATTTTGGCGATGGACAAACATCAGAAGATGCTGATCCGATTCACCAATTCGACAAAGTAGGAACCAATACAGTAAAACTGATTTCATACAATGTAGCAGGATGTTATGACGAGTATGAAATGAATGTCGAAATAGTACCAATGTACATTCCTAGTGGATTTACGCCGAATAACGACGGAAAGAACGACGTATGGTTTGACGGAACTCCAGTATTGAATGTCAAATCATTCAACATGCAAGTATTGGATCGTTGGGGAGGAACAGTTTATACTAGCGACTCATACCTAAGACCGTGGGACGGTAATTTCAGCTCCGGAAAACAAGCTCCGGTGGGAGTTTACACCTACTACATTCAAATCACCTCAGAGAAAGGAAAAGACTACGAATTCAGAGGAACATTCAGCTTAGTGCGATAAAAACTGAAATTAACATGATAAAACACCCGTTCAGCCGAAAAAGTTGGACGGGTGTTATTTTTTTAATTTCTTTATGATTCGAAATTACGAACATGAAGAAATTACTACTCTTATTAGTACTCGCAGTAACCATTCAATTTGCGAAAGCACAAACTATCAAAGTGCTTTTCGATGCTAAAAAAGCGCAAATGGCAGGCAATGCCGATTGGGTTGTAGATGCGGATCAGTTTAACATCGG
>JAHEYP010000030.1 GCA_023251535.1 Bacteroidota bacterium
TTCCGTTTGCTTCTGCTCCCGGTTGTGCTCCCGCTTCTTGTGATGCGTTGTACATATCTTGCGATGCTGCCTGCCATGCTGCGTTAAGCGATGCGAATGCTGTATCGATAGATGCGATATCGCGGTTCTTATGCGCTTCTTTAAGTTGTGCAAGTGCGTTCTCTATAACTGTCTTCTTCTCTGCAGGGATCTTGTCGCCAAATTCGCCTAATTGCTTTTCAGTTTGGAAGATCAATGAGTCAGCTTGATTTACTTTTTCAGCTTCTTCTTTAAACTTACGATCCGTTTCAGCATTTGCTTCTGCTTCGTCTTTCATTCGTTTAATGTCTGCATCATTTAATCCTGAAGATGCTTCAATACGAATATTTTGGCTTTTCCCTGTTGCTTTATCTTTCGCTGTTACATGTAAGATACCGTTAGCGTCGATGTCGAATATTACTTCGATTTGAGGAACGCCACGTGGAGCAGGAGGGATGCTATCGAGGTGGAAGCGACCGATTGTACGGTTGTCTTTTGCCATCGGACGCTCTCCTTGAAGGATGTGAATTTCTACCGAAGGTTGATTGTCAGATGCCGTTGAGAACGTTTCTGATTTCTTTGTAGGAATTGTAGTGTTCGACTCAATTAAGCGAGTGAATACTCCTCCCATAGTCTCGATACCTAACGATAACGGTGTAACATCGAGTAACAATACGTCTTTTACTTCTCCTGTTAATACCGCTCCTTGAATTGCAGCTCCTAAGGCAACTACTTCATCAGGATTAACTCCTTTCGAAGGCTTCTTGCCAAAGAATTTTTCTACTAATTCTTGAATTGCTGGGATACGTGTTGATCCACCTACTAAGATTACTTCATCAACTTCTGATGGTTGCATTTTAGCATCTGATAGTGCTTTCTTGCAAGGCTCAAGTGTACGTTGAATTAATCCATCTGCTAATTGCTCGAATTTCGCTCTTGTAAGTGATTTTACTAAGTGTTTCGGAATGCCGTCAACAGGCATGATGTATGGTAAGTTAATCTCTGTTTGAGATGAACTCGATAATTCGATTTTTGCTTTTTCTGCAGCTTCTTTCAAACGTTGCATTGCCATCGGATCTTTTCTTAAGTCGATGCCTTCGTCGTTTTTGAATTCTTCTGCTAACCAGTCGATGATCACTTGGTCGAAGTCGTCTCCTCCAAGGTGAGTATCTCCGTTGGTTGATTTTACTTCAAATACTCCGTCGCCTAATTCAAGTACAGAGACATCAAATGTACCACCACCTAAGTCGAATACCGCCACTTTCGTGTCTGTATGTTTCTTGTCTAAGCCGTAAGCTAACGCTGCAGCTGTAGGCTCGTTGATGATACGTAAAACTTTTAATCCTGCGATTTCACCAGCTTCTTTCGTTGCTTGACGTTGTGAGTCGTTGAAATATGCAGGAACTGTAACTACTGCTTCTGTTACTTCGTGTCCTAAATAATCTTCTGCTGTTTTCTTCATTTTCTGAAGTACCATTGCAGAGATTTCTTGTGGTGTATATAAACGATCGGTGATCTTAACGCGTGGCGTGTTGTTGTCGCCTTTTACTACTTCGTATGGTACACGGGAAATCTCCAAAGAAACTTTGTCGAACGATTCTCCCATGAATCGTTTAATTGATTGAATGGTATGCTTAGGATTCGTGATGGCTTGACGTTTTGCAGGATCTCCTACTTTGCGTTCTCCGTCCTTAATAAAAGCAACCATCGAGGGGGTTGTTCTGCGACCCTCGCTGTTGGGGATTACAACCGGCTCATTGCCTTCCATAACGGCAACGCATGAATTGGTGGTCCCAAGGTCGATTCCAATAACTTTTCTCATGTGTGATGTGTTTTTCTATTGTTTGTTTGCCCTTAGTCAATGACTATGCCACCCGCTATAAAAGGCAGGATTGTCAGCTATTTGGATGGGTTTTTGACAGATATTACTGACAGAATGACAATTCGACAGAAGTCGACCTATCATTGTCAGTTGAAAAGGCCTTTCGTATACTGGCTGTTTAGCAACGAATCTTGGGTTGGGGAATTGAATTTAATGTTGGGTGATGTACTGATCCAACGGCTTGTAAATATTCCCTTCCCGTTCGAAAGATTAGTGTATTCAGGGATATAATTAACCGTATTTCCCGGCGCGTTTACTTGGATATAATTATACAAATCTTCGCTGCCAACAGTAAAGATATAGTCGGCATCGATATATCCTAATGGACGCGTCACCAATGGGTCTTTCTTGATTTTTTCTTTCAGGTAACGGAAGATTACTTGTCCGTCGAGCAAGAAGGTAAGGATTTGTCCCCCGTTGGTATTAAGCGATGTTTGATTTGGCAAATAGTAATCTACGTATTTGTTAACTGCATTTCCCGAGCTGATATTGATTTCTTTGTACTTGAATCGCATAATTAGTCCGTACACTTTACCGTTTTTTCCCGACGATATTTTTACGTTGAACGGAAACTCAGAAGCTAAATTCACTTTTGTGGAAGGGAATAAGTTCAGCTGACTGATAGTTTCTACTAATGTTGTTTGTGCAGTAGTTACTTTCCCCGACATTTTGTTTTTTATTTCGAGGGTATAATCGGCATCGTTTTTTAGAGGGAAAAAGGGATCATAAGTAATGGTGCCGTTGGTTTCTCTGATTTGTTTGTATAACTGATAAACGATATGCTTCTCATCGGTAAATAAGCCTTCATTTTTTGTAAATCCGTAATTCGGACGAAGTAACATCGTGTCTTTAGCTATTTTGTTAACTCTTTCATACACGTGAATTTCCACTTTCGCCGTATCGTAATAAATACTATCGGGATATTGAGCCATCAATAGCGCATTTCCCTCGCCTAGGAAGCCTTTTTGAACGCGTACGAAGTGTGCAGAATCATTGCGGTTTAAAAGTCCGTAAACGACAGGAAAATCGTCGTATTCGTCAAGTATATCGAGCGTGTTGTCGCAAGCACTAAAGCCAATTATGGCTGCAATCAGTAAAATGAAAATGTTTGTTTTGGTCATAACTTTTCAAAAGTAGTGGAATTCAATAAATGTTCCCCCATCTTTTTAAATTTTATAAAAATTATTCCTTTCACGCGATTCCGGCCTTCCGTAATAACAATTCCTTTATTTTTATGCCCGAAGCGGCTTATTTATGGTAGAAGCAATTGTGTCAGGTATTTCATTGGGTTTTGTATTGGCGCTCTTATTGGGCCCCGTATTTTTTATGCTCATTAATACCAGTATTAAAAAAGGATTTACTCCTGCAGCTTATTTAGCTGTTGGGGTGATGCTGAGTGACGCCCTTTACATTGTAATTGCATATTTCAGCAGCACGGCGCTACAACTAATTCAAACTAATAAAGAATTGATTGGGCTGGGAGGCGGACTATTACTCATCATTTTCGGGATTGTAAATATTCTTAAAAAGCCAGTGATGGAAGGTGATCAGTTGGAACTTCCCGACGACAGCAAGACCTATTTGATTGATACCGGCAAAGGATTTATGATGAATATGCTGAATCCTTTTGTGTTGATTTTTTGGGTTGGTGTGAGTACCACCTTAACAGTAAAAGATCATTTCACCCCAATGCATACCTATTTGTTTTTCGGATGTGCCTTGGCAACTGTATTGGCTACAGATTTGCTGAAGGCCTTTTTGGCGGTAAAATTGAAAACCATTATAAAACCATCTTTTTTAGTGTGGTTGAATAGGATCTCAGGCGCCGGACTAATGATCTTTGGAATTCGAATGCTTTGGATGCTTTTTGTGAAGTAAAAACGGTTAATTTCTCATCGATTTCATTTTATTATTTGTGAAAATGAAATGAATGAATGTCCCTATTCATATTTTAATGTGTTGCTAAGCAGTGGATTACATTTGAAGTAGGTAACAATTTTCAAACTTTGCGGTAAAAAGCAATAAAATTCTTTTCAACTATCCTTGACAAGTATGTATTGAAAGTAGTAAGTTTACGATCGAATCCTGCTTTGTTTTTGGTTAGGGGGCAAACAAAACCAATATTAGAGGATCATTCACCCAGAAATTAAGGTCTTTGGCGAAATATTCTGTATCAATCCCATGCGGGTTGGCGTATATTTAGTTAAAGGGAAATACCATAAATGAACAAAGAACAATTAAAAGAGATAAAGCCTGAGGTTAAAAAACTGTTGGGTAAGTATGTCGATATCGAGGCGGAGGAGACGAAGCTGATGATGACGACTACGCCTTTTAATATTCAAAATTTCGATGAGCATAGTAGCGAAGCTATAATCAATCTTAAAAAGATCAATGATATTCGCTTCGTTAATAAATTTCAAGAGGCGGTAAATGAAAAGCTGCCGATGGGTGGTATTTACATTGGCTTTGTTGAAACGCAAGAGCAACGTCATCGTCGCTTATTGCATAAGTTCGTGCCGGTAATGGCTCAGCTTTATTTGGTGCTCGACTTTGTTTTTAAACGTGTATTCCCGAAACTTCCTTTCTTTAAGAAATTATATTTCTTCGTTACTGATGGACGAAATCGTGTGATGTCGAAGGCTGAAGCATTGGGTCGTTTGGTGTCGTGCGGTTTCAGAATTTTAGAGGTAAAAGAAATTGATAACTACTTATACTTCGTCGGACAAAAAGAGAAGTTGCCGAGTTATGATTTGAATCCTTCTTACGGACCATTATTCACTATGAAAAGAGTAGGTAAGGATGGTAAAATCATTAACGTGTTTAAGTTCCGTACCATGTATCCTTATGCAGAGTATTTGCAAGAATATATCTACGAGCAAAACAAATTAACCGAAGGCGGGAAGTTTGCCGACGATTTCAGGATTACCCATTGGGGAAGTTTTCTTCGTCGTTTCTGGCTCGATGAGTTACCAATGATCATTAATCTCTTTAAAGGAGATTTGAAAATTGTTGGGGTGCGTCCTTTAAGTCGTCATTATTATTCTCTTTATACTAAAGAACTTCAAGAGAAACGTATTGATTCGAAACCAGGATTATTGCCTCCTTTTTATGTTGATATGCCTAAGACGCTGGAAGAAATTATCGACTCCGAATTGAAGTATTTAAAACAATATGAAAAGAGTCCGGTGAAAACAGATTTTCAATATTTCTGGGCTATCTTGAATAATATTTTCATCAGAAAAGCCAGAAGTAATTAATTAGTTTTCTTTTCCTTCGTTGTTGAAGTGTCGAGCTTAAATGCTTTGATGATAACGATGAAAACTAAGATGAAAAAGGGCGATAAGAATAAGTCTTCCAAGTAATGTGCTAATCCCGCGCTTAGTCGGTAGTCAACACCCATGCCATTTATTGTTATCAGTATAAAACAAACAGCCATATAAACTGCAAAGAATATAGCGTTGATTTTAGCCAGCGATTTTTTTCCTGATATCAAACCGATTAATAAACTCGACGCTAGCAAATAGCAGATGCTGAAAAATACTGATGATTGCAATTTAGGAGAGAAGCTGAAACTACCAAGGTTCTTCATTTCCGATTGGAAGTTGGTAACAGCAATTCTAGGATAGCGATTGATGAAAGTTAATCCGTTATGTCCTACTACCAATAACTTGGATTCTCTTTGTAATCCGATCCAAAGAATGAAAATTACCAATAATGCAATAAGTAAATAGCGAAGCGGCTTATTCAGATTTTCCATCTTTCGATTTAGCATTAATGGCCGAGAATTTATTTACCCATGTCATCCATAATGCAAAGATGAAGGAATAAACAATTATCGTAAACGTATAATGATGGTTGAAGTCGAGGTGTTCGGGTGCTTTTAATTGAATTACCGCAAGTACAGCAGCACGCAATGTGTTTATCAAATATATCCCTATAATCCCTAATGGGATAAACCAAGTCTTCGATTTTAAATCACCGGGGAAGCAAATGATAAATCCCGCGAACAAGACAAAAAGCTCTAATCCGTTACAAGGATTTCCGACGCCTACCATTCCTACATTATTGATTTTTACGATTACCTGCTCATTACCAAGTTCTGTACTTCCCGGCATACCGGCTATGCTTAACATACTTGCAGCATCGGTGGCAACTCTGTTGTTTAACCAATGATCGACTTTTCCGGATGGGGAGATGAAGAAATCGTACGAAACGAACCAAATGGCATAAAGGATCACTGCTCTGATGAGGAACAAAGCGATCTGTTGTTGCTGTTTGTCTTTAATAAAACGTGATAACATAATTCCGGAATATCGGATCAAGAAACAAATAAACACAAAAAAAGGTTAGCAAATGCTAACCTTTTCTGTCATTTTAAAGAATAGAATTATTTCTCTTTTCTTTTGTCGTTAATCTTTTTAAGACCATATCCTGCACCCGCAACTAAAAGTGCACTTAGACCTCCGTCGATCGGCACATTAGGATTACAGTTCTGTGCGAATAATGGCATAGATGCAATCATAAAGAATGCAACAAGCGGTAGTGATTTGTAGATGATATGTTTCATTTATTAAGAGTTTTCTAATTACCTTGATACGCAAATATAGGGCTTTAAAACAGGCGATGCAAGTTTTTTCTGCTTTTAGTTCACTTTTATATCAACATTTTACGTAAGAATTGTTTATTGTCAGAAATTCATGAATTTTTATCCCTAATTACTTGGATTTCCTTTCTGTTTTTTGCAAATTGCAGGTTCCGCAAGAATTAAAGGGGGCGGAATAAGCAAAAAATCCTATGAATCTTATCAAAATGAAAACATCAGCTGCTCTGATAGGGGTATTGATGTTAACTTTAGTTTACTCTGTAAATGCTCAAGTGGCAAATATTAGAGGTAGTTATTGGCAAACAATTTCATTAAATGATGTTTCCGGCGGACCGGAACGATATGCGATGCCTTCTAATAGCGCAATCGTTCGACTTAATTTACCTGTTTTAAGAGCTATGCTAGCCAATGCTCCTAAGGAGTTTACTATGGCGGCTTCTAAAAGTCCGGTGCAGTTATCGGTTCCTATGCCTGATGGTAGTTTTCAAACTTTCAGAATGGTTGAGTCGATGATGATGGAGCCGGGATTGCAGGCACAGTTCCCCGATTTTAAAGTTTATTCAGGACAAGGAATTGAAGATCCAACAGCGGTTGTTAAAGTATCGCTTACCGACCTTGGGTTTGAGTCAATGATTATGTCTTCGAAAGGACAATTTTTTGTTGATCCTTTCCATCAGTTTAATACTCTCGATTATGTTGTATATGAGAAAAGCTCACTGCCTCGCAGAAGTTTTGATTGCGAAACAGCAACAATTACGGGTGGCAACAAAGTGGAAAGAAATTATGCACAAGTGGCTAGCGGTATTGCTAATCGCAGCAGTGGAGGAACATTAAAAACATACCGTTTGGCATTAGCATGTACAGGTGAATATGCTGCATTTTTTGGTGGTACTGCCTCTGGTGCTATGTCGGGAATTGTTGCATCAACAGCTCGTGTAAATGGCGTGTATGAAATGGAATTAGCAGTTCGTTTGGTATTAATCGCCAACGATAATTTATTGGTGTACTTAAACTCGGCAACCGACCCTTATACAAACAATAACGGATCAACGATGTTGACCGAAAATCAGAATAATATTACTACCGTAATCGGCTCTGCTAACTATGACATCGGACATGTGTTTTCTACTGGTGGAGGTGGAGTAGCAGGACTTGGAGTAGTTTGTTCTTCAACAAATAAAGCGAGAGGCGTTACAGGGTCATCTAGTCCAACTGCCGATGCTTACGATATCGATTATGTAGCCCATGAAATGGGACATCAATTCTCGGGGAACCACACATTTAACAGTGCTTTAGGGTCATGTGCCGGAGGAAATAGAAATGCTTCAACAGCTTATGAACCGGGAAGTGGAATTACCATTATGGCTTATGCAGGGATTTGTGGCGCCGACGATTTAGCCGCTCATAGTATTGCCTATTTCCATGTGAAAAGTGGAGATGAAATAGGGACATTTTTAACTTCAGGAGGAGGAAGTACTTGTGGCGTAGCAACAGCAACAGGGAATACACCACCTACGGTAGCTGCAACAGGATCAGGATATAATATTCCCTTCTCAACGCCATTTGTATTAACTGCAACAGGAAGTGATGCCAACGGAGATGCTATTACCTATTCATGGGAAGAATATGATCTAGGTGCGGCAGGGGTATGGAATCCAACTACAGGCACGGGACCATTATTCCGTCCGTTTAGTCCAACTACCGATTCAACAAGAACATTTCCGAAAATGTCGGATATCGTTAATAATGTAACTACAATCGGAGAGTTTCCAGCTTCTTATGCTCGTACACTCAATTTCAGAGTAACTGCTCGTGATAACAGAGCAGGAGGAGGTGGAGTTACCAATACTGCAACAACTACAGTTGTTAACGTAATTAATACAACAACACCTTTTAAAGTTACAGTTCCAAATACGGCAGTGACTTGGCCATCAGGAACCTCTCAAACAGTTACCTGGGATGTTTCATCAACAAATGCAGGAACTATCAATTGTGCAAACGTAAAAATATCTTTATCTAATGATGGAGGATTTACTTATCCCACTGTACTACTAGCGAGCACTCCAAATGATGGTTCAGAAGTGATTACGGTTCCCTCGATTTTAACAACTACAGCTCGTGTAAAAGTAGAAGCAGTAGGAAATATTTTCTTTGATATCTCAAATGTGAACTTCACCATCGTTGCGGGTTCTTCTGTATTATCAACATTAAGTACTACTGCGTTACCGGTAAGTTCTATATGTTCAGGACAAGCGTTAAATGTATCATTTATAGGAGACGGAAATGCTAATGCTGGAAATGTTTATACTGCACAACTTTCAAATTCTTCAGGATCATTTGCAAGTCCAGTAACAATAGGTACACTTGCTTCAACATCATCGAGCGGAACTATTGCCTGTACAATTCCAGTTACTGGTACAACAGCGATCGGATACAAAATACGAGTGGTAGCATCTAATCCGTCGGTGATTGGATCTGATAACGGATCAATATTAACCTACAGCGGAACCTTAGGTTCGGTAGGAGGAATAAGTGGAACTACAAACGTATGTCAAGGACAAGTTGGAGTCGTTTATACGGTACCTGCGGTAGCAAACGCATCAGGGTACAATTGGACCGTTCCATTGGGATCAACAATAACATCGGGAAGCAATACCAATACCATTACTGTAACCATAACCACTAGTGTCACTACAGGCTCGATAACAGTAACACCTGTAACAGGATGCAGTACTGGAAACACCTCTTCATTAGCCTTAACAATTACGGCCATACCTGCTGCGGCAAGCATTACTGGACCAACCTCATCGTGCTCAAATAATACATTGAGTTATTCAATTCCTGTTATTGCAGGAGCAACGGGATATAGTTGGACATTCCCAGCAGGATTTTCAATTCAATCGGGCGCAAATACAAATAGTGTTGTTGTGTTAGCTGGACCTTCAGCAGTATCGGGAACAGTTTCGGTAGCTGGAGTGTTTTCTTGTGGAACAGGTCCTGCAGCGACATTACCTATAGCAATTGGCGCATCGCCAGCAACACCAACTATTACCGTATCTGGATCAACAACAATTTGTAATTCAGGTAATGTAATTTTATCTATTAACTCACCAGTTGGTGGTGTGAACTACCAATGGAGAAAAGACGGAGTAAATATATCAGGCGCAACAGGAACAACATACACAGCAAATTCCGCTGGAGCATATGATGTAACGGCATCAACTATTGCTATCCTTCCTGCCCAAACATTCACCAACACCACTAGAACTTCAATTCCTGATAACAGTTGTGCAGGGAATTTCAGTGTGATACCGGTATCTGGATATGTTGGTACGATAGATCCATCAAAAATGTATGTTAAGTTGAACATAACACATACCTACGATGGCGACTTAGCACTGTATTTACAATCGCCATCGGGAGAAAAAATCGGGCTTTCGAATTTATTAGGAAGCAGTGGAGCCAACTTCACCAATACTGTATTTGCCGATAGTGCAACGGCCGTACTGCCAGCTACAGGGGCGCCTTATACAGGACTTTATAAACCAAGTGCAGCAACATTCACCGTAACGGGATGTACGGGAATCTCTACAACAAAAACAACCTTCGGTTCATTAGGAGCGAATATAAATCCTAATGGCAATTGGGCGCTCTATGGATATGACAGAGCAGCGGTTGATACAGGTGCAATTACCTCATGGGTAATAGGCTTGCCAGTTTCGACATTTTCTTGTCCTGTACTTTCAAATACAATAACAATATCTGTTGTAAATTCACCTAATGTTTCGGCATTTACCCCTTCTTCAGGAAGTGTTGGAACAGTAGTAAATATCAGCGGAAGCAACTTCACTGGAGCGACTGATGTTAAGTTCAACGGAGTTTCGGCATTGTCATTTACGGTAGTGAATTCGGGACAAATCAACGCTACTGTTCCGGCAGGGGCATCAACGGGCTTAATTACCGTTTATAATGGCCTTTGCAGCGGCTCAGGCGCATCGAACTTTACGATGGCTACAAACACTACACTTAACTTAAAAGTATTTATACAAGGATTCTATCAAGGTTCTTCAACGATGGCTGAAATTGTGGCACCGGGTAAAACCGACACGATTACAGTGCAACTTCGTAGCAGTACTACACCATATGGAATAGTAGCAACTACAACGGGAGTATTAAATACAAATGGAACAGTAACCTTAACCTATCCAGGAGGAATTATTGGGAATAGCTACTATATAGCTGTGCGTCACCGTAATAGCATAGAAACATGGAGTAAAACTCCGGTGTTATTTAGCGCGACCACTACCTTCGATTTTACGGTGCCTGGAAGTTTGAGGCCTGCAATAAATCCAATAAAAAATGAGTAAAACCAAATTGGCTAGAAAGAAAAAAGGCCCCGTCGGGGCCTTTTTGTAGCGAGGGCGGGGCTCGAACCCGCGACCTCAGCATTATGAGTGCTGCGCTCTAACCAGCTGAGCTACCTCGCCTTACGGAGAGAAATGTACTCTTTCCCCGAATTGGAGGCGCAAAGTTATTAAAAATTAGCATATAAAAAATCTTTGAATCATTTGGATTATTAAATGTTTGATAATCTTTCATCTAAATTTATTTGGTAGGGATTTTTTCAATGATTTACTTTACACAATAGCAAAGAAATCATTAGTGTAATAATTCCTGTGATTCGCCTAATATATGGCGATAATGGCGTAATTGCCGCATATAATGGTATAAGCTGTAGTTAAATTAATTAGCCGAAGGGCATGAAACAATGATGACATTAAAAATTAAAGTCTCGAAAAAGTATCCGTTAGTACTAATTTTTTCCCTCTTGTTTTCATTGGGTTATAGTCAAACGTTAAATGTGTATGATTTCACATCATATGCAAACCCATATACTCCAATATTAGGTGGTACGGTATTGGGAACAGCTACAGCTGTTTCTGGAAATGCTGCGTCCTTAGATAAAGTAGTATATACAGTGCCATTGCCATTTGCTTTCAAATTCGAATATAACTATTACTCAACAGCTAATATCAGCACGAATGGTTTCATGACGCTTGGTACACCAGCTCCGAGTAATCAGATAAATACAATGTTAGATAATACCGCTACTACCAATGCAGTATTAAGCGCGATGGGAGGCGATCTCAATGGCTACTTTATTACAGGCGTGCCATCGCAGAGTGGAGAGATTCGATACGAGACATTGGGGGCAAGTCCCAATAGGGTGTTTGTTGTGCAGTATAAAAATATGCGCCCATGGAACAATACTATAGTATATACTAGCGCATTTAATTTTCAAATTAGATTATATGAAACTACTAATAATATAGAATTTACATATGGTTGTACTGGAAGTACTTTTACCAATATTGCAGCTAATAATTTTCAAGTTGGGTTAAGAGGAATTAATAACGTATTTCCAACAAATGTTAAAAATAGATCAGTAGTTCCGGGTGTTCAATCATCATGGTTGTCGTCTATTTTTGGTTCGTCAAACTTATCGAATTGTAGTGTTTCGGGAACATTAAATCCTTCAAACATTGCTTTCCGTTATGCACCGCCTGCTTGTCCAACACCAGAAAATTTATTCGCGAGTTATGTGACAAAAACACAGGCAACATTAAACTGGACATCCTTATATGGAGCTCAGTCATTTCAAATCGAATATGGTGCTCCGGGATTTGTGCAAGGAACTGGTACTTTATTAAATAGCAATACAAATAGTATTACACTTACAGGACTAACTGCACAAACACAGTATCAATATTATGTTCGTCAGTTTTGTGGAGGTTCTTCTTATAGCGCATATGCAAGTGCTACATTCTCAACAGGGAAAAATGGAGAAGATTGTGCTACTGCATTGACAATAAATCCTTCCGCATCATTGTCTGCTTGTAATTATACTATAGTGAGTTCTGGAGTATCGTTAAATGCCCCTGATAACTTATGTTCCGATTCAATCGGTAAACGAGGAGATGATGACGTTTGGTACAAATTTGTTGCTCCTGCTGGAGGAAATAAATTGATAATTACAGCTCAAGCAGGTACCGTTAACGACTGGGTAATGGAAGTGTGGAGTGATTGTCCGGGAACAGGTTCGGTAGTAAAATGCTCTGATGATGTTAACGCGTTTATGCCAGAAATTCAACTTTGTCAAAATGAATACACCGCAGGTGCTACTTATTATATTCGTATTTGGACTTATGCGAGAAATGCATCAGGAACATGCAGTTTATGTGTTTACCAAACTGCAGCTTGTCCTTTGCCACCTGCAAACGATGAATGTACAACATCTATTTATTTACCTATAAATCCACCTCAGGCTTGTCCTGCCAACGGACAAACATTTACAAACGTAAATGCAACAGTTAGTGCATCCACAACTCAATCTTGTGATGCAGCGTCTGCAGGATATAATGATGTTTGGTTTAAATTTAATACTGCTAATTATGGCGATTTAAGCCTAACTATTACCCCATTAACAGCAGTAGGATTAAGGGCAGCTTTAATATTTGAATGTGGAGGATTCGAGATTCAATGTATCCCAAATGCGAATGGTACTTATACATTAACAGGATTAAATCCTGTGGCCGATTATGTTCTTCGTGTATGGACTCCAACAACAGGAGGAACTCCGGGAACATTTAAAATTTGCTTATCTGATATTTGCGATGCTCCAACGGCTACACTTAGTGGATCTTCTGTGATGTGTGCAGGTGGAACAGTACAAGCGAAAGTCGATTTTACTGGATATGCTCCATGGACATTCGTTTATAATAACGGAACAACTAATACTCAAGTAACAACTTCTTCCAACCCTTATTTCATCAGTTTGTCGCCAACAACTTCTAAAACCTATACGTTAGTTAGTGTAAGTGGACCATACTGCAGTGGAACAGTAAGTGGTTCGGCGGTAATTACAATAGTTCAACCGGCAACAGTTACGCTAAGTAACCAAGGAACGGTTTGTACAAATGCAAGCAAACAACTTACGGGTGGTAGTCCGGTTGGAGGAACGTATTCAGGAACATACATTCAGTCAGGATCATTCTTTGGAAACCAATCAGGACCAGGAGTATTCAATGTTACCTATACTTATAGTCAAGGGCCTGGTTGTTCAAGATCAGCGAGTAATATTATAACAGCTGTTCAAGCTCCAACTATCACGGGATTTGCTCCTACAACTGGACCGGTTGGTACCGATGTAGGTATATCGGGATTAAATTTAGATGCGGTTACTTCGGTAATCTTCAATACGACAACAGCTAGTCAAGTAAATGTGATCAATGGAAATGCAATTCACGCAATCGTGCCTTCTGGAGCCACAAATGGACTTATAAAATTAACATCATCAAATGGATGCTTTACAACAACTTTAGATCCTTACGCTGTTGGAATTGCCACGCCAGCATGTTATTTAAATTTAAAGGTGTTTATTCAAGGGTTCTATTACGGCGGACAAACAATGGCAGCGGTAACTGATCCTGTAAATGCATCGCAAACAACTGACACTATTACCGTAGAATTGCATTCATCCTTAGCTCCTTACGATTTTGTGGTGTCAAGAAATGGAGTGTTGTATACAGATGGGAACGCCACAATAACATTCCCGGGAGTTTACTCTAACAATGCCTATTATGTGGTTGTAAAGCATCGTAATTCAAGAGAAACCTGGAGCCGTTTGCCGATATCATTACCTATCGGTGGAAGCTCATATAATTTTTCAATTCCGGGTGCTGTTCAACGAGTGAAAAATCATCAACAAAACGGTGTTTTGAAACTAGATTAAATTCTGTAAAACGAGTGTTTTGTCCGGGTAAACACACATTTCACCTATATGAGTGTAATGTTTACCCCTGATTGCTTGTTTTTTTGCTTCAAAGCCATATCTTTGTTTCAAGGGGGTAATACGCCCTTTTGAAATCATAGAAAACACAAGCAAATGAAATACAAGTACTCTCAGTTAAGAACTTTATTCAGCGGATTCTTATTCTTTTTGTTGTTGCAGGGAACTGCATTCGCCCAAGTAAATCTTTACGACTTCACACAAACGGCAGGAACCTATACCGAGATCACCGGAGGGACAGTTGCTGCTACAGCAACCGGAACAACGGGAGCAGCATCACTAGATGATGTGAATTATACTTTGGCTGCGAATACTATTCCATTCAACTTTACATTTGATGGGTCAGTATATACTTCATGTATCATTTCAACAAACGGATATATTACTTTTGGTGCAACGGCACCAACCACAACCGTTTATACTCCGCTTTCATCGACAGTAGCCTATAACGGTGCTGCTTCTGCAATGGGAGGGAATTTAAATGCATATTTCTTTTCTGGAAATGCTGCACAAACGGGCGAGATTCGTTACCAAACTATCGGAACTTCTCCGAATCGCGTTTTCGTAGTACAGTATAAAAACTTTAAAACATTTGCTACCAGCGGTGCTACATTTGGACCAGTACTTAATTTTCAAATCCGTTTATCGGAAACTTCAAATGCAATTGATTATGTGTATAATGTTTCTGGAAGTTTTGCTACTGCATCTCTTCAAGTTGGTGTCCGTGGAGCGAACAATACCTTTCCAACTAATGTTAAAAACAGAACTGTTGTAAGTAGCACAAATACTTGGGCAGCTTCTATCGATGGAACATCGAATACTTCAACATGTCAAGTTTCTTCAACTACAATACCTGCTGCTGGCCAAACATATCGTTTCGCACCGGCAGCTTGTCCTTCGCCACAATCACTTAATGTTAGCAGCATCACAACTACTTCAGTTGTTTTAGGATGGACTAACCCTGTTGCTGGTGGATCCTTTACGGTAGAATATGGTCCAGCGGGATTTACACCGGGTACAGGAACAACGGTAACTACTTCATCAAATTCAGTAGCCGTTAGTGGACTTACAATTGCAACGAACTATAGTTTTTATGTTCAGAAAACATGTAGCGTAGGAAATAATAGTTTAAAAATCGGACCTTATAATTTCAGCACCGGTTCAGCAGGTGAAGATTGTTCAACTGCACCAACAATAAGCGTAGCTGCAAGTTTAGCTGCTTGTTCTTATACTTTAGTGAATTCAGGACTTTCAATTAATGGTCCTGCTTCGTTGTGTTCAGACATTAATGGTAATCAAGCAACCAATGATCGTTGGTATAAATTCGTAGCTCCTTCAACAGGAAATAAATTAGTAATCACTACTCAAGCCGGAACAAATAACGACTGGGTAATGGAAGTATGGAGTGGGTGTCCGGGTGGAACAGGTGCAGTAATGAAATGTGGTGATGACCAAAATGCATTCATGCCGGAAGTGCAATTATGTCAGAATGAATATACCGCAGGACAAACATATTATGTTCGTGTTTGGACTTATACTGCCGGTGCAGTAGGGAATATGAACCTTTGCGTTTATCAAACTACAGCATGTCCTTTACCGCCGGTAAATGATAATTGTGCAACTGCAACTAGATTAACAGTTAATACTCCACTTGCTTGTCCTGGTAATGGAACAGTTGGTACAACATTGTATGCTACTCCGAATACTGATGCTGCATCATGTGATGCATCTACAGGAAAGCAAGATGTATGGTATGTATTCAATACAGGAAGCTTTAGTGATTTAAATATTACAGTTTCAAATATCTCCGGCACAAATGTGAAAGCACAATTGTTGTTCGAATGTGGAGGTTTTGAAATCGCATGTTGGAATCCTGCTAATGGAGCGCATTTAATAACAGGATTAAATCCGGTAGCTGATTATATTTTACGTGTATGGACAGATGCAGCAGGCGCAGGAACATTTAGTGTATGTGTGTCGGATGTTTGTTCTAATCCTACCGCTTCAATATCGGGAGTGCAAAGTGTTTGTACTGGACAATCTGCAACGATTCCGGTAACGTTTACAGGTGTTGCACCTTTTACATTCCAGTATAATAATGGAACATCGATTCAAAATGTTACCACTTCTTCAAACCCATATAGTTTAGTTGTAACTCCTACTGCAAATACCACTTACACATTAGTAAGTATGTCGGATGCAGCTTGTTCAGGAACAGCAACAGGTACGCATACAGTAAATTTAATTACACCTTTAAATGCGACACTAAACCCATTCAGTCCCGTATGTGCTAATGCACCAGTTCAGACTTTATCGGGAGGATCTCCTGCTGGTGGTGTTTATTCAGGAGTAGGGGTGTCGGGTACAACGTTTAATCCTGCTGTGGGTACACAAACAATTACTTATACAGTAACCTATGCTACAGGATGTACAAGAAGTTCTTCTGAAGTTTTCACAGTTAATGCACTACCGAACGTAGTTCTGAATTCATTAGGTACTGTGTGTTTAAATGATCCTGCATTTACTCTTAATACAGGAACTCCTGCAGGTGGTAATTACTCGGGTAGTGGTGTAAGTAGCAATATTTTCACGCCTTCAGTTGCCGGTTTAGGAACTAAAATAATCACTTATTCATACACATCTGTTCAAGGATGTCCGAATTCAGATACAGCATTAATTATTGTTAATTCATGTACTGCTGTTTGTTCTAATCCTCCAACAGCAAATGCAGGTGTAGATAAAACAATATGTGCAAATGCTGCAGCATCAATAACAGGATCTATCGGAGGTAGTGCAACTACTTTAACATGGTCGGGTGGTACGGGTACTTATACTCCGAACAATTCAACTGCTGCTTTAACTTATACGCCTTCTGCTGCTGAGAAAACAGCAGGATTTGTAAACTTAGTGTTAACAGCAAATGATCCCGATGGAGCAGGTCCTTGCGTAGCCGCAACGGATACTGTTAAAATTAATATTACTGCACTTCCTACAGTTGGAAGTATCAGTGGTTCGGCTTCAGTTTGTAAATCTCAATCAGGATTAGTTTATTCTGTAGTTAATCAATCGGGGATCACCTATACATGGACAGTTCCAACAGGTTCTTCAATAGTAACTGGTCAAGGAACAAATGCAATTGTTGTTAATTATTCAGGTTCTGCAGTATCAGGAACGATAGGAGTAACAGCTACTAATTCTTGTGGATCATCTAACGGTTCACTTGCAGTTACTGTAAATGCACCTCCGGTTTCTGCTGCTATAACAGGCAACTCTATTGTATGTTTGAATCAGACAGGTGTTACTTATTCAACTCCTGCTCAAGCCGGAATGACATATACATGGACAGTTCCTGCAGGAGTAAACATTACAGCAGGAGCAGGTACAAATAGTATCACTACTACATGGACTGCAAGTGCAGTTTCTGGAGTCGTACAATTACAAATCGGAAATGCTTGCGGAACATTAACATCTTCAACAGCTGTTACTGTTTCTTCAAATCCAACAACTCCTACAGTGACAGGTACAGCAACATTATGTGCAGGAGCAACAGGAGTAACATATAGCATCACTGCACAAAGCGGAGCATCATATGTGTGGACAGTGCCTGCGAACGTAACTATTACAGGCGGACAAGGAACAGCTTCAATCACTACAACATGGAGTGCAAGTGCTGTATCAGGATCTGTTGCAGTTGCCGTAACAAATAGCTGTGGAACATCAAATGGAAGTTTTGCAGTAACAGTAAATAAAGCACCAACAACACCAACAATAACAGGCAATGCAAGTGTATGTCCGAATACAGTAGGTGTAGTATACAGTGTAGTTGCGCAAAGCGGAGCATCCTATGTATGGACAGTTCCTGCGAACGTAACCATCACAGCAGGACAAGGTACTAACTCAATCACTACAACATGGGGTGCAAGTGCTGCATCAGGAAATGTTGGAGTTACGTTAACCAATAGCTGTGGAAATGCATCAACATCGTTTGCAGTAACAGTAGGAACAGCACCAGCAACAACAACCATTACAGGAAGTACATTAATCTGCGGAGTTCAATCTGCAATTACCTATACCGTTCCAACACAAAGTGGAGCGACATATACATGGACAGTGCCAGCTAATGTGTCAATCACATCAGGACAAGGTTCAAATACAATTGTAACATCATGGGCTGCAGGAGCAGCATCAGGAAATGTTGGAATAACAATTACAACAGGCTGCGGAACAACAACAGGAAGTTTAGCAGTAACAAAGAGCAATCCTCCAACAACTCCAACCGTAACAGGTACAGCAACATTATGTGCAGGAGCAACAGGAGTTACTTATAGCATTACTGCACAAAGCGGAGCATCATATGTGTGGACAGTACCTGCGAACGTAACTATTACAGGCGGACAAGGAACAGCTTCAATCACTACAACATGGAGTGCAAGTGCTGTGTCAGGATCTGTTGCAGTAGCCGTAACCAATAGCTGTGGAACATCGAATGGAAGTTTTGCAGTAACAGTAAATAAAGCACCAACAACACCAACAATAACAGGCAATGCAAGTGTATGTCCGAATACAGTAGGTGTAGTATACAGTGTAGTTGCGCAAAGCGGAGCATCCTATGTATGGACAGTTCCTGCGAACGTAACCATCACTGCAGGACAAGGTACTAACTCAATCACTACAACATGGGGTGCAAGTGCTGCCTCAGGAAATGTTGGAGTGACGTTAACCAATAGCTGTGGAAATGCATCAACATCATTCGCTGTAACAGTAGGAACAGCACCTGCAACAACAACCATTACAGGAAGTACATTAATCTGCGGAGTTCAATCTGCAATTACCTATACCGTTCCAACACAAAGTGGAGCAACATATACATGGACAGTGCCAGCTAATGTGTCAATCACATCTGGACAAGGTTCAAATACAATTGTAACATCATGGGCTGCAGGAGCAGCATCAGGAAATGTTGGAATAACAATTACAACAGGCTGCGGAACAACAACAGGAAGTTTACCTGTAACTGTTGGTTCTGCACCAGTAGCTTCATCCATAACAGGAACGGCTAATGTTTGTCCGAATACAACTGGAATAGTCTATAGCGTTACTGCACAAAGTGGAGTATCATATGTATGGTCAATTCCATCTGGAGTAACAATTACTGCTGGACAAGGAACAAATAGTATAACTACCTCTTGGGGTTCAGGAGCAGTTGCAGGTAATGTGTCGGTTGCAATCAGTAATACATGCGGAACCGTAAATGCAAACTATGCTGTAACTGTTGGAACAGGAGTGAACATTGGTTCTATTTCAGGTCCGGTTTCAATCTGTACACCTCAATCAGCAATAACATATAGTGTACCTGCAATTTCAGGAGTGACATTTACTTGGTCGTTACCAACAGGAGTAAGTATCGTATCAGGTCAAGGAACTAATTCAATTGTTACTAGCTGGACAGTTTCTGCTGTTTCAGGAAATGTGACTGTAGTAGGAACAAATTCATGCGGATCGGGATTATCATCATTACCGGTAACTACAAATCAAGGATTCTCAGTTGGAACAATATCAGGAACAACACCTGTTTGTCGCCCTGCTACGGGAGTAGTTTATTCTGTTCCAAACCAAGCAGGCGTTACCTATACTTGGACAGTACCTGCAAATGTTACTATCACTGCGGGACAAGGAACAAGTAGTATTACTACTAATTGGTCATCTACATCAACATCAGGAACGGTAAGCGTAAGTGCAACAGGTGGATGCGGAACTGCAACAGCTTCTTTAAGTGTAGTTGTTCGTACAGCATTACCTTCAACACCGGGAACAGTAACAGGAAATTCTTCTGCTTGTAGAGGAGATGTATTGATTTATAAAATATCAAAAATTGCAACTGCCGATTATTACTCATGGATTCCATCAGCTGGAATGCTTGTTAACGGATCGGCAACTGCTATCAGTATTCCGGATACATTCGTTACTGTTACTTTCTTGAATACTTACGTTAGTGATACATTGAAAGTAAGAAGTGGTAACTGTAAAGGATTAAGTACTACTACACGTACCAAACTAATCTCACGTAAAACTACAGCACCAAGTACACCTGGAACAGTGTTAGGTCAGGTGAATACGTTGTGTGGAGTAACTAGTGTGACATATTCATTCAATACTGCTGTTGCTGGAGCAATTAGCTATACATGGAGAACGAATATTGTCGGAGCGTTGTTAAACGGTCAAGCTTCTCCTGTGACTATTAATGCACCTACTCAATCAGTCGTATTAACATTCCCTGCGAACTGGACAGGTACAGGAAATATTTATGTAAAAGCTAACAATGGTTGTGGCTCGAGTGCGGAGAAAACAGTAGCGTTAACATCGCGCCCTGCAGCGCCAGCGGCAATTAACGGTTCTGTAACTCAATGTACCGGAGCAACTAATCAAACTTATTCAGTTGCTGCTGTTACTGGAGCTACATCTTATACATGGACTATGCCGACAGGTGTTACCTTAGTAAGCGGACAAGGTACTACAACAATTGTGGTGAACTTCAATACTACTGCTGCTAATAGAACTCTTAAAGTAGTTGCGAATAACGCATGCGGTGCTAGCTCAGCTAAAACATTAGTAGTTGCTGTTGCTGCTTGTCCTTCAGTACGCGAAGGTTCATTGTCTGCTTTATCTAACGTTGAAGTATATCCGAACCCTTCGAAAGGATTATTATCTGTCAACTTTAATTCAGTAACTGCCGATAATTATATGTTAACTGTAAGTGATCTTTCAGGAAGAGTTTTAAGAATGATTCCTGTAAGCGCTGTTGAAGGTGAAAACAAAGTTAACCTCGAATTAACTGACGTTTCAACAGGAGTTTACATCCTAACATTGAAAGGTAATAGCGACGTTAGTCAAACTAGAATCGTAATCGAATAAAATATTAATTATAGTCAAGTCAAAACTGAAAAGTCCCGGGAAACCGGGACTTTTTTTATTCATAAAAAAAAGGAAGAGAATAATCCTCTTCCTTTTTTGTTTTCTGTTTCAACTAAACTTTCAACGTGATTTCTTTGAAGTGTGCAGATGTTTTGAATTTAACAACTCCAAGTAAATTATTTCGTTTTGTGATTTTGTACGTTTTTCCGTCGACTTCAAACTCACTGATGTTATCAGGAATGCCATGCATTACAATTTTATAGTGCTTATATGTCGCTTCGAAACTTCCTGAGATAGTTTGGAAGATTTTAAACACATTCTTTTTATAAGTTACTACAAATTTCTTTACGTTAAATTGTCCGTTGCGATATCCGTAATAGTCACCGGCATCTTCATAGATATAACTTGATTGAACTGTTTTTGTAAAGTAAATATGCAGCGTCAATTCAGTTACAGGAATTTCGCCTACGTATTGCATCTTCGGATAATTAGGAATTACTGATCCTTCCTTAACGAATAATGGCATCTTCTCGATTGGGGCATTTGCGTTAATTTCTTTGCCACCTGTTTCTAATGTGTCGTCCCAGAAATTATACCATCTTCCTTTTGGTAAATAACATAAGCGAGTGTCGGCACCCGGTAAGTTCACCGGACAAACTAAGATTTTATCTCCGAACATGTATTGATCAGTACGATATAATGATTCAGTATCGTTTTGATCACTCATTACCAACGGACGAACCATTGGTGTTCCGAATTGTGAATGCTGCCAGAATGTAGTGTAGATATATGGTAATAACTGATAACGAAGTTGAATGAATTTCTTAGCGATGAATTCATATTTCTGTCCGTACGACCATGGCTCTTGCGGCTCTGCACCGGGATCATTTCCTGCAGAGTGTGCTCTACAGAAAGGATGGAATACTGCCATTTGAATCCAACGAACAAATAACTCTCCATCAGGGTTGCCGATGAATCCACCAATATCAGAACCTGCGAATGAAATTCCCGACATACATAAGCGTTGAACTTGCATATTTGCAATCCACATATGTTCCCATGTCGCGATGTTATCTCCTGTCCATACCGAACTATAGCGCTGAGCTCCTGAATAACAAGAACGAGTAATTACAAACGGGCGATTTGGATAAAGGAATTTTTTGATTCCTTCATTCGTAGCTCGCGCCATTTGCATACCGTATACGTTATGTGCTTTACGATGCGAACAAGGATCTCCGTCGTAATCGTGACGAACATCTTCAGGGAAAGTGCCTATCTCAAAAACAGCAGGCTCATTCATGTCGTTCCAAACTCCACGAACTCCATTTCTTATTAGTTCTTCAAATAGTCCTGCCCACCAGCGGCGAACTTCAGGATTCGTATAGTCAGGGAAATTACAAGCTCCCGGCCAAACATCACCTTCCATTAATTCACCATCGGCACGTTTACAGAAATATCCGTTCTTCAATCCCTCTTGATAAACCCAATATTCAGGATCAATTTTAATACCCGGGTCAATAATGATAATCGTTTTAAATCCCTTTTCTGCTAAGTCTCCGAGTAATTTCGATGGTTTCGGGAATCCTTCTTTACTCCAAGTGAAGCATCGGAATCCTTCCATATAATCGATATCGAGGTATATACCATCGCAAGGAATGCCACGATCACGGAATTCTTGAGCGATTTCGCGCACCTGACTTTCAGGATAGTAGCTCCATTTACATTGATGATATCCCAATGCCCATAAAGGCGGCATTTCAGGAGTACCTGTTAGCCACGAATATTGCTCTGTAACAGACGTCAAATCAGGTCCGTAGATGAAATAATAGTTCATTTCACCGCCTCGCGCCCAATACGAACAAACGTCGAATTGTTCCTTACCAAAGTCGAAAATTGTACGGAATGTGTTATCGAAAAATATACCGTATCCGATATCGTGATGCAATCCCATGTAAAAGGGAATGTTCTTGTATATCGGGTCTTGATCTTTTTTGAAACCGTAGGTATCAGCTCCGTAGTTTTCAAATCGTTTCCCTCTGAGGTTCAATTCAGTAGGTTTGTCGCCCATTCCGTAGAAGGTCTCACCATCCTGAATTTTCTTACTGCAATAATTGATTTTTCCACCCTTTTTGATGTAATGCTGCCAGTGGAATCCCAGCTCATCCTCGTTGATTACGTTGTATTTACGATCGAGGATAGTGACTTTCATGTTCTTCTTGTAAATCTGAATTACAAGATGTTCGGTCATGATATCGAACTTATGACGGTCTTCGTAAACCGACATATTCACCGTTTGCGGTTTTACGCCTTCGTTGATGGCATATGAAAAATCACGCTGAAATACTCCTCCTGGAGCATATCTGAAGCGGATTATTTTATCGGTATATAATATCACTTCAAGTTCAGTATCAGTCGAGTAGAAGTGCAGATTGTTGCCGGTTTGTGTCCACCTTACAATGTCTGTAGGGTAGAATTTAACAGAATACTTATCGTTTTTAATTTCCATAGTGGGGGGAATCGTTGGATAACAAATTTCATCTTAAGGGACCAATAAGCGAGACAGTAGGAGCTATTGTTTTACACTATTAGCTGTTAATTAGCTGCTTATCGTAATTCGATCATTTTCTACGAAAATCTTACAAAAAGGTTCTGACGAAGGAAACCTCAATTAAAGAGAGAAACAAAGGGGGGAGTTTCTTATTTTTGCATCATGTCATCGCAAACAGCAGAAAGAATAGCGGGTCCCGTTTCGGCGGCCGTCTTAGAGAAAGCCTACCGATTAATGTGTACCGCAAAGGAAATGACGGTACTTTACGAGGAGAAGTCAGCAGTAACAGCTAAATATGTACATGCCACCAGCCGTGGACATGAGGCCATTCAATTAGCAGTATCGTTGCAGTTAAAAGCACAAGATTACCTAAGCGCGTATTATCGTGATGATAGTATGATGCTCGGAATAGGAATGAAGCCGTATGAATTGATGTTGCAATTGATGGCAAAGAGAGATGATCCATTTAGTGGAGGAAGAACTTATTATTGTCATCCAAGCTTGAAGCGTGAAGGGATGCCTAAAATTCCTCATCAAAGTTCTGCAACGGGAATGCAAGCAATTCCGACAACTGGTGTTGCGATGGGAGTGCAGTACATGCAAAAACAAGGATTGTTAAATATTGGTGATGCCGAAAATCCTATTGTGATTTGCTCTCTCGGAGATGCCTCTGTTACAGAGGGAGAAGTTGCTGAAGCTTTTCAAATGGCTGCGTTGAAACAATTTCCGATTATATATATAGTTCAAGATAACGACTGGGATATTT
This sequence comes from Bacteroidota bacterium, assembly GCA_023251535.1. Classification (GTDB taxonomy): domain Bacteria; phylum Bacteroidota; class Bacteroidia; order AKYH767-A; family OLB10; genus CAINEC01. The sequence continues at coordinate 24,579 of JAHEYP010000030.1, forward strand.
CGGCTACGTCGAAAGAAACTCGTGCAATGAATGCTTACGAATACGCTCAAGGATTTAAAGGCCTTGAAGCAGTAAGTTTAGACGGTACAGATTTTATTACATGTTATGATACTTTACAACGTATCATCGCCTCTGTTCGTCAGGAAGCACGTCCTTGGTTGGTTCACGCTAAAGTTCCTCTTTTAAACCACCATACTTCAGGAGTTAGAAAAGAGTGGTATCGCGATGATTTAGAGGAAGCAGCTAAACGTGATCCATTGCCGAAGTTTCGTCAGCAAATGCTCGATGCTGGGTATACCGAAGTAGAGTTAATTACAATTGAAGAAGAAGCTTGGGCTGAAGTGCGTGCCGATTACGAAAGAGCGACTCTAGCAGAAGACCCTCGTCCCGAAGATTTATTTAAGCATGACTTCGCTCCAACACCGATCGTGAATGAGACTGGAGATCGTGCCCCTGCCGGCAATGAACCAAAAGTAATGGTTGATTGTGCACTCTTCGCAATACAAGAGCTGATGACTAAGCATCCTGAATGTTTATTATACGGACAAGATGTAGGAGGACGATTAGGAGGAGTATTTAGAGAGGCAGCAACACTAGCACAGAAATTTGGAGATAATAGAGTATTCAATACGCCAATACAAGAGGCTTTCATCATTGGAAGTACAGTTGGCATGAGTGCCGCTGGCTGTAAGCCAATTGTTGAAGTTCAATTTGCCGATTATATTTGGCCGGGCTTAAATCAGTTGTTTACTGAGGTAAGCCGTTCTTGTTATTTAAGCAACGGACAATGGCCAGTGAGCGCAATTATCAGAGTTCCGATAGGTGCTTATGGTAGCGGTGGACCTTATCACTCATCGAGTGTGGAAAGTGTGTTGACGAATATCCGAGGAATTAAAATCTGTTATCCAAGTACTGGAGCGGATTTAAAAGGATTAATGAAAGCAGCCTACTATGACCCTAATCCGGTAGTGATGTTAGAGCATAAAGGTTTGTATTGGTCGAAGATCAAAGGTACTGAAGATGCAAAAACGATAGAGCCATCGGAAGACTATATTCTACCTCTCGGGAAAGCAAGAATCGTGCAAGAAGCAGAAGCAGGTAAATCTTCGGATAGCCTTACCGTTATAACGTATGGTATGGGAGTGTATTGGGCGAAGAATGCAGCGAAAAACTATCCGGGACAAATTGAAATTATCGATTTAAGAACGCTAGCTCCGCTCGACGAAGAAGCCATTTTTGCTTCAGTGCGTAAACATGGAAAATGTATTGTGTTAACTGAAGAACCATATAATAATTCATTCGCTCAAGCTATTGCCGGAAGAATATCTCAACATTGTTTCCATCAATTGGATGCTCCGGTTCGTGTGGTGGGCTCCGAAAATCTGCCAGCAATTCCGTTGAATAGTACACTCGAATTTACAATGCTTCCGAATGCCGACAAAGTAAGTGTTGTATTCGAAGAAATGTTGAATTATTAAGATAGAGAAAGAACTATGTTTCGCTTAAAATTGCCTACTGATCCACGATGGGTAAATATTGTGGAAAAGAACATTGAAGAGATTCTTACCGACCATGCTTTTTGTGAGCAGAAGGCAGCAACTAACGCGATTACAATAGTTGTGAAATTCCCTGAGAAAACCGACTTAGTTACTGCCATGTTGGAACTGGCGCAAGAAGAATTAAGCCACTTTCAGCAAGTACACCAAAAGTTGATTGAAAGAGGATTTGTATTAGGCAAAGAGCGTCGCGATGAGTACGTTAATCTCTTGTATGACTTCCAGCGTAAAGGCGGTTCACGCGAAGTACATTTGATAGATCGATTATTATTTGGTGCGATGATAGAAGCTCGAAGCTGTGAGCGATTCAAGGTGTTATCGGATAATATCAATGATGCAGATTTGCGAGAATTTTATCGAATGCTGATGGTTAGTGAAGCTAATCATTATACAATGTTTTTAAATTTTGCCAAAAAATATGCTGATGGTCATGATGTGGAAAAGAGATGGCAAGAGTGGCTCGATTATGAAGGTGAAATCATAAAAGGCTTTGGAGTAAAAGAAACAATTCACGGTTAATTTTCATTAAACCCATATTCATGCAATCACTATTTGCCGGGCGATTTAAAATTGTAAAGTCGCTGTTTATTATTTTTTTAGTTCTCTCGTTCATTACGAGAGTTATTCTGATGTTTAAATCGTCGGGACAACTTAGCTGGAATATACTAGAGCTTTTGAAGTCGTTTAGTGTAGGAATGTTCTTTGATATTGTGGCCTGTTCGTATTTTATGGTGCCGTTTATCTTTTTTACTATTGTAATTCCACCCGTAATTGCAAAGAGTAAAGTGTATAAAGGACTTGTATGGTTCTTTTATAGTCTTACCGTTTTTATTTGGGTGTTTAATGTTATTGCCGAATATTTCTTCTGGGATGAATTCGAAGTACGTTTCAATTTTATAGCAGTTGATTATCTGATTTATACAACTGAGGTAATTGGAAATATCGTAGAATCGTATTCGTTACCATTATTGTTGACAATTGTGGCCGCAGTGACTGCTTTAATTATTGGTAGAACCATTAAGCAGTCGATTGTAAAAGATGCTTTAAATGATAGCCAATCTTTTATCAGCCGATTGAAAACAGGTGGAATACTACTCTTGCCTGCTATTTTTTCTTTTCTCTACGTGACTCATTCATGGGCCGAAATTAGTACCAATGCTTACAATAAAGAATTAGCTAAAAATGGTATGTATTCGCTCTTCGAAGCCTTTAAAAACAATCAGCTCGATTACGATCATTTTTATACAACCGTTGAAGATCAAAAGGCATTTAAGACTTTGCAAGATTTAATGTCCGATTCATTAATTGTTTATGATGAACCAGGCAAAGTAAATCCTTTGTATTCTGTTAAAAGAGTAGGAGAGGAGAAGCATTACAATGTAATGTTTGTAACCGTCGAAAGTTTGAGTGGTGAATTCATGAAGTACATTGGAGGGGAAGATGGTTATGATATGCCCTTTCTTGATTCGCTAACTCACGAAGGCATTTTCCTAACAAATTTATATGCTAATGGAACGAGAACAGTTCGTGGATTAGAAGCATTGAATTTATGTATTCCTCCAACTCCTGGAACGAGCCTTGTTCGTCGCCCCGGTAACGATCATTTATATTCGTTAGGTGAGATATTTAAGCAGAAAGGTTATCAAAATAAATTCATCTATGGAGGATTTGGCTACTTCGATAATATGAATACTTTCTTTAGTGGTAATGGTTATGAGATTGTAGACAGAAGTGTATTTGCCGATAATGAAATTACATTTGCAAACGTTTGGGGTACTTGCGATGGTGATTCGTATCGTAGAGCCATGAAAGAAGCTGATAAGAGTTTTGCTGCGGGTAAACCTTTTTTGAACTTTATCATGACCACCTCAAATCACAAGCCTTATACTTTTCCTGAAATCGGCATTAAGCTTCCTCCTAATAGAACGGGTGGCGTTCGCTATACTGACTACGCACTAGAGCAATTCATCAAAGTAGCAAAGCAAAAACCATGGTTTGATAGTACTATTTTTGTGATTGTTGCCGATCATTGTGGAAGTAGCGCAGGTAAATCGGAAATTCCGGTATTGAAGTATCAAATTCCTTGCGTGATCTATGCGCCAAAGATTGTACAACCTCAAATGATTGATAAATTATGCTCTCAAGTTGATATTCCTCCAACATTGATGGCAATGATGAATTGGAGCTATAAATCGACATTCTATGGTAAAGATATTTTCACCATGAAGAAAGAAGAAGAACGTGCATTTGTTGGTACATACCAGAAGTTAGGGTATATTCAAGAAAATAAGTTAGTTGTGTTATCACCCCAGAAGAAAATTACTCAATATAAATTCGATCGATTTACCGGTGATATGAAGCCTACTTCAGTAGAACCTGATATGCAAAACAAAGTGGTTAGTTTGTATCAGACCGCTGAACATATGTTTATCCAAAAGCTGAACAAAGTGAAAAACTAAAATAAATAGAAATGAAATCGTTGTTACCTCTATTAGTAGTGCTTCTTTGCTTTTTTACTAGCTGTAATTGCGATAAACAATTTCATTGCGGTTCTGTTTCAGCTGAAGGTGCTTCATGGATTCATGCTGATACCGGTGATGTTATTCTTTTTGCTGATGGTGCCGGAGATACTTTGTCGTTTAAAGTTCAGAATATTTCATCTTCAAATCCGCTTGATTATAATCCTTGTAAGAAAAATGAGTTAGGCGGCTGCGATTGCGAAGAGCGTTGTGAAGTGTCTAAAAGTTTCTTTGCTCAAAGTGATTCTTCAGGAGAGAAAGCAGGGACGTTTTCGCAAAATCTACTCGAAGAAACTTTTGGCAAAGTAATAAATCGCACCGATACTTATTGGTACGTACTCGACTTTTATAAAGATTTACAAATAACTAATCCGATTACGCTCGAACCGGGAGATACTTTATATCCCACCTATACTTTAGGAAGTAAAAGCTATATTGATGTGTATATGTTAAAACACGATACGCTTAATTCGATTTATTCTAATAAACGTGTTTATAAAATTTACTTTACTAAGAGCGATGGAGTTGTTGGTATCGATTTGCGATTTGTAGCAACTTCACATCAAGTGAAATCCTATTTTCGAGTTCAATAATCAACTATTTGTTGAGCCACTTTAGCATATCTTGAAACATCGCATTGCTGATAGTGTGTTGCTCGGGATATTCGTGGTATTCTGGATTCAAATTGTTTCCTTTCAAAAATTGAACGCAACTGCGAGCTTGGCTAATGTTTAATACCGGGTCGTTTGTGCCGTGCGAAATAAAAATTTTCATTTTACTTAATGCCGTTCCTTTGTTGATCAACGGTTTAATTTCTTCCAATAATCTCCCGCTCATTATTGCTGCTCCTTTTATTAAATCGGGACGAGTTAATGCAACGCTAAGTGACATAATACTCCCTTGACTGAATCCCATGAGATACACCTGTGATGCATCGTAAGGATGTTCTGCTTTTAAATCTTGGAGGAATTGTATGATGGTCAGTCGAGCTTTCTCAGCTTCAGCTTTATCATAAACTATTTTGCCTGTCGACATATCTAAATGATACCATCCGTAACTTCCGGTACCTAGTGTTACTGGTCCACGAGCTGACACTACCAAAAAACGTTCTGGCAAATTATTAGCTAGTGAAAACAAATCTTCTTCATTGCTTCCTACACCATGTAATAAAACAATTAGTGGAGGAGTAGAGGAAGATACTTTAGGCTCGCGAACTAAGTAATGCAGTTTTGTTAAAGGAGTTCCCGACATACACGAAGATGCTGAAATTGTAAGTAAAGAAAGAAATACTAGGAGGAAGTTCTTCATAGGAAAAATTAAAAGATTCAGGATGGGTGAATCAGGATTTACCCTCATTCATCTTTTCGTCCAGTTTTTCATAAACTGAGTTTTGGCTGATGAATTCGGGAACGATTTCTTTCATCTTCTTAACGATCATCTCATTGTTTTGAGCATTGAACATTGCTATCAAATCGTTGATGTCGTTCGAAATGGTATCGAAATTGTATTCTTTTACTTTCGCAATCATAATTTTTTGATGATGCGTAGGTATAGTGTTTTCTTCGCTTGCTAGTAATTCTTCGTAAAGCTTTTCTCCTGGACGAAGTCCCGAGTAAATAATCTGAATATCCTTGCCTAATTCTAATCCACTTAAGCGAATCATTTTCTTTGCTAAATCTGCAATATTCACCGATTCTCCCATGTCGAAAATGAAAATCTCGCCGCCTTTGCCCATCGCTCCTGCTTCGAGTACCAGTTGACAAGCTTCCGGTATCGTCATGAAAAAACGTGTTACTTCTGGATGAGTAACAGTAATGGGTTGTCCCATTTCAATCTGTTTTTTAAATCTCGGTATCACGCTACCGTTAGATCCCAATACATTGCCGAAGCGAGTCGTAATAAATCGTGTACTTGGGTTGTGATTATTCAACGACTGGCAATAGATTTCTGCAATTCTTTTCGTAGCCCCCATAATATTCGTTGGGTTCACGGCTTTGTCGGTGCTAACCATTACAAACTTAGGTACAAGGAATTCTACAGCAAGATCGGCTAGGATACAAGTACCTAGTACGTTGTTTAAAATGGATTCACTTGGATTGTTTTCCATCACCGGAACATGCTTATATGCGGCCGCATGATAAACGATGTCTGGTTTGAATGTCTTGAAAACATTACGCATTCTGTCGATATTTCTGATATCTCCAATTACGCTTTCAATTCTACAATTTCGATCAAACGGGTGTTCGGTAACTTCTAATTCTAAATCGTATAACGGCGATTCTGCCATATCAACCATTACAATCAATTTCGGACGAAATGGAATTATTTGTCGAACGATTTCACTGCCGATAGATCCTGCAGCTCCTGTTACTAATACTACTTTTCCTCCTAACTCAGAACGCAATTTTGCAAGATCAAGTTGAATAGGATCGCGGCCCAATAAATCTTCAATATTCAGTTTCCTGATTTGTTTAAAGCTCAATTCACCGTTGATCCACGATTTAACAGGAGGTACGTTCAGGATACGAGTATTATATTTCAAGCAAGTATCAACGATTTGTTGCTTACGAATTGATGATATGTTTTGAATGGCAATAATTAAATGCTTGACCTCGTAATTTTGTTGAAGCTCCTCTAATCTGCTACTATGAAAAATGGGAATGCCTTCCATTTTTTTACCAGCCTTTTTCTTGTCGTCATCAACAAAAGCTACTACTTTATATCTTGTTCCTTTATCTCGATCAAGAGTACGTTTTGTTATAATACCAGATTCTCCCGCACCATAGATAATTACTCCAGATTTTTCACTGCTTGGGTTCTTTAATTCATTATAGATAATTTTTATCGAAATACGGCCTGCGATCATAATAAAAACAGTAAGCAGAAAATCGATTATAATTATTGAAAAAGGTACCATGTAAATGCCCAAAATTTGATAGCTGACAAGGTTACTCAAAGCCATGAATGCCGAGCCGATGGCTAAAGTGGCAATAATCCGTCCTGCATCTCTTGTTCCGGTATAGCGAATGATCCCTTTAAATGTTTTAGCAACTAGAAAGGTTATCAGTCGAACCGTCAATACGAATGGAAATACGTATATAAATGTGGCTACCTCAGATTCAGGTACTCTGAAATTAAAACGAAGTAAATAGGCTATGCAGAGCGAAAAAACACAAATGAAGAAATCGGTAAAAAACACCGCGACCCTCGGTATGTTTTTGTCGAATATTCCTTTCATTATTTATGACCTTTTTTAAACTGTTGGCTAAATTACTGAAAAATAGCCATTATAGACTAGATTTTCCCCGATTCAAGCCCTAATTTGCTTGAAATTTCTATTTTTGTGACTTATCTCTAAAAATATGGCAGTTTCATTAGTAACCGGAGGAGCCGGATTTATTGGAGCTCACGTAACTAACGAGTTGGTTAGTATGGGGCATCAGGTTGTTGTTCTGGATGATTTAAGCGGTGGTTTCGAGGAAAATGTTAATACTCAGGCTGTTTTTGTAAAGGGGTCAATTACTGATCATCAGTTACTCGCCGACCTCTTCAACAAATATAAATTCGACTACGTTTACCATCTTGCAGCTTATGCAGCTGAGGGATTAAGTCATTTCATTAAGCGTTTCAATTATACCAATAATTTGATTGGGAGTGTTAATCTTATCAATGAATCTGTAAAGCATAAAGTGAAGTGCTTTGTTTTTACATCATCAATAGCGGTTTACGGTAAAGGGCAATTGCCTATGCGTGAAGATATGTTGCCTCAACCTGAAGATCCTTATGGGATTTCGAAGTTGGCAGTAGAAATGGATCTTCATTGTACTCATGAAATGTTCGGATTGAATTATGTGATCTTCCGCCCGCATAACGTTTATGGTGAATACCAAAATCTAGGTGATAAATACCGTAATGTTGTAGGTATATTCATGAATCAGTTGATGCAAGGATTGCCTTTAACAATTTTTGGTGACGGTAACCAAACACGTGCCTTCAGTTATATTGGTGATGTTGCGCCTCATATCGCAAATTGTGTGAATGTCCCTGAGGCATTCAATCAAATTTATAATGTTGGAGCTGATCAAGAGTTTACTGTAAATGAACTTGCAAATACGGTATGTGATGTAATGGGTATGTCGGGACAAGTACGCCACCTCGATGCGCGTAATGAAGTTATGCACGCTTATGCGGATCATTCAAAAGTTCAAAAAGCATTTAACATTAAAACTTCTTATACTTTAAAAGACGGTTTAGCGAAAATGGCAAATTGGGCTAAAACAGCTGGTAGCCGTAAAAGTGGAAAATTCGAAGGAATCGAGATTACCGAGAAACTTCCTCCGGTTTGGATGGAAGATTAATTTAAAGTCAATTAGGAAGTGAAAAAAGTACTGATTATTACTGCACATCGTAAAGACCGTGCCCCAAATCAACGATTCAGGTTTGAACAATACCTCGATTTTTTGAAGGAAAACGGATACGATTGTCATCTCTCGTTCCTAATCTCAGCTGAGGATGATAAAGTGTTATACAAACACGGACATTATCTCGAGAAAACAATAATATTCCTGAAGTCAGCCGTTAAACGAACTATTGATGTAATCAATAGAAGTAATTACGATTTAATCTTTGTTTGTCGTGAGGGCTTCCTTACAGGAACTACGCTCTTTGAAGAATTATTACATAAATCAAAAGTTCCGATGATTTATGATTTTGACGATGCTATTTGGCATTTCGATGTCTCCGAAGCAAATAAAAAATTCGGTTGGCTCAAAAATCCGGGCAAAACAGCAAAACTGATCAGTATGGCAGATTTAGTATTTGCCGGAAATGATTATTTGGCTGATTATGCTCGTCATCATAATGATAATGTTGTTATTATTCCTACTACAATTGATTTATCAGAGTATCATCAAGTTCCTTTTGCAGAAAAGGATTCAATTTGTATTGGATGGAGTGGGTCAATAACTACTATCCGGCATTTCGGAATGGCGATTCCCGTACTGAAAGCAATAAAGGAGAAATATGGTAATCGTGTTAACTTTAAAGTGATTGGCGATGGTAATTACCGAAACGATGAATTGGGAATTATAGGAATTGGCTGGAAGAAAGAAACGGAGCTGGAAGAATTAGCAGGAATCGATATCGGAATTATGCCTTTGCCTGACGATGAGTGGGCAAAAGGTAAATGTGGACTTAAAGGTCTTCAGTATATGGCTCTTGGAATAGCTACTGTGATGTCGCCTGTGGGAGTGAATTCTGAGATCATTCAAGATGAACAAAATGGTATGTTGGCTTCTTCCGATGAAGAATGGATAGTGAAACTAAGCAAGTTAATCGATGATTCTATTTTGAGAAGAAAGTGTGCCGAAAATGGTCGTAAAACTGTCGAAGAAAGATTTTCCGTTGATGCAGTAAAAGGCGACTATCTCAAATATTTTAATCAACTTACAAATATAAAATAACTAAGAATTTAATTCTTAAAACAATAATCAATCATGTCTACAGTAGATACAGCGTTACAACTTACTGCACTCACAGAGGTGCATAAAGCATTAGGTGCTAAAATGGTCCCTTTTGCAGGATATTTAATGCCCGTGCAATACGAGGGAATCAATATCGAACATGAAACAGTTCGTAATGCTATCGGAGTATTCGATGTTAGTCATATGGGCGAGTTTATTTTGAAAGGTGAAGGTGCACTCGATTTAATTCAGCGTGTCACAAGTAACGATGCTTCTAAATTAACTCCTGGTAAAGCGCAATATAGCTGTCTACCAAATAATGATGGAGGTATTGTCGACGATTTATTGGTATACAAAATCGATGAGAATTCTTGGATGCTTGTTGTGAATGCTTCTAATATCGAAAAGGATTGGAACTGGATCATGAAGCATAATACAGCGAATGTTGAAATGCACAATATCTCTGATAAAACTTCCCTTCTTGCTGTCCAAGGACCGAAAGCAATTGATGCTTTGCAAAAACTTACTGATGTAACGTTAGCGGATATACCCTATTATAGTTTTACTAAAGGAACTTTCGCAGGTTGTGCAAATGTTGTAATCAGTAATACAGGTTATACCGGCGCTGGTGGATTCGAATTATATTTCGAAAATCAATATGCTCAAAAAATTTGGGACGATGTAATGGCAGCTGGTAAGGAGTTTGGTGTGAAACCTGCAGGACTTGGTTGTCGCGATACATTACGTCTCGAAATGGCATTCTGTCTGTATGGTAACGATATCGATGATACTACTTCTCCTCTCGAAGCAGGATTAGGTTGGATTACTAAATTCACGAAAGAATTTACTAATTCAGCAGCGTTAAAAGCCCAAAAGGAAGCAGGTGTTACTAAGAAATTAGTAGGCTTCGAAATGGTTGACAAGGGTATTCCTCGTCACGGTTATGAGTTAGTAGATGCAGCAGGTAATGTGATAGGAGTTGTTACTTCAGGAACTCAATCTCCTAGTCTCCAAAAAGCTATAGGCATGGGATATGTGCAAACTGCATTCGCTACCGAAGGCTCTGAAATCTTCGTGAGTATTCGCGATAAAAAAATCAAAGCTTCAGTGGTGAAAACGCCATTCTATAAAAAATAATAATCAGTAGTATTCGCATGTCAGCAACCGAGAATCGTTATCTGGAAGTGTGTTTTACTCCGGCGCTTATTCATTTACATGATATAAGCAATGCCGTAGTGGTCGTAATCGATGTGCTAAGAGCTACGTCGTCTATGTGTGTGGCTTTTACTTACGGAGTAAAAAGTATTGTTCCCGTTGCTACTATCGAGGAAAGCCTTGCTTATAAAGAGAAAGGATTTCTTATCGGTGCCGAACGTAATGGCGAAATGCTCGATGGCTTCGATCTCGGTAATTCTCCTTTCAGCTATATGGATGAGAAGGTGCGTGGTCGCGATATCGCTCTTACTACAACTAACGGAACACAAGCAATGGCTGCAGCTAAAGGTGCAGCGCAAGTAGTTGCAGGATCTTTCCTCAACCTCGATGCATTGTGCAATTGGTTGAAAAATCAAGATAAAAGCGTAGTGCTCTTATGCTCGGGATGGAAAAATTCTTTTAACCTCGAGGATACACTCTTCGCAGGTGCCGTTGTTGCTCAATTGAAACCGCATTTCGAAATGTCGCAGTTACGCGATTCCGCATTGGCTGCCGAACATCTATATAATTTAGCGAAAGATGATATTGACGGATTTCTTGTTGAGTCTTCTCATCGTAAAAGATTACATAAACTGCAAATCGATAAAGATATCGAGTATTGCCTCACTCCAAATCAATCACCGGTGGTTCCGGGATTGGTCAACGGAGCACTCGTAGATCTGCTCAAAGTTTAATAGGGAGTCCGGGTTTTTACTCGGACTTTTTCGTTTTACAATCAAGAAGTGAATTTTTCTTTGGGCAACCGCTGTTGAAAAAACAGCGCCGGGCTATTCGCTCAAATTCCGCATGAAATGATGCGGAATAACCGCTGCTATCCCTGTTGCACGGTCCGCAATTAAATTGTTGGTTCCGATCGAATATCCAATTAAGTATTTGTAAGCAATTAATATCGTTTAATATTAATCCATGAGGCATATTTAGTGTTTTCGTGTCTCATAAAACTTTTCCTTTGCATCATCTTACCGGGTTAAATCATTTTTCTCAATTATAAATCCGGATTGTTCATGATATACTTAAACGAAATATGAAATTAAAATCATCAGTAATTGCTATATCCATTATTCTCATATGTTATGGCATCACTCATGCTTGGGGATTCTGGGGACACCAACACATCAACAATAAGGCTGTTTTTACACTTCCTAAGTCAATGTTTGGATTTTTTAAAACCAATATTGGTTTCATTACCGAACATGCCGTAGATCCCGATAAAAGGCGCTATGCCGACCCTGAAGAAGCTCCTCGGCATTTCATCGATATCGATCGCTATGGCGAGCATCCTTTCGATTCATTACCTCGAACGTGGAAAGAAGCAGTTGCTAAGATTGGTGAGGATACTTTGAAGGCTCATGGAATTGTTCCATATCATATCCCTAAGATGTTATATCGTTTAACGCAAGCTTTTAAAGACAAAGACAAATTCAAGATTTTGAAATATGCTGCCGAGTTAGGACACTATGTCGGAGATGCTCACGTGCCATTGCATTGCACACGAAATTACAACGGACAATTAACTGGTCAACACGGCATTCACGGATTTTGGGAATCTCGTATTCCTGAAACTTATGGCGACGATTACGACTATTTTGTTGGCAGAGCCCATTACATAAAAGATCCAATTACCTATACGTGGAATATCATCAAAGAAAGCTATGCTGCCCATGATTCGGTATTGCAAATCGAAAGGGAGCTAAACGCTAAAACAGCCGCTGATAGGAAGTTTGCTTTCGAAGAAAGAGGATCGACTGTAGTTAAAGTGTATAGTAAAGATTATACAGCTGAATACAATCAACTGTTAAATGGCATGGTCGAGCGACGCATGCGCCAAGCAACTATTGCTGTCGGGAGCTTCTGGTATACCGCTTGGGTAAACGCTGGGATGCCCGAAATAAATGATCCAGAAGTAATAGCTATTACTGAAACTTTTCAGACCGAAATGGATAGCATAAATAATATTTATACCAATCGTAAACGAATGGGCAGTGGAGCTGGTCATGAAGACTAAATTGCTGAAATCATTAAAAGGATATATCGCGACTATGAATTTATAATTGCTTTTACTATGAACGGAAGAGTTAACGCAAATACAATTACAAAAAAAATTACCAACCTCGTAAATGATGCGCGACAGCAAATTGTAAAGTCGATTAACCAAACTATCGCTCATTCATATTTTGAGATTGGAAGATTAATTGTCGAAGAAGAGCAAAATGGATTTGAAAAAGCTGACTACGGGAAATTCTTGCTGATTGAATTGTCGAGAAATTTGATAAAAGAATTCGGCAAAGGATTCTCAGTTACAAATCTTAAACAAATGAGGCAGTTCTATTTATCTTATTCAGAATCAGTTAGATGTGAAATAGGTCAGACAGTGTCTGACCAATTCAAATTGAGTTGGTCGCACTATTTAGTGCTAATGCGAATAGATGATAAGTTAGAGCGAATGTTCTATGAAAACGAAGCCGTCAAAAACAATTGGAGCATACGAGAATTAGTACGTCAATACGATTCAGCACTATTTACTCGACTAATTTTAAGTAAAGATAAAAATGGGATATTAAAATTAGCGCAAAAAGGGCAAATTTTCGAAAACCCCACAGATGCAGTAAAAGATCCTTACATACTTGAATTCATTGGACTACAAGAGCACAATAGTTATTCAGAAAGTGATTTAGAACAAAGAATTATTGATAAGTTGGAGAGCTTTTTATTGGAACTTGGAGCAGGATATACTTTTGTTGCTCGACAAGATCGAATAAGTTTTGATGAAAAACACTTTAGAATTGATCTTGTTTTCTATAACCGGATTTTAAAATGCTTTGTCTTAGTAGACCTTAAAGTTGGTGAATTGAAACACCAAGATATCGGACAAATGCAGATGTATGTAAATTATTATGACCGGAAGGTTAAATTGAAAGAAGAAAACAAAACAATTGGCATAATTTTATGTCAGAATAAAAGCGAATCTATAGTAGAATATACGCTTCCTGAAAACAATAAACAAATATTCGCTAGCAAATATCTTACTATTCTCCCAAGTAAAGAATCACTTCAAAAAATTATAGAATTGAAATAGGTTTTTTTATTCTGAAGTTCCATCATCTTAATTCGGAATGGAATCAATTGAAATAATTATATTTGGAAAAAATTGCTGATGGCATTATCTAACAAGTTATGGCATCGTGATTCTATCATTGAAATAGTATTTCCAATTTCAGCCAAAATATCGACTTATAAAATTTCACTTATTGTCCAGTTATGAATTATTTAAAAATGTTTAGGGTAGGAGTGTTTATCTTTTTTGTGCTATTGCTTTCTTCTTGTAAGTTAGGCAGATTCGTGATTTATAACTTCGCCGATATAAAAGATTATAAAAAATTCCCTTCTCGAACGCTAACTAGCAGTGATTCCAAATTTGCATTTGGTCGAACTGAAAACGGTAAATATCCAATTTCTATGAAGTTCGGTAATAAGGATTCGGTTTCTTTAGATTGGATCCTCGAGCAAAACAAGACTGTAGCTTTTCTAATAATTAAGAATGATACTATTCAATATGAGAAGTATTTTAAAGGTTATTCAGAAGAAAATATCATTCCTTCTTTTTCTATGGCGAAATCGATTACCTCAATCTTAATTGGTTGTGCAATCGACGATGGACTCATTAAATCAGTCAACGAACCTATTACGAACTATATTCCCGAGCTGAAGAAAAATGGATTTGATAAGGTAACTATTAAGCACGTTTTGCAAATGACTTCTGCTTTGAAATTTAATGAAAGCTATTTTAATCCTTTTGGTGATGCAGCATCATTCTATTACGGAAGGAATTTAAAGAAAGAAGTGTCGAAGTTGAAATTAAAAGGTGAACCTGGTAAGAATTTTGATTATGTAAGTGGTAATACGCAATTGCTAGGAATTATTCTCGAAAATGCATTAAAGGGTAAAACGGTAACGCAGTACTTTCAAGAGAAATTATGGACTCCATTAGAAATGGAATATGATGGTTCTTGGAGCTTAGATAAAAAGAAAAATGGGACAGAAAAAACTTTTTGCTGTGTTAATGCTCGAGCGAGAGATTTTGCTAAAATCGGACGTCTGTATTTGAATAAAGGCAATTGGAATGGTAAACAAATTGTGTCACAAAAATGGGTTGAGGAATCCACTAAAGCCGACACTAGTGATGGAGGTGCTGAATATTATAAGTATCAATGGTGGTTGCCTTCTCCTAATGGCGATTTTGCTGCAGAAGGAATACTTGGTCAATATGTGTATGTTGATCCGTTGAGAAATATTGTAATTGTTCGTATGGGTAAGAATGAAGGACGAATTAATTGGGAGAATTTATTTATACTCTTAGCAAAATATACCGATAAATAGTTTTTATTTTTCATTTAGAATTTTTCCGAAATATCACTCAATAAAATGAAAATACTTAAATGGACTTCAGTTTCATTCATGCTGCTTTTTATTCTATCTGCTTGTGAAAATAAAGAGCCAAATGCTTCTGTTTCTTTGGCTGATACTATGCTAGTGGATTCATTTGATGTAAATTGCAAAACTTCATTCGAGAGAAAAATTGTTGAAGATTCATTGGTGATTTTGGATGATTCCTTGTTTACTGATATTAAATTAAACTTCATTGAAATTTCTAAGGACGATTTTCAAGGTTTCAAAAAGTCTTACAAAACTTCATGTGTAATTGATTCCGGTGGATTTATTTCCGGCTCCGGTCTACATATCGTTCATGATTGTAACGAAATTTGTGATACTTATTTAGCAGAAGATTCAACAAACAGAAAGTTATTGCTTCCTACTGATTACGATAGCGGCGTCATGTCCATATTGCTTTCTCCTTCCTGCCAAAAGATGATAGTTTGTTCCTCGTATGATGGCCCTGATTTTGGTGAATATTATAATTACCGATGTGGATTTGGTGTTTTTAATGTCATTGCTTCACAAGGGTTAAAAGGAATAGTTCCCTCTTTGGATTTCAATACTAAAGATTGGTCAATTTATGATTTAACATGGATTGATGATAAAACAGTTGCCTTAAAAACATATAAAGGACGTAATTTGGATATTCTAAATGCAATTCAATTCAAGTACTATAAGACGATATTGCGAAAATGAAGCTTAATGCCTTAGATTATTTCTTAATTTATCTGTAGATTTTCCGGTTTTTAATTAAGCTAATAGTATATTATCAATTTCCTACCTTTGTTTACAGATATTCAATAATAATCACATGGACGAAAACAAACCGGAGCGTGTAAGACGTGAGAGATATAAGGGTACTCATCCTCGTTCTTTTAAGCAGAAATACAAAGAGCTTCAACCGGATGTTTATAAAGATGATATCGCCAAGGTGATGGAGCAGGGGCGAACCCCAGCGGGAATGCATCGCTCAATCTGTGTAGATGAAATCATGGAATTTTTAGCAATAGTTCCGGGACAAATTGGTATGGATGCTACTTTGGGATATGGTGGACATAGCTTAGAGATGCTCAAATGTTTAACTCCAGGCGGACATCTTTACGCTACGGATGTCGATTCTATTGAATTGCCTAAAACACGCGATCGTTTGGCAGCATTAGGATATGGTCCCGAAGTATTAACGATTAAGAAAATGAACTTTTCAGGTATAGATCAAATCGTTGCCGAATCAGGACCTTTAAATTTTGTTTTAGCCGATTTAGGAGTATCCTCCATGCAAATTGATAATCCCGATCGAGGATTTTCATTCAAGGTTGATGGTCCATTGGATTTGAGACTTAATCCCCATAGCGGAAAACCTGCCTCTGCATTATTAAAGAAACTTTCTTTAGACGATTTAGAAGATATTCTTGTTGTCAATTCCGATGAGCCTTACGCTGATGTTATCGCTGAAGCGATATATACTAAGACAAAGAAGAAAATTGAAATATCCACTACCTTTCAATTGCAACAAATTATCGCAGAAGCCCTTGAATTCCTTCCTGCTGATTCGCGCAAAGAAACAATAAAGAAATCATGTCAACGATGCTTCCAAGCACTAAGGATTGAAGTAAACGACGAATTTGGGGTATTGGAAAAGTTCTTGGCAAAATTACCTGATGCGTTGGCTGAAAATGGACGAGTTGCTATATTATCATTTCACTCTGGAGAAGACCGCAGAGTAAAGAAGTCATTTCAAAGTATGTTGCGTGCCGGAATCTACAAAGAAATCACTGCAGAACCTATTCGTCCTACTGCCGAAGAATCAAACTCTAATCCTCGAGCGCGCTCTGCAAAATTACGCTGGGCGATAAAGGTTTGACAGCGGAAATTTTGATTTATTATGAGTTTTTCAAATTTTATTATCTTTACTATTAATCTATAACCTACTATAAATGAAAAATCTTAAAACATTATTTACATTATTATTCCTGATTTTAAGTTCTACGTTAAGTTTCTCTCAGAAATACAAAGTTGAGAATGATCCAATTTCAGGAGAGAAAGTCATTACTGCTGTTTACCAAGATAGATGGGTGTATATGGAGAATAAGGGCGAAATGACAAAATTATCAGTAGTCAAAGGTTATTTAGGGGAATTAAATATTGAAGCACCAGTTGGTTCTGAATTTATCATCAAACTTGATAATAATGAAATCATAAAACTAGCCACAACAGTTGCTGCTTCTCCTAATAGTTACCTTAGTCAGGGTGTAGTGTATACAAATTATACATTTGAAACATCTGTAAACAAGGAGGTCTTAACTAAGTTAGCAGAACATTTGCCAATTTTAATTCGCGTGCCTGATATGAAATCGGGTGATAGAGATATGGTAGAGAAAAAATACTTCAAAGTAATTAATGCGGGTGCTAAGTATATTTTAGCGAATCAATGATTTGATGAAATTAATTCTATTGCCTATCAATGGGACATCAAACTGATGCCTTTATCGGCAAATTGCCGGTTAATTTAGAAAAGGTAAAATTCTACGGATTAGGAGTTGCCTTTGAAGATGAATTTGCTATCGTTTTTCTCGATGAGGATCATTTGTTGCATTGGGAGAAGAAATTGAATAAATCCTATTTGGCAGATGAAGGAGATTTATCATTTGGTGGTGAACTGATTCGATTTTTTGCAAATGAAATCGGATTTATAGATTATTTAGTAGTTAAACTTGATTATTCATTTGTAGGTGTTTTGTACCACGATGGTAAAATGATTGATGAAGGACAAATAAACCCGATGCTTAAAAAGTTAGGTGTTCAATTAAAAGAGAAGGATTCAGAATTTCATCAATTAAACCTAAATCCTTATCGTTTGTCGGAAGCCTTTTATTGGGGAGTGGAAAATATCTATGTGCCACAAGGTAGTAAAGTTATATTAGGTAGAAGAGGTGATTAGGTGGTTTAGTAGTTAGCGTTTTGTATGATTGCTGATTTTATCTTAATAAACAGACTTAGGAATTCAATTTTCCTTCGGTTATAAATTTTTTTACTTCATCAAGTAAGTTACTCCAAATAAAAAATACTTGTAAAAATAAATGTACATAATACATGATATCGAAACCCGAATATACAGATGCTCCGCAATATTGTCATTACTTTTTTGAT
>JAHEYP010000004.1:0-28888 GCA_023251535.1 Bacteroidota bacterium
GTTCGGCGAAGCCGGTTTGGGCTGACGCAAGTAAGCTGGCGCGGTTTGGGCTGGCGCTGTTTGGCTGACGCAGGTTAGGGGCTTGCCATGCAGGGTGCTATTTCAGCTCTCTTGCATGGTTTATGGTTCGGCGAAGCCCAGGGTGGGATAAAGGATAAATGGAGTTTTACTTTCCGAATTTATCCTTTTAAATCCCTTGAAGTAGAGTCGCAATAGTCATATTCAAAAAACAACTTCCGAACGACACACTTCAGGGTGAAACAATCCTATTAAATTCTTTTCAAATCCATTTAGCTCCGACGTGCTTGCACAGTCGGAGCGCATCTGTGTTCTATCTAAATCTCTAATTTGTAACAAAAAATCAATTGGAAACTAATCCAAAATCCAAAATCCAAAATCCCCTGAAGTATAGTCGATCTAATCATATTCAAAAAACAACTTCCGAACGACACACTTCAGGGTGAAACAATCCTATTAAATTCTTTTCAAATCCTTTTAGCTCCGACGTGCTTGCACAGTCGAAGCTAATCTGTGTTCTATCTAAATCTCTAATTTGTAACAAAAAATCAATTGGAGACTAATCCAAAATCCAAAATCCAAAATCCCCTGAAGTAGAGTCGATCTAATCATATTCAAAAAACAAATTCCGAACGACACACTTCAGGGTACTAACGATATTTAATACCCCAATATCTTCATCATATTCTTCGCGCTTTGTTCTTTGGCGAAGAGGCGTGTGGTGTATTCTCCGTCTTCGTCGCGGTCGATAAGGACGTGTTTAGGAGCAGGGATAAGGCAATGTTGTATTCCGCCGTAGCCGCCTAAGCTTTCTTGGTAGGCTCCAGTGTGGAAGAATCCTAGGTATTGGGTTTCGTCTTTAGCTGCTTTTGGTAAGAATACGCGACTGCGGATCGATTCCATGATATAGTAATCGTCGCTATCGCAGGTGATTCCTCCAAGGTTTACGCGTTGGTATTCGTCGTCCCAGTTATTAATCGCCAAGAGTATGAACTTCTGCTTTATTCCCCAAGTATCGGGTAGGGTGGTGATGAATGAACTATCAATCATGCTCCATACCTCATTGTCGTTTTGTTGTTTTTGTCCTACAACAGAGAATAAAATCCCTCCGCTTTCACCAACCGTAAACGATCCGAACTCGGTAACGATGGTAGGTTCTTCTACTTCGCGTTGATCGCATGCCATTTTAATCTGACGGATGATCTCGTCGGCCATGTATTGATAGTCGTAGTTGAAGTCGAGTTTAGTGCGAATAGGGAATCCGCCGCCGATATCGAGCATTTCCAACTCCGGACAAATTTTCTTCAACTCACAATATAAGTTGATGTTTTTCTGCAATTCACTCCAGTAGTATGCTGTATCTTTAACCCCAGTATTAATGAAAAAGTGGAGTAACTTTAGCTCTACATTCGGGTTATCCTTAATATGTGTCTTGAAGAATTCGATAATCTCGTTGTAACGGATACCTAATCGCGACGTATAGAATTCGGCATTCGGCTCCTCTTCAGCAGCAATGCGGATTCCGATCTTAACTTTGCCGGTGTAGTTGTCACGGTAATAGTTGAGTTCTTCCTTGTTATCGAGGATAGGAATTACATTCGTAAATCCGTCGTTCATTAAATCAATAATGCCATCGGTATAGTTCTCACGCTTAAATCCGTTGCATAGAATAAAGCGGTCTTTGGCAATTTTATTATTTTCGGCAAGTTCGCGGATAATAGGAATATCGAAAGCCGAAGAAGTCTCTAAATGGATATCGTTCTTTAAAGCCTCATTCAGTACAAATTCAAAATGGGAACTTTTTGTACAGTAACAGTACATATAGTTACCTTTGTAGCCGGCTTTGGCCATCGCCACATTAAAAAGGCGGGTAGCCTTCTGGATCTGAGAACTGATCTTAGGTAAGTAAGTGATTTTAAGTGGAGTTCCGTATTGTTCAATGATGTCCATTAAAGGAACACCATTAAAATGTAGGGAGTTATCAACGACTTCAAATCCTTCTTGCGGGAACTCAAATGTCTGTTCGATCAGATCAACGTAGCGGTTCTTCATTATTCCGAGTGAGTTACTTTGTATATTTTATGCGAATGTAAGTAACTTGGATTTCAAAAGAAAGAAGAACTTAAAATATTGTTTTAGGTGTATTTCCCTGAAAATCCATTAGAACGAGACTTGAAGAAATAGTCTCGATAATTGCAGTATAATAATTGAATATCAATAGTATAACTAAATAAATTAGTGTTTTATGCATAAGAAAATCAGAATAATTGAAGTAAAATCGGAGTTAGGAGCGGGTACTCGAGGTGCCAGTTTAGGTCCAGATGCAGTGAAAATTGCGGCGTTCGACTATGGTTCAAACCTGTTCAACAAGATTCCTTCAACTGAAGTACCGGTAGATAATAAGTTATTGTTCGAACCTCAAGGCAGTCCCTATGCTAAGCGACTTCGTCCGATAGTAGATATATACGAGCGCCTTGGCAAAACCTTGGTGGATACTTATAAAGCAAAGGAGTTCCCTATCATCTTAGCAGGCGATCACAGCACTGCGGGTGGAACCATTGCAGGGATAAAGATGGCACATCCGAAAGCCCGATTGGGGGTAATTTGGATCGATGCTCATGCCGATTTGCATTCACCTTATACAACGCCGACAGGTAATGTTCATGGTATGCCGCTAGCGGCGACGTTGAATGAAGACAACAGTGCTAACAAGATGAACAAGCCTGATAAAGAGGCGGTGGAGTTGTGGAATAAGTTGAAGAAAGTAGGAGGGATATCTCCCAAGATCAATTATAGCGACTTAGTGTTTATTGCGGTTCGCGACGTTGAACCAGAAGAGACCTACCTAATGAAGAAGCATAAGATCAAAAGTTTCACTACCAACGATGTGAAACGTCACGGGGTAGAGAAGATCGCTCGTGATGCCTTAGCTTACTTGAATAACTGTCAGTTGATTTACGTTTCATTTGATGTCGACAGTATGGATAGCTCCATTTCCAAAGGAACGGGGACACCTGTCCGCAATGGAATAACTGAAAAAGAAGCAGGATCGTTATGCGTTCGTTTGATACAAAACGAGAAAGTATGCTGCTTCGAAATCGCCGAAGTAAATCCTACGCTCGACAAAGAAAACCTCATGGCGGAAAACACCTTTGAGATTTTGCAGAGGGTGGTGGCGCAGATAGCTTAGTTGAGTTCAATGACTGAATGATAGAATGACTGAATGACTGAATGAATGGGAGAGAGAACGAATGTTTGCTCTCCCATTTTGTTTTTAAACGATAGTCAAAAAAATGGGCCGCAGATTACGCTGTTCTCGTCTGGCGACGAGAGGTGGATTTGTTATGATCTTGTCTGCGACAAGAGGATGATTATCGTCTGCGACGATGCGCTGATGCGGCGAAGCCGGGTTGGGAAAAATGAATGAATGGCAGAATGATTGAATTGATTTTCCGTTATTCAATTAGTATATTTGTAGAATGACAAGTCTCGTTGACATAAAGAAAATTCTTTTGGCGAATAAGGAAAGGCTAACTAAGAAATATGGTATTTCTTTGATTGCTGTATTTGGGTCATATCAAAGAGGTCAACAAATTGAGAATAGTGATGTAGATATTTTGGTTGATTTTAAGCAACCAATTGGAATTGAGTTCGTTGATTTAGCCGATGAATTAGAGCAGATTTTGAAACTTAAGGTTGATTTAGTATCAAAAAAAGGTGTGAAAGATGCATATTTTAAGTCAATTGAAAGTGAATTAGAATATGTCTAGACGGGAAGCAAAACTTTTGTTGAATGATATTTTAGATTCGATAGTGAAAATTAGAATCTATGTTGATGGATATAATTTTGAGTCTTTTTTAGCGGATTCAAAAACTTGTGATGCAGTTATCAGGAATTTTGAAATAATTGGAGAAGCGGCGAATCGTTTACCTGATGAAATTCGTGAGCAATATCCCGATATAAATTGGTTTCGCATTAGGGGATTTAGAAATAGAATAGTCCATGATTATATGGGTATTGATTACTCCATTGTTTGGAAATTATAGAAAATGATTTAGAGGTTTTTGTGACTGGAATTTCAAAAATATTGTCTGAAATTTAGTTCTTATTCAGGATTGGTTGAGTTTGTAATCAAAAACATAAAGAATGGGAGAGTGATTGAATGTTTGCTCTCCCATTTTGTTTTTAATCAACTGAAGAAATTTTATGGGCCGCAGATTACGCTGTTCTCGTCTGGCGACGAGAGGTGGATTTGTTATTATCTTGTCTGCGGTAGGTTGAATATCATCTTCGACGACTCGCTGATGCGGCGAAGCCGGGTTGGATGGAAGACTTGAATTGTGGCTAGGCGAAATCTTTGACTCACTACTAACTATTCAATTTTTTTTGTAATCCTATTTAAAGCACACCTACAGCGTGCTGAGAGTTCTTGGTATGTTTAGAGTGATAATAAATCACCCCTACAGGGTGAAGGAGATGCCAATATCTCAAAAAATAACATTTTTTATCATTCAAATTCTCAATACGCGCCAGCTATTCTTTTAAATCCTTTTTAAATCCTTTTAGCTCCGACGTGCTTGCACAGTCGGAGCGTATCTGTGTTCTATCTTAATCTCTAAATTGTAAAGAACCCAATGGGAGACTAATTAGAAATTCAAAATTCTAAATCCTTTCTTGTCAACTTTCACTTGTTGAATTTTAAATTTTTTAGAGGTTGAGAATCGTTTATTTTAAACGACTTTTGCAGTAATAATCTGAATTATGTTATTTGAGCCGGAAATTAAAGTGGCCGTTGCTGAGGCCATGCAAAAATTATATGCAATAAATCTTCCTACCGAGGAGGTTTCTATCAATGCTACTCGTAAGGAGTTTGATGGTGACCTCACCGTTGTGGTTTTTAATTTGGCAAAGCAGGCTCGTAAAAGTCCCGATCAACTGGCGAACGAATTAGGTCCAGTTATTATGGATTCTTCTGCCTTCGTTTCTTCGTTTAACGTGGTGAAAGGTTTTCTGAATCTCGTAATTAAGAAGGATCAATGGCTTTCTTCTTTTCAATCGTTTACGTCATCGGGCTATCCCGTTCTTCCTCTTGTGAATGCATCGGCGAAGCCTTTGTTGGTGGAATATAGTAGTCCGAATACAAACAAACCGCTCCACCTCGGACATTTACGCAATATTTTGTTGGGTTATTCGGTTGCTGAAATCTTGAAAGCTGCAGGCTATCCCGTGAAGAAGGTGAACTTGGTGAACGACCGCGGTATCCATATTTGTAAGTCGATGAACGCTTGGCAGAAGGCAGGGAATGGAGAAACGCCCGAGTCATCTGGTATGAAAGGCGATCATTTGGTGGGGAAGTATTACGTGGAGTTCGATAAAATCTATAAATCCGAGATCGCTGCTTTAGTAGAAAAAGGGCAGTCGGAAGAGGATGCTAAAAAGAATGCGCCTATCATGCTCGAAGCGCAAGAGATGTTGCGTAAGTGGGAAGCTAATGATGCCGATACTATCAAATTATGGGAGACCATGAATTCTTGGGTATATGCTGGCTTCAATAGTACATACGCGCTGATGGGTGTCGATTTTGATAAGATGTACTATGAATCGCAGACGTATCTGTTAGGTAAAGAGATTGTGCAAGAAGGACTCGATAAGGGTGTATTCTATAAGAAAGACGACGGATCTGTTTGGGTGGATTTAACCGGCGACGGACTCGATCATAAATTGCTATTACGTGGTGATGGTACCAGTGTTTATCTAACCCAAGATTTAGGAACCGCGCGACTTCGTTACCAAGAAACGGGATTCAGTAAGTTGATTTATGTAGTAGGTAACGAACAAGATTATCACTTCAAAGTGCTGAAGTTGGCGATGAAGAAGTTGGGGTATGAATGGTGGAATGATCTCTTCCATCTCTCGTATGCCATGGTGGATTTGCCATCGGGTAAGATGAAATCGAGGGAAGGAACTGTGGTGGATGCCGATGATTTGATGAATGAGATGATCACGGAAGCGGGAACGATCACCAAAGAATTAGGAAAGATCGACGACTTCGACAGTGATGAAGCGAATCGTTTGTACCGAATGCTGGGACTAGGAGCGTTAAAATATTATATCCTGAAAGTAGATCCAGAGAAACGAATGCTGTTTAATCCCGCTGAATCGATCGACTTCAACGGAAATACCGGACCATTTATTCAATATACCTATGCGCGTATCCGATCGGTGATTCGCAAAGGAGCAACGATAGAAGAGATGGCTGGATTTAAAGCAGCAACAATCGCTGGCGACTTCGTCTTCAACGACAAAGAGCATGCGTTAATGAAAATGATTTTATCCTATCCGTATGAGTTATCGGCTGCAGCTGA
This sequence comes from Bacteroidota bacterium, assembly GCA_023251535.1. Taxonomy (GTDB): domain Bacteria; phylum Bacteroidota; class Bacteroidia; order AKYH767-A; family OLB10; genus CAINEC01. The sequence goes on from JAHEYP010000004.1 coordinate 6,385, forward strand.
GAAATATAGTCCAGCCATCATGGCCAACTACGCCTTCGAGCTCGCTAAAAACTACAATCAATTTTACCATGAAAATCCGATAGTAGACCGAGCGGATGTAGCAACCTCTATTTTCCGTCTTAAGCTCTCGGAAGCATGCGCCGACATATTAAGTAAATCGTTAGCATTATTAGGTATGCAAGTACCGGAAAGAATGTAAGATGAAACCGGTACAGATTATTATTGCAGCAGTTGTTTTTGTGAATATATGGATCATCCTTTTGTTCAGAACGGATAGTCCTGCGCGTTCGAGTTTACCAGTATTCATGACCCGCAGCATACATACAGGAGATATAGTACTTCGTAATGGCAAAGGATTGATTAGCGATAAATTCAGGAGGATGTCGCTAAAGGATAAAAGCTATTCACACTCGGGAATCATCGTTAAAGAAGGCAACGAATACTTTGTTTATCATATGTATCAAGATATGAAGCATCCGGGGTTGAAGAAAGAGTTGCTTAACGAATTTGTAGATCCTGCGGTGAGTTCAAATGCGGCGGTTTATCGATATGATATCAATCAAGCAAAAGCGATTGAATTAGAAAAAAATATTCGTCGTAATTATGCTAATCATTGTACCTTTGACGATAAGTTCGAATTGGGGAACGATGCCTATTACTGTACCGAATGGATTAGTCACGAATTATCAGAAGTAACAGGCGATAAAAACTACATCCCTCAATCACGAATCGACGATTTTGTGTATATCGCGCCCGATAATCTTTATTTGAATCAACACGCACAATTAATCTTTAAAGTCCCGACCCGTTAAAATGAAAAAATACTTTTTCTTAATCCTGATCCTTGCATCAAGCATTTTTCAATCCTGTCAGAAGGCCGATTCACCGAAATTGGTAGCAGAGAAATTTTTAAATGCCATGAGTGAGCGCAACTATGCAGAAGCAGGAAAGTATGCTACCAAAGAAACGAAGAAGCTCTTAAAGCAATTGCAAAAGATTGATGAATTAAGCGGACCATCCGACGACCTAAAGCCTGAGAAAGTATCAATTGTGTCGGAAGAAATTCAAGGCAAGAAAGCCGTTGTCTATTTCAAAGAAGAAGGCAACGATTTAGAGCAAACAATTACTTTAAAGAAAGTAGAAGAAGGAGATAACGATCCTGAATGGAAAGTCGCTTTAAAGAAAGAAGAAATAAGATTAAACCGTGATCCGGGTCTCGATCTACAACAACAAGAAGAAGAAACACCGGCTAAATTACCCTCTTAAAACATGTTACATCCATTACAAGAATTATCGGTACAATCGAGAGTGTGGGTTTACACTGCCGATCGATTTATAACTGAAAGTGAAGAAGCTAAATTGGAAGAAATAATCTCCAACTTTGTTGATAGCTGGACAGCCCACGACGAAGCGTTGAAAGCATCGTTTGTGATTATGCACGGAACTATATTGTTGATTGCCGTTGATGAGTCGGCTGCCAATGCCAGCGGATGCTCACAAGATAAGTTAAGTCAGTGCATCAAGAAAACAGAAAAGGATTTAGGATTAACACTCTTAGATCGTTTCAGAGTAGTAGCTAAAAATGGCGACGAATGGTTAAACCTACATGCCAATGAATTTGCTGAAAAAGTAAAGAAAGGAGAATTGTCGAAAGATACTACCGTAGTAAATACACTTATCACACAGTTAGGTGATTTAAGAGGTAAATTTGAAATGCCAGCATCTGCTACATGGTTAACACGCTATTTCAACTAAGATGAAAAAAAGCCGACATCCTGCATTACGATTGTTGCAGCTGATAGTTGTGCTGATACTTTTTTATATAGTCTGGAAATTTTCGATGTATGAGCTAGCGAGGCACTTTGAAAAGCCCATTCAACCGTAATAATAAACCAATAAAAAACCCTGAAGAGAACTTCAGGGTTTTTTGTTTTTAATGATCTTCAGGGGCTTTCTTCCTGATTCGCATATTGAGCAATTCGACGATCAACGAGAATGCCATTGCGAAATAGATATATCCTTTAGGAACTTCTTGATGGAAGGCTTCGAGGGTTAGCATAAATCCGATCATCAACAAGAACGACAAGGCCAACATCTTGATAGTAGGGTGACGGTTCACGAAATCGGATACAGACTTTGCCGCTGCTAACATCACCAACATAGAGATGATAACCGCTAAAATCATGGTTAAAATATGATTTACTAATCCCACAGCTGTTAAGATAGAGTCGAATGAGAAAACGATATCGAGTCCCACGATCTGCAAAATAGCTGCATTCATGGTCAACTTCTTCAAATTCGGATTCGTATGATCTTCTTCACCACGCACTTTCGCGTGAATCTCAGAAGTACTTTTCGCCATGAGGAATAATCCCCCGAAGAGCAAAACGATATCTCTTCCACTGAAATCGAAACTCAACACTGAGAACAAAGGTTCTTTTAATCCCACGATCCAGCTCAAGCAGAATAATAATCCGATGCGGATGATCAAAGCCAACGTTAATCCGATGCGGCGCGCTTTTTCCTGCATGTTCTTCGGTAACTTCCCGGCAAGGATCGATATAAAAATGATATTATCGATACCTAAAACGATTTCCATCACAATCAAGGTTATTAAACCTATGAGTCCGTCGATGGTCATTAAATGTGCAAATTCTGATTCCATAGTAAAGTTTGAGGCTGCAAATTTAGTGTTTTGACTTAATTTCATGAAAATAGGATGAAGTCATTATTTCCATCGACTCAAAACAATTAGAGGATTAATGCATTATCATTTAACGCAAACGACAATACATCCTTAAAAAGTATCGTTTCATCGCCTTAAAATGTCGATTAATCGCCCTAATTAATACACAAGTAAAGTGGAAGCAGTAGCTTTGCACCGTTATTATGAAAAAGTATCTCTATTTACTCCTCTTCGCGGTTTTAGCTATTTCGACAGGCTTCGCACAAACTCCCAAAGCTCAAAAGTATACCCTTAGCGGATATGTAAAGGATAGCACCTCGGGTGAATACCTGATCGGGACATCGGTCTATATCAAAGAATTGCAGAAAGGTGTCAATTGCAATACCTACGGATTTTATTCGATGACCGTTGAAGGTGGTAACTATACCATCATCACCAGCTTTGTTGGCTATAAAGAGAAAGTGCAGTCGGTAAATCTGAATAAAGACCAAACCTTAAACATCGACTTAGCTCCACGAGTGGTTGAGACCAAAGAAGTTGTTGTGAGTGCTCAAAAAGCCGACAAGAATGTGAAAAGCACAGAAATGGGGAGAGTAGAAGTGGAGGTAGAGCAAATCAAATCATTACCTGCATTGATGGGAGAAGTAGATGTGCTTAAAACAATTCAATTATTGCCGGGAGTGAAGTCGGCAGGTGAAGGCAACAGCGGATTTTACGTACGTGGAGGTGGTCCCGATCAGAATTTAATTCTCCTCGACGAAGCGGTAGTTTACAATGCCTCACACTTATTCGGATTCTTCTCAGTCTTCAATAGTGATGCCATCAAAAATATAGCACTCACCAAAGGAGGGATGCCGGCACAATACGGTGGTCGACTAGCATCGGTACTCGACATCAGTATGAAAGAAGGAAATAACAAAGAATTTCACGGAGATGGAGGGTTAGGATATATCGCATCGCGATTAACGTTAGAAGGGCCGATTGTAAAAAACAAAAGTTCGTTTATAATATCGGGACGAAGAACCTTCATCGATTTATTTTTACGTGAACCGTTCATCGACAAGAATTCCAACTTCGCAGGTAACAGCTATTACTTTTATGATGTAAATGCGAAATTAAACTATACCTTATCGCAAAAAGACCGACTCTTTGTAAGCGGATATTTCGGACGAGATGTCTTTAACTTTAAGAGTAGCCAAACAGGATTTAAGGTACGTATTCCATGGGGAAATGCAACAACGTCGTTACGATGGAATCACCTTTACAGTGATAAATTATTTATGAACTCATCGTTGATATTCACCGACTATAAATTTGAATTCGGTGCTGTTCAACAACAATTTGATTTTAGAATATTCTCAGGGATACGCGACTATGCAGCAAAAGTAGATTTCAACTGGTTTCCGAATATATTGCACAATGTAAAATTCGGAGTGAACTATACCTATCATCGCTTCACACCAACCAATGTAAGTGCGAAAGCAGGAGATGTAGTATTTGACTTAGGAAAGATCACTAGGTTTTACGCGCACGATGTTGCATTATATGCAAACGACGAATGGGACATCACCGAAAAGTTGAGAGTGAATGCAGGATTCAGAGCTACAATGTTTGAACATGTTGGTCCGTTTACACGCTATGTACAAGACCCTAGTTTCCCAGGCAAATTCACAGATACTATCGACTATAGCACGGGCGAAAAAGTGAAGATGTACACGCATATAGAGCCGCGAATCAGCATGCGCTATGAATTAAAAAATAACGCATCAATCAAAGCATCGTTTACACAAAACTATCAATACATACATTTAGCATCCTTTGGATCGGTGAGTTTGCCGACAGATATTTGGGTTCCAAGTACCGACTTAGTGAAGCCGCAATTCGGGACACAATATTCGGTAGGATACTTTAAAAATCTGAAAGAAAACATGTTTGAGACATCGGTGGAATTGTACTACAAGACCATGAAAAATCAGATTGATTACCGAGAGGGATCAACACCTGATCAAGATGTAAAAAACAATCCCGATAACAACTTCGTATTTGGAGAAGGCGAAAGCTACGGAGCCGAATTCTTTGTGAAAAAAGCAAAAGGGAAAGTCACAGGATGGATAGGCTATACCTTATCGTATACCAATAAAAAATTCCCTGATTTAAACAACGGAAACAGCTTCCCTGCGAAATACGACCGACGTCACGATGCATCATTTGTGATGACCTATGAGTTTAGCAAAAAATGGACATTTGGAGCTGTTTGGGTATACTCAACTGGAGATGCACTAACGCTACCATCGCAACGCTACTTTGTATCTGCTGCACCACCAATCAGCATCAATGGAAATGGAAACATTGAATTCAATAATAACTTCAATGTATTAAGTGATTATGGAAAGCGCAACGACTTCCGTCAGAAAGCCTATCATCGATTAGATATATCGGCAACATTGCATGTGCAAAAAGAAAGAAAATACAAAAGCGAGTGGGTATTCTCCATCTACAATGTTTACAGCCGAATGAATCCCTATTTCATCTATTTCGATGTGCAAGGAAACTCTACAGATGGCAATTTAGCGATTCAAGCCAAGCAAGTATCACTTTTCGGAATGATACCATCAGTAACCTATAATTTTAAATTCTAAGCAACGATGAAAAAGATACTATACCTAGTAGTTTTGGCAGTTGTATTTGCATCCTGCGAAAAAAATATCACCCTCGATTTACCACAAGGAGAATCGAAAGTAGTAGTTGACGGATATGTAGAAACCGGACTTCCTCCCTATATTGTATTGAGTAGAAGTTCAGGATATTTCGATCCTATTAACGCGAGTACTATCAATAATCTTCCTGAGTCGGGAGCGAGTATATTCATCAGCGACGGATTAGTTACTGTTGCCATGAAAGAGATCGACACAACGATTAACGGAACTGTAATTAGAGGTATATATGCTCCGCTTGATTCTGCAACAAATTTTCCACTCATGTTCGGAACACCGGGAAGGACATACTCGATAACCATCACTACTAAATCGGGAGAAGTAATTACCTCATCAGCGAAGCTACAATTGCCTGTTGCGCTCGACAGTACATGGTTTCAAGTACAAGAAAACAAAGACTCATTAGGATTTGCTTGGGCACACCTAACTGATCCCGATACACTCGAAAACTGTTATCGTTGGTTTGCGAAAAGGATAACAAAAGATGAGCAATTTATAGCACCATTTGGGTCGGCGGTAGAAGATAAGTTTATCAATGGACAATCGTTCGATTTTGCATACAACAGAGGAAAAATCCAGAACTCAACGGCTGACGACGATAACAATATAGAAGACGGCTTTTTCAAAAAAGGCGATACAATAATTGTGAAATTCTGCGCAGTTGACAGAGGAACATTTGAATTCTGGAGAGATGCCGAAAACCAGATGGCGAATAACGGGAGTCCTTTTGCGGTACCTAGTAATGTGAAATCGAACGTAAAAGGAGGCTTAGGCGTATTTGCGACCTATAGTCCCGTTTACGACACCATTTACGCCAAATAATCCGAAAAATTCAAATTTGGCTTTGAAAAGTTGAATCTTGACGATTTTTTGATATTTTCGTGAAGTAAATTCATCGAAAAATCATATTGTCATGTTTAAAAGCTTGATTAGCTACACATTAATCGCGTCTATACTGTTTTTATCATCAGGCTGCGCATCGATCCTAAACGGTAAATATCAAACCGTAACTGTACATACTGGGGCTTCTGATGCTGTGGTTTATGTAAACAACAAGAAACAAGGTACAGGGTCGGATGTCCGTGCTAAAATGCAGCGCGACTATGGTGCTAAGCAAGTTAAAGTTGAGCGACCGGGATATAAAAGTGAATACTCTGTTCACCGTCAATCGAAGAAATCGGGATTAGTAATTTTATCATGGATTCCTTTCGGGATTTTTTACCTAGTACCGCCATTGATGGATCGTGGTCCGAAGTCGTTTAACTACACCAAAGAAGTTACTTTAACGAACAAAAGAAAAGTAAACAGCAAGGGAGCGGATCAGAAATACGTGATCATGAAAAACATCAATTTTGATGTAAAGAAAGAAGACTTCTTAGTTGAGTCGATCGATTACAAACGCTTTAAGAAAGGAAAATCAAGTAAGACAGGAGATCGTGCAACACTTGGAGAAGACATTAAAGTTGACAACTCAATTTTCTCAACGGCCTTAAATAATGCCTTATTAGAATCAGGATTTATCGATACAACAGCGGGAGTATTGAAGACGAAGATGAATACCACTTATGTGAATGCCCGAGTGAGTAAAATGAAATTCACCACTGTAAATTCATACAAAGGATATTTCAATAGAAGTATTATTTGCGAATCGACAATCGAATGGGAATTCATGGATAAATACGATCAAGTAAAATTCAAGAAAACGGTAGTAGGTAAATCGGGTGAATTTTGCAGTTTCCCTGATGAAAATGTAAATTCGAAAGAAGGTCAAGAGATGAGTGTAATTCAACGTGTGGTACAAGATGCCATCACGAATTCATTCTACGAAATGCTTGATAATAAAGAAGCAAAAGAATGGTTAAAAGTTGTGCCTGATAGTTTAGGAAAATCAGCTTTGCCAGTTCTTACTATTAATCGCGGAACAGCAGTAAAGGATATAAAATCGGCAATGGAAGCAACAACAGTTATCATGACCAACAAAGGACATGGCAGCGGATGTGTAGTTGGAGCTGACGGATATATTATTACCAGCTTCCACGTTGTGGCGAATGTTGATAGTAACATTAAAGTACTATTCAATAATGGAGATACAGTATTAGCTAAAGTTGAACGTATCAGTGAAATTTCTGACTTAGCATTATTGAAAGTAAAACGTACATGCAAAGCATCTTATGTAATTACAGAAACTCCATCTTATGAAATTGCCGACGAAGTATTTGCTGTGGGAACACCTGCTGCAATCGACTTAGGACAAACAGTGAGTAAAGGAATTATTTCAGGAGTTAGAAAAGAATCGAACGGAGTAGAATTAATTCAAACAGATGTTAGTGTAAATCCAGGAAATAGTGGAGGAGCTTTGATTAAACGCGACGGAACCTTTGTAGGAGTAGTAAATGCAAAAATTTCGGGTGGAGGAATGGAAGGATTAGGATTCTGTACACCGGCAAAGCAAATTATTACTGAGTTGAAATTGAATTTCAAATAAGAAAAGCATCATTAAAAGATAAAGGGTTTCGAATAATATCGGAACCCTTTTTTATTTCACTTGACTCATCTATTTTTAGCTCCTGTGAATAACCCTGTAAAGAGAATAAATTCCTTGATCAGTCGCGGGGAAGGCGAGATGCTCGATTTCAAAAAAGAAATATCGAGTGTACATCGCATTGCGAAATCGATAGTAGCTTTTGCAAATCATCATGGAGGGACATTATTAATCGGAGTCAACGATAACGGAACAATAAGCGGGGTAAGAGCAGAAGAAGAAAAGTTTATGCTCGATGAATCATCGAAAAAATGTTGTAATCCTCCGATTGATTTGGTAATTCATGAATGGAATATCAAAGGTAAAATAGTATTAGAAGTAATAGTTCCTAATGGCATTGATAAACCATATTATGCCATTGATGAAAAAGGAAAAGGATGGGTGCATATTCGACATGCAGATCAATGCCTTTTAGCCAGTAAAATAGTGGTAGAAGTACTAAAACGCCGACATGGGAATACACAAACATTAATTGTTTACTCCGACATGGAAAAAGCACTATTAGAATACTTGAGTGTCCACGCGAAAATCACTTTAAAAGAATACTGCAAGCTCATGAATATTAGTCGCTGGCGAGCAATGAAAATTCTAGTAAACTTGATCAGCGTAGGAGTATTGAATGTATTCAATACTGAAGAACCTGAATTTTACACTTTAGCCTAAGTGCTACATGTCGAGCAACTGTAACTCGGGATATTCAAAAGGTTTGTAGACATCCTCGGTATTAGAATTTTGCTTTTTATCGGTTATCAATTTCGAAATTGTATGAGCTGATAGAGCCTCATCATCGAGTGGTTTTACGAGCGATAAAATCTCTTCTTTTTCAGCTTCTGGATTCAACCATAATTTCTCGTCTTCAGCTCTAAGAATTAACGGCATGCGTTTTTTCTCATTATGAATTTTCGACAACAAATTATTGGCTTTGCATGTCACGATAGAAAAGGTTGCCAACGTATCTCCAGAGGTAGGATCTTTCCAATAGTCATACACGCCGGCGAGGCTTAAAGTCTCGTGGTGGGCACCATAAATAAAATACGGATATTTTGCTTTTCCCTCTGTGCGCCATTCATAAAATCCGCTTACGGGCACAAGGCAACGATGCTGACGGATAGGCATACGAAAGGAAGGTTTTTCAAAAGCCTCTTCACCGATACAATTTGCAGTTTGATTCCTGATTTTCAGAGCAGAAGGTAAGTCTTTGATGAAAAAAGGAATCAGTCCCCATTGATAAAAACGTATTTCCTCGGGAGCCTCCGACGTAATCACTGGCCAATAAGGATGCGCAAATGCCGAAACATGATGAACTGGTAAGTGAATCTTGTTTTTGTCGGTAACTTGTGCATGATAGCGACGAGCCATGGTCTCGAGGCGTTTTTCAATGTAGGCGATGTTATAGCACATGGAGGAATATGATAGTACTAAAATAGAAACAAATTGCTAATCAACTCAGATGTTGAAATGTAAAGTAAGAAATTTGAAATGCTGGAGATTTATGAAGAAATCAACTTAGTCTTCTTTCTAGCAAATAGAATCTCAATCGTTGCTAAAAAACGACTTTTTAACCAAAATATAAATTTTGTTGATAAGTACGCTGGATTTTTACATGGAACTTGAATTTTTACTTGGCAATTGGATGTTCGAACAGGTTGTTATTCAATGTTCTCTATTGTTTTTTTGATATTCAAGTGGATTTTAGGGCGTACTGACTTTCCTAAGTATCTTGTTAGTGTTTATTTCCTATTTTTAGTCTCTTCTAAACATTTTGTTTAACAATGAAAATGCGATTAAAAACTTCGTTTGCGTTAGTATTTCTTTTTGTGGGAAGCTTCCTTAATCTTAAAGCCCAAAATGACGAAGGTAGCAAGGTGAAGTGGATGTCGATACAAGAGGCGATGCAGAAAATGCAAACCCAGCAGCGTCCTATCATTTTCGATTTCTATACCGACTGGTGTGGGTGGTGTAAGCATATGATGAAGACTACCTATGCAAATGAAAGTCTGGCAGGATATATTAATCAGAATTTTTATCCTGTAAGTTTCGATGCAGAAAGCAAAGACACCATCGAATTTTTGGGAAAGATTTATAAGCCCACGGGAAAAGAAAAAAAAGCACCACATGAGTTAGCCGTGAAATTATTGAACGGAAGCCTTATGTATCCTACAACCATTTTTATGAATGGATTCGATAAGGATAAAAACAATTTTAATCTAAATTTATTAGTACCTGGCTACTTAGATATTGATAAGATTCAACCAATTCTCATTTTTACTTTAGAGAATGTTTACAAATCTTGCGGTTATAGCGATTTTGAAAAGTTATATGGCAAAGCGATGAAGGATTCTACTTTAATCGACCTTGTCAAAATCACTAATTGGAAGTCGGCCACCACTCAACTCGATGGAAATCACCAAGCCAACAAAAAAACAATTGTGTTTCTTGAAGCAGAATTTTGCAATAGCTGTAAAATTATGAAGTCGACTAGCTTTACTGATTCGCTGAACTTAGAATATCTCAGAACAAAGTTTAACTGTGTTAATTTTAATGTCCTTGGTACTGATACTATAAATTTCAAAGGACAAATATTTACACCAGATTCAAGACCGGGATCCTTACATCCATTCGTGCAAACCATCACTCGCGGTAATTTCGGATTTCCTGAAATTGTAATATTAGATGAGAAGCTTGAAATACTCGACGCTATTCCTACTTACTTAAATCCCGAGGTGCTTAATGATATTATTCGCTTTTATGGCGAAAATATTTATCAGAAAAAAGCTTGGAAAGATTACTTTAACGAATTGCAAGCCAAAAAGAATATTGAAATACCAAAAGAAAAAAAATCTGATGAAAAGAAATAATTCCGTACTGGTACATGTAATATTTTTTCTTTTATTGCTATTTCCACTTAGTAAATTGCACGCACAATCATTAAAAGTAAGTGGTGTGGTTTTGTCGATGGAAGATAAACAAGCAGTGCCTTTTGCAATTGTAAATGTGAAGGGAACATCCATATCAACTGCTTCTAATGAAGATGGTAAATTTGAAATCACTGTTCCTCATGCCAACGATACTATAATCGTCATTATGGTTTCGATGGTGAAAGAATTCGTTCCTGTGAATGGTAAATCTAATCTTACTATTTATCTGAAAAAAGATAAAGTAGAATTGAAAGAGGTGATGGTTACAGCTTTAGGAATCAAACGAGAAAAGAAAGCATTAGGATATGCCGTTCAAGAAGTGAAAGGAGTTGATTTGCAATCTGCCAAAGATGCAAGTTTTATCAACCAATTAGAAGGGAAAGTAGCGGGATTAAATATTTCATCTACAACAGGAGGACCAGGATCATCGAGTAGAATTGTTCTACGTGGTGTGACATCATTGTCGGGAAGCAATCAAGCGCTAATCGTTATTGATGGTGTACCTATCGAAAACAATACTTCTAACAGCACTACTCAGTGGGGAGGAAGAGATTACGGAAACGGAATTAGCGATATTAATCCCGATGACATAGAATCAGTAAGCGTATTAAAAGGACCTAATGCAGCAGCTCTTTATGGATCGATGGCTGCTAATGGAGTAATCGTTATTACTACTAAAAAAGGAAGTCAGTCGAAAGGTATTGGAGTATCATTCAACAGTTCAACTACAGTTGAGATGCCATATATTCAAACCAAATTTCAAAATACATATGGCGCTGGACGCAACGGAAAGTTTGAAGGTCCTTGGGAATTGAAAGACGGCATATACACTTACAATACTGCGAGTGCCACAGCATTTGGAAGTTGGGGTCCGAAGATGGAAGGACAAACGATTCGCGATTGGGATGGACAAATTCGAACATTCGATGCACAACCCGACAATTACAAATCGTTTTTTCAAACGGGAATCACATCAACCAATAACGTTTCGTTACAAGGCGGGAACGAAAAAATGACTTACAGACTATCTGCAGGAAATTTCACAACAAAAGATATTGTTCCTAATACAACACTCAACAGAACGAACGTCACAGCTCGCACAACAGCAGCAATAACAGAAAAGTTAAGCATTGATGTATCTGCAACCTATAGTACACAAAAAGCAGAGAACAGATTAGGATTAGCAAACAGTTTCAGCGCACCGCGTAATTACGTGATGATGCCAAGAAATATCAGCGCAGAATCATTAGAGAGCAGTATGATGAATGCAGCGGGACATGAACAAACATGGTATACCAATTGGGCCTGGATGACCAATCCATTTTGGGATGTGAAATATGAACTTAACGAAGACTTCAGAGATCGCGTTATAGGAATTGCTTCAGCAACTTATCAAATCAACGAACATCTGAAAGCGTTAGTACGATCGAATGCCGATTTTAATATTCAACGCAGCAATGAAAGAGAAGCCTACAATGGAATATCAAATTCATTAGGATCGTATGGAACGGGATGGTCGAACTTTAAACAATACCAAAGCGACTTCTTATTCAGCTATGATAACAAGTTCAATAAAGATATTAGTTATGTGTTGAATTTAGGAGGAAGTACACTTTCTAAAAAATCAGAGACAACATCAGAGCATACAGACGGAGGATTAGCGATTCCGTATTTTTATAATGTACAGAATAGTGTTAATCGTCCTACATTAAGCTATTACATGAGTGAAAGCAGAACCAACGGACTATATGTCTTTGGGCAAGCTTCCTACAAAACATGGTTATTCTTAGACGTTACAGCACGTAATGATTGGAGCAGTACATTACCTAAATCCGACAGATCATATTTTTATCCTTCGTTCAGCGCAGGATATGTATTCACCGAACACTTAAACTGGAAACAAAATATATTATCGTTCGGAAAGTTAAGAGCATCGTGGGCGCAAGTAGGACGAGATACTGATCCTTATCGCACCAATTATTCTTATCCTTCAGCAGGATCGTTTAACTCGGCTACGATGTATCAACTAGATCCTTCGGTTCCGCTATTAAATTTAAAGCCTGAGATAACAACTAATACCGAATTAGGAACAGAATTAATATTCTTCAATGGAAGAATAGGATTTGACTTTACCTACTATCACTCCGATACAAAAAATCAGATATTACCAGCTAGTGTATCTGCAACATCAGGATTTGTGAATGCCATTATCAACAGCGGAGAAATCGTAAACAACGGAATCGAAGTGCAATTAAAAACAGTTCCAGTAGAGAAAAAGAATTTTAAGTGGAATGTAGATTTCAATTTTGCGCATAACAAAAACAAAGTAGTATCGCTTGCCAACGGACTCGAAGCATATCAATTATTCTATCAATGGAATTTAACAATAGAAGCTCGCCCCGGACATGCGTACGGAGATATAGTTGGGTATGGTATCAAAAGAGATGCCAATGGAAATAAGTTAGTGGATGACAATGGAATGTATATCCGCGATGAAAAACCGAAAGTGTTAGGAAATTATAATCCCAAGTTCACTGGAGGTGTGCAAAACGGATTCAACTATAAGAATTTCAATCTAGGTGTTTTAGTTGACTACAGAGTAGGAGGAGAGATGTTTAGCGGAACGAATATGTATGCTAGCGGATATTCAGGAAACTTAGAAAGTACATTAGAAGGAAGAGATGCTTGGTATGCTTCAGAAGCGGCGAGGATAGCAGCAGGAGTATCACCAGAAAATTGGGTAGCTACCGGAGGCTATTTAGCAGATGGAGTAACAGCAGATGGAAAACAAAATACAGTGTATGTAAATCCCGAATTATATTGGGGGCAATTTTCGGAGTGGACGAATGAAATCCATGAGCAATTTATTTATGATGCCAGTTTCGTAAAATTGAGAGAAGTAACATTGGCATATAATTTCCCTGCACAGATTAGTCGCAAGCTTCATTTAAAAGGACTTAGTGTTGCATTAACAGGAAGAAACCTTTGGTTAATTTATAGTGGTGTTCCTAATATTGATCCCGAGTCGGCCTACTCAAATGGTAACGGTCAGGGATATGAGATTTACTCATGGCCAACAAGAAGAAGTGTAGGAATGAATATTAAAATTAATCTGTAAGCACCATGAACATTAAAAAACTATTGATGGTATTCAGCTGCGGATTAATAATCACTGCGGCAGGTTGTAAAAAGAGTATGGACGAATTGAATGTTAATCCAAATTCGCCCACAGCTGTTAGTCCCGATTATTTATTTACCTTCTCAGTTGTAAAAGGACAAGGAAGTTATATTACCAATGCCAATTTACACTATTGGCTATTGATGAATTGGGATATGTACTTTGCAAATTTAGGTGGAGTAGATGCAGGCAAAGAATACGATAGTAATGACGGTAAAGATGCTTATTGGAATGAAGTCTATGCGCAAGCATTAATCAATGCAAGAGAAGTACAACGACTTACTGCAAGCGATCCATATCTTATCAATAAAAATGCCATTGCAAGAATATGGGAAGCCTATCTTTTTTCAAGGTTAACAGATCTTTACGGTGATATTCCTTACTCACAATCATTGCAAGGAGCAACGAGTTTAAATTTCTCACCTGCTTATGATCGTCAGGAAGCAATTTACAAAAGTTTGTTGGCAGCACTAAAAAATGCGAGCAATGATTTAGACGCATCGAAAGCAGTATTCCCAGGTACATCAGATCCAATTTACAACGGATCACTAACGAAGTGGAAGCAATTTGCAAACTCACTACGATTAAGATTAGCACTACGCATGAGTGCAGCAGATCCTGCATCGGCTCAAGCTGAAATAGCATCGTTACAAGGACAATCATTTATATCAACGAATAGTGAGAGTGCAATTTTCCCATATAATGGAGATGTGCGAAATCCGTTGTTTGATTTAGTTAACAGCGGACAAAGCGGAGGAAGAACCTATCCAAGTAAATTTTTAATAGATCACCTTAAAGCTACGAATGATCCACGTATAAAAGTATTTGCACAATACACCTTAGAATCGACAATTATTGGTATACCAGATTACGATGGAGTTCCGAATTTAGTCCCTGCAGGATCATCAATATGGAGCAATTACAATAGTGATGCGTCTGATGTTTCAAAAATGGGAACATGGTTTTTAAAACAAGATGCACCGGGAATGATCATGAGTTATGCCGAAGTATGCTTTTTGAAATCAGAAGCAGCATTGAAAGGCTGGTACAGTGGAGATGCTCAGCAGTTTTATGTAGATGGAGTAACTGCCAACATGCAATCATATACAGGAGGGGGAATAACTACATCACAAATTAATACCTATATAGCAGCATTACCACCAGTTTCTCTCGAGAATATCATCACACAAAAATGGATAAGCTTCACCTATCAAAACGGATTTGAAGCATATAATGAATACCGTAGAACAGGATTTCCAGTATTGAAAGATTACTCTGGCAATGCAATCAATGCAAATGCATATCCGAACCGATTAACCTATCCCGCAACAGAGTTATCGTTGAATTCGGCCAACTACTACGATGCTATATCGCATCAAGGCGCCGACAATGCATCAACAAAAGTTTGGTGGGATCAATAACTAAAACACAAACGAAACCTTATAACAGATGAAAATAAAATATCTACTCTTTACTTTAGCTTTTAGCTTTTTATTAAAGGCCGCTAGTGCTCAAACACCTGCAGGAAATAGTTTTTATATTGATTATCCAAGTTGGAATGCCGGTACACAACCACCTGTCTATTTTAACTGCGGAACAAATAACATCCTGAATACAGGAAATGAGCTAACAATGGAAGTATGGGTTCGCCTATACAACAGTACATGGAATCAGAAGATCATGGGTAAAGTAACCAATACTTTTGATAATGGATATGTGATGGCTTCACAGTTAGGACAGAATTATTCGGAAGTATGGAATCCGGGACATAATGAAGTCCAAGCAGGGAGTTCACCTCTTGATTCAGCATGGGTACATTTTGCAACAACGTTTGGTTCAGGAGTACAACTGTTGACATATATCAATGGAGAACAAGTAGGAGGGATTCCATTAACCAGTGCTGCAATAACTGCATCTACAAATCCTTTTGTAATAGGAATTGCTCCGTGGGACTTAACTAATTTCCAAACCTTCGGACAAATTGATGAGATTAGAATTTGGAGTGTAGTTAGAACTGATCAAGAAATCAAAGACAATATGCATAAACATTTAACAGGTACTGAACCTGGATTAGTTGCATATTGGGATTTTAATCAATCAACAGGAGGCAATTTACCTGACTTAACAGGAAATGGAAGTAACGGAACAATCAGTTCAGGTGCGGCTTATTGGTCGTGGACTCCAAGTTATGCTGCAGTTGGAAATGATCAGATGTATAATATGTCGGGAGTAGAAGGAGTATGGTATGGAAAAGATCCTACGCTATACAACTATGCTTCAACGACGCATGGATTAAATATCATTTCAAATATTCAAGCAAAAGCATTTGACTATGCTGTTTATGGCCATAATGACTCTACAGGAATATCAACATCCTATTTACCTGCGGGAGCAGCGGTTGATTTTGAAAGAACATCGAGAGAATGGTATTTCAACAAAGGAGGAAATGTAAATGCTGATTTATATTTCAATTTATCATATGCAGCAGGGGGTGGAGATTCATTAACTAAAAATCTTCCTGTTCAGAATTACACACTGTTAACCCGTGATTCAGCCAATCAGAATTTCACAGCAGTAGCTGCTGCATCATCCATATTAGCAAATGGAACAGTGGTGAAATTTTCAGGAATTAATCTTCAAGATAAATTCTATTGCATTGGAGTAGGAAGTACACAATTAGTATCGGTTGCAACGGTACCGGCATGGAGTAAATTAATTCAACTATTGCCTAATCCTGCACAAAATACAATTACATTAACTAATGTTCAAGATGCTGAATTAACAGTTATGGACATTACTGGAAAATCGATATCGACTAATAAAGGAACAGAAACAACTCAAAAGTTAGATGTTTCATCATTAGATAACGGTATGTATATACTAAGAATTGTGAAGCAAGGAGAAGTTGCTACAAAACAATTCGTCATTCAGAAATAAATCAAATCGTCATATTCACAACGCCAATCACACAAAATGAAAAAGTTTTACTACCAATGTATTGCTTTGTTTCTGTTACTGTTTACAGGTAAGCAGGCAGAAGCGCAATACCACTTAAATCTCGACGGGACGAATGACTACGTGAGAGTTACTAATTATGCTGCCTTACAAGGCTCATCTGCGGTAACAGTAGAAGCATGGATCAATGCAACAGCATGGAAAACTCCGCTTTATAAAGGAAGCGTTATTTGTACAGGAAATAATACTGTGCAAAACAACGGATTCGATTTGCGTGCCGGAGAAAATGGAAAAGCTGAATTCAATTTAAGTATTGCAGGAAACTGGGTAACTGCAACATCACCTGCTATCATGCAATTAGGTACATGGTATCATGTGGCTGGAGTTTATTCAGGTGACTCAGTGATGATTTATATCAACGGAGTATTACGTGGATTAACAATAGTTAGCGGAGGTATGATTCCTTCAACAACTGGTAATTTGTGTATTGGTGAATCACCAGGTTGGTTAGGCCGATCGTTCAGCGGACATATTGACGAAGTGCGTTTTTGGAACTATGGTCGAGTGCAGAGTGAAATCACAAGTACTATTTGCTCATCATTGGCAGGAAATGAACCGGGCCTTGTTGGATATTGGAAACTCGATGCTAATAATGGAACAACTACCGCTATCAATTCTGTAGCAGGTGGAAATAACGGAACCCTAATTAATACAACTGTTGCAACTGTGTGGACAGCTGGAGACTATACTTGTACGTTAAGTAGTCCAGATGTTGGAGCTGGGGCCTTAGCAGGTCCCGCTTCAAATTTCAATTTAACAAATGCAGAACAAATAAAAGTTACCGTTAGCAATTACAGTACAAATCCTTTAACAGGATTCCCTATCAGCTATAAAATTGGAAATAATGCTGCGGTAACTGAAACAATGAACGGAACAGTACCTCCATTCGGGACATATACTTATACATTTACACAAACAGCCGACTTATCAGTTTATCAAAATTATACAGTAAAAACTTACACTGGATTATCAGGAGATGTAAATGCATCGAATGATACACTTGTGAAAGTGGTAAGTAATTTCGCAGTAGGTACTAATTTTGGATTAAATTTTGATGGACTAGATGATAAAGTTATAGTTAACGATGCACCTTCATTAAATCCTACATCAGCGATTACAGTTGAAGCTTGGATCAACGCATCGGCATGGAGAAACAGCATTGCTGACGGGTCTATTATTGCTAAAGATGTAGATGCTCCGAATCGTGGATATGTATTACGTTGCGGTAATAACGGAAGTATTGAATTTATGATATCTGATAACGGCTCATGGAAATCTGCTGCATCTGCATCAGTGATGTTAACGAATCGTTGGTATCATATTGCGGGTGTTTATGATGGCAGCAATGTGTTATTATATATCAACGGAGAGTTAATTGCAAAAACACCTGCAGCATCATTCTCGCCATCACCAACAAACTTATATTTTGGAGAAGATCCAACATGGAGTGGAAGAACATTCAATGGAACGTTAGATGAAATTCGAATTTGGAATGTGGCTCGTACACAGAATGAAATTCAAAATAATATGACAACATCATTCAATGGTAATGAAGCTGGATTAGCAGCTTATTATAAATTGAATGAAGGATTAGGAAGCAATGTAATATTTGATGCAACAGCTAACAATAATGGAGGCACATTATCGAATTTTGTTTTAGCTAATGCATGGGTGAGTGGTTATGAATTAATCAACAATGATGCAACAGTAGTTGGATTAGATGCACCAAATAACTTAACTGCATTTGCTGGAGCTACACGTTTGAAAGTAAAAATTAAGAACACTGGATTTAGTCCAATTTCAAATATCCCAGTTTCATATCGTGTGAATAATGGTCCTGCAACAACAGAAACAATTGCAGCTACATTACAACCAAATGAAGTGTACACGATGTTGTTTAATAAAGTTGAAGACGTTTCTGCATTAACTTCAGCAACATTCTCAGCAACTGCTGCGTTGGCAGGTGATGAAGACGTTCGTAATGATACTACTTCATCATTGTTAACTAAGCCGGGATCAGGTAACATCCTTGTTGCATTTAACGGAATTCAACATGATTTTGCGGCTAATGGACAAACTCGTTTTGCGGATGTGATCTTCCCTGAAGGTCCGGAGCAATGGAGTCAAGTTATTATGCATGTTTCAGTAGCTTGTCCAACAACAGGCTGTGACCCTTGGGATCAAGCTGGTAAAGTTTCATTGTTCAAAGGCGGGCAGGAATATGAATTAGGACGATTTGTAACTCCGTACGGAAAAGCATGTGGACCTTGGGATATTGATGTAACTGATTTCAAGACATTATTAGTAGGTAAACAAAAACTTCAATCGTTTATTCAAGTTTGGGGGCCATCAGGTTGGTTGTTAACTGTGACATTTGAATTTGTTAAAGGAGCAACTGCAACACCATATCAAACAATTACTCCATTATGGAATACAGATTATCATATCTATGGTGATCCGAATATTCCATATACATTACCTGACTTTAATGTACCTATTAGTGCGCAAAGTAATACTGCTAATTTGCGTATGACTATCACAGGACACGGACAAGGAAATACGAATAATGCTGCTGAATTCATTAACCAAACACATCATGTGTATATTAATGGATCAAGTACATACAATCATAATCTTTGGAAAGCGAATTGCGGATCAAATACATGCAGCAACCAAAGCGGAACATGGACGTTATCGAGAGCAGGATGGTGTCCGGGACAAGGCGTTACACCTTATGAAAATAACTTGACTTCGAACATGACACCTGGTAGTAATTTGAATGTGGGTTATGTATTACAAACTTATACGAACTTATTAAACACAGGGTATAACGGTGGTAGTCACACGGAACCATATTACCGTATACATGCTTATCTAGTACAAAGCAGTGATTCTGCTCAAAACTTCAGCGACTACTTAAATGCAAGTGCAACAAGAGTTACATCTCCAGTATTTGCACCAACATTAAGTGCCAATGAAATTGTGAAAGGAGTTGTGAAAAATACGGGATCAGTTGCGATGGTGAATCCGCGATTCAGCTATTTCCTCAACGGAGTATTAATGGCAACAGATACATTATTTACAACAATAAATCCGGGAGATAGTATTGAGCATACCTTCACACAAACAGCTGACATGTCGGTTCAGAATGATTATACAATTCATACTCTTGTGACATCAACAGGCGATGCAAATGCAGCTGATGACGTTGCAACATTGAGAATCTGGCAGATCACAGGAATTGATCATGTGAGCAATTCAATTGGAATTACTGTAATGCCAAATCCAAGCAACGGACAATTTAAAGTATCGGTATCTGGAGTGAAAGGAAAAGTATCGTTATCGGTATTCGATATGCAAGGTAAAGAAGTCTACAGCAAGAATGAAGAAACGCAAAGCAATAAGTATGACACACAAATTGATTTAGGAAAAGTAGCGAAGCAAATGTACTTCCTGCGAATTAAATCAGATGATGGAATAAGTATTCAGAAAATTGAAGTTCAATAATTAAGAAAGGGGAAGGAAACTTCCCCTTTCTTTTTTTAACGGAGAGGATATTCATTCGATTATCACGTTGTAATATCAATCAACCTACTATCTTTGAAATATAATTATTCAAGAATGAAGAAATCATATAAGTTTATCTGTTTAGGATTCGTGTTAATGTTAGGCCTATTCTCATGCACTAACACCGAAAAGAAAATGACAAATAACGAAGCCGAAAAGATGTTGAATAATGTTTTAGACCGATATTATGAAGAACGACTTTCTTATTTCCCGCTAGAAGCCACAGGTATTGGTGACAATCGATTTAATGATAAACTGACCATTGATATCAGTGAAAACTTCCGTGAACAATTACGAATTTTTTATACGAAGTATCAATCAGCTATTGATAGTATTCGACCAGAAGGGTTGAACAAGCAAGATATGTTGAGTTATGAGATATTCAAGCGTGAGATGCGCATGCAAATCGAGGGACTCCAATTCAACGATTATTTGATGCCTATCAACCAATTTTGGGGTATGCATTTAACTTTTCCTTTATTAGGTTCGGGGAGCGGAAATCAACCATTCAAAACTGTAAAAGATTACGATGATTTCTTGAAAAGAATAACGGCTTTCACAGCATATGAAGACACCGCAATTGTGAATATGCAAAAAGGAATGAAGATGGGAGTAGTGCAGCCGAAAGTTCTTATAGAGAGAGTACTTCCTCAACTTACTACTATCATTGTAAAAGATCCGAAGGAATCGGTTTTTTATGGTCCAGTAAAAAATATTCCAGCAACATTCGCAACAGCGGATAAAGAAAGACTAACGAAAGCATATGAAGAAGCAATCATGAAACAGATTGTTCCAACCTATAAAAAGTTATATAATTTCTTAAGTAAAGACTATCTGCCGGTTTGTCGAACAAGTTCGGGGATATCTGATATTCCTACCGGAAAAGAATTATACGCCTATTTGTGTCGATCATGGAACACTACCGAGATGACACCAGATCAAATTTTTGAAACCGGAAAGCAAGAGGTTGATCGCATCCTGAAAGAAATGGAACGAATAAAAAATGAAACAGGATTCAAAGGCGATATGAAAGCTTTCTTTGAATTTATTCATACAAACAAACAATTCTTTCCATATAAAAATGCCGATGAAGTAATTGCTGCTTATAAAGATGTGCATACGCGCATTGAACCACAGCTAAAGCAACTCTTCAGTTTAGTACCTAAAACAAAATTTGAAATACGTCGCACAGAAGCTTTTCGTGAGGCCTCATCAAGTGCTGAATATCAACAAGGATCAGCCGATGGATCACGTCCTGGAATATTTTATGTTCCAGTACCAGATGCATCAAAATACAGCAGTGTAGGAACAGAAGATTTATTTTTACATGAAGCAATTCCGGGACATCATTATCAGATGTCGCTTCAACAAGAAGACACATTGTTGCCTAAATTCCGACGTTTCGGGTGGTATGGAGCTTATGGAGAAGGATGGGCGTTGTATACCGAATCGCTTGGAAAAGAATTGGGATTATACAAAGATCCATATCAATACTTCGCATCATTGAGTGAAGAAATGCACAGAGCTATTCGACTAGTAGTAGATGTAGGAATGCATATGAAAGGATGGAGTAGAGAGCAAGCTATAGAATACTCATTAGACAAAGACGCAGAAAGTGTTGGAGATATTACGGTAGAAGTAGAACGCTATATGGCTATTCCGGGACAAGCGACGGCTTACAAGATCGGACAATTAAAAATCTTCGAAATACGTCGTCGCGCAGAAAAAACATTAGGAGACAAATTCAGTATTCGCGAATTTCACGATGAAGTATTGAAGGATGGTTGTTTACCTCTTGATATTTTTGAAAAGAAAATGAATGAATGGATTGAGAGTAAATGATGTTGGATTTTAGATATTAGATGTTAGATCATCGATCATCGA
>JAHEYP010000004.1:28988-177038 GCA_023251535.1 Bacteroidota bacterium
CCACAATTACACTATTCGAAGGTAAATACACCGCATTCGTTAGTGAAAGAGATTAAGTTGAATACGCAGAAACGCGGATTATTAAAAGAACTAGAATTATTAATTATAGACGAAGTAAGTATGCTTCGCGCCGATTTATTAGACGCGATTGACGTATTGCTTCGCAGTGTCAGGAGGAATCAGTCGGCGCCATTTGGCGGAGTTCAAGTACTGTTTATTGGTGATTTACTTCAGCTTCCTCCGGTAGTTAAAGAAGAAGAATGGAGTTTGCTAAAAAATTATTACCCCAGTCCTTTTTTCTTCGACGCGAAAGTACTTCGACAAAACAAGCCGCACTATATAGAGCTTGATAAAATATACCGACAAGATGATGCAATATTTATCGGCTTACTGAATAATCTTCGAACCAATAAAACAACGAGAGAAGATATTGATAGACTGAATAGTTATTACAAACCGGGATTCAAACCTGCGTTAGATGAAAACTATATCACAATTACTACTCATAATGCTAAAGCAGATAGAATTAACAGAGAATACCTGACGAATCTATCAGCCAAATCCTATTTCTACAAAGCAAAAGTTGATGGAGAATTCAACGAAAGTGCTTATCCGCTAGAGCTTACTTACGAGTTGAAAGTAGGAGCGCAAGTTATGTTTGTGAAGAATGATCCTTCGGGAGCCCAACAATTCTTTAACGGAAAGATTGGAGTAGTGAAGAGTTTGTCGGACTCTGAAATTCGAGTGGAATTCAACGACAACTCCAAGCCAGTCACAGTTGAATTGTACACTTGGGAAAATGTAAAATATATTCTCAACGAAACAACAAATGAGATCGAAGAAAAAGCAGTTGGAACCTTTTCTCATTTTCCGATAAAGTTAGCCTGGGCAATCACCGTGCATAAAAGCCAAGGATTAACCTTCGATAAAGCAATAGTTGATATAGGAGAGGTTTTTGCTCCCGGACAGGCATATGTGGCACTTTCGCGTTTGCGTAGCTTAAATGGGCTTATTTTGAATGCTAGGGTCAATTATCAAGGCATTGATGTCGACGCCAACGTAACAGGCTTTGCAAACAGTAAAAGCAGCACTGAAGAACTCAATCGACAAGTTGAAATAGACCAAGAATCATATTTGTTTGATTTATTGAATACTGCATTCGATTTTGGAACATTGCGACAAAAATTTGATGAACACAGTTATAGTTATACAGAAGAAAAAACAAAATCAGTAAAGCATCCGCATAAAAAATGGGCTTTGGGAATAGGCCAAACAATGACAAATGTCAAAATGCATGCCGATAAATTCCTTGTGCAGGTTCGATCAATATTGTCGCAAGCTGAAAAGGATTACACCATGTTAGAAGAACGAGTGAATGCGGCGAAGAATTATTTTTCACCAATAATAGTCGATTTAAATAACAAGGTTTGCGAAAAGATTATTGAAGTAAAAGCGGTGAAACGCGTAAAAGCATACATTGCCGAATTGCTGGAATTAGAATCGGCAATATTTTCGAAGCAGCAGCAACTTGATAAAGCCGTTTTGTTTTTAGATGCTATTAAAAACAAAAGAGAAATAACTAAAGAAGATTTACGAAAGTTAAACGATGTAGAAGGGCGAAAGGAGAAGTTGAAATCCGTTCTTTATATTGACCACTCCGATTCAGAAAGAGAAGAAGACGAAGAATTTGTAGCAGGAAGTAAAAAGAAAGGAAGAAAAAAAAGCAATAGGAAGTCGTCATTTGGATATAATCCCGAAGATGAAATTGCCGACAAAGAAGTAAAAATCGCCTCTAGCGAACAGAGCTATAATATGTTTGTAGAAGGGATGAATATTGATGAGATTGCCAAAGAGCGAAAGCTTAGCGTAACTACTATCGAATCACATTTATCGACATTTGTCGCCACTGGTAAGCTCTCAGCGGAACGTTTTGTAGACTCAGAAAAAGCAGAGCAAGTTGTTGCAGCAGCCAAAGAACTAAATACGTATAAGTTGGCCGAAATAAAAGCGGTGTTAAGTGATGATTTTAGTTATTCAGATATCAAGTTTGCTATAGCGGCATATTTGGCTGGGAATTGATTTTTATGGATGTTTCTAGCAAGTAGGAATTAGTTTTTTTGCTTTGTTTGCAACTAAATAGGTTAGAATCGCATCTTTAATTAAGTAAAGAGATTTGTTTTTTTTGCGAATCAATACATTATGTTGATTACTTAACCAATGGTATTATGAAGAATTTAATATTGTTTTTTGTTATCGGATTTTGCATCTGCAATGGGGATGTATTCTCCCAAAATACTGATTGGTTATGGGCGAAAAATGTCGGCGGTAATTTAAGTGAGGAAGGTAAGTGTGTTACAACTGATTTAGACGGCAATGTTTATGTAGTGGGTTCTTTTAATTCATCAAGTATTGTTTTTGGAAATTTCACCTTAATAAATAACGGATTAAGTGATGCTTTTTTTGTGAAATACGATTCGCTGGGAAATGTGTTATGGGCAAAATCTGTAGGAGATAATTTAAATGAACGAGCTGTTAGTGTTACTACTGATGATATGGGAAACGTTTACTTTGTTGGAGACTTCGATAGCCAAATTATTGATTTTGACGGAACACAACTTACTAATTCGTATGTTGACCCTGATATGTTTTTAGCAAAATATTCTTCAAGCGGAGTGTTGCAATGGGTAACAACTTCAACAGGAGCTGGAAGTGAATATGCGCGTAGTGTGCAAGTTAGTCAAGTCGGGGAGATTTACATTGGAGGATATTTAAATGGTCCGTTAAATACGTTTGGAAATATTACATTAATAAGCTCTGGCGATTTTGATGTTTTCATTGCTAAATATGACTCAACCGGAAATGCATTATGGGCAAAAGCATTTGGGGGGACATTATCTGATCAAGCAAATTTTATTGCAATTGATGATAGCAGTAATACTTACCTTACCGGAAATTTTTCCAGTCCATCTATATCATTCGATAATTTATCTTTAACAAATGCAGGACAATTTGATGTATTCGTAACAAAATTTGATTCACTTGGCAATGCATTATGGGCTAAAGCGATAGGAGGAGCGGCATTAGAAACAACGGCGGGAGTATCAGTAGACGCTGCAGGAAATGTTTATTTGGCAGGAAGTTTTTATGATTCAATTATGGTAGTAGATACATTTCATCTTTCAAATGCTGGTGGATCAGATATCTTTATAAGCAAACTCGATAACAATGGGATTGCTATTTGGGCCAAGACGATTAATGGAACGAGTTTTGAATCTGCGTCGGCATTAAAATGTTCTTTAACAGGGGAAACATTCATTGGTGGTAGGTATTACGGAAGTTCGTTTACAATTGGTACTACAACAATGAGCAATATTACAGCAGGTCAGTCGGATATTTTTATCGCAAAGTTTGATACCAATGGCAACGAACTCTGGGCAAAATGCGGAAATGATTCAGGAAACAGCTTGTTAAATTCTATTGCATTGAATGAAGCAGGAAATGTTTACTCAACTGGAAGCTATACCGGCACTAATATGAATTTCGGAAACTATGCAATTCAAAATGCAGGTGCTTCAGATATATTTCTAGCGAAAATGGGGAATGTAATAACGGGGTTGGAGGATATTTTAAATCAAGATGACTTTACATTGTATCCAAATCCTTCTTCCAATACAATTACATTCGATTTGAGCAACAATTCTTCTGTTGATATTACGATTACTGATTGTTCAGGTAAAGTTGTTTATTCCGCTTTTAAAAACGAATCTCAAATATGGAATGTGGATATATCGAATTTAACCAGTGGACTGTATTTTGCGAAAGTTATTTCTAATGAAGTTGTAAGAACTAATAAATTATTAGTTGTTCGATAATTAATATTCAGATGTTTAAATGAAGTAGAATTTAAATTGATCCTTTGAATAATTTGAAAATAAAAAAGCCTTCCATTCGGAAGGCTTTTTTTCTTGTGATCCCGCTGGGACTCGAACCCAGGACCCATACATTAAAAGTGTATTGCTCTACCAGCTGAGCTACGGAATCTGATTTTGGTTAGCGTCTGGTCATGTAGGCCAAAAGCGGATGCAAAAGTAGTATTTCAAGTTTACCTTCCCCAAATATTTGGAATTATTTTTTGTAGGATTAATCAATCGACTGATATTCAGAGAGAATTACTTGTTCTTTTATTCTATTTTATCTCATTTTAAGCCTTTTCTTGCTCTTTTTCTCCGTTTTCACCTACGATTGGAGCCCTTTCAAACGGCAAACTTCTGTCAAATTGGTAGCGATATGTTTTAAATGATCGCCATAAGGTTGTACCTAAATTTTCGGCAATCTTGATCATTTTCGGATTAAAATCGCCCACCCAGGTTATAACCATGTCTTTGTATTTCTTCTTATCGATGATCGATTTCTCTCCAAATACAATCAGCGCAGCGTCGATTCCTTTGCCTTGCCATTCTTTTACAACGCCAAAAACTAATCCTAGCATGCGGGTAGGAGGGTTCTTCCATTTGTTGTAAAGGAATTTTAATTTTCCCATTAAATTCAAATTGCCATTCACATATTTGAAAATTTGGTTCAGCTCTGGAATATTCACGAAAAAGGCAATCGGCTCATTCTTGTAGTAGATAAACAAGATTATGTCTCTGTCTAATACCGGTTTAAGCGATTTCATAAGCTTTTTAGCTGCCGACTCACTAATTTCCTTGAAGTGAGAGTGTCCGCCCCAAGCTCCATTATAAACCGTTCTGAAGTCTTCTGCAACTTGATCTAATTCCATTCCATTAATATCTCGGAATTCGAAATTAGGATCATCTTTCATCTGGTTGTATTTGCGATGAAAGATGGCTTGTGCGCTCACTTCTAACGATCTCCAGAATACATATTGGTTAAAGTATGTCCCGAAGCCATATTTCTCGAAGAAATCGGCGTAATAAGCGGGATTATAATTCATCTGATAAACTGGAGGTTCATCGAAATTGCTGGTCATGCATCCCCAAAACATATTGCGATCGCCGAAGTTCACTGGTCCGTCCATAGCTTCCATCCCTCGTTCTTCGAGCCATTTTTTGCAAGCATCGAACATCAGAAAGGCAGCTTTTTCGTCGTTAATACATTCGAAATAGCCCATACCTCCCGTTCTAAACGAGGTGGTGTCAACTACTCGGGGATTAACAAATGCAGCCACGCGGCCTATGGTTTTTCCTTGGTTGTCGTTTAAAATCCAACGAATTGCCTCTCCGCCTTCTGCGAAGATTTTGTTTATGGCAGGATCAAAGATTTTTTCAATATCTTGTCGCAAATAGGGCACCCAGTTCTTGTCGCCTGCATAAATCGTAAACGGAACTGCGAAAAAAGCTTCTACTTCATTCGCATTTTTAACTTCAATTAATTGCATAATTTAGTTTGTTGATGCAAAAGTAGAGGAATAAGCTACATTTGCGCTCGTATTATGGTAACAAAAGTGGTAATAATAACCGGAGCATCGTCCGGTATTGGAAAAGCTTGTGCCGGTGCCTTTCTAAAAAAGGGATTTGCCGTAGTCATTAGCGGGCGAAATACGGCCAAATTGAATGAGGTGGCGCTTGCCCTCGATCCATCGGGAAATCGCGTAGCAGCAGTTACGGCCGATGTAAGCAAAGAAGACGATTGCAAGGCTCTTATTTCGGCCGCCGTTCAAAAGTTCGGTAGAATCGATGTATTGATTAATAATGCCGGTATTTCGATGCGTGCATTGTTCGCCGATCTCGATTTATCGGTCATTCGACAGTTAATGGATACCAATTTCTGGGGGACTGTTTATTGCACCAAGTTTGCTTTGCCTTATTTGCTCGAAGCTAAAGGGAGTGTAGTGGGAGTTTCGTCGATTGCAGGGAAGAAAGGATTGCCGGGAAGAACAGGCTATTCGTCATCCAAATTTGCGATGGAAGGCTTTTTGGAGACCTTACGTACAGAGAACTTGAAAAAAGATTTACATGTATTAGTGGCTTGTCCGGGATTCACGGCAACGGATATCCGAAATACTGCTTTGTCGGCTGATGGAACCACTCAAGGAGAATCGCCTCGCGACGAACAAAAGATGATGACAGCCGATGAAGTAGCGAATGAAATTTATGTAGCTGTAGAAAAACGAAAACGCGACTTAATATTAACCGGTAACGGAAAGTTAACAGTGTGGTTAAATAAATTCTTTCCGTCGATGATGGATAAATTAGTTTATAATCACATGGCAAAAGAACCAGGAAGTCCATTTAAATAATTTAAATTATGAAAAACTATTTAGTATTTATAGGATTCGCTTTATCGTTGATGATGATAGCCTGCGAACCACCACAAAATAAATTAAGAACGAGAATTGAAGAAGCAGAAATGAGTCTTTCAAGTGATTCGTTAGCTGACATCTCTGTTGCAAAAGGAGATTCATTAATTGCAATGTATCTGAATTATAATGATCAATACAAAGACGATACTTTGTGTGCCGATTATTTTTTCAGAGCAGCCGATTTAAGTCTTAGAATAGGTAAGGCGCAACAAGCGGTTGATTTATACGGAAAGATTCAGCGATTCCCGAATTATCGCAAGACAGCACGCGCATTGTTTTTACAAGGATTTATCTCCGAAAATAATTTGCATGATATAGAGTCAGCGAAAGCATATTATGAAAGATTCTTGAAACAATATCCGAATCATGCAATGGCGGGAGATGTGAAATTAATGCTCGATAATATCGGTATCTCTCCCGAAGAAATGGTGAAACAATTTGAAGCAAAACTTGCTGCTCAAGATTCATTGGCTCAAGCTAAATAATTATTCAGAAATGAAGAAAGCCACACGCAAAGAAAAGTTTAATAAGCCGGAAGGTGCTCCTAAATCGATGAAGATAAATAAGGAGGAAGGCTTTGAAAAGTACTATCTCTGGATAGTTGCCGCATTGAGTTTTTTGATATATGCTAATACGCTTAAGTTCGGATATGCGCTTGATGACTATGCTGCTATTCTCGAAAATAAAAGTACGATGAAAGGCTGGGCTGCTATCGGTGAGATTTTCAAAACTAGCTATCGTTTTGGATATATCTTTGTGGCCGATGATCTTTATCGTCCTTTAACTAAATCGGTTTTTGCTATTCAATGGGCTCTGTCGCCTAATAAACCATTTCTTTGTCACTTGACCAACGTAGTTGTATTTATGTTGACATGCGTTTTTTCTTATCGTTTCTTAGTTGATATTTTAAAAGGTGATAAATCAATTGCATTTGTTGTGTCTATTTTATTTGCATCGATGCCGATTCATACAGAAGTAGTATCGAATATAAAAAGTCTTGATGAATTATTGGGAATGATGTTTGGTGTATTAGCAATGCATTCCTTTTTTCGATATGCTAATTTGAATTCTGTATTGCAGTTGATAAAAGCAAGTGTTTTCTTTTTGCTTGCCATGTTGTCGAAGGAATCATCTATTACGCTATTAGCAGTATTTCCGTTGATAATGTATTTCTTTAGTGAAAAGAAAATTAAGGAACTCGTTGCTCCAACAGGTGCTGCTTTGGTATCTGCAATTTTATTTTTGATGATGCGTCAGAATGCTATCGGATTTAATCAATTTAGTTTGCCGCCTTCTTTTACTGATAATATGTTGATGGCTGCGCCAGATGCGATTACAAAATATACCACGGCCATCTTTTTACTTGGACGATATTTGTTAAAGATGATATTGCCTCTTGGATTAACATTCGATTTATCGTACCCTTCTATTCCTTTCGCAGGAATCAGCGACATCGGATTCATTATTTCAGCAGTTGTATTAATAGCAATGTTAACGATAGCATTAATGCAGTTTAAGTCTAGAAATGTAATTTCGTTTGCATTATTGTTTTTCTTCATTACAGCTTCTGTTTCATCAAATATTTTTGTGATTATAGGAACGCATTGGGGCGAACGATTAATGTATTTACCTAGTTGGGGGATTGCCTTTTCAATAGTATTAGCAGTAGCATTTCTCATTGAAAAGTTTTCATCCATGAGTAAGAAATCGCTTGCAATGATCTTCGTACTTCCGGTTGTAATTTATTCGGGAATGTCGATCGCTAGAAATCCTGTTTGGGAAAGCAATGAAACTTTGTATCGATCGGGATTAATTTCGGCTCCCAATAGCACCCGCGTTCAATATTATATGGGGAATTTCCTTATTAAAGATGATGTTTTAGCTGACAAAACTCCTCAACAACAAGAGCAGATTTTGAGAGAAGGAATTTCATATTTAAAGCGCTCTGTTGAGTTGAATCCGACTTTTACTGATGCATGGAATCAAATGGGACTTGCATACTTCAGATTAAAGGATAATGCAGCTGCAAAGGAAGCATTTTATAAAGGAATAGAAACGAATAAAAACGAACCAACTATTTACAATAATTTAGGTAATGTTTTATTTGGTGAAAAGGATTATGCTGGATGTATTCAGTTGTTTCAAAAAGCTGTTGCATTAAACCCGAATTATTCGGAGGCGTGGGCAAATATGGGAAGTGCCTATGGTATGATGGGCAATTATGATATGGCTATTCCTAATTTTGAAAAAGCAATTGCTGCCGATCCTAATAATCAATTGGCAAATTATTTCTTAGGATTGACTTGGAGAAATAAAGGAAATGAAATGTTAGCAAAGCAATACCTCGATCGTTCTGAGCAATTAAAAGCTGCAAAAGAAGCAATGAAATAAATTACATTTCTTTTTCGAGCAGACGTTCGAGTTCTTCGGGACTTAAATTGGCATGAATACTTCCTTCAATAGCTACGCTTATTAATCCAGTTTCTTCTGAAACAATAATTGATATTGCATCGCTTTGCTCGGTAATTCCCAAAGCAGCACGGTGACGCATTCCGTATTGAGCAGGTAAGTCTGTATTTTCCGTTACGGGTAATACGCAACGAGCGGCTTTAATCTTATTGTTTTCGATGATAACAGCGCCATCATGCAATGGTGAGTTCTTGAAGAAAATACTTTCCAAAAGTCTTTTAGATACATCAGCATCCATTATGTCACCTGTATCTTGAAAGAATTTTAAATCTGATGTTCTTGCTAAGACGATAATAGCACCAGTTTTATTTTTAGCCATGCCGGCACATGCTTTCACAATTGGTATAATATTAGGTGCCGTAGCAGGAGCACTATTCCAATTCCATGGTAATAACTTACGAGTGAAGCTGTCTTTTCCTGCGAATGAATTGCTTCCCAGCACTAATAAAAATCGACGTACTTCCTGTTGAAACACTATTATCAATGCCAACACACCAACGCTCATGAATTGTCCGAGGATAGCTCCGAGCAATTGCATGTCTAATATTTTCACAAACAAAAACCAAAGGACATACATCGAAACAATTCCAATGAAGATATTCATGGCAGTACCACCTTTCAGTAGTTGATAGATTTTATAAAGCAGGAATGCCACTATTAAGATATCGATAAAATCTAATAATCGCACAGAGATAAAGCCTACGTGAAAGAGTTCCATAATTACGAAAATACGAAATAATGATGATAAATAGGGGTCGCCAAAATCGCGTTGTTAACAGCAATTGTTACTTATTCTTTTGAAACGAGTGTTAATTGTCCGCCAGCATCGGTTTTGATATATCCATTTTCCAGCATCCATTGAATTACCGCAGTAACCTTATCGGGATGGATGGTTTGAATTTGTTTCACCAATTCATGTGGCGATACTGATTCCTTTTCGAGATGATTGATAATGCTTTCTTTTAGATTCTCGAATTCAATTTCATTTAACTCCATTTTATTGAGTTCTCTGCAATAGTCGCAGGTGCCGCAACGTGTTAAATTTTCTTCTCCGAAATAGGAGAGAATCATGATACTTCTGCACTGGTGATTGTTGGTGATGAAATTCTTAAATGCATCAGCTCTTACAACAAATCTATTCTTGCGATCTTCGAGATATTCTTTGCTGATTCGCAAGTATTTTATGTCTTCGCGATTGCAATTAAATGTAATTCGTGGTTGATCGGTGGAAGGGAGGTAGTTGAGTATTCCGAATTTGTTGAGTTTTAGAAGTAAGTCAATCACTACTTTCCTGTCGCATTCAAGTCTTCGAGCTATTTCTGTTTCGCTCACTCTAACATAATCATCAAAAATTCCTCCGTAGCTCCGCAATAGTACTTTGAGG
The DNA here is from genome assembly GCA_023251535.1 of Bacteroidota bacterium. Classification (GTDB taxonomy): domain Bacteria; phylum Bacteroidota; class Bacteroidia; order AKYH767-A; family OLB10; genus CAINEC01. The sequence continues at coordinate 39,164 of JAHEYP010000004.1, forward strand.
ATAGGTTCATATTCTTTCCTTTCAACTTGGAATGCATATAATTCGATATTCTTTAAAAGTATTTTAATTCTTGAAGGAAGGAATAGCGACTCGCTTAATGTTAGATAATCGGCGAGTTCGAGTATTTTCAGACAATTATAAGTCTTAACAGGATCTTGTTTATAGTTGGCACAGAACTGTAATAAGTCGAACTCGTAGGTTTGTCCTTCGCCTGTTTCAAGTGGAATTTGGAGATAATTATTGAGCGCTTGATAAACAGTTTTTATCTCATCGACTTCAGGGAAATTGGTAATCTTTTTACGTTCCAGTTCCGCCAAATCGTTGTTGTTGTATAATACAACTGCATAAGCGGGTTTTTCGTCGCGTCCCGCACGACCTGCTTCTTGATAATAACTTTCGAGATCATCGGGAAGATCGAGATGAATCACAGAACGAACATCAGGTTTATTGATTCCCATCCCGAATGCATTCGTAGAAACAATAACGCGGATGTCATTTTTCATCCATCGATTTTGTTTCTCAGTTCGTGTTTGGAAGTCGAGTCCGGCGTGGTAAAAATCTGCTTTCACTCTCTGACTTAAGAGCCAGTTCGCGATATCCTGTGTTTTTTTTCGGTTACGAACGTAAATGATAGAAGTGCCTGGAATTGTATTTAAAATACGCATCATTCTATCATATTTATTGTCTTCGTGTCGCACTACATACGACAAGTTAGATCGTCCGAAGCTCTTCGTAAATACTTTATAACCTGGCTTGAATTTTAATCGATTGCATATATCATCTCGCACTTCCGTTGTTGCCGAAGCCGTTAATGCCATGATCGGAATATTGGGAAACATCTCTCTAATATTCGCAATCTCTAAATACGGTGGACGAAAATCGTATCCCCATTGAGAAATACAGTGAGCCTCATCTACTGCGATCATGCTCACTGGCATTTTTATGAGTTGTTCTTGAAAATAATCACTTGCTAATCGCTCGGGAGAGACGTATAAAAATTTGTAATCGCCATAAATACAATTTCCCAGTACAATTTCGACTTCTGATTTTTTCATTCCTGAAACTATCGCTGCCGCTCGGATTCCTTTCTCTTTAAGTTGTTCCTCTTGATCTTTCATTAAAGCGATAAGAGGAGAAATTACTAAGCACAACCCATCTTTCGCCAATGCAGGTACTTGGAAGCAAATGGATTTTCCGCCTCCTGTGGGTAAAAGTGCTAATGTATCATATCCTTCCATCACAGAATGAACAATGTCTTCCTGCAACGGCCTAAACTGATTGTAGCCGAAATATTGAGCGAGTACTTGGTGGATTAAACTCATGGGAATTGCAGTTAATAAAAAGCTTTATTGAAAAAAATCCTTCTCACCGGAATGAGAAGGATTTTGCCTATGAATTCCTTAATAATTTAGAATGTTACAGTGATGCGATCAGGATCGATTTCAGCAGGACGAACAGTCATTACCGGAATTTTTGACCCATTAATAACTTTAGAGGCATAAGTTCCCATTAGTAATCCGGTTAAACCTGATTCTTGTTCAGTCATTACCACTAATAAATCGCCATGTAATTCTTCTGTAGCTTTGATTGTGTTTTTAGCTAAGTCACCAGTATAATAATGAGCATTACAAGAAACACCATGTTGATTGAAATAATCTTCAACTTGTTCAATTTTGATTTTGAACTTACGTTGATAATCTTCGTTACCCGATTGCATTAAACCAACAATTTGTACTTGAGCTTTGTAATAGATCGCTAGTTCTGCAGCAAAAGGCACTTTCTGGCGTGATTCCTGAGAATCATCGATAGGAAGAATGATCTTTTGAAAGCCGATTTTACTGCTATGTGTTTGGAACGACATTACAGGGCAATGGGCTTCTTGCACAACACGAGTAGTATTGCTACCGAGTGTATAACTGCTACCGCTTGCGCCATGAGTTCCCATCATAATTAAGTCGATGTGACTCTGCTTAGCAGTAGAAGCAATTTTCTTGTAAATTTTTCCGACTTCCGTTAAAACATGAACAGTAACACCGCTCTCATTTTTAATTTTTTCTGATAGTTCGTTTAACTTTTCATTTGAGGCTTCTTCAACCTTCTTTTCGAATCCCGAAAACGCATGTGAAATAGAACTAGGGAATGTAGCAGTTTCTACGATATGTAATAACACGATTTCTGCATCCATAACCTTTGCCATATTCACTGCATGGTCGAGGCTCAATGTTGCGGTCTCTGAAAAGTCAAACGGAATCAGAATCTTTTTGATCTTGAATGTTCTGTTCATAGCTTTAAATTTAAATTAATTAAATTACGTATTCTGTTGTATCTTTTCTCTCCATCGGACGAATACTGCAAACAGGTATTTCCGAATTGTTAATGATATGCGCTGAGGCTGTACCGATAAAGTAATCGGTGAATTCAAGCTCTTGCTGAGTCATGATGATGATCAAGTCTGCATTCACTTTATCAGCATACTTCAATACTCCTTCTGCAATATCGTCATCACTAATAAATTCACCAGTACAAGAGATTCCGCTATTTTGTAAGAACTCCAATACTTGATTCATCTGACGAGTTAACTTATTTCTAAAGAATTCATCGTTGGTATCAACAATCGACATTACTTTAACAGCAGAGTTAAAGAAAGAGGCAATTTCAATACACTTGCCAACTTTTTCTTTTGTTTCTTTTGAAAGATCCAAAGGAAGTACAATGGTGTTACAGCCTGAACGATGTTCTTTTCCTTTAATAGTTATAACCGGGCAAGGTGCATCACCAATGACACGAACCGCATTCGATCCGATCATTTTTTTCTTTAAGGTAGAGGCACCTGATGTCCCCATTACGATGAAGGCAGCTTCTAATTCGGTAGCAACTTCATTAACGCAATCATAAATTTTACCCTTTTCAATGCGGGTTTTAATTTCTAATCCCGATTTTGCACGAGCTTCATTCGCTAATTTTTCGAGTTCTACGCTAATTCCTTCTCGGTAAATCTTCTCTTTTTCTTCTTTATCGCCGAATATACTGATCATCGCCGAAAACATATCACCGTCTATTACGTGTAGTAAGGTGATGTCCGATTTAGTTAATCGAGCAAGGTTATACGTCTGATTTAAAGCAATTAAGCATTGCTCGCTAAAGTCAATTGGAATAACAATATGGTTTTGATAAGCGCACATCTAAGTTTAAATTTTATATTTGTTACCTTGCAAAATTATTAGTTTTTAGCATATGTCGAAAATAGCAGAATCTGAGTTAATTCTCAACAAGGACGGAAGTGTTTATCATTTGAACCTCCAACCGGATGAAATTAGCGATATTATCATCAACGTTGGCGACCCCGATCGTGTTGCTTTAATCAGTAGTTATTTTGATACTGTCGAAGTTAAGAAAAATAAAAGGGAATTTGTAACCCATACCGGTACTTATAAAGGTCGTCGAATGACTGTTCTGTCGACTGGAATCGGTACCGATAATATCGATATTGTATATAATGAGCTCGATGCTTTGGTAAATATCGACCTCAAAACCAGGACAATAAAGGACACGCTGACCTCATTAAATTTGGTGAGAATTGGCACTTCAGGGTCGTTACAGGCCAATATTCCTGTTGATGGATTTGTTTGTTCTTCCTTTGGGCTGGGTCTCGATGGATTGCTGAATTTCTATAATTTGGTCAATAATGCTGAAGAATTGGCCATTATTGAAGCTTTTCGCGCCCATTTGCCCAATAAATCGGTATTTCCTGAATCATACTTGGCAAAGGCTTCCGACAAACTAGTCGCTACTTTATCTCCCGATATGTATGTGGGAATCACCGCTTCATGTTCGGGATTTTATGGTCCTCAAATGCGACAGCTGCGATTAGCACCTTCTCGTCCTGATTTGATCGACAAGCTTACATCGTTCGACTATAACGGTCACCGAGTAACGAATTTCGAAATGGAAACTGGCGCGATGTATGGTTTAGCTAAACTTTTAGGACATCATTGTTGTTCGGTTAATGTGATTGTGGCTAACCGAATTGCCCAACAATACAGCACAAAGGCTGAAGAATCGATGCATAAACTGGTTGTAACGGTACTGGATCGCCTATCAAAACTGTAAGGTTTACTGACTAAGATCATTTAAAAATTTCTTCAATCCCGTATAATTGTTGCCTTTTGGCCGATTATACGGGATTTTTTTATCCCTTTTTGTTTTCTTTTCGGTGTAAGAAATCGAACAATTTAAAATAAACAATTCGATGATCGCCTTAAATTGTAGTAAGGATTTTATTATAAAAACAAACAAAAATGGAAAAGTATGTTCGTTATTTTATCGCTTTAGTTGCTTTACTGCTCATAAACAAAGCAAATGCAACTACTTATTATTCGAAGACCTCGGGGGGTAATTGGAATGATAACACAACATGGTCGACTACCGGTTACGGACAAGCGACTAACAGTGGCACCTATCCGAAAACAGGTGATTCTGCTATGGTAGGGGATGGATATTTAGTATATGTAAACTTTAGTCCGACATGTGGATATTTGTCGATTGGACAAGGCTCATCAGGAACCGTTGAATTCACATCAACAGGTACGTATACACTTACCGTTCAAAACAACCTTCTTGTTAATACAGGTGCAAAACTTTGGTATAATGGTAACAATACTAAAGCACATACTTTATTAGAAGGGGGAGGGATAACAAACAATGGCGAAATTGATTTTTATTCAGATGCCAATGATGTTGTAAATATTACATTTAACAGAACAACAAATGCTGTAGTGAGTGGGAATGGCACTTTCGATTTAAATACTGTAACGTTGAATAAATCTACATCAACATCATACACAATAGAAATTACCTCAACAACATTTGAAGCAGCGATTCGTGATTTGACTCTTACGTATGGCACATTTTATCACAATAATAGTAGTACGTATCAAGTGAATCCTTCGGGTTCAGCTTTCACAGTTAATTCAGATGTAAATGTCAAAGTAGGATCAGGAATATTACATTTATCACCTAACAGTGACGATGTTACCCTAAGCGGTACACTTACTGTAATAGGAGGTACTTTACGCATAGGATCTTCGGCAGGAGCAGGTGGAATTAAATACGATAAAATAGGAGCTTTTACACCAAAAATGGATATTACAGGAGGAACGCTTGATATTTATGGTGGATGTACATATAAATCCGGAGCAACATCCGACCCTGTTTATTTTACTATGACGAATGGAACTGTTTATTTAAACACAGGATCTACAGGGACATCAGGAAGTGTATTTAATTTGAATGATGTAGCCGGAAGTACATTTGTTATGGGCGGAGGATCGATAATACTTTCGCAAAACAATACTACCGGAACTTCTATAAATGATTTCTCTGTTTGTTGCAGTAATGGATCTGTAAGTGTAGGAGGAGGAACAGTTCAATTTGGTGACGAAAATACCACCGATAATTCTGTATTTACATTCGTTCCATCATCAGGTGTCGTACTTCCTTCTATAAGGATAACTGGATCATCATTATCCTCTGCAACACTGCAACCGGGAAATAATTCAACCGATGATATTAAAGTACTTAGTTTATACATTGATTTAAATAAAACCCTCGATATTCAATCGGCAGCAGGTTCAACCAACGATAGTCGATCTGTAATTTTAACTTCAACGATTGATGGTGTAACCGCATTTTATAATGATGGAGCTTTTAATAATCGCACTGGTACATTGGTGATGTTGGCAAGTGAATCGCAAGGGATTGCAGGAGGAAGCACGTATTCTTTGAATAATTTAACAATTAATAATTCAAGTGGCGTTCAGGTTTCATCTACAGTAGAGATATCTGGAGTATTAACTCTAACAAGCGGAATGGTATCGGTAGTAAGTAGTGGAATTATTGATATGTTAACCGGTTCGTCGAATAGCCTAGGAAGTTCTTCCTCATTTATTGATGGTAGTTTTTCGGTTCGTATAGCATCAACAGCAGATGAAATTGTTAACTTCCCAATTGGGAAAGATGGAGCCTATAAGCCGGTATCAATTACAGTGAAACATTCCACATCAGCTCCGGTAATTTATACTGCCGAAATGATAAATACTTCGGCTCGTGATTTGAGTTATATTGTACCGGGATCATTGAATAAAGTTTCTGACTTCAGGTATTATACCTTCATTCGAAGCGGTACTGCGGGATTAATCTCAGCATCAATTACATTGTATTACGACACTGATGATGGTGTAACGGATGAATCTTACTTGAGAGTGGCATCATATGACGGTTCTGGATCATGGACAGATGAAGGTGGCACAGGTACATCTAATCCAAGCGGATCAATAACCATTAGCGGTATAACATCATTAAGAACTGTATATACATTAGGAAATTCGGTTGGTGGAAGCAATCCACTGCCTGTAAACTGGATTTCATTTGATGCAAAAAAGATAGCAAATAATGTAAATCTTACATGGGCTACTTCATCAGAATCGGGCGCCGATTATTATTTAGTTGAACGATCAAACGACGGATTCAACTTTGAAACGATGGGTAAAGTGAAAGCAGTAGGTAACTCTGTTGTGATTAGCAAGTATCACTATAATGATAGTTACTACTTGCCGAATACTGTTTACTATCGTTTGAAACAAGTAGATGTAAATGGGAAATATTGTTATACTTCAATACGCGTGGTTTACTCAGATATTAAAAGTGTAGGGACAAGCTTTTACCCTAATCCTGTTTCAGGAAATACAATGCATGTTTACCTCGGAAATAAAGCACCAAATACGATAAACGTAGTTATGTATTCAGAGACAGGTAAAATTTGTTCTCAATCTACATATTATAATTGCAACGATATACTGAATATCCAAATTCCCGACACAATTAAATCAGGTGTCTATAAGTTTGTTTGCTATGATATTAATGACAATAAGATCGCCGATTCAGGTGTAATAGTGGAGTAGGATTTTCGAAGTATTGATTCCATAATCCATATAGTTTGTATAATTTTACAAGTATGCATGATGCTGAATTAGCTCGTGCATACTTTTTTTATTTTGTAATTGAAATCACATTTTTATCGCTTTTTATTGAAAATCTTACAAATGTGATATATCGATTGAATAGGCGTTTTTCTTGCTGCAGATGCCTGCATATTTGAATCACCAACTAATACGTCTAATTTATCTAATATGAGAACTCTCATTAAGCCATTTCTTAAGGTCCAATTATTGGCCCTGGCATTCGTTCTTGTTTCTGCGGTCCAAGTTTCAGCACGGACATATTATTCTGCGAGGAATAATGGTTTGTGGGCAGATCCTACATCATGGTCAACAGTAACATATGGCAGTGCCACTAATGCCGGTACATACCCGCAAAGAGGTGATATTGTGTTTATTGGTGATGGATATACCATCATTATGAGCGCAAATGCCATAATCGGTAATATTACTGTAGGGCAAGGGACCTCAGGAGCACTGATGTTTTCTCCATTTTTAGCCTTTACAATGACCGTTGCAGGAAACATTACTGTTAATCATGGAGCTCAATTCTCTTATAACGGTAATAATACAAGAACACATAGTTTGTTTATTAGTGGAAGTATCATTAATAACGGAACGATGGATTTGTATTCAGACGCAAACGACCTTGTAAACATTACCTTCAATTCAAGAACGAACTCTACTGTAAGTGGAACAGGAACATTCGATTTGAATAAAGTAACGATGTTTAAAAGTTCGTTAAGGACATACACGCTAGACGTTCAGACTTATAATTTTGAATCCGCTATAAAAAACCTAGACTTGACTTATGGTACTTATGTCCATAATAATACTGGTTCATATTTAGTGAATCAATTTTTAGGGAATTATACTTTAACTGTTGATGCCGTTGTTAATGTACCTATGGGCGTTATGTCATTTTCTCCACGTAATCAGTACATGTATCTTGAAGGAAAAATTAATGTGTCAGGAGGAACAGTAACAGTTGGTAGCCCAACAGGAACAGGTGGAATTAGATATTATAAGAACGGAACTACTTCGCCTGAAATAAATGTTAGTACAGGGCAATTAACAGTATACGGTGGTATTACTTATAGAACTGGTTATGCTTCTAGTCCATTCTTGGCAACTATTTCAGGTGGTAATGTATTATGTAATTCAGGTTCTACAGGATCACCTGATCCATTATTTAAAGTGAATGACGTGGCGGGTAGTATATTCACTATGTCGGGTGGTAAAATTACATTCCAAAAACCGAATACTACAGGAAGCACGGTAGCTGATTTAGATTTAAATGGAACATTGGGAACTGTGGCTGTTACTGATGGTACCGTTCAATTTGGAAATGCATCTACAGCTTCAGGAGCGTCATTTAATTTTGTTCCTTATTCAGGAATTGTTCAGCCAAACTTTAAAGTTACTGGACCAGCTGCCAATATTGTGAGATTATACACATCAAACGGATCAACATCCGATTTTAAATTATTAAGTATTTGTATTGATGCCAATAAGGTTTTCGATATTAATTCAATCGCAGGTACCGGCGGTAATTTAAAGATCATGACACTTACTCATAACTTTGATGGGATTCATGGCTTCTATAATGATGGTACTTTTAATGCTCGAAATGGTACTGTATTAATGCAAGCACCAGAAGGACAGTGGATCGGAGGGTCGGTCACTTCAACATTCTATAAACTATCTATCAATAATCCTTTTGGAGTGAGTTTAGGTGTTCCTTTAAATGTAAGTAATTCATTAGTGTTAACGAATGGAGTTGTATATACAAACTCTACTAATATCATTACTTGTCAAGCTAATGCTCTAACCTCTATAGGTTCATCGATTTCATATATAGATGGTCCGATAGCTCAGATTGTAGCTGCTTCTACAGCAAAAACATTGAATATTCCTGTGGGTAAAAATGGAGCTTATCGTCCAATGATTCTCGCCATTCGTCACTCCAATACAACTTCAATTACATATACTAGTGAAGCTTGGGGATCTTCGGCACGTGCTATGGGATATACTTTACCTTCAACGCTTTCGTTGGTGTCGGCAGTTAGATATTATACAATCGATCGTACTGCAGTATCAAACCTTGTTAGTGCACGCTTAACACTTTCCTATGGAACTGATGATGTTGTTACAGATTATTCGAATTTACGAATTGCACGTGATAATGGAAGTTCAGCATGGATAGATTTAGGTGGAGTAGGAACTGCAAATGTTTCGGGGAATATTACTAGTTCTAATTTTACAGGCTTCAATAGGTTTTTTACGCTGGCAAACTCTAGCGGGGGATCAAATCCTTTACCTGTAGACTTCGTTTCATTCAATGCACATGGAATGAAAGGCAATGCTTATTTAGATTGGAGCACAGCAAGCGAAATTGACGCTGATTATTTTGATGTTCAGAAAAGTGTTGATGGTAGGAATTTTTATTCGATAGGAAAGGTAAAGGCACATGGAAATACAACTGTGATGAGTTACTATAACTTCGTAGATGGAAACACCGGTAATGGAGTATTCTATTATCGAATTAAAGAAATCGATTTCAATGGAGAATACCTTTTGACAGAAATAAAATCAGTAAAACAGTCATTAACAGGGGTAGTGGCATTATTCCCAAATCCTGTTAGAGGTGGTTCGTTCGCTGTTGTGATGCCGGAAGACCGTGTAGGAATTTGTCACGTGTTATTATATGATAATTCAGGCCGCCTGGTTTACGATGAAGTAACTTCTGATTTTAACAGTAAGTTATCAGTGAGTAGTGAACAGTTGCTTCCGGGAAGTTATTCTGTGAAAATCACAGATTCTGCTGGAAACTCTTGGCAAAACAGAATTGTTGTTATGTAATTCAACTAATGCTACCTTAATATTGGTATAAGTTTGCGTATTTTTGTGGCATAAATTTATGCCATGATTACTACTGTTTCTTTTAATATTTCCGATAAAGCTAAAGCTGAACATGCATTTACAATTCGAAGAATTGTTTTTGTAGAGGAGCAAAAAGTGTCAAGAGAAGAAGAATACGATTCTTTTGAAGATATTGCAACTCACTTTTTGGCATTGGTTGATGAAATTCCCGGTGGTACTGCTCGTTGGAGAGTAACAGATAATGGAGTGAAGCTTGAACGCTTTGCCGTTTTACCTGCTTTCCGTAATCGTGGAGTGGGTGCAGCTTTGGTAGATGCAGTTTTAAAGGATGTATTACCGTTGAAAAAAAAGGTTTATTTGCATTCGCAGGTATCTGCGATGAATTTATATGCTAAGGCTGGATTTGAGCCTGAGGGCGAGCTTTTCTATGAAGCAAATATTCCACATTATAAAATGATCTTTAAGGGCGCTTAGCCCTTTTCTTTATTTATGAAATCTACTAAGGACTATTCAGTAATTTGGCAGATTGCTTGGCCGATTATTTTAAGCAGTCTTGCAAATACCGTAATTAATTTTACGGATGTGGCTTTTGTTGCTCGTGTTGGGGAAAAGGAATTGGCAGCTTCAGCGTTAGGTGGTGTTTTTTATTTTGTTCTGGTTATGATTGGTATCGGCTTCGGTATCGGATTGCAAATTCTTATCGCTCGCAGAACAGGTGAAAATAGAAATGATCTCGTGGGTGAGATTTTCGACAATGGACTTCTTTTAATGTTGTCGTTTACTGTGTTGATGGAGTTTATGGTTTATTTGTTGATGCCTTCTTTTATTCATCTGGTGATTTCTGATCCAGGTGTTGCTGATGCTTGTGTTCAGTATTTGTTTGCTCGCACATGGGGATTGTTTTTTATGATGGTATTGATCGCTCTTCGTTCTTTTTATACCGGATTGGCTTCTACTAGAATTATCACATATACTACGGTGGTAATGATGGTTCTTAATATCATATTTAATTATTGTCTCACTTTGGGAAATTGGGGATTCACTGCTCTAGGAATATTTGGTAGTGGACTTTCATCTGCTTTAGCAGAAGCCGCTGCAGCTATCTATGCAATCATTTATACTTTTAGGCATTTTGAGTTTAGATCGTTTGATTTATTTCGTTTCAAAAAGCTAAGTTTTCCTCTCACAAAACAGATCTTTTCTCTTTCCGCACCCATCGTCTTTCAGCATCTGATTTCAATGATGGCTTGGTTTACTTTTTTTGTATTGATCGAAAGACTTGGATCGCATGAATTGGCCGTTTCTAATATCGTTCGAAGTATTTACATGGTGCTTATGACGCCAATTTGGGGGTTTTCACAAGCAGCTAATAGTATGGTGTCGAATTTAATTGGCCAAAACAAAGTTGCTGATGTGAGTTCCTTAATTAAACGTGTTTCGTTAATGAGTTTATTTACAGGTATAGTAACTACAATTTTGTTTTTGCTGTTTCCTAAGTTTATTTTCCATCTAACAACGTCCGACAATGCCTTAATTGAGCATGCAACCAATAGTTTTTACATTATTTGTTTTGCAACGGTTATATTCTCTGTTAGTATGATATTACTAAGTTCTATTTCCGGAACAGGAAGTACTAAAGCAGCAATGTATATTGAAATTTCGAATATCAGTATTTACTTGATTTATATTTTTTCGTGCTCTTTTGTTTTTAATGCTTCGGTTGAAGTAATATGGTGTTCTGAAATCGTTTATTGGCTTTTAATGGGTATCTTTAGCGCCGGATATCTTTACTCCGGTAAATGGAAGTTGAACATCGAAAATTTATCTGCTGATCATGTTTAGATTTTATTGTTTCGTTATTTTGTTTTCTTCTCTTCAGAGTTGTAGCTCTAAAAATAGTCCCCCTCTTCAGCCTCTCGATCTTTCAAAATATACCGAAATGAGTGTTGTAGATGCTAGGTCATTGGATGGTTGCAGCTTCCTTTTAGAAGATAAAGGTGCGGTTCGTTATCAGCCGGTTAATTTGCCGGACTCAGTTTCAATTGATGGAAAGAAAATTTATGTTCTTTTTGTTGATGAAAAAAATAAGATGACAACCTGTATGGGAGGAAGATTAATTCGAATTACTGATGTTAAAGTGCTGAAAAAATGAAAATAATATTTCTTGGAACTCCTGATTTCGCAGTTCCTTCACTCGATATTTTAATTAAAAACGGATATGAGGTTGTTGGTGTGATTACTGCACCTGACAAGCCTGCTGGTCGTGGACAAAAACTGAATATCTCTGCTGTTAAGCAATATGCACTCGATCATAGTTTAAAGGTATTACAGCCCGTTAAATTAAGTGATCCCGATTTTTTAAATGAGGTTCGTTCCTTAAATGCCGACTTGCAGATTGTGGTGGCTTTTAGAATGATGCCTGAAGTTTTATGGTCGATGCCAAAACATGGTACATTTAATCTTCATGGTTCTTTATTACCTCAATATCGTGGTGCTGCTCCAATTAATCGTGCTGTAATGAATGGCGAAAGAAAAACAGGTGTTACAACTTTCTTCCTTCGACACGAAATAGATACTGGAAATATTGTGTTTCGTCAGGAAATACCAATTGGAGATAATGAATCTGCAGGTGAATTGCATGATAGAATGATGTTAGTTGGCGCCGATTTAGTCTTAAAAACCGTTAAAGCTTTAGAAGACGGTAATATTGTTTCTCATGTGCAATCGGAGTTTGTTTCTGATGGAGAGATATTAATGACCGCTCCTAAAATATTTAAGGATGATTGTAAACTCGATTGTAGTCGTTCAGTGGCTGAATTACATAATCATGTTCGAGGATTGAGTCCCTTTCCCGGTGCTTTTGTGGATATAGAAAAGGAAGATGGTTCTGTTTTTCCTCTGAAGATTTATAAATCTCTGCCTGAACCTGCTGGTACTGTTCTTACACATGAACTTATTTCTGATGGAAAATCATCTTTGAAATTAAGTGCTGCTGATGGATTTTTACATCTCTTGGAGGTGCAAATACCAGGGAAAAAGAGGATGAAAGCTGATGAATTATTACGTGGGTTTAAGTTTCAAGACGACTGGACCGTTTTATAGTTTCACGAATGAAAAAAGTTGTTGTATTTACTGGTGCAGGCATTAGTGCCGAGAGTGGAATTAAAACTTTTAGAGGAGGTGATGGACTATGGGAAAACCACCGAATTGAAGATGTTGCTACGCCTCATGCTTGGATTGCCGATCGTAAACTGGTACTTGAGTTTTATAACCAACGTCGTAAACAATTGCTGGAAGTTGAACCGAACGATGCTCATAAAGCAATCGCAGCTCTTGAGAAATATTTTAATGTACAAGTAATAACTCAAAATGTTGATGACTTGCATGAGCGAGGCGGTTCTTCTAATGTGCTGCATTTGCATGGAGAGTTAAGAAAAGTTAGAAGTACAGTAGATCCTTCGCTTGTTTATTCAATTGATGGATGGGAATTGAAGGAAGGTGATACCTGTGAAAAGGGTAGCCAATTACGTCCGCATATTGTTTGGTTTGGTGAAGCCGTTCCAGCTATGGAACAGGCAATGATGATTACCCAAACTGCCGATATTTTTATTGTCATTGGAACATCATTAGCAGTTTATCCTGCTGCTAGTTTATTGCATTATGCGATAAAGGCGAATGAAAAATACTTGATCGATCCAGCTGCTGAATTGCCATATGATGTTACTGATTTCAGAGTGATAAAAAGCACAGCCGTTGCAGGAGTTAACGATTTGTTTAAAAAATTAATTGACGATTATGTTTAGTGATGCATTTATGCAAACCGATGTTTTTAACTGGGTGATTTTGCCTTTGTTGATCTTCCTTGCTCGTATGAGTGATGTGACTTTAGCGACTCTTCGGAATATCTTCTTGTCAAAATCTATTCGTTATATCGTACCGTTTATCGGATTTGGTGAGGTGATGATTTGGTTGATAGCCATTTCTCAGATCATGAAGAATTTGCATAATCCTGCTTGCTTTATTGCTTACGCTTCGGGTTATTCAATGGGAATTTTTGTAGGTATTAAAATTGAAGAACGTTTAGCTCTTGGATTGCAGATTATGAGAGTTATTACTGCAGCTAATCCCGATAAATTAATTTCAGCTTTGGTGCAAAATAATTTTGGTGTAACTACTATGGATGGGCAAGGAGCAAAAGGCCCTGTTAAAATATTGCTTGTAGTAGTTAAAAGAAAAGATATCACTTTGGTGAAGAATTTAATTGAAGAATCAAATCCGCATTCATTTTATTCTGTTGAAGACATTCGGAATGTCAGCCATGGTGTTTTCCCAGGAAAAAATAATTCATCGCGCCTCGACTACTTGAAAAAGATGTTCCCTTATGGTGGGAATCATTAGTCATTTGAATGATGATGAACGATATATTTACTGATTTGCTTGTAAACATTCGCTAATTCTTTATCCTCATTTAGAAGGGTTAGGTGCTCTTTTATGACTTTTTGGTCGTTACGCCTTGCAGGTCCGGTTTGGAGTTGTTGTGGGGTCGAAAAATGAGTTTTAAGGGCTGTTTGATCGATTAATGGCAACAGGATTTTAAAATCTACCTTGTTTTTCATTAAAAGCGTTGCAGCCATATTATAACAAGCATTCGAGAAATTATTGGCAAATACAGCCGCCAAATGAATTTGTTGGCGTTTTTTACTGTTAATCTTATAAATCGGACCTCCAATATTTTCAGCAATTTCTTCTAATTTATCAGTAATTGCTTTGTTGCTTCCTTCTATGCAAATCGGGATCTTTTTCCAATCGGTTTTGATCCCTTTTGTGAATGTTTGTAACGGATAAAAAACTCCACATTTTTTATGATATTGTTTTAGGATATCTAAGTGGGTACTTCCTGATGTATGAACTACTATGTAATTTCCTATAGGTATGTTTGATGCGACTTCTGCAATTGAATGATCGCTCACACAAATAAAAACAATTTGATTTTCATTACTGATTTCTTCAAACGAATGAATTAGTACAGCACCTGTTTTCTTTGTTAGTTCTTTCCCGCTATTGCGATTTCGAGTATAGACTTGCGTGATTTTATAACCGCCCTTTTTTAGAGCCGGTGCTAAATGTTCCGCAACATTACCTGAACCGATGATAGCTGCTTTAAGCATCCGACTTAGGCTTTTTTTGAGTCAATAATTCGTTTTCTTATAGCTACCCAAGTACCGATGAACATTAAAATGCAACCCGTCCACAATAAATTTATTTGTGGGAAAATGATCGCTTTCATGATTACGAAATCGCGACTGTTACTTAGTTTTTCAGCTACTCGGATTTCCATTTTCCCTGTCTCAGGATCTATTTTAGTGAATCCGAATTTTAATCCTAGCTCTTTAACTTCTGCAAATAATGTGAATGGAGTAGATCCTCGCAATACAAATACCGGTTCTACGAAATACTCTTTACGATTAACATCGGTAACTTTGATTTTTGCACCAACAGCTAAGTCATCTTCATTTAATTCAAATGCTTTTTTGTCGATGTTTTTGTCAAGCTCATAAAAAGTATACATGCTGTTGCTGGCAACAATTGTGTCGCCCACTTTCATCATGTGTTCCTTCGCCTCTTTATATCCTTCTTCGTCAGCTTTTGCTTTGTCTTCGTCGAGTTCAGCGTAGGTGATATGTGTATAAATATCTCTCGAGAGGAAGCGATGAGTAGCAGGCTCACTTACATTTCCCATTCGATTATTTAATTGTACAATCGGCTTCAATGAAAATTGCTTTTCCATTGTGCCATTACCGTGATTGGCTTTGAAGTATTCGATTTCGTAGAATAAATTTACACCTTCTTTTTGTTTACCTTTATATGATACATAATATTCTCCCATCGCTAATGTGTCGCCTTGGTATAATAATATGTTCTCATTATTCGGGAAGTCTTTTCCTAAATCTACATTCAGCATGTTTCTGCTGATTACTTGTTTTTCTACATTCGATATTAATGCACCTAAAAGAATTAATGCAATTCCCATATGTGCTATACTTGATCCCGAATGCTTTATATTCCCTTTTAGTATTCTAACTAAATAGTCGAGGTTTGCTGTAAATGCCCAAATTGAAGTGAATAACAACAATACATGTTGTACTCGCGGGAATCGGAAATAATACTCGAAAATTCCTGCAATTACTAATGCTGATATAAATGATAATGCTAGCTTTTTCGTTACTTCATTACCGTTAGATTTCTTCCATTTGAAGAATTGTGCAACAGCAATTAATAGTGCAATGATTACTGCTAATGGTAGTTGCCATGAATTGTAAAAGTCTACCGCATCTGCAGGTGGCGCCATTTTAGTGCCGAACATTTTATTGATTACCGGTATTGAGGTTGTAATTGTTACTTGTACTGCTGAAATTACTAATACCAACATACCCATAAACATCCAAAATTCTCGACTACTTGCATGTTCATCTTCATTCGGATCTCTTAATTGTTTCCTTTTTACAACTATAAGCACAATAGCCAATAGCATGAAATATGCCATGTACAAAATTAACTGTCCAGTCATCCCTAAATCTGTAAAGGCATGTACCGATGTTTCTCCTAATATTCCACTACGCGTTAAGAATGTAGAGTATAAAACTAGAATAAATGAAACTGTTGTTAAGATGATACTGCTATATAATGATGTGCCGTTTTTCTTGTTGATAAGCATTACGTGTGCTCCGCCAACTAGTGTTAACCAAGGTACTAAGCTTGCATTTTCTACAGGATCCCATGCCCAAAATCCTCCGAAACTTAATGCTTCATAAGCCCAAGCTCCACCCATTAAAATTCCTATTCCTAATATTGCTACGCCAAAAAATGCCCACGGTAATGCAGGTTTAACCCATTCTCTTACTCTGTTTGTTAATAGTCCGCCCATCGCAAATGCAAAAGGAATTGCAGTAGCTGCAAATCCTAAGAATAGAGTAGGAGGGTGAATTACCATCCAATAGTTTTGTAACAAAGGATTTAGTCCTCTTCCGTCTTTTAACTTCGAAAGATAATCAGGCATTTGTACAAATGGAAGATTGGCAAAGTCGGCTTGATTTCTAAGTAATATAAATGGATTCGATCCGATTTTTATATGTCCGAATTCAAGTCCTAATAGCATCGATGCTAAGAACACTTGAATCATCATCATGATCATCATCACCGGTGCTTCCCAGTCTTTTCCTCGTATGATTATTACTGTAGATAGCACAACATGCCAGAAGGTCCATACTAAAAAACTTCCTTCTTGTCCTTCCCACAAACATGCCCACATATACTTTACTTGTAGTGTTGTGCTCGAGTGTTGCCAAACATAATAATATTCGAAGTAATGATCATGAATTAGATAGTAGAGTAGTGCTACTATTCCTGTTACAGAACATCCATGAATAAAAAACGTAACGCGAGCCAATCGGTTCCATGATAATGGATCTTCGTTCTTACGAAAAACTTGAAATGCATACGATAATGCTGATACCAGAGCAGCAGTAAAGGAAAGAATGATGAAAATATTCCCCAACTTCCCATATTGTAAATGCTCTCCGATAAATTGAGTTCCCATGTTAAAGTTTTAGGCTAGTAAGGCCCTTGTATTGTATAAAATAATTAATTGGACGATGTTAAGCTCTTCGTTCGTTCTTCTTCTGTGCCATTGTATTTCGAAGGACATTTCATGAGCACTTGTGATGCATGAAATTCAGGACCTTCCATTTTGCCTACAACAACAATTTTTTCTGCCTTCTCAAAATCTTGTGGCTTACTTCCATTGTACATTACTTTAACTTCATTGCCGGTAGTATCTGCCATGAAAAATCCGAAGAGATTAGCATTAGTCTCGGGATTGTATATAAAGTCTCTTTGAAGGTTTACTTTTCCGATCACATGGTAAGTACTTCCTTCATTCTTTTGTGCTTCACCGAATGTAACATAGGTGCTCGACTCACTTACAGTACTAACTATTACTGCTAATGCAACAGCAATCAGCACTATTCCGATGATATGTATTTTTTTCATTTTCGTATTTTTGAAAAGTATACTTTGTTATTTTGATTCGTTGATTTTCTTTTCCAATTTACTCACTTTCTTATCGATGCTTATCATGTAAATTGATAGCACGATAGAAACTACTGCAGCAACTACTACAACTACAAATATTTTTCCGTTCGATCGCATAGTATCTGCCATCTCAACATCTTGAGCCTGTGCTGCAAGATTCATTATTATAAAAAGTAATGAAAATATTAATGATTTATTTTTCATGCGTTGTGAATTTTTTCTTCAATTTTTCTTAATCTAACTCTTAAACTCATCATCCATACCCCGAATAATGTCCAACCGATTACTGCAGGATAAAATACCATTCTCATGTTTGAATCTAGATCGTATTTATTGAATCCGGGATTTCCTCCTTTGCCGGGATGCAATGAATCATTCATCTTCGGAATTATCATGATGAATACAAACATCATCACAAAAGCAAATATTCCGTAAACTGAACCAATTCTGGCTCTTTTGATTTCATCGGTAATGGCATTCCTTAAGATGAAATAAGCAGCATAGATTAACATTGTTGCTGCTGTTCCATTAAGCTGTGGGTCGTTAACCCATGGTGCTCCCCATGTAAAATTCGCCCATATCATGCCCGTTATTAATCCCGCACTTGCAAATACCATTGCCATTCTAGCCGATTCTTCTCCAACTAAATCATGATAGAGTTTTCCTGAGCTTAGATATTTTAGTGAATAAACTACATTCACAAACATTAACGTAATCATTGCCATCCACATTGTTACATGGAAGTATAAGTTACGTATCGATTCATTAATGATCGGCATGGCCGGCACAGGCCCTAAAAAGCCCATTATGAAGGTATATACCAACATTCCAATTGCCAGTATTTTCCACCACCATGATCGTGATATTGAGTTGCTTTTTGTTGTCATAATTATTCTCGCCAAAGATAAGGAAACAGGAGGTAAGAAAGGATGATGATTATGCCGTTAAGTAGCAATAACAATCCACACCAACTTTGGTTTATTGCCCAGCTATAGCCATTTATTGCATTGCCGGTAAATCGGATGATCATCAATAGTAATGGAAATAGTAATGGGAATCCTAATATCGCTACCAAAGCTGCATTGTTGTTTGCTTTCGATACTATTCCTGCTACTAATGTGAGGGTGCTCGATAATCCAATTGATCCTAGTAGTAATCCAAGTAGGTATTGTTCGTTGTTTTGTACCGGCGACTGAAATATCATCGAATAGATGAAAAAATTGATTCCTCCAAGTACCCCAAGTAATAATATGTTGTAGAATATCTTTGAAAGGATTACTGCTTGTGGTGGCAGCATGCTATAATAGAAGAATTGCAGTCCTTTACTCTCTTGGATGAAGCTTTTGGCAATGGCATTGGTGCCTGCAAACAGCATTATTATCCAAAATAGGGCATTCCAGGTCACCGGATCCAGGACTTGACGAAAGCTCAAATAGGAGATGTAGATGCTGGCAAGTGAGTAAACCAGTAAACTGGTCACAGCTTGTCGGTTTTTCCATTCCAGCTTGGCTTCTAACTTAATAAGGGTAAAAACTTGTTTCCCGAAATTCATTTTGCAAAAATGCACTTAATATCCCTATTTTGGAAACAAATGGCTTTGAATACTATTATTTGATTGCTGAGCGTGGATTATAATAGATTGATACTTTTGTAAAAAAAAACTGGAGTTTATGAAATTGGATATTCTTGCCTTTGGTGCTCATCCCGATGATGTTGAATTGGGTGCCGGCGGAACTGTAGCCAAGGAGGTGGCACTGGGTAGAAAAGTTGGTATTATCGATCTTACTCGTGGTGAGCTTGGAACTCGGGGTACTGCCGAATTACGTGATGAAGAGGCCATTGAAAGCTCTCAGATTCTGGGCATTGATATGCGCGTGAATATGGGATTTCGCGATGGATTTTTTGTGGATGATGAAACACACCAATTGGAATTGGTTAAGTGGATTCGTCACTATCAACCAGAAATTGTTATCTGTAATGCTGTCGAGGATCGTCATCCTGACCATGCTAAGGCAAGTAGCTTGGTTAGCCATGCATGCTTTTTATCGGGATTAACAAAAGTGTTAACCAACTGGGACGGAGAAAATCAATTTGCTTGGCGCCCTAAAGCAGTCTATCACTATATTCAAGACCGTTATATTAAACCGGATTTCGTAGTCGATATTTCAGATTATATGCAAGTGAAAATGCAATGCGTTAAAGCGTTTAAAAGTCAGTTTTTTAATCCCGAATCAAATGAACCTGCAACTGCAATTTCATCGAAAGACTTTATTGATTTTCTATATGCCAGATGCAATGAAATGGGTCGACAAATCAATGCTTCAGCTGGAGAAGGATTTGTAGTGGAACGTTTTATTGGAATTGATTCACTGCTTGATATCAAATAAGGTTAAACGAGTATTTTCTTAGAAGTTAACCCCATAAAAAAAGGGTGTCCTGATTAAATCAAGACACCCTTTTTTATTGGGTATTTAAACCGAATTATTTAACCATTAATGTACGAGTAAGTTTTTCAGAACCTACAGTTACAGAATAAGTATATAATCCAGAATTTAATCCTGTTAAGTCAAGAGATACAGTATTGATACCAGCAGTTAAATCTGTTAAGTTCATTGATTTAACTAATTTACCTAATACATTGTAAACTTCAACTGTTACATCAGCATTGTTTTTCAAGTTAAGTTCAAAACGAGTTGATCCGTTGAAAGGATTAGGGAAGTTTTGACTCATTGAGAATGAAGATGATTTAGTTACTTCATTAACACCTACTGGGTTAGCCCAAGTAACACAAATGATATCATTTACTGATGTATTTTGTGGTCCGTAGATTGAAGTGTTGTTAACGAAATACTCAGGAGCTGGGTCACGTTGGTAAACAATATAAACATTTGATCCATTGTCTCTTGCGATTGATGGCCAAACACCTTCTTGGTATTCACCGTCTCCACCTTGAGCAGCAGAAGGAACTAAATCTTCTGGAGTTGTCCAAGTAGCACCCATGTCAGTTGAATACGTTAAGAAGATGTGACGTAAAGCTGCATTGTAGTTAATAGTATCAGTAATTTCAGAAACTGCTGAGTAAACTAAGAATACGTTATTATTTCCGTCAAATCCGATTTGTGGGTGGATAGTTAAACCACCGTTTCCGTAACGTCCAAAAGATAAGTTAGTTCCATCACCTGCAGGTAATGTAAATGTTCCGTCACCATTTTGGTCAACTAAACCTGCAACTTCAGCAGGAGCAGTCATGTTTTCGTTCCAATAGTTGATACCTGATGTAGTTAAGAATACTCCTAATGAAGTACCAGCAGTAGTATCATCATCTAAACAACTCATAGAACTCCAAGTTACATGAGCCATGTTGTTGTTGTCTAATGTTACGTTTGGATCTCCTGCATTTGATAAAATTGTATCAGCAATTCCATCACCGTCAGCATCAGAAATTAGTGGTGCATAATCAGCAGCAGTATTGTAAGCAGGGATTGGAGCAGCTTCGATAACTGTTTTTGTCCATGTTGTTCCGTTGTCAGTAGATTTCCACATAACAACATCACACATTAGGTCAGCAGCAACGATAACTACTACATCACCTCTACAGTCGATGCTATAGTTTTCTGCACTGAATCCAGCATAGTAAGCTGAATCACAACCAGGAAGTACTACGTGTTGGATATCCCAAGTAGCTCCACCGTCTTGTGAACGTGAATACGTTAAAGGACCATTCTGGCCTAAAACTGGAGTTGTACCTGAACCTTGTGAGTTTACGATAGCATGGATAGTGTTGTTGTTAGCACCACCTGCTGCCATTCTGAACCAAACGTCAGTACTTGGAGGCGTTCCACCTACTGGTGTATATGCTGTCCATGCTCCTGAACCTTTTGTTCTTTTGCTTAATACACCTGATCCAGATCCATTGTGAGTTAATGTATATTCATTACCACCAATAACTGACATGTTAGCGAATCCTGTACGAACTCCTTCTACACGTGTAGTTGGAATTGCTCCCCATGCTGTTCCGTCATAGTAGTTGTAACCTGTTCCACGATCAGGGTATCCTGATGCGTTTGCAGAGAATGTCCACGCTGCTGATAACGTTCCGTCACCGTTGTTAACGAGACGACGAGCTGGTCCGCGGTTTGATTGTAAATCGTAAACTGTATTTCCGATTACGTACTCAGATAATGTAGCACTTGTTTTGTAACCGGCAGTTGCATGAGCAGATGGAGTAGTTACAGCACGTAATGGTGTGTAGTTGTCGATTCCTGTCGTTTGCTTTTCTGCTTTTGCTACTTTGTTGTAACGGCTTGCATTTGCAAGAGGCACTTTATTGCCTACACGATTTTGAGCCGAAACAGAAAGAGCTACCGATAGTGCGACACCGCAAAGTAGTAGTTTTTTCATGTTTAAATGGTTTTTGTTTTTTATGGATTATTAGACTATTTGTTTTGTTCTGGGGGGTAAATATATGAAAGCTGCTTGAAATAATGTATGCAGCATAACATGAATTTTACCTGAGAGTGACAAAGCTAATCACTTTTAACAATTTCAAGGGGTCAATTAGAGCCCAAAAATCATAGAAAGTTTTCAACAAAAATGTATGTTAAAATCATCAATGATGAGTATCCTGCCCATAAACGAACAGGGGTAAACTCTTGTATTTCAATGCCTTTCGATTTTAGGAGCATGGCTAAAATTAACTTTTCCATAAAGAATGCTATTACTGTTCCATATGCAATTCCTTGAATTCCAAACTTTAACATTAATAGGTAGCTTGCCGTAATGTTAATTAAAATTTCTAGGATGGCAGTATGAAATATCTCTCGCTTGGCATTTAAAGCCATCATTATTGACTGCGGAAAGATCATCCTGCTAATGATCAGCAGCAAATAAATGTTAAATATCTCTGAACTTTCACTAAATGATTCGCTGAAAATTAATGGATAAATAAACTTACTGGTAAGCAAAAGCATAATCGTTACTGGGAACAACCAATTCATCAATAACTTACTTTCTTTTATCAACCGCCCGAAATTGTCCTTTACGTTTTGTCCCGAACTTAATATCGGAATCATAGCAGTGCTCATCGAATTCGCCAATATTAATGATAACGGTAGTTCTTTTGCTCCATACCTGAATATGGCGAATTTTTCTTGACCGAAATAGGTAACTACCAGCCAACTGTCGATGTAATCGGCTGAGCCACTAATCAGTATGCTTATTATTAATGGACTCGCCGACTTTAAAAATAATATGATTTGTGACTTGTCAATTTGATGAATCGTATTTCGAGTAATTATTCCTGCAAATAAAAGTAACTTCAATGCTGAAAATAGTATTAATCCGTAAATAGAGTAGATGATTTCTCCTGTTAAATATACTGGAATTATTACCGCAGCTACATTAAGTATGAACCCTATTATCCCATAGCTAATCAGTCGGTTTTTTTGTTCTGTTAGTAGTAGGTAGTATTCGTTGAAGTAGGTAGGGGTGTTGATTAATATATAGATTATTATAGCAAGCTTTATTGATTCATCAGCAACCATATTCTGCTTGGTGAGGAATAAGTATGCCCCTGCCGCCGCAGTTGTAATAACCGAAAAGATTGTTAGGATGATCCCTATATTAAATAGAAAACTTTTTTTCTCTTCTTCGCTTTTGTTCGGATATACCGATAGCGTGCTATTAAGTATGCCGCTTACCCAAAAGAAAGTACAAATGCTCGATAAAAACAGCGTGCTTTCGTAAATTCCAATTGTAGCTAACGGAACTTGCATCTTGGCTAAAAGGACGCCAATTAACAACATTCCCGCAAAGCGGAAAAGCTGAAATATTTGAAGGCTCCGTACTGTGTTATTGAAGCTCGCTATGAAGTTTTTAATTTTTAGTAGCACTCTCTCAGCGTTTGATTTTTAGTCGTAGTGAGTTCCCAATTACTATTACATCAGAGAATGCCATTGATAGTGATGCTATCATCGGACTCAATAACCCAATACCTGCAATGGGTATTGCTATTACATTGTAAAAGAATGCCCAAAAGAGATTTTGCTTAATCGTTGTGATTGTTAAGGCCGATATCCTGAATGCTTCTTTTAATGAACTTAAATGTCGCTCGTTTATCAATACAATATCTGATGTTTCCATCGCAATTACTGCGCCTGTTCCCATTGCTATTCCAACATTTGATAAGGATAGCGCCGCGGCATCGTTAATTCCGTCGCCTACCATGGTTACTTTCGATGCTTTACTTAGTTTTTCTATAAATGCTGTTTTGTCGGTTGGGAGTTGCTCTCCATAGTATTCTTCAATGCCAATAGACATTGCTACTTCTTTGCATCGAGCAGTACTATCGCCACTCAACATGATCGGTTTAATTTTTCTTTCTTTAAACCATTCAACGAGTTCTTTTGCGTCTTCGCGAATTTCATCTTCTATGTCGACCGTTGCCAATAATTCTGTTCCTCTTATTAAATATACTTGATGTCCCGCTTCTATATCTGCTCTGTTAATGCTTTTATATGAACCTAACGTATATTTATTTCCTTCTTTGTCGATTGCGGTTATGCCTTTTCCTTTTTCTTCTTTTATTTCACTCAGTATTACCGGCGGCTTTAGGAATGTATACTCACTATAATATTCATTGATAGAATTGGCTATCGGGTGATTGCTGTATTGTTCTAGCGTATAGAATAGATAATCGGCAAATTCTTTTTCAGTATGATAATTGATCGATTTTATTGCAAATTTTCCTGTTGTCAGTGTTCCGGTTTTGTCGAATACTATTGATTGTGTTTCCGACAATCTTTCTAATGTGTCGCCGCCTTTGATTAATATTCCACTTTTCGCTGCTCTTCCGATGCCTACCGATACTGCTGTAGGAGTTGCTAATCCCATGGCGCAAGGACACGAAACTACCAATACTGCTATCGAATGCATAATTGCTTGCGGCAATACTATATCAAATACAAAATAGGAGAGGAGGAAGGTAATAACAGATATTAGAATCACTACAGGAACAAATATCGCACTGATTTTATCTCCCAATCTTTGTATCGATGGCTTGTGAAGTGCCGAGCGCTTTACTAACTCTATCATCGACGATAATATTGTTTTCGCTCCCGTTTTTTCTACGAAAATTTTAATACTTCCATCTTCTACGATCGTGCCCGCCATCACTTTGTCGTTGATGTTTTTTTCGACAGGTAACGATTCTCCAGTCATTGATGCTTCATCTATTACGGCCGATCCTTCGTATACTGTGCCGTCGGCAGGAATTCTTTCTCCAGTCCTGATTAATACTAAATCATTCGGGTTAAGTAAATCAATAGTGATTTCTACAGTTCGCTCCTTTTCGGTTAATGCATCTACAATTCGATTCGCTTTTTGAGGTTGTAATGCTGTTAGCATTTCAAGGGCAGAGTTTGTCTTTTTCAGACTGTTTTCTTCAATTAAATTCCCTAGTAATACTAATGTAATAATAGTGGCTGATGTTTCGAAGAAAAGGTATTGCATCGATGCTTCGTGACTTGCCGACATCATCCAGCCTGCAATTGAATAAATGTAGGCTGTTAATGAACCTATCGATATCAATACATCCATATTAGGAATACCATTCTTTAATGATCCCCATGCACTTTTTCCGAAATGCATAATGCCGATAATTACGACAGGTGTACTTAATATTAATTGTACAATAGGTTGATGCAATTGCGGAATATGCACAATCATTGGTAATAGCAATGGAATAGTGAAAAGTACCGATATGCCGAATTTTATTTTTAAGGCCGACCAAGATCCGTGATCATGGTGTCCCGATTCTGGTGTGGCAGCTTTATATCCTAAACTGTTAATTTCGGATATAACATCGTCCATTGAGGATTCCGGCATGTTTTCAATCTCTACTTGGCCAGTTTCATAAAAAACATGGACATCCGAGTACCCTTTTTTGTTGAGATGACGAGTAATTCCCTGAGCGCAACTGGCACAAGTCATCCCTTTTACCGATAAAACAGTTTTCGCTGACATAGCACAAAAGTACTAATCCTTTGCCAACGACATGATTATCTGTTTGTTTAAAATTATTTGCACTAAATTTGTTATGTTGATAGGAAACACTATTTTTGCAGCCCTGAAACGGTGATTGTAGCTCAGTTGGTTAGAGCGCCTGATTGTGGTTCAGGAGGTCGAGGGTTCGAGACCCTTCATTCACCCTAAAAGACCCCGTTTATCGGGGTCTTTTTGTTTTTTATGCCTTTTTATTAACTTTTTTGGATTATTAACCCTCTGTTTGTTAGCTTTTTAATTTGGTTTTCCTTTACAAAGGGGTTTTCAAGTAGTATCTTTGCGCACCTTATAATTAAAACGTATATGTCAACTTCTTCACAAAATGCTGATGTGTTAAATTCTTACGATCGTCAATTAGGCGATTGGATCGAGCTTGAAAAAGCTGCGATTGAATTAATCCACATCATCGGCGATTTATGGTTTAACCGTTCCGTTGAACTTATCATCTTTAGAAATCAATTGGTTGATCGCAGCGCGAGCCAGATTTTAAATCTGCACCAATATGCTAAGGATTTCGTTAAAAAACCAATCTCGATTATGGATACTGTGGCTATCGCTGCTGCTATCCATGACCTCGATTTAGCTCCTTCTCGTATCGATATCGGTAAGCTAGGTGCTGAATGGATTAGCGAAAGCGCTGAGTATGGTAACGATATTAAGAAGTTTGTTACTGGCAAATTAAGCGGACTAATCGGAAAAGAAAAACGCGGATTAATTCCTCGCGATGTAATTTTATACGGATTTGGTCGTATCGGTCGTATCCTTGCTCGTGAGTTAGTCGGACAAGCTGGTAAAGGTGAGCAATTACGCCTTCGTGCTATCGTTGTTCGTGGTCGCTCGGAAGACGATTTGTCGAAACGTGCTGAATTATTAAGAAACGATTCTGTTCATGGTCCTTTCCCAGGAACAGTAATTGAAGATAAAGAGAAGAATGCCTTAGTTGTTAATGGTCATACAATCTTCGTAATCGATGCTAAGAATCCTGAGGATATCGACTATACTGCATACGGAATCAGTAATGCTTTATTGATTGATAATACTGGTGTTTCTCGCGATCGCTCTGGACTTTCTCGTCACTTAACTGCTAAAGGAGTTGATAAAGTATTATTAACTGCTCCTGGTAAAGGTGATATTCCTAACGTAGTTTATGGTGTTAATGAAAAGAATCATGCTGCTGATGAGAAAATCTTCTCAGCTGCTTCTTGTACAACAAATGCTATCGTTCCTGTTTTAGAAGTAATCGAAAAAACTTTAGGAATCGAAAGAGGTCATATCGAGACTATTCACTCTTATACTAACGACCAGAACTTACTCGATAACTACCATAGTAAATATCGCCGTGGACGTTCAGCTGCTATGAATATGGTTATTACTGAAACAGGTGCCGATAAAGCAGTTACAAAAGTAATTCCTCAGTTAGAAGGTAAATTAACAGGTAACTCTGTTCGTGTACCAACCCCTGATGTTTCTTTAGCTATCTTAAATTTAACGGTAAATAAGCAAGTATCGAAAGACGAGGTTAACGAAATCTTGAAAGATGCCGCTTTAAGAGGTGCTTTAGTTGAGCAAATTCAATACAGTCAAAGCAATGAATTAGTATCAAGCGATCTTATCGGAAATCCTTGCGCTTCTATCGTTGATAGCCCTGCTACCATCGTATCTAAAGACAAACGAGGAATGGTTCTTTATATCTGGTATGATAACGAATACGGATATAGCCGTCAGGTAATCCGCTTCGCGAAGTATTTATCAGATGTAATTCGCCTTACTTACTACTAAGATATTAAGTTTTTAGAGGTTATCTAAAATAAAAGAGCCGGTTATTCATTGAATGACCGGCTCTTTTATATTCTGATTGAATGATTACTTATCATTCCTTTTATTATTCTTCTCCTAAATACGATTTAAGGAGTTTTGATCTGTTTTTGTGTCGCAGCCTTCTAATTGCTTTTTCTTTTATCTGACGAACTCTTTCACGAGTTAAATCGAATTTTGCACCTATCTCCTCTAGTGTATGTCCGTGGGTAGTTCCGATTCCGAAAAATAAAACTATTACTTCGCGTTCTCTTTCATTTAGTGTACTTAACGAGCGTTCAATTTCCTTCTTTAATGAATCCGACATTAAATGTGTGTCGGCACGTGGCGATTCATTGTTTTCCATTACATCTAACAAAGTACTTTCTTCTCCGTTAGCAAAGGGTGCATCCATGCTTACATGCTTGCCTGAAATTCTTAAAGCATCGGTGATTTTATCGATGGGAAGGTCGGTAAGCTTTGCTATTTCTTCGTATGATGGTTCGCGTTCAAATTCTTGCTCCAGCTTACTGAATGCTTTACTTATGCGCGTCAATGATCCTACTTGGTTTAATGGAAGTCGAACAATTCTCGATTGCTCAGCTATCGCCTGAAGGATACTTTGACGAATCCACCAAACCGCGTAAGAAATAAATTTAAAGCCTCTGGTTTCGTCAAAACGTTTCGCCGCTTTTATCAATCCAAGGTTCCCTTCGTTAATTAAATCAGGTAAACTTAATCCTTGGTTTTGATATTGCTTCGCAACAGAAACTACAAACCTCAAGTTGGCCCTCGTCAATTTGTCGAGGGCAATTTGATCTCCTTCTCTAATGAGTTGTGCTAGTCGCACTTCTTCTTCAGAGTTAATCATTCCTTCTTTCCCAATCTCTGAGAGGTACTTCTCTAAGGAAGCACTTTCACGATTGGTAATCGACTTTGTAATTTTCAGTTGACGCATCGGATGATATTTTATTGGTCATTGCTGAAAACTGATTTGGTATTTTATTCTGTGTGTTGACAGTGTAAAGGGCCAGCACTGATACAAATTTAAAAGATTCAACGAACTGACCAAATGTTTGACAAAGTATTTTGAAAAATAAAAAAAGCGGAGGTGAATTTCTTCATCTCCGCCTTGAAATTTTTATGTATTACCTTTTACATTCCAAATCCGTAATACGCTCTCATTCCATTGGCATATACTCCTTCAATGAGTACTCCGCCTTGCTTTTTATCGAGGTAGTTGGATACGTCTTCAGCATCATTTACAGGCTTGTTGTCGATTGAGGTAATGATAAACCCTTCTCGGATTCCAGCATTTTTTAGTTTCCCATTTTGAAGGTCTTTAACTTTTACTCCTCCTTCAATTCCTAGTTTGCCCAGTTCTCCGTCTTGTACTGATTCCAATCGTGCACCAAGTACATTTACTATTTCTGTTTTTCCGATCTTAGTATTTCCTTCTTTGTTTTTAAGTGTTACTTCAAGCATCTTCTCTCCCGAGTTTCTTAAAACGGTTACGTTGATTTTATCCCCCGGACGATATCTTCCTACTTGTTCTTGAAGTTCTGGAGAACTCTTAATGTTGATGTCGTTGATTTTTGTAATTACATCGCCTTCTTTCATTCCTGCTTCTTCTGCCGATCCGCCATCTGTTAATCCACTTACATAAACTCCATCAAGTTTGCTGATCTTTTTCTCTTTCGCAAATTCAGCATCTATATCGCGAATGCTTACACCTATAAATCCTCGTTGTACATTGCCGAATTCCATTAAATCATTCACTACTTTTTTTACCATGTTAACTGGAATGGCAAATGAATAGCCCGAATAACTTCCGGTATTTGATGCAATTGCTGCGTTTATTCCAATTAATTCTCCATTGGTATTTACTAAGGCTCCGCCGCTATTTCCGGGATTTACCGCTGCATCGGTTTGGATGAATGATTCAATCGGGAATTTCTGGTCAGGGAGGATATGGATATTCCTTGCTTTCGCACTTACAATTCCTGCCGTTACTGTGCTGGTGAGATTAAAAGGATTTCCAACTGCTAATACCCATTCGCCAACTTTTACTGCATCTGAATTTCCATACGCTGCAAATGGAAGTCCTTTCTCCTCAATCTTTAATAGTGCTAAGTCGGTTGAAGGATCGGTTCCGATGATTTTTGCATTATATGTTCGCTTATCGTCGAGCGTAACTTCTACCGATTCAGCATCGTCAACTACGTGATTATTGGTAACAATATATCCGTCGTCGCTAATAATAACGCCCGATCCGGTTGATTGAGGTTGTTGTTGTTGAATTTGTGGAGCCGGTTGTCCCCAAAAGAATTGAAAAGGATCCATAAAGGGATTGGATACCGTTTTCTTGGCATAACTTGTTTTTACGTGCACAACAGTTGGTACCGTGTTTTCTGCCGCCACTGTGAAGTCGGTCGATCCCACTGCAGGATTCCCGAAATTTACTCGGGTAATCGGAATTTGAACTTCCTTTCGGTTGCTGAAAAAATGACTGTCGCTTAAATAATGATTGTAAATACTTGAACCGGCTAAACTTCCGGCCGCTGCTATCAGGAACACGCCTGCATACTTAATCATTGGTTTCATAATGCAATTTTTAGTTTTAAATGATGAGTATGTGTTTATTCAGATTTTTTTTATTGCTATAACGTTTAACTGGGGCAAAAATATTCGCAGTTTTGTGAATCATGTATGAATTTAACAATGGTTTAACATTTTTGGTTTTTTTATAGGTTGTTTCTTTATCGCTTCGCTCGTTTTTATGTTTTATTTACCTTTACAGCGATGCAACTGAAATTCTTTAAATATCATGGCGCGGGTAACGATTTCGTTATCCTCGATGGCCGCATTGATTTGCCCGCTCTTTCTGTTGAGCAGGTGCGATTTTTATGCGACCGTAGATTCGGAATTGGTGGCGATGGATTAATGATTCTGAAACCTACCGCTAATGCCGATTTCGAGATGTTGTATTTTAATTCTGATGGTCGCCCAGGTTCTATGTGTGGTAATGGTGGTCGTTGTATGATGCGCTTTGCTGCTGATTTGAATTTGATTTCAGGTAAAGCCGATTTCCTAGCTCCCGACGGAATGCATGAGGCTTTCTTCTTGCCTAACGGATGGGTGTCGCTTAAAATGAATGATGTTAGTTTCCCAGCTCAAAATGAGTCGGGCGATTTTATTCTCGACACAGGCTCGCCTCATTATGTTTCTTTTCGAGAGGATATTAAGTCGTTGAATGTGTTTAACGATGGCCGCTCAATTCGTAATAGTAAACCTTTTATTGATAAAGGCATTAATGTGAATTTTGTTTGTATTGAAAATAATGCGCTTCATATTCGTACCTATGAACGTGGAGTAGAGGAGGAGACGTTAAGTTGCGGAACAGGTATTACGGCTTCCGTTATTGCGACTCATTTTTCAGGTAGAGTAAATGCTGATTTGAATAGTGTAGATGTGAAGGCAATGGGTGGCGATTTAAAAGTGTGCTTTAAAAAAGATTTAGAAAAATATGTTGACGTCCGACTCGAAGGTCCTGCCGTTAAAGTATTTGAAGGTTACATAGATTTATGATTAGAGGAACTTCAGTGATATTAAGAGCTCTCGAACCGCGTGATGTGGATTTGATGATGATCTATGAAAATGATACCGAGGTTTGGCCCGTAAGTGGAACGCTTAGCCCTTATTCTCGTTATACACTCGAACAGTATTACCAGAGTGCAACTCAAGATATTTTTGTAACTCGTCAGTTGCGTCTCGCAATCGAGTTGATTACGGAATTGCCTCAGTCGGGGAAGACAATCGGATTTATCGATTTGTTCGAGTTCGATCCTTTGCATCGTAAAGCTGGAGTCGGGATTTTAATCGGCGATAAAGATGAACGCATGAAGGGCTATGCCTATGAGGCTTTGTTGCTACTTTCAAAATATAGTTTTGATATTTTGAATATGCACCAACTTTATTGCCATATTGAGAATTCAAATCAAGCTAGCCTTCGTTTGTTTTCGAAAGCTGGATTTAGAACCTGTGGTGTTATCCGCGATTGGATTATTTATAACGACATCTGGCATGATGTTACTATGATGCAGTTACTCAGGCCTTCAAAATTAATATGAAGCAAAGCAATTTAATACGATTGCTTCTTTTGCCAGCTATTGTTTTAATAGCTTGCTTGAATTGGTATTGTAAACCATCTTCAGCTCCTGTTAGTGCCGAACGTACAACGTATGCAGGATTGAGTGATTCGGCCGAGTATGTTGGTATGCAAACTTGTTCTGGTTGTCATGCGAATGTGCATTCGACTTTTATCCATACTGGCATGGGACTTTCATTTGATCATGCTTCTCAAAAAAAGTCTTCCGCCAATTTTTCTAATCATCCTTTGGTGTATGATAAGTTTAAAGATTTTTATTACACACCTTATTGGGATCATGATAGCTTAAGGTTTAAAGAATTTCGTCTCGATGGTCGTGATACTATTTACCAACGTGTACAAACTGTAAAGTATATCGTAGGCTCTGGTCAACATACTAATTCGCATATGTGGGAGTCGAATGGTTATCTCTTTCAAGCTCCAATGACTTTTTATACGCAGAAGGGAAAATGGGATTTACCTCCGGGATTTGAGAATGGGAATAATTCGCGATTTAACCGAATTATCGGATTAGAATGTATGTCGTGTCACAATGGATACCCAACTTTTACAGAAGGTTCAGAGAATAAATTTAGCTTGGTGAAAAACGGAATCGATTGCGAACGTTGCCACGGACCAGGAAGTATTCACGTGAAAGAAAAGTCAATGGGGATGCTAATCGATACTTCTAAGTATATCGATTTTTCTATTGTTAATCCTGCTAAGCTGCCTATCGATTTACAGTTCGATGTTTGTCAGCGATGCCATATTCAAGGGAATGCGATTTTGAATGAAGGAAAATCATTCTTCGATTTTAAACCAGGAATGCATTTGTCGGATGTGATGAATGTTTTTATGCCCGTGTATGAAGGACGCTCTCAAGAACATATTATGGCTAGTCATGCAGAGCGATTAAAACTTAGCAAGTGCTATGTTGAGACCATGAAAAAAGTAAACGCTTCGATATCGGAAAAGAACCGTCCTTTGAAGCCTTATAAGGATGCACTTACCTGTATTACTTGCCATAATCCTCATGTAAGTGTAAAGAATACAAATTCAAATATTTTTAATACTGCATGTACAAATTGCCATCAATCAAATGAACAAAAGCATTGTACGGCCGACAAAAATTTGCTTCAAAAAGAAAATAATAATTGCGTGAGTTGTCATATGCAACTAAGCGGTGCAATTGATATCCCTCACGTAGGTGTGCATGATCACAAAATTTCAATTCCAGTTAAAGAAGTAAACAAAGACGCAATTAAGAAGTTTGTTGGAATTAATGCAATAAATAATCCGAATCCTCCACGCGAAGCAATCGCACAAGCATACATTAACTATTTCGAGAAATTCGGAATGGGAATAGAAATGCTCGACTCTGCATTAAAGTACCTTCCTGTGAATAGTTCCGATGAAAAAACAAAGAGTTTACCTAAAGTAGTTCAAGTGTTTTTCCTGAAAAAGGATTATCCTTCAGTGATACGTTATGTTGAGTCGGTGCCCAATGCGCAAACATTGTTAAATAAGAAACAGTATGATAATTATTTTGCGTGGTCATGTTATCGTATTGGTGAATCATATTCGCAATTAGGGAATTCAGCTGCTGCTATGCAATGGTATGCGCAAGCAAATCAGTTAGCTCCGCTCTCGGCTGAATTTTCAAATAAATATGCGAATGTGTTGGCATCCTCAGGAAATATTAAAGAGGCAAAAAGGATATTTGCCGCAACGGTTAACGAGCATCCTGAATATGCACCGGCATATTCAAATTTGGGATATTTGATTTTGTCGTCGGAAGGCAACATTCCTAAAGCACTAGAGTTATATAATAAGGCTTTAGCACTTGATCCCGATTATGAACAAGGTTTGTTGAACATGGCAGGTGTATTAGCCGTCCAAAAAAACTTCGATGGCGCTTCAAAATATTTGAAAAAAGTATTGAAGAAGAATCCCGATAATGCTCAAGCAAAAGCTGCATTAAATCAATTGAGTAAAATGAAATGATTAGGAGATATGGCTAAGAAAAAAAAATCTGCAGGTAAAAAATCAAGCGGCGGATTAAGAAAATTTTTAATTGCCTTTGCGGGTGTGGTTTTGTTAGCAGGATTAATTACTGCATATACTTTTTATACCAAGGTCTTTTCTCCTAATATCGTGCTTCAAGGTAAGTCAACAACGTTTATTTATATTCCTACCGGTTCGAGGTTAAACGATGTAATTGCGCTGCTGAATAAAGATGGCATGCTTAAAAATTCTGCTTCATTTGAGTGGGTAGCTCAGCAGATGAATTATGAGAATAATGTGAAACCCGGGAAGTATCAAATAAAATCGGGAATGAGCAATAAACAAATTGTTACTTTGCTTCGTTCGGGAAAACAAACTCCGGTGCGATTAACATTTAGTAATTTAAGAACTGTTGAACAGTTAGCGGGAATTGTAGGAAGTAAAATTGAAGCCGATTCGGCGGAGATCTTATTCTTATTTAAAGATGATGCTTATCAAGCGAAATACGGATTTACCGGAACAAATAGTTTGGCAGTAATGATTCCGAATACTTATGAGTTTTATTGGAATTGTAGTGCCGAACAATTTTATGAAAAGATCATCAAAGAGTATAAAAAATTCTGGACCGATGAGCGTTTGCAAAAAGCGAAATTAGCAGGACTATCTCCAACAGAAGTGAGTGCCCTCGCTAGTATTGTTGAGCAAGAAACTCGTAAAGTCGACGAAAAGCCTACCGTTGCAGGAGTTTATATTAACCGTTTGCGAAAAGGTTGGAAACTCGAAGCCGATCCCACTTTGGTTTATGCTTTGGGCGATTTTACCGTTCGTAGGGTGTTAAATGAGTACAAGGAAATTGATTCGCCTTATAATACTTACATGTATACGGGATTACCTCCGGGCCCAATTTGTATGCCTTCGATATCTTCTATTGATGCCGTTTTGAATTATAAATCGCACGATTTCTTGTTTTTCTGTGCTCGCGAAGATTTCTCAGGGTACCATGCTTTTGCTCGTACTTATGAGTTGCATATGCAAAATGCACGCCGTTTCCAGAAGGAATTGAATCGCAGAGGAATCAAATCCTGATAAAGATTGACATTTTATGTAAGAGATACGTACTTATTGAGTAGGGCAATTTCTTTTTACTGAGTATCTTTGACCCTATGAAAATTGGAGTCATCAGAGAGGGAAAAGTGCCGCACGATAAGCGTGTGCCTTTCACACCCGTTCAATGTAAATATTTATTAGAAGAATATCCTAATCTTAAATTGGCAGTTCAGCCGAGTCCGTATCGTTGTTATACTGATGCTGAATATTTGCAACAAGGTGTTTTGCTGCAGGAAGATATGTCGGATTGCGATGTGTTGATGGGAGTGAAAGAAGTTCCTAAACAAGATCTCATTCCAGGAAAAAAATATCTTTTCTTTTCGCATACAATCAAAAAACAGCCGCATAACAAAGGCTTAATGCAAGCTTTAATCGAGAAGAAAATTCAAATGATCGATTACGAAACGCTTGTCGATGAAAATAATCATCGTGTAATTGGTTTCGGACGCTATGCAGGGATTGTTGGTGCTTATAATGGTATTATGGCCTACGGACTAAAGTATGGCTTATATACGCTGAAAGCGGCTCATTTATGTCACGATAAAAAGGAACTTTTTAGAGAACTCGAGAAAGTAAATCTTCCTAACCTTAAAATTGTTGTAACTGGCGGCGGACGAGTAGCGAATGGTGCCATGGAAACATTGGGTGCATTAGAAATCAGAAAAGTTACTGTTTACGAATTTTTGAATTATTCATTCCGTGAACCGGTATATGTGCAATTGCATAGCGAAGATTACCATGAACTAAAAGATGGATCACTGTGGAATCAAGAAGAGTTTTATAATCATCCTGAGAAGTTCAATTGTACGTTTGCTGAGCCGGGCTCTTATGCAAGTGCATGTGATTTATTAATTCACTGTACTTTTTGGGATCCTAAAGCACCAGTATTATTTACGAAAGAAGAGATGCGCGGACATCGTTTTCATATCAGCGTAATTGCTGATGTGACATGCGATATCAACGGAAGTATTCCTTCCACAATGAAGCCGTCTACCATCGACGATAAATTCTATGGTTATAATCCGTTTACGGAAACGTTGGAAGCACCATTCGCTCCTTCAACTATTACGGTAATGGCGATTGATAATCTTCCTTGCGAACTACCAAGAGACGCTTCTGAAGGTTTCGGGAAAAATTTAATGGAGCGAGTAATTCCTTCGTTAGTAGGTGATGACAACGGACTAATCGATCGTGCTTCAATCACAAAAGATGGAGCATTAATGCCTCGCTTTAGTTATCTGAGTGATTACGCTTCTTAAGCAGTAATCGCTGCTGCATCTTTCAATAGTGAAACGGCTTCCTTCGGATTAGCATGTGCAAATACGGTATTGCCGGCAACTAAAATGTCAGCACCGCATTTTGCGAGTTCACCTGCATTTTTAAAATCAACACCACCGTCGATTTCAATGCGTGCACCAGAATTTTTCTGGATAATTAAGTTCTTAAGCTCTTCAACTTTCGAGTAAGTATTCTTAATGAATTTTTGTCCACCAAATCCTGGGTTAACCGACATCATACAAACCACATCAATATTGGCAATTACCTCTGAAAGATGAGAAATTGGAGTATGAGGATTGATGGCAACACCTGCTAAAACACCAAGTTGACGCATCGATTGGATGGTACGGTGAAGGTGAGTACAAGCTTCGATATGAACTGAAATTACTGCTGCGCCGGCATCTGCGAAAGCCGCCAAATATTTATCGGGATCAACAATCATTAAATGCACATCAAGAGGCTTGCGTGCGTATTTATTGATGGCTTTGATTACGGGAAATCCGAAGGAAATATTAGGTACAAAAACACCATCCATCACATCGATATGAAACCAATCGGCGCGACTTTCATTCACCATTGCAATATCTTTTTGGAGGTTCGAAAAATCGGACGATAACATTGAAGGGGCAATCAATACTGACATAATAGAGCGCTTGTTATTTGTACTGCGAAACTACAAATATTCGGTCAAACCGCTATGAAAAAAAGAAAGCCCCGGAAGATTTAACCTCCGGAGCTTCTTTACCTAAAACCCAAAACCATGAATCTTTAATACTTATCCCAGATAAGTGCGGAGAATTTTGCTTCTCGAAGTATGTTTTAAGCGACGGATCGCTTTTTCTTTGATTTGACGAACGCGCTCACGAGTAAGTTCGAATCGTTCTCCGATTTCCTCCAGTGTAAGAGGGGAGTCGTTAAGTCCGAAATACAAGCGGATTACATCGGCCTCACGAGGTGTGAGCGTAAACAATGCACGTTCAATTTCTCTGCGAAGAGATTCTGTGATGAGGTTGTTCTCAGGAGAAGGCGTTGAGTCTTCACCCGGCATTAAATCCATCAAGGTAGCATCTTCGCCGTTTACCAAAGGTGCATCCATCGACACATGTCGGCCAGATGATCGCATGGTATCCATCACATCATCAACAGTAATGTTAAGGATGGTCGATAACTCTTCGTTGGTAGGTTCACGTTCGAATTCTTGTTCGAGTTGTGCGAAAGCCTTATTTATTTTATTGATAAATCCGATTTTGTTTAGCGGCAAACGAACAATACGAGCTTGTTCGGCTAATGCCTGAAGAATACTCTGACGAATCCACCAAACTGCATAAGAGATGAATTTGAATCCGCGGGTTTCATCAAAGCGTTGCGCTGCTTTAATTAGTCCCAGATTACCTTCGTTAATAAGGTCACCTAAAGTAAGTCCCTGATTTTGGTATTGTTTTGCTACCGATACCACAAATCGAAGATTAGCTTTAGTTAAGCGTTCAAGAGCTGTACGATCGCCTTCCTTAATACGGCGGGCTAAATCAACTTCTTCCTCCGGTCGTAATAATTCCACCTTCCCAATCTCTTGTAGATACTTATCAAGTGATGCTGTTTCACGATTAGTAACCTGCTTCGTAATTTTTAGCTGTCTCATTTTTTAAAAGTCATTTGTGGTGCTTAACGCATCCCCCGACGATTGGTTGCAAATGAGCAATTACGAACTGTAAGGTGAGTTGTAAGGTAATGAGGCCGTCAATTCAATAAACGAGGTTTTTGGACGTTTTTGGTGATTTGAAAGCGTTTTTTATTACATCTATCTTTTTAGATGGATACAGTTATTATAAAAAAAGAAAGCCCCGAATAAATCGGGGCTTTCAGAGGTAATTAGTGACTTTTTATGATGCTTATTGTTGGTCAGGAGTTACTCTTTCCGGACGATTAGATAGCAAAACCTTACGTGATAAGCGGAACTTACCGGTTTTCTTATCAATTTCAACAAGTTTCACTTGAATCTTTTCTCCTTCTTTCAAAATACCTTCCATTGATGGAATGCGTTCGTTAGAGATTTCGCTGATATGTAATAAACCATCTTTACCTGGCATAAACTCAACGAATGCACCGTAAGTAGTAATAGTTTTTACTTTTCCTTCATATACTTCACCTACTTCAGGCTCTGCAACGATTCCTTTGATCCAGCTTAAAGCAGCATCAATTGATTGCTTATTTGGAGATGCAATTTCAACAACTCCTTCGTTGTTTTGCTCTTCAATAGAGATAGTAGCTCCTGTAGTACGTTGGATTTCTTGGATAATTTTTCCACCTGGTCCGATAACAGCTCCGATGTATTCTTTCGGAATACGTAGAATAACGATACGTGGCGCATGCGCTTTGTAGTCTTCACGCGGTGCTTCAATCGTCTTATTCATCTCACCTAAGATGTGTAAACGACCAGCTTTCGCTTGTTCTAGGGCTTGGATAAGGATGTCGTAAGGAAGTCCGTCCACTTTAAGATCCATTTGACAAGCACAAATACCTTTTGAAGTACCTGTAACTTTGAAGTCCATGTCACCTAAGTGATCTTCGTCGCCTAAGATATCACTCAAGATACCGAAGTTTCCTTTTCCATCGGTGATTAATCCCATCGCAATACCTGAAACGGCAGCTTTAAGTTTAACACCTGCATCGAATAATGCCAAAGTACCTGCACAAACAGTAGCCATTGATGACGAGCCATTTGATTCAAGGATATCGGAAACGATACGGATTGTGTAAGGGTTTACATCATCACCAGGCATCATTTGCTTTAATGAACGCATTGCAAGGTTTCCGTGTCCAATTTCGCGGCGACTAGTTCCGCGGTTTGGTTTCACTTCTCCTGTACTGAATCCTGGGAAGTTGTAATGTAAAAGGAATTTATTGGTTCCTTGGAACATCGCTTGATCGATAATTTGCTCGTCAAGTTTAGATCCTAAGGTTACTGTTGTTAATGATTGAGTTTCTCCACGTGTGAAGATTGCTGAACCGTGAGCCGAAGGAAGGTAATCGATTTCTGACCAGATTGAACGGATATCCGTTAATCCACGGCCATCTAAACGAATCTTCTCTTTCAAGATCATGCTACGTACCGCTTCTTTCTCAACATCGTGGTAGTAAGTCTTGATAAAGCCGATTTTTACAGCTAATTCTTCAGGGGTAAATTGAGTGCAGAACTCTTCTACAACCGCTTTAAATGCAGTTTTACGAGCATGCTTATCGGGATTACATTGACGAGCTACAGCGTATGCTTTATCGAATGTTTCTTTCCAAACTTTTTCGCGTAATTCTTCGTCATGTGTTTCATGAGAGTAAGTACGCTTAGTGATACCTAATTGCTCTGCTAACTCAATTTGAGCTTGGCATTGCGCTTTGATAGCTTCGTGACCGAAAGCAATTGCTTCCGCCATTTCTTTTTCACTAACTTCTTTCATTTCACCTTCTACCATCAAAATATCTTTGATAGTACCAGCAACGATTAGATCGATGTCGGCATTCGGCATAGCCGAGATAGGAGGGTTGATCATGAATTTTCCGTCGATACGTGCAACACGTACTTCAGAAATTGGTCCGTTGAACGGAATATCAGAAACCGCAATGGCAGCCGATGCAGCTAATCCTGCAAGGCAATCAGGTGATACTTCAGGATCGGCAGAGATAAGGGTAACCGCTACCTGTGTGTCGGCATGATAATCATCCGGGAATAATGGACGAAGAGCACGGTCGATCAAACGACAGATAAGGATTTCGTTATCATTAGGACGCGCTTCGCGACGGAAAAATCCTCCTGGGAAACGTCCTGCAGAAGAAAATTTCTCTTGATAATCTACAGTTAATGGCATAAAGTCGACACCTGGTTTGGCATCAGGACTAGATACGACAGTTGCTAGGAGCATACAATCTCCCATACGTAATACTACAGATCCATCAGCTTGTTTAGCTAATTTCCCTGTTTCAATGGTAACTTCTCTTCCGTCGTCGAGACGAAAAGATTTAATGACAGCTTTTTGTGACATGATAATTGTGACAGCTTTTTTGCAGCGTTTTACAGCTTTGTTTATAGATAGATAATAATGCCTTGGGGTAAAATGAAAAAAGGCAATTACATAGAATTGCCTTTTAATATTATTTGCCTGTTGGCTTCAACATTTTATTTACGGATGCCTAATTCAGCGATGATAGCGCGGTAGCGATTGATTTCTTTCTTTTGAAGATAATCAAGAAGAGCACGACGCTTTCCTACCAAACGAATCAGAGCACGCTGAGTAGAGAAATCTTTTTTAGACACTTTTAAGTGTTCAGTAAGGTGATTAATACGCTGCGTAAACAAAGCGATTTGAGCTTCAGATGAGCCGGTATTAGTTTCACTTTTACCGTGTTTTTTGAAGATTTCTTTTTTGAGTTCTGATGTTAATAACATGATAATAAAGACAGTTTTCTTTAATAAGGACGGCAAAGATAGTAACAAAGTCTTAAATCAACAACCCTTTTTTAAAGGATTTTAACAATCAATCGTTAATAAGCCCTGTTTTGCCTATGATTACACTATAACTATTTAATAATCAATTGTTAAATGTTGTAATTCGTTGTTTGAAATCGCCCAACTCCTGTTTTTCATTCACAATTCAAGGATGAAGATAGTTGATTTTGCAATACGGAATATACGTTATGTTTAATACGTAGTTTGTTGAGGTGGAAATTTACTTTTATCGATAGATGATTTTCAGATTTAAATAGGAGTGGTTA
Organism: Bacteroidota bacterium; assembly: GCA_023251535.1. Taxonomy (GTDB): domain Bacteria; phylum Bacteroidota; class Bacteroidia; order AKYH767-A; family OLB10; genus CAINEC01. Next base: position 80,288 of record JAHEYP010000004.1, read on the forward strand.
AATTAAAGTAATAGTTTTGATAATATGTTTTATTTGGTTGATTAAAAATGTTATATGATATTATTTATTTACGTGTTTATTGAATTATTTCGGGAAATGAGTCACTTTCAATCGAGTATATTGTCCACCATTCTTTTCGTTTTAATAGCTTAAGTTTCGTGTAGATTTCTTCTTTTGGCGACTTGCTATTCCTCTTTATTGTACTTCTACAACCGATAATGGACACTTCTCTGTCGATCTTTTCGACTTCTAGCTTTGTACTTAGTAGCTCACTTCGGCTCCATAAATCTTTGAAACGAAGCATAAAGTAGTCGAATGAACTGAACATTCCTTCATTTCCATTTATGTGAAGCTGTTCCGAAAGGTATTTATAGGCTTTATTTCCATGGTCATTAAACAGTATCATTATAAAGTCGTTAGCGGCTTTCATTACTTCTTTGGCGCTTTCCGGAATTAAATCTTCAAATTCAAATTGTAATATATAGCCCCTTGAGCGAATGTTCTTGACTTTGGTATTTGTAATTACTTCGCTAAGCAACATTCGCCTGTAAAATGCCTGATACTGATGTCGATAGTTGATATGTATAGCGTTAATCCTAAGTAATTCGTTGATTCTTAGCTCTTCAGCTTGATCGATCTCATTGTTCCCAATACTTTCTAAGCCTATGTATTCTCTTAAACTGATTTCTTCGGCTGTTTTGAATTTGCGAATGAAATCGTCGGCCAACGAGGGCTTGTATTTCATCATCCGACGTCGGGCAGGGAGGGGATAAAAAGGACTCGTTTCGGTTTGCCCCGTAAAAATATTCTTCGGTAATAGTAGTCCTGATTTTACTTGACTGGGTTGCATGTTCCGTTTTTGGCGAAACTAGTGGCAGCCATTACTATTATTCGGTAGTAAACAACTACAAACGTTTAAAAATGAAAATCCCGCCTGGTGGGGCGGGATTTAAAATAATGTATCTGATTGTTAATGAGCGAAATAACCTAATATTTCTCCCATTTTCGTTCTTAATTCTGTTCGGTTGACGATGATGTCAAGGAAACCATGATCGAGTACGAATTCTGATGTTTGGAATCCTTTAGGAAGGTCTTTTCCGATTGTTTCTTTTACAACTCTTGGTCCTGCAAACCCGATTAATGCTCCCGGCTCCGCAATATTTAAATCTCCTAACATCGCAAATGAGGCAGTTACTCCACCAGTTGTTGGGTCAGTGAGGAATGAGATGTACGGTAACTTCGCTTCTGATAGTTGAGTCAACTTTGCCGATGTTTTGGCCATCTGCATTAACGAGAATGCAGCTTCCATCATTCGGGCACCGCCTGACTTAGAGATCATCAAGAAAGGAGTTTTGTGTTTAATGGAATAGTCAATTGCTCTCGCTATTTTTTCTCCCATAACAGCTCCCATCGATCCTCCGATAAATCGGAAGTCCATGCAGGCAATTGTTAAAGGATAACCGTTACACATTCCCGATGCAGTTCTTACTGCATCTTTTAATCCAGTTTTCTTTTGTGATTCAATTAATCGCTCACTGTATTTCTTCGTATCCACAAATTCTAGCGGATCGTCAGATGTGAGGTTCATATTGAATTCTTCAAATTTCTGATCATCAAAAAGGATGGCGAAATATTCTGCTGAACCTATTCTCTCATGGTATCCGCATTTCACGCATACCCACATATTGTCTTCATGTTCCTGTGAGGGAATAATCGACTTACAAGAGGGACATTTGTACCACAACCCTTCCGGCGTTTCTTTCTTCTCACTTGTGGACGTGGTGATCCCTTCTTTTATCCTTTTAAACCAACTCATTTATCTGATTTCGTTCGGGTTAACAATAACAATTTTACGAATTGAAATCCTAAGATAGGAATTTTATGCTATGGTAATTTCTTTCGTTAGGTAAACATCCTGAATTGCATTCAGCATGGTAATTCCTTCTGCGAAAGGTTTTTGGAAGGCTTTACGACCTGAAATTAGTCCTTGACCACCTGCTCTTTTATTGATAACCGCTGTAGTAACTGCTTCTGCCATATCTGAAGCTCCTTTACTTTCTCCGCCTGAATTAATTAATCCCATTCTGCCCATATAACAATTAGCTACTTGGTAACGTGCTAAATCGATAGGGTGGTTGGTTGTTAATTCGTCGTAAACTTTTTTATGCGTTTTACCGAAGTTGATAGCCGTATACCCGCCATTGTTTGTCGGTAATTTTTGCTTGATAATATCTGCTTGAATAGTAACTCCCAAGTGATTCGCTTGTCCGGTTAAGTCAGCTGCTGTATGGTAGTCAATTCCGTCTTTCTTGAATCCGTTGTTACGAGTATAGCACCATAGAATTGTTGCCATTCCTAATTCATGTGCTCTCTCAAATGCTTGTGCTACTTCTACAATCTGACGTGATGATTCTTCTGATCCGAAATAGATCGTTGCTCCAACCGCCGTAGCTCCTAAATTCCATGCTTCGTCAACAGATCCGAACATGATTTGGTCGAATTTGTTAGGGTAGGTAAGGAATTCGTTATGGTTAATCTTAACGATAAAAGGAATTTTATGAGCGTATTTTCTAGATACCGATGCTAATACTCCGTATGTCGATGCAACTGCGTTACAACCACCTTCGATAGCAAGCTTTACGATGTTTTCAGGATCGAAAAACATCGGATTCGGAGCGAATGATGCGCCAGCCGAATGCTCGATTCCTTGGTCAACCGGAAGAATACTTACGTATCCTGTTCCTGCTAGGCGACCGTGATTATATATCGATTCAATACTCCTTAACACTTGGTTGCTTCTATTCGATGGTGCAAACATGCGATCCACGAAGTCGGGGCCCGGTGTATGTATTACGTCTTTTGAAATTGTTTTACAGGTGTGGTTCAATAAAGAATCAGCGTCTGCGCCAAGTAATTCTTTTATTTTTTGAAATGACATACCGTATTGGATTTGATATTGTAGGTTACTGTTAGTTTTTTTGAGAATCGACAAAGCTAAAGAAAAAATGGTTGTTGCCCAACCATAGTTAAGGTCTACACGCCTTAAAAGTTGCCGCAATTAGCTAAAAGATCTATGGCAGCCAGATTTACCCCGAATTCGTGTTTATAGGAAAATACTTGAGGGTACTTCCTGAATTCGTCAAATGGGAGTTTTTGGGGAGTATTGTCTGACCCATTGCTTATCTCTACAAAACTTGAAGATTCTGCAATTTTTGAGGCTTCTATTTCAAGTTTTTTTATCTTGAACTTCTTGAGCATCAGTTGTAATAGATTCTCATTCAAGTCGATAAGATAGGTTGGTTTTTGGTCGAAAATCGCCCAAATATCGTCTTTGAAGTATTCGAAAAAGGCAGTGGTATTGTACGCAGCTTCTAGCGCACCTTTATGGACTCTTATCCAAGGCTGCTGATAGCTGATCTTAATATCTTTCGTTAATGTTTCGGGATGCGACTTCGCTTCAACTGGTACCGACAGCATTTGTATCCCATTCGGTGACAGGATATGTGTTCGGTTTCTTAAAGTTTGTCGCTTCCAACGATCGTTGGGGTCGATAATGAATGCTGGATTTTTTTGAACCAGCATCATGTATTCTACTGAAGGGAAATACGCAGTGGCAAAAACTGCATTTCCTCCTCCTAATTCATTCATGGTTTAACTAGTTGTTATTCCAGTGGATGATATTGAACAAACGACTCCATCTAATTTTAGATAAGAAGGTTCCGTTAGTATCCCAGCTCATCCAAATAAATACCGCCTTTCCTACAACATGATCTTCAGGCACGAATCCCCAGAAACGAGAATCAGCCGAATTATGACGGTTATCTCCCATCATAAAGTAGTAGTTCATTTTGAAAGTGTACGTAGTGGTTTCTTTTCCGTTGATGAATATTTTTCCGTCGCGTTCTTGTAAATCGTTCTTCTCGTAAACTGAAATTGCACGTCGATAGATACTCATATTGTCAGGAGTTAACTGAATGGTAGCTCCTGCTTTTGGTATATACAAAGGACCGAAGTTATCGAGGTTCCAAGGTAAATGCGGATTAAAAGGGAAGATGTAGTTTTCATAAAGCCCTTTCTGTTGAATGAAAGGTGTTACTCCGGCTACTCCCTGAATTTTGGTGATTTCTTTTACATTTTCTTGAGTTAACATTGCTTGATATTCATCCATTCCGATTTGTTGAATATCGTTTACTCCCATGTCTTTCCATGTCTCAGCTCTTACTCCGTAGCCTTGAGTTTTAACACCGTAAGCATATTGACTGCCTTTCGGTTTTAAGTTCATCTGACTGTTCAGATAAACTGTTCGGTCGATAATTTTTATCGTATCTCCCGGCAACCCTACACATCTTTTGATGTAGTGGGTCTGTTTGTCGATTGGCCTATCATCTTCCATGGGGTAGTTGAAGACCACAATATCGTTTCTTTTAACTTCTGAAAATCCTGGGAAACGGAAGTAAGGAAGTTTCCATGCTTCTGAATATGATTTCCCCCCAATAAGAGGTAATTCTTGATGAACAAACGGAAACGACAATGGCGTCATTGGCGTTCGTGCTCCGTAATGCATCTTGCTTACGAATAGAAAGTCTCCAACCATTAATGTTCTTTCCATCGATGGAGTAGGGATGGTAAAGGCTTCAAAGAAGAATGTTCTTATGATGGTGGCAGCTACGACAGCGAATAAAATAGCGTCGAACCATTCGCGGGTTTTGCTTTTTCTACCGCTGCTTTGCCAGAATTTCCAGTTCATATTATGTGTTTGGGCTTCGAATATATAAATAATCAGCGTCTGCTTTCAGGAAACAGGATATCGTTCATGGTAAATACACCTTTGCGATCTTTAATCCATCCGGCAGCTAAGAGTGCTCCCGAGGCGAATCCGTCTCTGCTGAAGGCTTCGTGACGGATAGTGATGCGGTCGATGGGTGATTTCCATTCTACTGTATGATCTCCAACAACTCCTTCTTCGCGCAGCGCTTCTATGGCAATTGACTTTGGGTTACTATTTGTTTCTTCACTGAGATGCCATGCTTCAGTTCCATTATTGGTATTGATGATTCCTTGTGCTAGCGTTACCGCTGTTCCACTAGGTTTATCAAGCTTATGCGTGTGATGTATTTCGCTTATTGAAACGTGAAAATCAGGATGTTGTTGCATCCATCCCGAGAGCACTTTATTAAGCTCAAACATGATATTAACGCCTACACTAAAATTACTCGCGTGGAGGAGTGTTCCTTTTTTTTCTTTGAATTTATTACTTACTTCTTGAATTCTATTATGCCATCCTGTTGTGCCGCAAACCACGGGAATTCCAGCTTCTAAACAATGATATAAATTGTCGACCGCAGCAGCTGGTTGAGTAAATTCGATAGCTACATCGGCTTTTTTTAAATCGCCATTGGTTAATGAATCGCGATTTTCTTCGTTAATACGAAGAACGACTTCATGTCCTTGAGTCATCGCCATTTTTTCAATAGCTTGTCCCATTTTGCCTGTGCCGATTATTGCGATCTTCATGCGAATTTTATTTAAAGGAAACTGCTAATCGTACTCCCGGTTGAAAAGCTAGTGAACTATAAGGATTACTCTCGATGGAGGGCGTAATTTTCATCGATAAATTATCGTCTACATTGAAGGTGTATAGATGTGCATCTACGTGTGCATCTATGATGTTTAACAAGTAAACAAATACTGCTCCTGCTATCGATAAGTCTCTATTACGATGGTAATTATCACTTAGCAATCGTAAGTTCTCACTGGTGATATTCGTGAGTTCTTCGTTGTTTGGATCCGTGTCGTAGCGTTTGATTAGCGCATCATTGTATTTTTTGTATTTGTCGCCATTAGTCTTGATGAAATATCCCATCACTGCTAATCCTCCATATACAATTGGCACTTTCCAAACTTTGTGATTATAAACTTGTCCCGCTCCGGGTAATGCCGTTGAGAGCCAAGTTGCTTTTTTTACTGAGTGAATTCTTGCTGTTGAGTCAACAGGACTTTGAGCCTTACTGTGAAGTGAGGCTGCTAAACTCAAGATTACCAACAGACAAAAGTTTCTCATTTTCTCTCTTAGTGAATGCCTTGCGATGCTAACCAACGTTCTGCATCAAGCGCAGCCATACATCCCGATCCTGCAGCGGTAACTGCTTGACGATAGTTATGATCTTGTACGTCACCTGCTGCAAATACTCCCGGAGCGCTTGTGTATGTACTTCCCGGATTTGTAATGATATATCCTGCTTCGTCGAGGTTCAGTTGTCCTTTGAATATTTGCGTGTTCGGATCGTGTCCAATAGCAACAAAGAATCCTGTTACAGGAATTGTATTTTCTGCTCCCGAAACTGTATCTCTAACTTTGATAGCATCTACTGTTTTCTCTCCGATAACTTCTACTGTTTCGTGGTTGAACAAAACTTCGATATTCGGAGTATTCAGTACACGATGTTGCATTGCTTTTGATGCACGCATTTCGCTCTTACGCACTAACATGGTTACTTTTTTACAAAGCTTGGCAAGGTATGATGCTTCTTCAGCAGCAGTATCTCCTGCACCTACAATAGCAACTTCTTGTCCACGGAAAAAGAATCCGTCGCATACTGCACACGCACTTACTCCGAATCCGTTTAATCGTTTTTCTGAGTCTAGTCCAAGCCATTTTGCACTCGCACCAGTGGCAATGATTACTGCATCTGCTTCAATAGTGTGTTTTTCGTCGATAACTACTTTTTTTACCGCCGATGAAAAGTCAACTGAGGTTGCATATCCGAAACGAATATCGGTTCCGAATCGCTTCGCTTGTTTTTCGAAGTCCATCATCATCTCAGGACCTTGAATTCCTTCAGGGTATCCCGGATAGTTTTCCACTTCTGTGGTGATAGTAAGTTGTCCGCCCGGTTGTAATCCTTGATACAATACAGGTTTTAGGTCGGCACGTGCTGCATAGATTGCAGCGGTATATCCAGCGGGGCCTGATCCGATGATCAGCAATTTTACGCGTTCAGTAGTTTGAGACATAATCGTTTCGAAATTTAAGACTGCAAAGTTATTTCATTTATGATTAGATAGGCCTCTGCAAAGGGATAATAACGCAAAAAGGAGCCTTTTTGAGGCTCCTTTAACTATAATTTAATTTTCTTAGTTCAATAGTTTGGCAATGATGTCTTCAACTGAGATTCCTTCTGCTTCCGCTTTGAAGTTTTTAACTACACGATGACGTAAAATTGCCGGCGCAATAGCTTTAACATCTTCAATGTCAGGTGAATACTTTCCATTTAAAACAGCATGGCATTTTGCACCTACTACTAAAAACTGTGAGGCACGAGGACCAGCGCCCCAACTTAAATAGTCATTGGTGATTTGTGGTGCTGCAGGGGTATTCGGACGAGTTTTTGAAGTTAATCGCACTGCATATTCAAGTACATTGTCTGGAACTGGAATACTACGAATTAACTGTTGGAAAAACAAAATTTGCTCTCCGGTAAGTACTTTCTTAAGTTCAGGATTATAGTTTCCTGTTGTGTTCTTTACTACCATCATTTCTTCTTCGAATGAAGGGTAGTCGAGTGTCACATTAAACATGAAACGGTCGAGTTGAGCTTCAGGTAGGGGATAAGTCCCTTCTTGTTCAATAGGGTTTTGCGTTGCTAATACGAAAAATGGTCCCGGTAATTCATAACGGTGTCCTGCAGCTGTTACCGCTCTTTCCTGCATCGCTTCAAGCAAAGCTGCTTGCGTTTTAGGAGGGGTACGGTTAATCTCATCGGCTAGGATGATATTGGAGAATAATGGACCTTTTACAAACTTAAAATGACGGTTTTCATCAAGAATTTCTGTTCCGATAATGTCACTAGGCATTAAATCCGGTGTGAACTGAATACGGTTGTAACTTAAGCCTAATACTCGAGCTATCGTATTTACTAGCAATGTTTTAGCAAGTCCTGGAACCCCAACCAACAAACAGTGTCCGTTGCTGAAGATCGAAATTAGGGAGTCTTTCACTACCTGATCTTGGCCAATAATTACCTTGCCGATTTCGGAGCGGAGTTCTTTATAAGCTTCTCTGAGAGCATCAACTGCTTCAACATCAGAAGAAAATGTATTGTTCATAGGGTAGGTTTAATCGTAAATTATTTTGCCGGATTAGAATTCCAATCGTTTAGTCCGGTACAACCGGCATATTCATCAGCGATTTTTATATACGTAACTGCTTTCTTTTTGTTCCGCCATGCTTCTAGCACTTTGTTTTGTTTATCATTAAGCGCAAGTTCCTGTAGCTTCTGATAGTCGTCGGTCATATTCATTTGATGCGGCTCAACACGTGTCTTAAGCATCAAAATACGAAAGGCTTGTTTACCGTCGCGGGTAGTGGTAAGCATTGCTGATGATACTTCTCCGGGACTAAGTTTATCGAGTTGAAACAAGACAGTAGGATCTACTTGATCGGCTTCAAATCGGATGGCTCCGTTATTAGTATTAACAACGTTACCGCCACTTAGTTTTGAGTCTTTGTCGTCGGAGAACTTCTCTGCTGCTGCCGAAAAAGTTGTTTTTCCCATGCGGATAGAGTTTGCTACAGAATCGGTAATCTGTTGCGCAGCAACTAAGTCTTCGGGAGTAGTTTTTGGCTTGATAAGGATATGGCGACAATTGATCTTTTCGCCTCTTCTTTCGATCAATTGAAGGATATGATAACCGAATTGAGTTTCGATGATATCAGAGATATCGGTCGTGTTTTTCATTCTGAAAGCAGCTGCTTCGAATTCAGGAACCAAGTCACCACGATTAACAAATCCTAATTCACCTCCTTGCTTTGCACTTTCGATATCTTGAGAATATAAAATAGCCAAAGTGCTGAATTCTTCTCCTTTTAAAATTCGTTCGCGAATATCTTTAAGCTGTTCTTTTGCTGCATTTTTTTGCTCATCACTGATGGGAATATTATGCACGATTTGAGCGTATTCTACCTCAGCATTGATTAAAGGCAAACTGTCTTTCGGGATATCATTGAAGAATGCTTTTACATCGGCAGGGGAGGCTGAAACAGGCTTAGTAACCTTGCTTTGCATTTGCTGAGCCAATAACTGATCTCTTACAATAGGTTTAAACTCTTCCTTTAACTCAGGAATCGATTTGCCATAAAATTGTTCGAGTTTTTCTGCCGATCCTATTTGCTGAATGAAGTAAGCCATATTACTTTCTATCTTTTGCATAACCTGCGATTCGTCAACATTCACACTGTCGACATTCGCTTGATGTACCAATAGCTTATTCAGCAACATCTGATCAAGAATTTTGCATTTTAAATCGACATTACTGTAGTTTCCTTGTTGAAGGAACTGTTGGTATTGCGATTCAATTTCTGATTTCAGAATGATATTATTGCCCACAACAGCAGCAACTTGATCAACGATATTTGCTGAAGGTTGTGCTTTAACAATTGAGGTAATCAAAATAAGAATTACCAGAATTTTATTTTTTGGGGAGCCAGATCTCCACTTCATTGTCTTTAAGTGCATTTTCGTAAGCTGCTTTTTGCATTTCATTAATTAAATCGAGCTTACGTTTGTTAATAATAAGATTACGGATATTTTCTTTCTCGAAGCTTAACGGAGATTGACTTTCTTTTATTTTAAATCCTTTGATATTTACGAAATAAACAGCGTTCGAGTCGGGAATTTCAATATAACGATTGTTCTTTAAGAATTGCTCTTTGTCGTATGTCTCAATAGGGACTTTCTTCAAAAGATCATCAAATAGCAGCCATTCTTCTTCGTTGAAATAATAGTCGGAGGCAAACTGATAGCAGTATTCTTCGAGTTGTTTGCGTTCCTTAGGATTTTCAGAGCGATACCAGCTTTTTACTTTGTCGATTTTCGGAGCATTCTTCGGAATCTTGAAGTAAATTACTTTGATGATATTGTCTTTAAGTTGAAAATTATTGGGATTTTCATTGTAATACTTTTCAATATCGGATTCAGATATGGAGGTGTCGAGCTTTTGACGAATCAGTTCTCTTTCGTAAATATAGGTAATTAAAGAGTTCCGGTATTCTTCAAGCTTTTGCTCAACATTCTTCTTTTCATCATCGAGGTTGTCGTTAGCTTTCTTAAGTACAACTTGTTGTTGTACCCAATTTTCGACAAAGTTTCGAATGATGGTAATACTATCGTTTTTCGACGTTCCTTTCGGAACAATATTCCTGATGTCTTCGAGGTTAAGATATTTATCGAAAGCTCTTGCAATTACTTTATCAGATGCAACTGTTTCTTGACTCTTAAACTTACTGCACGAAGAAAATAAAAACAGGCAAATTGCGATACCCGCGAGAATCGGGGATATCAAACAATCTGCCTGTTTTTGATATTTTTTTTTAATCATTATTTCTTCCAGATCGACTGAAGGATGTCGTTATTGATCTGTACAGGATATTTGTTGCGTAAGCTGCTGATCCATTCTTTTTCAAGATAAGTTTGGAAGTCGGCAGTAATAGCTCCTTTAGTTTCTTCTAATGTTTTAGGAGTAACCGGAAGGATTTTGTGCATATCAACTATATAAGTTTGACTTAAGAATTTAATATTCTCACTCATTCCTGTTTTCCAACCTGTTTTTTCTATTACTTCGTTTTCACCATGCGTGTATTTGCCTTCACGTTTCGTTACTCCGTTAGTGTTGGTTTTGTTTATTTCCGTCATGATTTCATCAACACTTTTCTTTCCTTTCTTCAATAGTTTACGGAAGTTATTTGCAACTTCATCGTTAGGGAAAGAGTAGGTAGTAGCCTCACATCTTTCTCCCCATAAGTAGTTATTTTTATTATTGTCGTAGTACGTTTGTAAACCGTCAGTATCTTTTACCGCTTTACTCCATACCATTTTATCTGTAAGGTCGAATAATAAAATTCCGTCGCGGTATTCTTTCATCAAGTTTTTGAAATCAACATATTTGCCATCTAAACGAGCTTCTTCATATGCTAAACACTCATCTTGATTCCATTGATCGTACATGCTATATCCGATAACTTGAGGATTACTTCCTGAACGTTTTGTTTGATGAGTAGAGATATATGTTGCAAAGTTTTGCTGAGTGTAGTTTTTTACAACACCTTTAGAATCTGTTAAAGAGAATAAATTTTTATTGAATTTATCTGCTTTTGTTAAATCCCAATCTCCATTCGATAGGGTAGTGTCTAATATTGCGATTAACTCATCTTTAGCTTTTGGAACTTCTTTGAATTTATATTCAGCTTTGATTTTGTTAACCATTGAAGTTCTGCTCGACTCATTGCGGCTATCACGTGAAATCATTTGACGTAGTTCACCTTTTTTCTCATCAAATGATGCTACGCCACGTTTTTCAAGACGTTTGATGATATGCCATCCGTATGAAGTTTTTACGATGTCAGAGTATTCTCCATCAGCTTTAAGGGCAAATGCTGCTTTTTCGAATTCAGGAACCATTCTTCCTGTTCCGAACCAAGGTAATTCTCCACCTTTCTTAGCTGATCCTTTGTCTTCGCTGTATTTTGTTACAACTGAATCCCATGGTTGTCCTGCTTTTAATTCTGCTAATGCTTTTTTGATTTTACCTTCTGCATCTGCAATCACACTATCATTTGCATCTTTAGGTAAACGAACCATAATATGTGCAGCATGAACTTCTCCTTGCGCCGGACGAATATCAATCGTTTTGATAATATGGAATCCGAAGCGAGTACGAACAGGCATTGAAATTTGTCCTGGTTTAGTAGTATATGCTACTGTTTCAAACGGATAAACCATTTGCATTCCTGTAAAATAGCCTAAATCGCCACCATTATCTTTAGCTGAAGGATCTTCACTTGAGTCGCGAGCAACTTTAGCAAAATCTGTTCCTTTAAGGATTTGCTCTCTGATTTTCAACAAACGATTATAAACCGCGATAGTGTCCTTTGGTAACGCATCAGGATTTAGTTTAATTAGGATATGGCTTGCACGAACATCTTTATTCAGACGGTCATACGCTTCACGAACTAACTGCTCACTAACGTTTTTATCAGTTAAATAAGGTTGAGCAAGTTGTTTACGGTAGCCGGCTAGCTCAGTTTGAAAAGATTCGCTGGTATCCAATTTCATGGCTTCAGCTTCTTTTACTTTCAATTTGTAGTTAACATACAAGTCAAGGTACTCACGAATCGCAGATTCAGTGTATACGCTGTCTTTGTTGTTCTTGCGATAAACTCGCTCAAATTCCGATTTAGGTATCGACTCGCCGCCAATAGTCATCAAAATAGGATCGGTTATCGGTGCAGGAGTAATGACTGCTGCAGCTGCAGGTTTTGCCGGTTTAACAGGAGCTTTGGGCTTTGTTTGACCTGTTACCGGGTTATTAACTGAGATAATAATACTAGCCAGTAAAGGAAGAATTATGGCTTTTTTCATAGTGTTATGCTGTTTTTGCAAGATCGCAAATGTAATAAAGTATGTCCCTTGTTCCCTTGCATTTTGATGAAAAAATGGTGAATGGGAGGAAGGACTGTTAAACATTTGTTAAAATTGCCGGAAATAACAATAAAATTTAGATTATTTCCGGCAGTATGATTCGATTTTATTTACTATTAATATTTTATTTAAATTAACGACTATAGTTTGGAGCTTCGCGAATAATTGATACATCGTGAGGATGACTTTCTTTGATTCCGCTAGAGGTAATTCTGATAAATTGAGCTTGTTGAAGATCTTTAACTTTTTTCGCTCCGCAGTATCCCATCGATGCTTTTAATCCACCTACTAATTGATATATTTCTTCTGCAACAGTTCCTTTATATGGTACTCGTCCAACAATGCCTTCCGGTACTAATTTTTTAATATCATCTTCTGCATCTTGGAAATAGCGGTCTTTTGATCCTTCTTTCATAGCTTCAATAGATCCCATTCCACGGTAAACTTTGAACTTTCTACCTTCATAAATCATCGTTTCTCCCGGTGATTCTTCTGTTCCTGCTAATATTGATCCTACCATTACTGTGGAGGCTCCTGCTGCCAATGCTTTAGGAACGTCACCCGTAAAGCGTATTCCCCCATCTGCAATTACCGGAACTCCGGTGCCTTTAATGGCATTTGAGACTTCTAAAACAGCCCAAAGTTGTGGTACTCCAACACCAGCAATTACCCTGGTTGTACAAATTGAACCGGGACCAATTCCCACTTTTACTGCATCAGCTCCGGCTTTCACCAATGCAATAGCAGCAGCTCCTGTGGCAATATTTCCTACTACGCATTGTAGGGTAGGATAAACCTTTTTAACTCTTTTTAAGGTCTCTAATACGCCTTTGGAGTGTCCGTGGGCAGTATCAATAACAATGGCATCAACTCCAGCATCTTTCAGCGCTTTAACGCGTTCCAATGTATCTGCTGTAACTCCTACGGCAGCGGCTACTCGTAAACGCCCAAATTCGTCTTTGCATGAATTCGGACGCGATTTGAATTTAATGATGTCTTTATAGGTAATTAAGCCTATCAATTTTCCGACTTTATCAACAACAGGAAGTTTTTCAATTTTATGTTGTTGTAAGATAAGTTCAGCTTTCTGAAGTGATGTAACTCCTTTTGCCACAATTAGTCCGTCGCGTGTCATCACTTGACTCACATTTTTCTTGGCATCTTTTTCGAAACGAAGGTCACGGTTGGTCAAGATTCCCATCAAAATGTTCTTAGCATTTACGATCGGAATACCTCCAATTCTATTTTCCTTCATTATTTTGAGAGCATCGCCAATTGTAGCATCTTCATGAAGAGTTACCGGATCTTGAATCATTCCGCTTTCGCTTCGCTTCACTTTTCGTACTTCAGCCGCTTGTTGCTCGATCGACATGTTCTTATGAAGAACGCCGATTCCGCCTTCTTGGGCCATGGCAATAGCCATTGCAGAACCCGTAACGGTGTCCATCGCAGCTGAAAGAATTGGAATGTTAATGGGGATTTTACGAGTGAAAAGACTCGTTGTATCCGTGTCTCTGGGCATGACTTCAGAGTAGGCGGGAACCAATAAAACGTCATCGTACGTCAGGCCTTCGCCAATAAATTTAGGCATGTTCTTTTTCATAAGGGAATGCTTCCTATTATTGGCGGTCAAAGATAATAAAAAAAGGCCACCTTGGGGAGGTGACCTTTCACGCGTTGACCGGAAAATTACCGTAACAGAGTTACGGATCCGCTCTTTTCAATCTCCTGACCGTTGGTACCAAAAATTCGAACTGTGTACACATACGTTCCTTCAGGAGCGATTTTACCATCGAATTCGCCGTTCCAGCCTTCGCCCGGAACTCGTGATTCATATACTTTTTGTCCCCATCTGTTAAAGACTACAAAGAAATAGTTTTTAGCATCAATGTAGATATATTCCGGCTTGAATATGGTGTTTTTACCACCAGGAGTAAATGCACTAGGGACAAATAAATGCGGTTCTTGTATTAAGCAGAATTCATTCGATGAACTTGTATCGGTATATCCGTACATATTTCCGGCTCCTTCATATGCTTCAATACGATAGCAGAATTTACCTGATGTTTGATATATCGATGACACGTCATCCATGTATGTCTGTTGTCCGAAAGGCAGAATTGCCGCCGGAGCTGTTTGCCAAACATCATCTACTTTTCTGAATAAGGCATAGTTGTTTACACCACCTAACCATTCGCTGTAATCATTGAATTTCAATTCGTTGGTTAAGTTGTAGCGTGCCTGACCGCTTAATAAGATCGTTCTTGCCATGTTACTTTTCAGTACTTCATTGCCACATGAATCAACTGTAACTAGTCGGTAGTAGTAGCTATACTGATCAGTTCTGGCCGTGAAATCTGCAAATGTTAAATCCGGACTGCCTGTGTACGCTTGTACGCCCACGGTAGAGAACGGACCTGCTTTATCGAAGGCACGTTGTAATTTATATTTACTAACATCTGGTTGATCTGTCGTGTCAACAAATGCTGTTACAATTACTCTACGATCGTCGATTACCGTTGCTTTTCTTAAATATCCATAAGTTGGCAATGTTAATAGATCGGCTGTTGCACAAGCTCTTGTTGATGTAGATGTTCTACCTGCCACATTTCCTACAGCTTGTACATAGTAACAATAATATGAATGATTGTTAAGTGTATTATGGCTGTAGGTAATATTGTTCGAAGGAACACTTGCAATCAATGTAAACGGACCTCCATTTTCGGATGCATATACGTTGTATTGAGCTACACCTCCAACCATATTAATGTACGGATTCCATTGAAGATCTATAGCGTATTTACATACATCTAATTTAGCTTTTAGGAATAGGGTAGAGTGCGCAGATCCAATATTACTTCTATTTAAACAACTATCGTATGCTGTGATACTATATAACTGAGGACCGGCTTGTACTGAAGGATCAGTTATCTGGAAGTTGTTTGCATTGATTCCATGAACAGCACCAATCGAATCCCATGATGCTCCGTTGAAATGATATAAGATATATCCTTCTACATCACCACTAGGACTAGGCAACCAGCTAATTGATACTATACTTTGTGTAGCTGTATCGATACTAACGGTATCTAGTAACGAAACTGTTGGTTTAGTTATATCCTTGAATAAGTCACCATCAGTTGATGAATTAGAACCACAGCCTAAAGCATCACCAGTTGATACATAGTAATTAATGATTGCTGAACATACGTTAATTGTATCATACCAAATATAATCAGGAGCAGTAGTTGTTCCGATTACATTCCATACTCCTGTAGGGTATTCTTTGTGGACATTATACGACTGAGTCGCAGTAGTTAATTCAGGATCATGTAATGGATTCCATCTGATAACTGCAACTCCATTATTATTGATCACATTAACTTTCATTGTTTTTAATGTGTCAGAAACAGGAGATACTTCACCACCGCACGCAGTTTTAGTTAAAATGTAATAGTATACATTTTGGTTTTGCGCATTAGCTCCAACATGAGTGTATGTTAATGTATTGTAATTAGTGATGTTTTGAATTGCGTTGAATGGTCCATTAACATTATTTGATGAGTATATCAAATAGCTTCCGAATTTCATTCCTGTGTCAACCGGTGCAACCCAATTTAATACTACGTCTCCATTTGTTTGAACAGAAGCACATCTTAATGATGGCGATACAGGGATAGTATGATCTACAAATGTTTCTCCGTCATAATTCGACATTGATGTACATCCGATATTATCATTGATACTTACTCTATAGTTTACTGAATCGATACATAATGTTAATGGCTCAGTGAATGAAGTTGTTGTCACTGTTCCGGCATTTGTCCATGTTCCTGTACCTGCTGGCTGTTGACGTTCTACTAAATAACTACCAGATGATGTTGGTAATAGTGGACTTGATGGAGCATTCCAATTTAATGTTGCAGTTGAAGTATTTCCTCCTGTTACTTTTAAATAAAGAGAGCTAATTGTATTGCCCAATGTTCCATTGTCAACTTGACCAGTACATCCTGATTTTGTAACCAGGTAGTAGCTAACTGAACCGTTATTTCCGTTTGCATTTACATCGGTATAGCTAGTGATAACATTCGATTGAACAGAGTCAACTAATGTAAATCCTGATCCAGTATTTCTGTAGACATTATATTGGTTGAAGTTAATCCAGCTTGTTGGAGTAGGGTTAACCCATGTTAATTGTGTTTGTCCACTAGGTGAATTAACAGTAACACATCTCATCTCTGGATTGTTAATCACATTACCGATATACGTATAAAGGTTGGTGTCGACATTCGATGATGAAATACATCCGCTGTTGTCAACTACTTTAATTTGATATCTCAATGTAGTATCACAATTTGAAATTGGTTGTGAGTATAATAATTGTGCCGTGTCTCCATATAACTGAAGTGTGCCTGCAGAATTATAAGATGAGTATACATCGTATTGGCCTGTAGTACTGCTACCAGGTAATGGTGATGCTAAAGCAGTCCAATTTAAATTCGCTGTTCCTAAAACTGGTGTTGTAGTTAAGTAAATCGAATTTAATGATTGTGAATTCGAAGTACTGTTAACTTGTCCAGTACAACCCGATTGCGTTAACATATAATATCCGTACGCTTGGTTGTTTCCGTTCGCATTGATATCAGTGTAATTTACAGCTCCAAAGGTCGACACGGAGTCGTATTTAACATATCCGGAACCGTTATCTCTCCAAATTTCATATTCGTTGAAGTTTACGTTGGATCCGCTTGGAGGAATAAAGCTCAATTCGATTTGTCCGTTGTTTAATACACTCACACAACGTAAATCAGGATTGTTAATTACATTACCGATATATGTAAATAAGTTAGTATCTACATTCGATACAGAAACGCAACCACTATTATCGGTTACTTTAACTTGATGGCGTAATGTAGTGTCGCAATTATTGATGCCTTCAAAGTATACTAATTGATTCGTGTCGCCTAATATTTGAAGGTTACCTGCAGGATTGTATGATGTGAAGATATCATATTGACCTGTAACACTTGTACCTGGTAACGGCGTTGATAATGCAGTCCAATTTAAATTCGCTGTACCTAATACTGGTGTAGTTGTTAAGTAAATCGAATTTAATGATTGCGAATTTGATGCACTGTTTACTTGTCCCGTACAACCCGATTGAGTTAACATATAGTACCCGTACGATTGGTTATTTCCATTCGCATTGATATCTGTGTAGGTAGTAGCAGTGTAGCTTGAAATAGAATCATATTTCACATAACCTGCTCCATTGTCTCTCCAAATTTCGAATTCGTTGAAATCAGTTGATGAACCTACCGGAGGGATAAAGTTTAATAGGATTTGTCCGTTGTTAAGTACGCTTACACAACGTAAATCAGGATTGTTAATCACATTACCAATATAGGTATAGTCGTTTGTATCAACATTCGATGTTGAAATACATCCGCTATTATCTAACAACTTAATTTGGTATCGAAGTGTAGTGTCGCAGTTTGATATAGGTTGGAAATATACCAATTGGTTTGTGTCACCATATAATTGTAAACTTCCAAGTGCATTGTATGATGAATACACGTCATACTGTCCTGTAGTACTCGTTGCAGGTATAGGTGTAGATAAGGCAGTCCAATTAAGATTTGCTTGCCCTAGAACTGAAGTAGTTGTTAAGTAAATCGAATTTAACGATTGCGAATTCGACGTACTGTTTACTTGTCCTGTACATCCCGATTGCGTTAACATATAGTATCCGTACGATTGATTATTTCCATTCGCATTGATATCTGTATATGTTGTTGCAGTGTAGCTTGATATTGAATCGTATTTTACATAACCAGCTCCGTTATCTCTCCAAATTTCAAATTCATTGAAATCGGCTGATGAACCTGCCGGAGGAATAAAGTTTAATAGGATTTGTCCGTTGTTCTGAACACTTACACAACGTAAATCTGGGTTGTTAATTACATTACCAATATAGGTATAGTCGTTTGTATCAACATTCGATGTTGAAATACATCCGCTGTTATCTACTAATTTAATTTGGTAGCGTAATGTTGTATCACAGTTTACGATTGGTTGGAAATAAACTAATTGATTAGTGTCGCCATAAAGTTGTAAACTTCCGCCTGAATTGTATGATGAAAATATATCATACTGACCTGTAGTACTTGATGCAGGAATCGGAGTCGACAAGGCAGTCCAATTTAAGTTAGCTTGCCCAAGTACCGGCGTAGTAGTTAAGTAAATCGAATTTAACGATTGCGAATTCGAAGTACTGTTAACTTGTCCCGTACAACCTGATTGCGTTAACATATAATATCCATACGATTGATTGTTTCCGTTCGCATTGATATCTGTAAATGTTCCGTTTGCGAATGTTGAAACTGAATCATATTTCACAAATCCTGTTCCGTCATTTCTCCAAATTTCATATTCGTTGAAGTCGGTCGATGAACCAGATGGTGCAAGGTAATTTAATACGATTTGTCCGTTATTTTGAACACTTACACATCGTAAATCTGGATTATTAATTACATTACCAATATAAGTATAGTCGTTTGTATCAACATTCGATGTTGAAATACATCCGCTATTATCTACTAATTTAATTTGGTAGCGAAGAGTTGTATCACAATTTACTATTGGCTGGAAATAAACCAATTTGTTGGTGTCTCCATATAATTGTAAGCTTCCACCTGCATTGTAAGATGAGTAAACATCATATTGTCCTGTAGTACTTGTTGCTGGAATACTTGCCGCAATACCTGTCCAATTTAAATTCGCTTGTCCTAAAACAGGAGTTGTAGTTAAGTAAATTGAATTTAACGATTGTGAATTTGTAACACTGTTAACTTGACCAGTACATCCCGATTGCGTTAACATATAATATCCATACGATTGACTATTTCCGTTCGCATTGATATCTGTGTAAGTTCCGTTCGCAAAAGTTGATATTGAATCATATTTCACATAACCTGTTCCATCATCTCTCCAAATTTCATATTCATTGAACTCGGCCGATGATCCTGATGGTGCAAGGTATGTTAGTAGGATTTGTCCGTTGTTTTGAACACTTACACATCGTAAATCAGGATTATTGATAATGTTACCAACATAAGTATAGTCGTTTGTATCAACATTTGAAGTTGATACACAACCACTGTTGTCGACTAATTTGATTTGGTAGCGTAATGTAGTATCGCAATTTACAATTGGTTGAGAGTATACTAATTTATTTGTATCACCATACAATTGTAATGCACCTCCGACATTATACGATGAATAAATATCATATTGCCCAGTAGTACTTGTTGCAGGAATGGTAGCTGCTAATCCGGTCCAATTTAAATTGGCTTGTCCTAAAACTGGAGTAGTAGTTAAATAAATTGAACTTAACGATTGCGAGTTTGCAAGACTGTTAACTTGTCCTGTACAACCCGACTGCGATAACATGTAATAACTATAAGATTGGTTATTACCGTTTGCATTAATGTCGGTATAATTTACTGCTGCAAATGTTGATACCGAATCATATTTCACAAATCCGGTCCCGTCATCTCTCCAAATTTCATATTCGTTGAAGTTTGTAGAAGCTCCGGCAGGTGGGATAAATGATAAAATAATTTGACCATTGTTTTGAACGCTAACACAACGTAAATCAGGATTAGCAACAACATTTCCTTGGTATGTGAAAATATCATTAGCTGCATTTGAAACTGATGTACATGGTGCGTTATCTGTTAATTCTACGATGTATTCTAATGGGTCATTACAAACACTAATATTGTCTGTGTACGTTAGATTTGAAGTGGTTCCAACTAATGTATATCCACCAATTCCCGTTGCTCGTTTCTTAATAGTATAAGTTGCGGCAGCACTAGGCAATGCAGGATTATGCATAGCATTCCAAGTAAGTATAGCAGATCCTAATGTAGCGTTATTTACTGTTAGATACATTGTTTTTAATGTATCGCTTGTACTACCATTATCCGCTAAACCTGTACAACCTGAATAGGTTTTTACATAGTAATACTTACTTCCGGAATTAGCTGCTGCACCAACATGAAGATATCCGCCTGCATTGTAAGTGTTAACTGTACCCACAAGGACAAATGGACCCGCAGCATTATTAGAAGAGTATACTTCATATTTAGAGAAGAAATTATCAGGATCAGTTGGCGCTAACCATGATAGTTGTACATCACCATTTGCTTGCACAGCTAAACATCTTAATGATGGATTCGGAATGATGTCACCTAGTGAAGTGAATCTTGCTGCTGAATCGGAAGATGTTGAAACACATCCTGAAGCATCCGCAATGGTAACTTTATATTCAATAGTTGTATCGCAAAGTGTTACTGTATCTCTAAATGTTAGGTTAGCAGTAGTTCCTCGTAATGCCCAAGCAACTGTTGGTGTAACTCTTCTGTAAACAGAGTACAAGCTCGTAGATGTAACTGGCAGGGGAGTGCTTATCGCATTCCAAGTTAAATCTGCAAATCCAACCGTAGCATTGTTCAAATTTAATTTCATCGAACATAGGTTGGCTGAGGTTGTAGTTGACTCAGTAACTGTAGTGGCATCACAACCTGCTTTTGTTGTTACATGGTAATAATGCGGTTGCGAATTACCTTGAGCACCAACATGCGTAAATGTATTAGCTGCATAATTTGTTACAGATCCTACTAATGTGTAAGGGCCGGCTAAATTCAAGGAATGATAAACTTCGTAACTGCTAAAATATGATGCAGTATCTGTAGTTCCCACCCAGCTGATTTGAATATCTTCATTTGGCAAAACACTCACACATCTTAAAGATGGAGGGTTGATTACCGGTGCTGCTGCCTGTAATTGAGCTCCTTCGATATTTGATCGTGAATCACAATTTCGAATATCGTTATGGAGTCGAATATAATAATTGATCGAATCATTACATACTGTTACTGGATCAAGATATGTTGTTGCCGATGTTGAATCTAACAATACAAATGTTCCTGACCCGACAGGAGTTTCTTTATAGATATAGTATTTGCTATGCGACCCAACAGGATTTGGAACATTTAATGGATTCCACGTTAAACTTGCATTGGTTCCAACTTGTGAAACCTGCAAGAACATTGTTGAAATAGTATCCGATTGCTGACGTGTTCTTAAATCACAGCCAGATTTTGTTTCCATATAATAACGGATCGGACCTGTATTTGCATTCGCTGTTAAATCAGTATATGATAAATGTGTTATTACACTGTCACTATCTAATAAGGCAAAAGGTCCGTTAGCAACGGAACGATAGATATAGTGTGTGTGGAAATATTTGTTTGTATCAACAACTCCTGTATCTGATGGGATATCCCACGTCAATGTAACATTACCATTTGGTTGCACATCGGCACAGTAAATTAGAGCCGGATCCATTTCTGGTGGAGCTACAACTACTACTGAGAAGGTGTAGAAGTTAACCGATGGAGAAGGGCAGAAGTTATCTAATGCCTTGACGACGAAATTATAGGTATTCTTTAATCTAATACATCCAACGGTCCTCGCTAGGTGATTACAATCTGTGACCCAAGTAAATTGAATTGATGCTGCAGCGGGTGTATAAGGCGTTGGTACGGCCTTATCAACATATGCACAAGGCGGAAAAGGACAGGCTCCGGTGTTGGCAGTTTCAGTTGCATCTAGTTCAATACCTGTTACATCAAATGAAACTGATTGAAATGTTGAAGCCGGATTGGTTGTGACGTGCTCAAAATCATAAGCTGTAATTGGTAGCCTAACTGTATCTCCAGCAAATACAGTGTCAACAAATTGATTTATTCCATATACCTGAAATGATGGAGGCAATACCACTGGATCAATATCAGGAGGAGTATTACCAACTGTAACCCCAACATTATTAGCAACATTCACACTCGCCAAAAGTGAAATTTGAATTTCACGATATACTTCGGCGATCTTAATTCCACATCTAAAAGAGCTAACTTTTGTAACTGTAACGTATGATCCAACTGTAAATGGAGTAAAGGTTACAGTACCTGAATTTGGATCAAGAGATGCTGATTGATTTAAAGGGTTCTGCGCAGGATTCGGCAAAGGTGTTTGGTAAGTATAACCACCTGTAAAAGGGTAATTCGCTCCAGGATATGTTGTTCCATCTAAAGGTTGTCCCCAATCATAGTGTAATGAATCACCATCTTCATCGACAGCGTTAGCCGAGTAGGTGGTAAGGTTTCCGATCATTGTCGCCAATTGAGGGCGCTCAGCGAAACGAGGAGATGTATCGTAACAAGGATTTGTATTAGAAGCATTGTATGGAAACATCAAAGCACGTAACGTGAAATTTCCTGAACCCGTATTTGATAAATTAGTAATAGCAGCATTCCTGCAGCAATCAAAATACGCGAAATACCATCCCGTTGCCGGTGGTACTCCCGAAATATTGATAAATCCTGATTCATAAATACACTCCAGTACGGCATTAGGTTTTCCTCCAGGGGTCGCACATGTCGGACAACCCGGTCCAATTGGTGAAAGATCCAACGTCGAAACCTGATTACACAATACACCGGCCCCCAAGCCCGGCGCATTTGATGTTAAGGTTACCGAAGTTGGTGCTGTAATTCCGTTGCAGTCACGGTAAAGCTTTACCGTAAATTTAAACCGACCCGTATTAGGCCCGGTTCGTTGGCATATCCATGTGATTTCACCTCCCATCAGGTGAGACCCATAGCTGTCAACTACCCCTATTGTAAAAAACAGGAGTAAAATGGTTAATAATTTTTTCATAGTTGTTTTGGTCAAGCGTGTAGGCCAAACTTATGAAGAAATTATTAAATGTGCAAAAAAAATTACGGTCCTGCTACAACCTCTGTAAACGAGGTTTGGTCGAGGTGTTTTTGAGCACATTCAAGTAACTTTTCCGGGGTGATATCGGCTAAAGTAGTAAGGTATTGTTCTAAGTGACTGTTTGTTAGTGAGTTAAGGTAAAGTGACTTCTGTCTGTCTGCTAACGCAAATGGCCCGTCAATACTTCTTTGGAAGGCTCCGAATAAATAGTTTTTAACTAATTGGAGTTCTTCTGTTGGTATTTTTTCGTTTCTCAAACGCTCGGTTTCAAAGTAAATTTCCTTTATGGCGTCCTTACAAACGTCAGATCCGACTTCCGTTGATATGAAAAAGTAACCGTCGTTTAGGTTGGTTGCTAACCCTGATCCGATACCGTATGTATATCCTTTATCTTCCCGAATGTTCGACATCAACCTCGATCCGAAATAGCCACCTAGAACTGTGTTTAATATCGAAAAACTGAAATAATCGGGGTGTTTACGATTAAACATTTTTTTACCAATCCTTATGGCTGATTGAACACTGTCTTTTTTAGTTATATATATCTTTTCAGGATTTAATATAATTTCTGATTTGATATTTGATCCTTCGTTTTTACTGAATCCAAGATTTTTTATTAGTTCTTTTATTGACTCAATATTTTCGTTGGTAAACTTTCCAGCTACAACAACAGCTTTTAATCCTTTTTTATATCGCTCGTTATAGAATGTCGCTAATGTTTCATGACTTAAAGCATCATAGTGTTCTGGTTTTACCATTTTACCAACTATCGTACTTTCTCCATAAATGGCATTTAAGAAATTTCTTCTTGCCAGAAAATCTACTTTATTTAAACTAACAGCTAGCCTTTGTTTTCCTTGCGTAGCAAATGTTGAAATTTCGTTTTTGTCGAAATTCGGTTCACTTACAATGGTATGAAAAATCGGAAGCGTTTGGTCGATGAATTTGCTGAGAGAGTAGAGTGTAACCGAAGCGAAGTCGTTGCCACAGTCTGTTTGGAAATAGGCTCCATACATATCAAGCATTTCTGCTATTTGAGCTGATGAATAGATGCCACTTCCTTCATCTAACATATCGTTAGTAGCATTCGCTATTAATGGTGCAGTTGAATAATTGATCCCAGCATCAAAAACAAGTTCTACTTTTATTACATCTTGGGTTCCTAAATTTACTTTGAATAATGGAATGCCATTCTCCAATGTGGTGATTTCAGGCTCCGGAATATTGATTTTTTCCGGTTTAGGGATTTCGGGTGATATGGTTCTGTTAAGCATGTTGTTTAGCCTGATATCTTAAAATTGAACAATTTGATTTTACTAGTATTCTTTTAGCAATGGCCTTAATTTGGTTACTGCTAACTGAATTATATAGATTTTCTTGTTGGTTCGCCAAGTCTGCATTCCCCAGCATTTCAAAGTAGGCTAGGTTGAGTGCTTTGTTGCCAATACTCATTTCTGAAAATACCAAAGATGCTAGTGCTTTGTTTTTAACTTTCACTAATTCGGTTTCCGAAACATCTGTTTTTGCAGTTTCTAATATGTCGAAGATTGCCTTCTCTGCTATTTCAATGGAAATTCCGTTGACTAATTTGCCTTCTACTACAAATAAGCTTTCGTCGAGTTCGCCCATCATATAAGCCCCAATATCAGTGAATAATTTTTGCTCTTTTACCAATAGTTGATACATCCTAGATGATTTTCCTCTCGATAAAACATCTGATAATAAGTCAGTTGCATAAAAATCGGCATCGTACCTTGAACAACAATGAAAGGCGAAATAAATATGGTCGGTTGGAACATCATTGCTGACATTTAACTCTCTCATTTCGGTCTGTGCTGGTTCCTTTGGAAGGTTTCTTGTAGGGACATTAACCGCAGGAATAGGATCGAACCATTTGTTACACAATTCTTTAGCTCTTTCTAAACTGCAATTTCCAGCAATTGTCAATACTGCATTGTTGGGCGCATACCATTTCTTGAAGAAAGCTTTTACATCTTCTAAAGTTGCTTCTTCAATATGCTCCGTTACCTTTCCGATGGTTGCCCATTGGTAGGGATGTACTTTATATGCTAAGGGACGAAGTTTTAACCATACATCGCCATAAGGTTGATTTAAATAGCGTTGTTTGAATTCTTCAATTACTACATTTCGTTGCACTTCTAAACTTTTCTCAGTAAATGCTAGGCTCAGCATCCTGTCTGATTCTAACCAAAAAGCAGTCTCTAAATTGGTAGCAGGTATTGTTAGATAATAGTTGGTGATATCGTTGTTTGTAAAGGCATTGTTTTCTCCACCAGCAAGTTGCAATGGTTCGTCATAATTCGGGATATTGATAGAACCTCCAAACATTAGGTGCTCGAATAAATGCGCAAATCCTGTTTTGTCGGGGTCTTCATCCCTAGCACCAACTTTATAAAGTATATTTAATGCAACCAATGGTGTGCTATTGTCCTCGTGAACAATGACAGTAAGCCCATTATCGAGTGTAAATTTTTCGTAGTGTAACATATTATTTAGTCTGCGTTAATGGCAGCAATTTGTTTTTGTGTTTTAATGAAATCATTCCAAATTTCTCGAACAATTTCTCCTGCTGGTTTTACTCCATTGATGTTGGCTGAAACTTGTCCGATTTCTAATTCTCCTTCATCGAGATCACCTTCGAACATTCCTTTTTTCGCTCGTGCACGACCTAGAATTTCTTTGATTTCTTCCAAACTCGCGCCTCGTTCTTCTGCTGCTTCAATTTCTTTATAGAACTTGTTTTTTATTAATCGTACCGGAGTAAGTTCTTTCATTGTCAGCAATGTATCTCCTTCTTTACTATTGACGATTATATTTTTGAAATTTTCATGTGCAGATGATTCTTGGCTAGTCACAAATCTTGAGCCTATTTGAACTGCTTCAGCTCCTAATGCAAAGCATGCCATCATTGCTCTTCCATCACCAATTCCACCTGCTGCAATTACCGGAATTTTCACAGTGTCTTTTATTAACGGAATCAAACAAAGTGTAGTTGTTTCTTCTCTACCATTATGTCCTCCAGCTTCAAATCCTTCTGCAACAATTGCATCAACTCCCGCTGCCTCAGCTTTTAGTGCAAACTTCGTATTCGCAATTACATGAACAACAATAATTCCTTGATCTTTTAGGTGTTTTGTCCAAGTTGCAGGATTTCCAGCAGATGTGAAAACTATTGGTACTTTCTCTTCAATTATTATGGCTACATGTTCGTTTATATTCGGATATAGCAATGGCAAATTCACTGCAAAAGGATGATTCGTAGCCGCTTTACATTTCTGAATATGCTCTCGTAAAACTTCAGGATACATTGATCCCGCACCAATAATTCCAAGTCCTCCGGCATTACTTACCGCTGATGCTAATTTCCAACCGCTGCACCAAATCATTCCTGCTTGGATAATCGGAAATTTGATTTTAAATAATTCAGTAATTCTGTTTTTCATCTTTGCATTTTTATTGCATTAATATGTCATAACGAGCCTTCATTCGGGCAAGCATTTCTCTTACAATAAACCAACGCGGAGTGCCATAGGGATTGCCATCAGCAATGATTCCTTCCGCTTTTAATCCCGTTTTTTCAGCTAACCACAAAGCCCTAAATAGATGCTCTTTTTGACTGATAATGATAACGGGATTATGTTTATAATGTTCATCGTACATTCGAATTGTCTCGTAAGTGTCGGCACTTCCATTATCCAAAACCATCACTGTTGAATCTACCCCTCTGAGCAGCAAATCTTTCCGCATGTCAATGGCTTCGTTATAATGATGTCCGTCGGCTATTCCACTTAGGATGATTTTTAATTGTGGTTGTGACTTATGCAATTCAGCGGTTTTACTCATTCTACCTAGAAAGAAATAATTCGGACGACGTCCATTCGGATAATCTCTTCCTGCACCCGGAACAAGGACGTAAGTTCCCGGTTTTATGTCTGAATCTACATCAATCAGGTGACTACGGCCACATTGCTCAAAACTGAAATAGTTAATCACTATTACCAGTAAAAGTAAAGTCGTCAGCGTTAAAGCTGATTTCACCAATATCATGCTACGAAATTAGTTGAATGTTAGCATTAATTAGGGAGAAATAGGGTAGGTTGTTTTTTAATTTCAATAGGGCATTGTTAATTAGTTTTATCTGTGATATCTGTAAATTTTCCGTGAACATTACAACACAGTTGAAAAGAAGTGATAATTCGAGCGATTTCTTCTTTTGATTTTGTTAATTTTACCCACTCATTATGAAGATAATTATCCCTGTAGCCGGTATTGGTAGTAAGCTTAGGCCCCATACTCATACGCAACCAAAAGCCCTGGTTCCGGTAGCCGGTAAACCAATTTTGTCGCATATCGTCGATTACCTCATTGAAGGCGGTAATAAGGAGTTCATTTTTATTATCGGTTATTTAGGTGATAAGATCGAGGATTATGTCAAAACCAAATATCCTTCGTTAAAAGCTTCTTTCGTGGTGCAAGAACCTCGTGAGGGAACCGGACATGCTGTTTGGTTGGCACGAGATCTTGTGAAAGACGGCGATGAATTATTAATTGTTTTGGGTGATACTATTATCGATTACGATTTGCGTACACTATTGTCGATGGAATACTCTGCTTTGGGTGTAAAGAAAGTTGATGACCCTCGCCAATTTGGTGTTGCCGAAATTGATGATAAAGGATTTATTACTAAACTCGATGAAAAGCCTTCTATCCCGAAATCTAATTTAGCTTTAGTAGGGATTTACCGACTGAAAAATGGTGGTAAATTGATGGAAGCATTAGATCATATCATCCGGAATGATATGCGTCAAAATGATGAGTTCCATTTAACAATGGGCATTCAGCGGTTAATTACAAACGGTGAAAAAATTGGAACTTTTCAAGTAGGAAACTGGTTCGATTGCGGTGGTAAAGCAAATCTCTTAGAAACAAATGCGACATTGCTGAAACGTAATGCTGATGTGAATAAACAACGTTATCATTACAATAATACCATTATAATTCCTCCTGTAAGCATAGCTCCAAATTGTGATATCAGCGATTCCATTATTGGTCCGAATGTTTCGATAGGCGAAAATACTATTATCCGACATTCTATTTTAAGTGATTCGATTATTGGATCATATTCTCAATTAGAGACAGCCATTTTACATCAAAGTGTTATTGGTAGTGATGCTTATTTGAAAGGATTAAGCCAAAGCTTGAATATCGGTGACAGTACCGAGATAGATTTCAGTTAAAAAAAATAAATACAGAATATATACAATTATGATTACGAAAGATACCCGCATTTTCAGCCTGATCAATAAGGAATTGAAACGTCAACGACACGGGATTGAATTAATTGCTTCCGAGAATTTTGTATCGAAGCAAGTTATGCAGGCAATGGGTTCTTGCCTAACTAATAAATACGCTGAAGGATTGCCAGGAAAGCGTTACTACGGTGGTTGTGAGATCGTAGATCAAATTGAACAAATTGCTATTGATCGTGCAAAGGAATTGTTTGGAGCTGTTTGGGCAAACGTTCAACCGCATTCCGGAGCTCAAGCCAATGCTGCTGTAATGTTAGCGGTATTGAAAGCAGGTGATAAAATCATGGGATTCGATTTATCGCATGGTGGACATTTAACCCATGGCTCTCCTGTGAATTTCAGTGGTAAATTTTACCAAACTTGTTTCTATGGTGTTGAGAAAGCTACTGGCTTGATTAATTATGATAAGTTAGAAGCTACTGCGAAAAAAGAAAAACCTCAATTAATTATTTGTGGAGCATCTGCTTATTCTCGTGACTGGGATTATGCTCGTTTAAGGAAGATCGCCGATAAAGTTGGAGCTTTATTACTTGGTGATATTTCGCATCCTTCAGGTCTAATTGCTAAAGGTATTTTAAATGATCCATTACCTCATTGTCATATTGTAACTACTACTACGCACAAAACTTTACGTGGGCCTCGCGGTGGACTAATCATGATGGGAAAAGATTTTCCTAATCCATTCGGATTAACAACTCCTAAAGGCGAGATTAGGTCGATGAGTTCTTTATTGGATGCTGCCGTATTCCCTGGAACACAAGGTGGACCATTAGAACACGTTATTGCGGCAAAAGCAATTGCCTTCGGTGAAGCGTTGACTGATGAATATTTGAAATATACAATTCAGGTGGTAAGAAATGCTAAAGCTATGGCTGCAGCTTTTAATGAGAAAGGGTATCAAATTATTTCTGGAGGAACTGATAATCACATGATGCTTATCGACCTTCGCAATAAAAATATTTCGGGTAAACAAGCCGAAAATGCTTTGGTTCTGGCCGATATCACCATCAACAAAAACATGGTTCCTTTCGATGATAAGAGTCCATTTGTTACTAGCGGAATTCGTATCGGTACTGCAGCTATTACAAGCCGTGGTATGAAAGAAGCTCAGATGAAAACGATTGTAAAATTGATCGATAAAGTACTAATGAATCACGATAATGAAAAGGTGATCATGAAAGTTCGTGATGAAGTCAATAAGTTTATGGAGAAATATCCTTTGTACTAGAATTCAGTACAATACTATTAAGTGATTTTCGTTTCTTAAAACTAACCGCTAACCTATGAGATTGAAATATTTCGCAATTCTTCTGTTTGTTTTTTCATCTGTTGTCGTTTTCGGACAATCGGGTGGGGACAATACGTTTGAGTTTTTAAATCTCGTTAGTCCTGCTCGTTCAGCAGGCTTAGGTGGTAATGCAATTGCAACACATGCTGACGATGTATCATTGGCGCTGCAAAATCCTTCGCAGTTACAGCCTTATATGCATCGTCAGCTTTCTATCAGCTATGTAGGACATGTTGCAGGAATTAAGTTCGGCGATGTTATCTACGCTCATAACTTAAATAAATTCGGGACTATAGCCGGATTTTTACATTTTGTGAATTATGGCACCTTTAAAGAAACCGATGAAACTAGTATGGAAATCGGAAGTTTTAAAGCAAGTGAAAATGCAGTAGGAGTAACGTGGAGTAAAGCATTAGACAGCAACCTATATATTGGAACTACCTTAAAGGGTATTTTCTCGAATATGGGACTAGGAAATACATCTAATGGAGTTGCAGCGGATGTTGCATTGACTTATTACAATCCCGATAAACTTTTCTGTGCAACCTTGGTAGCAAAGAATTTCGGCACGCAAATAAAGAAATATGATGGAGCCGAAAAAGAAGATTTGCCTTTTGAAATTCAGGCTGGAATATCAAAGAAATTGTTGAATGCTCCTTTCAGATTTTCGTTAATCGGGCAGCAATTGCAGAAGTTTGATATCACCTATAAAGACCCAAATCAAAACGGAATTGATCCTTTAACAGGTGAAAATAAAGTGGAGAATATTACACTTGGCGACAAACTAATCCGCCATGCCATATTGAATGTGGAAATATTATTCACGAAGAATTTTAATGTTCGATTAGGATATAATTTCCTGCGTCGTAAGGAACTGGCTTTGTCGGAAAAGAAAGGCCTTGCTGGAGTAACTGCGGGTGTCGGATTTAAAATTAGTAAGTTCCAGTTTTCGTACGCGAAAAGCGTATATGTACCATTCGATGGAAGCAATCACTTTACCATCAGCACCAACTTCGGCGACTTCCTAAAATAATATTTAGTTGTAATCTTTCATTGCACGACCGATTTCTCTTTTCGCATCGGCCTGTTTAAGACTTTCGCGTTTGTCGTATAGTTTCTTTCCTCTTGCCAAACCAATTTCGAGCTTTATCAATCCTCGCTCACTCTCGTAAATTTTAACGGGAATAATAGTCACGCCTTTCTCTTTCGTTTTTGCAAAAATCTTCCGTAATTGATTTCGGTGAAGTAAAAGTTTACGGTCGCGCTTTGGATCATGATTGGAATAAGAACCATGCTCATAGGGCGAAATATGGAGGTTTTTTATCCATAATTCCTCATCACGAAAATAACAATAGGAATCGGATAAGTTTGCTTTCCCGTCACGTATAGCTTTTACTTCAGTGCCGGTAAGCATAACTCCCGCCTCCCAACTTTCAGTGATGAAATAATGGAAGGCAGCTCTTCTGTTTACAATATTGATTTTACTGTTAGGAGGCGCTGACATACTTTGCAAAGATAGTGTTTCAACGAACTACCAGAATAGGAATATTTAATTTATGTCGTACAGCATCAATTGTGGAACCTAGAATAATATCTTTTAATGCTTTATGTCCGTGAGCGCCCATTACTAATAATTCGGCATTAAAGTCTTTGGTGAGGCGCGGAATTTCTTTTCTCGGACTACCATATCCCATTTTTACTTCACAGGTATAACCCAATCGTTCGAGATATTCTTTGTATTTCTTGAGATTTTCTCGATCCAACTGACTTTCATAATCGCGTGTTTCTCTTCCTAATAATAGCGCAGCTGCTGTTTCTGAGATATGCATGAGCATATAGGTAGCTTGTTTTCCTCCTTGATGTAAGGCTTGAGGAAGGACTTCTTCGTCCGTCTTGGTGAAATCAAGCGCAATAGCAATGCGTGAAGGTATCTTCGCGGCATTTTCATCGAATGATAAAAAGTCGCCATGAGGAATTGCAATTTTTCGTCCCGGAGCAGAAACGAACATAGGCATGAATGTGATGTAAAGAAGGATAATTCCGCTTAAAATGGTAAGAGGAATTACCACAAACTGAATAATCGTATTTCCTGGATAATCGGTTAACCATTGGTTTATTTGATCAACTACAAGTTTAATATTAAGTCCAACAATTATTGCCGCACATAACCACGAAGCGAATTGTACATATCTTGGTATCACGAATTCTTTCATTTTCTCTTGATCACTTACGAAGTGAATCAAAGGAATTACAGCAAATCCTAATTGTAAACTCAATATTACTTGCGAAAGGATTAGTAGCTTCCCTGTTCCTTCTTCTCCCATATAATGAATCGTAATTAGGGCAGGGGTGATGGCAACAAATCGAGTAATAATTCTTCTAATCCAAGGAGCAATCCTTAGATTTAAATATCCTTCCATCACAATTTGTCCAGCTAATGTTCCCGTGATGGTAGAACTTTGTCCTGCGCATATTAAAGCAATCGCAAACAATGCAGGAGCTAATTTACTTCCCAATAGAGGTTCTAATAATCGATGTGCATCCATAATATCCGCCACATCATATTTGCCATTACTGTGAAATACTGATGCTGCGAGGATAAGTATGGCTGCATTCACAAAAAATGCCATGTTCAATGCAATACCACTATCAATAAAATTGAATCGTATAGCTGTTCTTATTTCTGAAGGTGTTCTTTCAAATTTTCGTGTTTGCACTAAAGCTGAATGCAAATACAAATTGTGAGGCATTACCGTTGCACCAATAATTCCGATAGCAATATATAATGCTGCTGAGTTGGGAAGGGAAGGGATAAATCCTCCAGCTATTTCAGTTACTGAAGGATTCGCCATAAACATTTGAGCAATGAAGGCTAATCCGATCATCGCAACTAAGGAAATGATAAAGGCTTCCATTTTGCGAATTCCGTAATGTAAAAGAAATAATAGGAGGAAGGTGTCGAATGCACAAATTACTACTCCCCATAAAAGCGGAATATTAAAGAGTAGTTTTAATCCGATAGCCATCCCCAATACTTCGGCTAAGTCGCATGCGGCAATCGCTATTTCAGCTAAAATATATAAATAGTAATTAATATATTTAGGGTATAACTCTCTAGACGCTTGCGCAAGATCTCTTCCGCGAACAACACCTAGTCGGGCACTTAATCCTTGGAGTAATAATGCCATTAAATTCGACATCAATAATACCCAAATGAGCTTGTATCCAAACTGACTTCCGCCTGCTATATCTGTTGCCCAATTACCTGGATCCATATAACCTACACTTACCATATAGGCGGGACCAATAAAGGCTAAAAGTTTTTTCTTGAAGCTCATTCCGGGCTTTATATGCACCGTACCATGAACTTCCGACAATGATGAATTGTTAAATGGCTCCATATTTCTTTACCAATATGTTTTTCGAAACTTCAAGACTGAGATGGAATTTTTCTTTATTGACTTTTACAAGCATACTTTTATCGAATTCCATTATTTCGGCTATGCTTACCGTTATGCCAGGTTTTAATCCGTATTTAGCAAGATGCTTAAGAAAAGCTGAACTATGTTCACCTACACCTGTAATAGTATACTTTGCTCCGGTTTCTCCACTCGATAACGACATCTGATCGTTTAATTCGAGTTTTCCAGATTGATCGGGAATAGGGTCACCATGAGGATCAAATTTGGGGAAATCGAGATACGCTTCTAGTCGCTTAATTAGTTCATCGCTGCTTACATGTTCTAACTCTTCAGCCATGGTATGCACTTCGTCCCATTCAAACTTTAAAACCTTCGTTAAAAACACTTCCCATAACCGATGCTTGCGAATAATATTTAATGCCACTTTTTCGCCCTTACGAGTGATTTTTACTCCTTTGTATTTTTCGTAATTAATCAATTCCTTTTCTGCCAACTTTTTAAGCATGTCGGTTACCGATGCCGAGGTAGTCGACATTGAAGTAGCTATCGATGAAGTATTGACGGAACTGATAGTCACGTTTGAAAGGTGATAAATGGCCTTTAAGTAGTTTTCTTCCGTTTCGGTATGTTGCTGCATGTGACGACTTAAAATATTATTTTAGACAAATCTAAAAATAAAATTTGATATCTTAAATGCGATAATTTATTAATCTTGCAGTCATGTATAAAAGGTTCATTCGTCCATTCTTGTTTCTATTCGACCCTGAAACAGCTCATCACTTGGTATTCAATCTGTTAAAGGTTGTATTTAAGGTGCCAGGTATGTCATCTTTAGTGAAGGGAATTTATGGTTATAAGGGCCGCGATTTGTCGAAAAAGTTGATGGGGATTACTTTTCCTAATCCAATAGGCTTAGCGGCTGGCTTCGACAAAAACGCTATGTTGTTTGAAGAATTGAGCTGTTTGGGCTTTGGATTTATTGAAATTGGGACATTAACACCCAAAGCTCAGCCCGGAAATGATTTACCTCGTATGTTCAGGCTTCCGGCCGATAAAGGGCTAATCAATCGCATGGGTTTCAATAATGAAGGAGTTGAAAAGGCCGTAGAAAGGTTGAAAAAGCAATCGGGGAAAGTGATAATTGGAGGAAATATTGGGAAGAATAAAGTTACGCCAAATGAAATAGCGCTCCGCGACTATGATATTTGCTTTGAAGCATTATTTCCCCATGTCGATTATTTTGTAGTAAACGTAAGTTCTCCAAATACCCCTGGTTTACGCGAATTACAAGATAAAG
The DNA here is from genome assembly GCA_023251535.1 of Bacteroidota bacterium. Lineage (GTDB taxonomy): Bacteria > Bacteroidota > Bacteroidia > AKYH767-A > OLB10 > CAINEC01. The sequence continues at coordinate 114,946 of JAHEYP010000004.1, forward strand.
AACCTCTTACTGCACTCTTGAATCATGTGATGAAATTGAATTCGGCCAAAGAAAAGCCGAAACCGGTTTTATTGAAAATTGCACCCGATTTAACCAACGAGCAGCTGACAGAGATCGTTGAGATAGTTAAAGAAGTGAAACTAACTGGAATAATTGCTACCAATACAACTATTTCTCGTGAAGGATTAACAACTGCAACCGATGTTGTTAAAGAGCAAGGCGGGTTAAGCGGACTTCCTGTAAAAAATAGGAGTACAGAAGTAATTCGATATTTAAGACAATTAGCTGGTAAGGAAATGGTGATAATAGGAGTAGGTGGGATCTTTACTGCTGATGACGCACGTGAAAAGCTAAATGCAGGAGCCGATTTATTACAAGTTTATACAGGATTTATCTACGAAGGCCCGGGAATGATAAAAAGCATCCTTAAAGGTTTATAATTTTCATTGTAAATCGCCTTTTTAACTAACTTTGCAACGCAATTAACAGAGCCCACAACAGGCTTTATTATTATAAAAACACATGAAAAAATTAACAGCCATTTTTGCAATCGCAATGTTAGGATTAGCCTCTTGCGGACAAAAGTCAGAAACTAAAGAAGGTAACCAAGAAGCTGCTGCAGCTACTACCGAAACAGGAAATTTCGGATCTAAAATTGATGAAACCGGAGCAATAGGAATGGATTCATTAGTTGCTATGATGAGCACAGCAAAAGGTGAAATTTCTGGAGTTAAAGTAACAGGAAAAGTTGCAGAATGTTGCCAAACAAAAGGATGTTGGATGAACATCGATAAAGGTGACGGATCAGGAATGAGAGTTACTTTTAAAGATTATGGGTTTTTCGTTCCTAAATCTTCAGGTGGAAAAACAGCAGTATTTACTGGTAAGGCTTATATGGATACTACTTCTGTTGACGATCTTCGCCACTATGCACAAGACGAAGGATTATCAGAGGCTGAAATCAACAAAATTACAGAGCCGAAAATCGAACTTTCTTTTGAAGCCGACGGTGTAATTATCAAATAATATTTCGAATAGAATTTTGAAGAGAGCCCGTTGCTATCAACGGGTTCTTTTTGTATAAATAATGCCGATAAAAATGAAAATTATCGAATGTCCTAGGGACGCTATGCAGGGAATTCATGATTTTATTCCTACCTCTGTTAAGTCTGATTATATAAATCGCTTGTTAAAAGTTGGGTATGATACAATCGATTTCGGAAGCTTTGTTTCTCCTAAGGCTATTCCACAGTTAAGAGACACTGCTGAAGTTTTATCGTCTCTCGATTTGAGTGAAACCTCTTCTAAGTTATTGGCAATTATTGCCAATGTAAGAGGAGGCGAGGACGCTGTTAAATTTGAAGAGATAAATTATCTTGGATTTCCATTTTCTATTTCTGAAACATTCCAGCAACGAAATACAAATAGTTCTATCGATCAGTCATTGAAAACCGTTGAACAACTCCAATCGCTTTGCGTGAATAATCGTAAAGAATTGGTCGTTTATATTTCAATGGCTTTTGGGAACCCTTATGGCGATTTATGGAACGAAGAAATTGCTTTTAAGTGGGTAAATACCATTCAACAGCTAGGAGTGAAGATTGTGGCAATGTCTGATACCGTTGGTGTTGCTTCTCCGGAAGCAATAAAAACGATCTTTAGTCACTTAATTCCAGCTTTGCCGAATGTTGAATTTGGGGCTCATTTGCATTGTACCGCAGATAACTGGAAGCAAAAAGTTGATGCGGCGTTTGTCGCAGGTTGCCGACGATTCGATGCCGCCATTAAAGGTTTTGGGGGGTGTCCAATGGCTGAGGATGAGCTTGTTGGGAACCTGGCAACTGAAAATTTGATATCCTATCTAAATGAAAATAAGGTGAATACTAATCTGGATATGCCTGCTTTTTCTGAAGCTATGTTGTTTTCGGGCACGGTATTCGCCTCTTAAAATGCAACATGTTGAAATGCTTTGCGTTTCAGATAAGATTATTACTTTCGCTAATACCAAACTATGAATATTTCTTTCTCTATGCGTTTAATTAAATTGATGGTGGCATTTTGCTTGCTAATGGGATCATATTCCGCATTTGCACAGCAAGATGGATACCTCGAAGTTGTCGGGTCGGTATTACAAGACAGCAAAGGTCTTGAAGGTGCCGATATTAAAATTTTCAAGGGTAATGAAAATGTCGATAATGTACTTTCTTCTGCCGGCGGGAAATTTATCATTAATCTCGAATTGGGACATGATTATACCATCGTTTTCTCAAAAAACGGAAGCTTTACTAAATCGGTAATTATTGATACTAAAGTACCTGATGATTACAAAAAGCAAATTTTCAGCTTTAAGTTCAAAATGGATTTGTTTAAAGCACCAGAAGGTTCCGAACAACCTAAGGATGCCGAGAAACCAGTAGCTAAACTTTCATTTAGTGATATGTACGAGGATTTCGACTATGATGCCGAATATTCTAAAACTCGTAAAACTGAACTTGAAAGTGTTAAAGTGAAGATGGCTGCTGAAGCTGCAAAACAAGATGCTGCCAAAAAAGCAATTGCAGAGAAAGCTCGCCAAGATTCTATTGCTGATGCTCGTGCAAAGCAATTAGCGTTACAAAAAATTCAAGCAGAACAAGAGAAAGTTCGACAAGATTCAATTGCAAAAGAGAATGCGCGTCAACAACAAATAGCTGCTGCTATGGTGGCTAAACAAAATGCTGAACGTGATTCTATCGCTGCAGTAGAAAAGAAAGCTAGGGCTGAAGAAGCGGCTCGTTTAGCGAGAGAAAAAGCTGTTCAGGATTCATTGGCAAAAGTGGTAGAGAAGTCGCGCCAGGATTCATTATTGGCAGTTAAAGAACGTTTGCGAATTGAGCAGGCCGCTTTAGCAAAAGCCCGCCAGGATTCTCTCGATAATGTTAAGAAAGAACAATTAGCTCAAGCCGCTCGTGATAAAGCTGCTCAGGATTCCATTGCACAAGTTAATGCAAGATTAAAACAAGAACAATTAGCAAAAGCAGCTCGTGAAAAAGCTGTATCCGATTCGATAGCTCAAGTAAAAGAAAAAGCTCGTCAAGAGGAGTTGGCCCTAGCTGCACGACAGAAAGCTACCGCCGATTCGTTAGCGAAAGTTCAAGATAAGATAAAACAAGATTCAATCGCTGCTGCAAAAGAACAAGCTCGTCAAGCAGAAATTGCTCGAGTAGCTCGTGAAAAAGCTGTTTCGGATTCAATTGCTACCGTAAAGGCAAAAGAAGAATTGGCAGCAAAAGAAGCTGCGAAAGAGAAGGCTAGGTTAGATGCAATTGCAAAAGCAGAAAGAGAAAAAGCTGCAGCGGATTCAATTGCTACTGCTAAAGAACAAGCTCGTTTAGCGGAAATCGCTCGCCAAGCTCAAGTAAAAGCTACAGCAGATTCATTAGCAAAAGTTAAAGCGAAGGAAGAACAAGATGCTTTAGCAGCTGCGAAAGAAAAAGCTCGCCAGGATGAATTGGCAAAAGCATCGAGAGCTAAGGCTACTGCCGACTCATTAGCAATAGCAAAAGAACAAGCTCGTTTGGCTGAAGTTGCGCGTCAAGCTCAGGTAAAAGCAACAGCTGATTCATTGGCTCGTATTCGTGAAAAGTCTCGTCAGGATTCATTAGCTACAGTTGCTGAGAAAAATAGAATTGAATTGCTTGCTCGTGAAGAGAGAATTAAAGCAATGAAGGATTCCCTCGAAACAGTTAGAAAGAAACAAGAAGAGGAAAATGCTAAGCTTGCATTAGAACAAAAACGTAAGGAAGAAGAAGCCGTTGAAGCAAAGAAAATGAAAGAGATCGAAGATCAAAAGAAAGCTTTAGCATCAGGTGGAGCAACACAAGCACAGCCTAAGAAAAATCCGAATGATATCAGTGCTTATCGTATCGATTTCGAAAAACAATTTGTTCCAGATGGTATCAAAGATGAAACCATTACTGAGCCCAACAGAACTATTATCCGAACTATTGTTAAGTCAAAAGATATTCAAGCGACTTACCTAAAAGTTACTTACGGTTACGGTGGTGTATTCTACTTTAAAAATAGCGTGAGTATGTCAGAGAGTAATTATAGTCTCGAATTGCAAAATTTAAGGAAACAACTTCAGAATAAATAATCGAATTTATATTAAAAAGCCCCGTCATTTAACGGGGCTTTTTTTATTGGTTAAAGGGCCATTGCCGACTTCTTTTCGATTTGATCAAGTAAACAATGGTTCCACTAATAATTACTATTCCTCCCGAGAGCATGAATTCTTTTCCCGTAGAGATAAAAATAAAGCCCCAAATTAAAATAGCTAATATTACTGGCAATGGATAAAGTGGCATTTTAAATGGAAGTACGGTTTTGTTTTTTCGTCTTAATATGATTAATCCCACCGCTTGTCCAATAAATTGAATTACGATGCGCATGGCTAAAATCGCCGTAATTACTTGTGAAAGTTTAAAAAGCAAACTGAAAACAAATGCCGTAATTCCTAAACCCAAAAGAGCAATATGCGGAAAATGTCGAGTAGGATGAACTTTAGCAAATACCTCGAAAAATTCTCCTTCTTTTGCCGCTGCATAAGGAACACGTGAATATCCAAGCATCACAGCAAATAAACTAGCAAAGGCTACCCATAAAATTAATATGGTTGCAATAATTGCCGCATTATGTCCGTAAAGTGTTTCGAAATAAGTGCTCACTACAAATTCTGATTTTGCAGCTTCTTGCCAAGGTATTACACTTACAACACTCATGTTCATGGAGATGTAAAGTGCTGCAATTCCTAATACCGAAAGAATCATACTTAAGGGAATATTCCGTGAGGGATTTTTAATTTCTCCTCCTAAATGGCATACGTTATAATATCCTAAGTAGCTATAAATGGTTTTTACTGAAGCAGCTCCTAAAGCGGCAGCAAACGCTGCATTCAGTGTAAACCCGTCGTTAATATGTTGTAGTGGTTCAGTGAAATGTCCGTTGCTGATGCCTCCGTAAATGATCCATAGCATGGTGAAAATAACTCCACTCCATAGAAGAATACTGATTTTCCCGATTGTTTCAATTTTTCGGTAAAGCAGTAACGTTAGTACTATTACAATACTACCTGATACAATTCGTGATGTGATATCATTAAGCGGTACTAAAAATCCGAAGTAATGCGCAAATCCAATAGCTCCGCTGGCAACAACTAATGGAGCTTGGAGCATGGTTTGCCATACATAAAGGAACGAAAATAGCTTGCCCCACGATTTTTCTCCGTAAGAAGCTCTAAGGAAATTGAAACTTCCTCCAGCTAATGGAAATGCTGCTCCTAATTCCGACCAGATCATTGCATCTATTATCGATAATAGGGCACCTGCAAGCCATGCATATAGAAACCATGGTCCACCCATGAGTTGTATTACAATCGATAGCACTACAAAAGGACCAATACCTACCATATCGATCATATTAATGACCGTACTCTGGAAAAGTCCTAGTCTGCGCTCTAGTTGTGGTTGTTCAGCTGTTGCCATACGCCCGAAAATAAGCAATTATTTCAACTAACATTCTCGGTTAAAAACTTTATAAAATAACTGCTCTATTTTATTGGTAATGACCGGTATTTTAATGTCATTTGTTGAATAAATTACTCTTCTATGTTATTAGTATGTGATTCAGGTTCTACCAAGGCAGATTGGTTATTGTATGATGGTTCGGAAGTTAAAGGTCCATTTCATACTATGGGATTTAATCCCTTTTTCCATTCATCAGAATTGGTATTTGAGACATTAACTCAGAATAGTGATATGGCAGCCTTTGCTGCTAATGTTAAAGAGGTGAAGTTCTTCGGAGCCGGTTGTTCAAGTGCTGCAAAAAAAGAGCAGATTGCAGTTGGATTGCGTAGGTTCTTCAGTAATGCCGATGTGTTAGTTGATCATGATTTGTTGGCTTGTGCATTTGCAACTTGTGGAAATGAACCTGGAATTTCTTGTATCACTGGAACAGGATCGAATTCTTGCTGGTTCGATGGTGTTAAAGTGCATGAAAGAAATTATGGAATGGGTTATATTTTAGGTGATGAGGGTAGTGGAGCGCATTTAGGAAAAAAATTACTCACTCATTTCCTTTATAATTTATTGCCTGCCGATGTTCACGCGGATTTCGAAAATACTTATCACCTTACCCGCGATAGTATTAATGATTTTGTGTACAAGCAGCCAAATCCGAATGTTTGGTTGGCTTCTTTCTCAACTTTCTTTACTAAGCATCGCGATAATCATTACATCCATGAGTTAATCATGAATAATTTCCGTGATTTTATGACTTTGTATGTATGTAATTATCCCGATTACCAAAAGGTGAAAGTTCATTTCGTAGGATCTATTGCTTTTTACTTCGAAACCGAATTAAAAGCGGTAGCGAAAGAGTTAAATATTACTATCGGGCATATAGTTAAACAACCGGTTGATGGGTTGATGAATTACTATATCAATAAGAAGTAATTTCTTTATTTTAGCTTTACTCCCGAGCCAACAAATGGTTCGGCATTGCCTCCGTGTTTAATAATATCTCTTACAATGGTACTCGAGATAGGAGCGTATTGTGGTGCCGATAATAAAAAGATGGTTTCTATTCCGCTTTCTAAATAGCGGTTCATCTGACCTATCGATTTTTCGAATTCAAAATCAACAGAGGTCCTTAGTCCTCGAAGTATAAATCGCGCATGGACTTCTTTGCAATAATCAACAGTTAGCCCGCTGTACGTTTTTACTTCAACTTGTGGATATTCTTCGAAGCAAGCTTTTATCCAATCAATACGGTCTTGCAATGGAAACATATAATTCTTCTGTGAATTATATCCCACGCCAACTATAATCTTATCAAATAAATCGAGTGACCTGATTACTACATCTACATGTCCTACAGTAATAGGATCAAAGCTTCCGGGGAATAATGCGATTTTTGACATGAGGATTTGTTCTATTTGATTAATTTCTATTGTCTGAAGAATGAAAAACTAACGTGACCGTATTTGCGAGTGTCATTATAATGTGCAATCATGCTTAGGTCATTTCCTGTTGCGTGCTCAAGAATAAATACTCCTCCTGGCTTTAATAATTTCCTTTCAAACACAATTTTAGTTAGTTCCTCGGCAGGCGTTTCTGCGTAGGGAGGATCGGCAATTATTATGTCGTAGGGCTTTATGGCTGTCGACAGGAATTTAATAACATCTGCTTGTATTACGGATAATGCGTTATTGTTATTCAGTAATGCTGCAGTGGTTTTAATGTATTTACAACATCCTCCATGCATATCTATGCTAGTGATGTCGTTGCACCCTCTCGATAAAAATTCAAAACTCAAACTTCCTGTTCCTGCATATAAATCAAGAAAACTTACCGACTTGAAATTATATAAATTATTTATAATATTAAACAATCCGGTTTTAGCGAAATCTGTTGTTGGGCGCACTGGTAATTGTTTGGGTGCAATTAGTTGTTTGCCTCGATATGTTCCGCTTATAATACGCACAGTGCTTGAGTAAATAATAGATGATATTGTGAACTGCTGATATTACTAAATCCGTATGAGTATTCAATATTATCGGGCTTTTCTCCGAGTGATATATAGCGAATATACTTCTGCGCAACTAACCATGCAGATGAGTTTCTGTCGATTTCTCCGTAAACCATCACTTGGTTTACATCTGGACTCAATTGCATTTGTTCCATTACATACAGCAAGTAATAAATAAAATCTTCTCCGGTATGTTGTTCAAAGGTATTGCAGAATATTAATTCATTGCCTTTGCATACTAAGATATCCATCTTATGCTTTCTAACATTCACTGCTAAGAATGGTAATTGACGATGTTTGTTCATCATCAACTGCATTTCAATGAAATTAGATTTGGCATTAAATAATATGGCTTCCTTAAATATGTCTCCTGTTTCTTTCAAAAATGATTCAGGTACATTGTATATTAAGTGCGTATCTGCTATTTTTATATGATCTTCGTAAATATTATCGGATGCATCAGGTCGGCAAACTAATTTCAACGCTTCTTCCATATGTTCTTTGCTAAACAAAGGATCGGGAATAAATGTGCTGCAATTACTGTGAATACCGAAAATTATCTTCTCTGCTTGAAGGTTTCCAAGTATTTCGTCTTGTTCAATAATCGATTTGAAAAATCCCGACGATGTTCCGCTGCCTTGTATGATGTGATAGTCTTTCATCACTACAACTTTCCTTCTTGCTAGGTCGAGGATGAAATAGCAGAATTGGTGTTCGTCGATCGTAGCCACAAAAGCCGCTCGCTCGGTCATACCGTGTTCAAACGATTCGTCAACGACTTCGTGCTTAAGATTGATCTGAATTATTTCTTCTTCCATGGATGGTCCAAAAATAAGGAATTCCTGAATGGCCTATTTTTGTTCCTAAATATAAATTATTATTGTGAAAGGTGACATGGCCGCCAGGGTGCGCGCCCTCTTATATGATTCGTTATCAGTGGTTCCGACGCAGGGGCAGGAACGCTTTATTGAGCGTTTTAGTCGTTTTGCTGAGGATTCCGACGGAGGTATTTTCGTTTTGAGAGGGTATGCTGGTACCGGAAAGACCACTATGATGTCGGCAGTATCGAATGCTTTTCAGAATATTGTCTTGTTGGCACCCACCGGAAGAGCGGCTAAGGTGCTATCTGGGTATACTGGTCGACCAGCTTATACTATCCATAAACATTTGTATGTTCCTGCCATGAGCTCCGACGGACGCATGTGGCTGCGACCTATTGAAAACAAGTACAAGAAGACCTTGTTCATTGTTGATGAGGCTTCTATGATTCCCGATGCAGCTATCGACGATGCTGGTTCTGCTTTCCCGGGAGTGAATTTGCTGTCTGACTTAGTTAGTTACGTGTATAGTGGAGCAGGATGTAGATTGATGCTGGTTGGTGATACTGCTCAGTTGCCACCCGTCCATTTCGATCATAGTCCTGCGCTAGATGTAAATCATCTTAGATATCGTTTCAAACGTGAGGTTTATGATACAGAACTTACCGAGGTGGTTCGTCAGCAGCACGATAGCGGAATTCTCTCTAACGCCACTCAGATAAGAGCAAATATTAATGAGGAGATTCCCGAAATATCACTCTCCATTAACGGATTTACCGATATTCATCGAGTTAGCGGAGTCGATTTAATTGATTTGATGCATGATGTTTATAGAGAGTATGGCCAAGAAAATGTTTTGGTAATTACGCGCTCCAATAAATCGGCTATTCAGTATAATCGTCTAATAAGATTCCACCAACTTTGGATGGAAGATGAACTAGGTGCGGGCGATAGTTTAATGGTTGTAAAAAATAATTATCATTGGCTGAGCGAAGAACATAAAGCTGGATTTATTGCGAATGGCGACGTGATTTCTATTCAAAAAATACATCGATTTGAAGAAAAATTGGGATTTAGATTTGCCTTAGCAACGGTTGAAATGATCGATTTTCCTGACGAACCTGCCTACGAGGCTTACTTGATTATGGATACCCTTTCGAGCGAAGCACCGGCAATGACCAAGACTCAACAACAAGCACTATTCGACAATCTTCATGAACATTATTCCATCGATGAACCCGATAAACGCCGCCGAAATGCTTTGATCCGAAAGGATCCTTATTATAACGCGCTACAGGTGAAGTTTGCTTACGCTGTTACCTGTCATAAATCGCAAGGGGGACAATGGCCTGTAGTGTTTGTTGATCAAGGCTATTTGCCTGACGATCAGGAAGGGGTGGAGCAGTTACGTTGGTTATATACCGCCATCACTCGTGCTTCTAAACAACTCTATCTCTTAAATTTCAATGAAAAATACTTTTTAGAAGATAATGATTTGTAGAAAAGTTCGTTGATATTTTATTCGTATCCATTCGTGGTATATTCTGCGTTGCTTTATCTTTAGGCTCTCTAATACGAAGTATTCATTAGGAATTTATGATTATTCAGGTTGCCGATTTATTTAAGTCTTATTCAAGTCTACCCGTGCTAAAAGGCATCAATATGTCGGTGGATAAGGGTGAAATTGTGTCTATTGTAGGAGCTAGTGGGGCTGGTAAATCGACTTTGTTGCACATGCTCGGCACATTAGATCAACCGGATTCAGGTACCTTGAAAATCGCCGATATTGAAGTGTCGAGGTTAAAAGGTAAGGAGTTGGCGAATTTCAGGAATAAGCATATTGGATTCGTATTTCAATTTCATCAGTTATTACCTGAGTTCACTGCACTCGAAAATGTGTCGATTCCAGCATTGATCGGTGGACGAAGCAAAGTAGAAGCTGAGAAAGATGCGGAGCAGTTATTGGTGAGAATGGGATTAAAAGATCGAATGGAGCATAAACCTTCTACAATGTCGGGTGGCGAGCAGCAACGAGTAGCCATTGCTCGAGCATTAATTAATAAACCGGCCTTAATTCTTGCCGATGAACCTTCGGGAAATTTGGATTCAGCCAATGCGCGCGAATTGCATCAATTGTTCTTCGATTTACGTAAAGAGTTTAATCAAACTTTTGTTATTGTTACTCATAATCCCGATTTAGCCGAAATGGCTGATAGGATGTTAACGATCAGCGACGGAGTAATTCTTTAATGATCAATTATAAAAACTAATTTGCTACTGTGGGAATTTCACTAATAACTGAGTTGCCTTTCGGATTTACGGTATTCTGCCTGTTGGTAGGTGCTGGTTATTCTTATTTGTTATATCGCAAGGAACAATTAATGAAGGACCTTCCGAAATGGCAAAGCCGATTGATTGCCGGTGCTCGATTTACCTTGGTTTCATTATTGTGCTTTTTATTGTTAGGGCCAATGTTGAGAGTCGTTTCTCGAGAAGTGGAAAAGCCTATTGTGGTGCTTGCTTTAGATGCTAGTAAGTCGATTGTAAATCGTAAAGACTCATCCGAAATTATTGCAAAATATAAAGCTGGAATCGAAAAAGTTGCTTCCGGTTTGGGTAGCGATTACGAGGTGAAATTACTTTCCTTCGGCGATCATGTACGTGATAATTTTGATTTTAATTTCGCTGATAAAGAGACTGATTTCTCAGGCTTATACAGAGATTTAGATGCCAAATTTGCCAATAGAAATGTTGGTGCGATTGTTATTGCCAGTGATGGATTATACAATGAGGGAAGTAATCCCGTTTATGGTCCCGACCGATTAAAAGTACCTGTATACACAATCGCGCTTGGCGATACTACTATTCGAAAAGATATTGTTATTTCTAAGGTAAACGCAAATAAGATGGCTTTCTTAGGAAATAATTTTCCCATGGAGGTTTGGGTCGATGCTCGTCAAGCTGCAGCCGCTTCTTTGACTCTTTCCGTTTCAGAAGATAGTGCTAGATTATTCACACGTGCCATATCTGTTTCAGGAAATAATTTTCATACGTCAGTACCACTGTTCCTCGATGCAAAAAAGAAAGGTATTCATCATTATGTAGTTAGTATTACTCAATTGGAAGGAGAGGTTACTTATACCAATAATATTCGTGATGTATTTGTTGAAGTTGTTGAGAATAAACAAAAAATTCTGATTGTTTCAGCAGCACCAAATCCCGATGAAAGTGCGTTAAAAAACGCCATTGAAATGAGTCCGAATTATGAAGTATCGATAATCGCTCCTGCTGACTTTACTGGTAGAATCAACGACTTTAGCTTAGCTATTTTACACGGTTTACCTTCGCAACGTGCTGATGCTTCTAACCTAATTGAAAAATTTAAAGCGGCACGTATTCCGATGTGGTTTATCTTGAGCGCAAACACAACTGTTAGCGATTTTAATAACATTAGAGCGGGAATTCAAATCGCTGATAACAGAGGATCATTAAACGAAATGCAAGCCGTTCCTGCAGGTAATTTCTCCTTATTCAATGTGAGTGATGATTTGCTGAAACAAATTGATGAATGGCCTCCATTGAAAGGTCCTTTCGGTGTATATTCTTCTAACGGTAATGCCTATTCGTTATTTAATCAAAAGATTGGTGCTGTTGTTACTAAACAACCTTTGCTTTCTTTTGCTGATGCTGATGGCGTTAAATACGCAGTCTTGGGTGGTGAAGGGTTGTGGAAGTGGAGATTAGCCGACTTTAGCTCAAATGGTTCTCACGACCGTTCTAATGAGTTGATATCAAAAATTGTTCAGTACTTAAGCGCAAAAGAAAATAGAAGTCCATTTCGTGTTATTGTAAAAAATAGCTTTAAAGAAAATGAACCTTTGGTTTTTGATGCTGAATTGTATAATCAGTCGGAGCAACCTGTAAATGATCCCGAAGCTCATTTAACAATCTATAATTCGAAAGGAGACCAATTCCCGTATGTTTTTTCTCGTATTGAGAATACTTATTCATTGAATGTTGGGCAATTTCCTGTAGGTAATTACAAGTATAAAGCAGAGGTTAAACTAGGTGATAAACTATATGCACAACAAGGAGAATTCAGTGTGAATGCATTACAACTAGAAACCTCAAATACTGTAGCAGATCATCAATTGCTATATGCATTATCGCAGAAGTCAGGTGCTATTTCCATTTTGCCTGGTGACGAAGATAAATTAATTGATGCGCTGAAGACAAGAGAGGATCTTAAACCTGTCTCTTTTACGCATAAGAAGTTAGAAGATTTGGTAAATCTGCCTTGGGTATTTTTCTTGATGATGTTATTGCTCTCTATTGAGTGGTTCATTAGAAAGAGAGCAGGGGCATATTAACTAACTACCTATTCTTACCTGACTACCTAAAAAGTAAGGTTTTTTGTTTAACAGATAAAGATCTAATACGACCATTGCTCTTGCAAAATATTCCCTAACTCTAACTTTTAATGTAAAGTCGTCAGGAGGATCAACTGCATTGTAAGCAACTGCATCAATATCATTGAAACGAGCGATATAAATGGCTCTTTCATTGTGAAATTCTTGAGATATAATAGTGAATTTTTTTAATCCGAAAACTTTCTTCGCTCGAACTACTGAATCTAAAGTTCGAAACCCCGCAAAGTCCATGATAATCGATGTATCGGGTATTCCTGCTCTCATTAACTCGCGACGCATTTCTCGTGGTTCATTATAGCTGAAATAGCGGTTATCTCCACTTACCAAGATATATCTTATTTTGCCAGAGAAGAATAGGGCAGAAGCGGCTTTGATTCGATAATAAAAAAAAGGATTTTGTGATCCGTTGGTAAGATGCCTGCTAGTGCCTAATAGCACTCCTACTTTATTAGCAGGAATTTTATTGAGGTCAGTATAAATATATCCTTTTGATCCTTCTTCAACGGCATTATTGCATTGTCGTGTGATAATGATGGCAGCAATAAAAAAAATTGAAAACGAAATTTTAAATGCCTTGGATTTGAAAAAATACAATGCTCCTTCCTTAAAATTAGAAAGTACTTTTATGAAAATAGCTTTGTCAAATTGCATTTTGCTCCGGTGGTCGATTATTTTATTTAACGTTTAATCATGTATGCCGGGTTACACCCATTTGAACGATTTCATTTTCTGACCTTGTGAAATTAGGTAATTTCATTTTGATATCCATTTTAAAATTGTTTTTTCAGAACAAAATTCGAACGATTAAGTGCCTGAATTAGAGTTGTGATGGCAATTTGTTTTCTTGTATTTTCCTAACTTTCCTTTACGTAATTACCCTCATTTGATTCACTTATAATTATTTTGGTTACATTTGTTTACACACCCAAACCCTCAAACCATGAAATTTTATTTACGTTTACTATTACTACTTTGCTTATCACTGCAGGTCAAGGCTCAAAATCCTTCGCTCATTGCAGTACCGTATTCAACGGGATTAATAAAACCAGTTTGTATCACAAATTGCAAAGATTCTCGATTGTTTGTTGTTGAACAAGACGGTCGAATTCGTATAATCAATAACGGCACTTTGGTTACAACTCCATATCTCGATATTAATCCTGTTGTAGGTTCTTCGGGAAATGAACAAGGTTTATTAGGAGTTGCATTTCATCCTAACTATAAATCAAACGGTTACTTTTATGTGAATTATACCAATAATAATGGCAATACAGTTATTGCTCGTTATAGTGTAAATCCTGCCGATTCTAATCTTGCGCTTGCAAATAGCGAACTTGTTTTATTAACGATTGCACAGCCATATTCTAATCACAATGGTGGCGATTTAGCATTTGGTCCCGATGGATATTTGTATATTGGTACGGGTGATGGTGGAAGCGCTAATGATCCAGGAAACCGTGGACAAGATACAACTCAATTCTTAGGTAAAATGTTGAGAATTGATGTCGATCATGGTACATTATATGCCATTCCTTCCGATAATCCTTTTGCTAATAGTACTACTGCCGTTCGTGAAATTTGGAATGTAGGTATGCGTAATCCTTGGCGATTCGATTTTGATAATCTTACTGGCGATTTATGGATTGGTGATGTTGGTCAAAATATTTGGGAAGAGGTCGATTTTCAAGCTGTAGGAACTGGAAGCGGAAAGAATTACGGATGGAGATGTTATGAAGGGAATGCAGCTTTTAATACTGCTGGATGTGCTGCACAAAGTAATTATGAATCGCCAGCTTATGTATATCAACATACAGGTGGAAATTGCTCGATTTCTGGCGGAGCCATTTATCGTGGCGGGAAATATGCTAATATGTTCGGGTATTATGTGTTTACCGATTTTTGCGTTTCATCTCTTCGTACGTTGAAGCGTGATACTACTTCTTTCTCTTATCTCCAGCATGCAACTTTATCGGGAATAAGTTTGAGCTGTTTTGGTGAAGATAACCAAGGTGAAATTTATACTGGAAGTTTATATACCGGTGCAATTTATCATATAGTTGATACTTCTTCTTGTGCTCCAGTTGCATTTATTAGTGATCAAGATACGCTTCATGTATGCGATACTTTGATTACCTTATATACTCCTGCAAACGATTCTAATATGTACAATTGGAAGTTTAATGGAAGTGTTATTTCTGGTGCTAATTCAAATTCGTATGAAGCAAATCAAAGCGGTGAATACATTGTAATAGTTACTAGCTTAGCTACATTTTGTTCAAGTACCGATACTGTGGTTGTGGATTTAAAAACACCTGCTCCTGCAGCTTCGATCAGTGGACTCGACACTTTATATTGCATTTTCCAATCACCTGTGAATTTGATTTTAGATCCTCCGGGAGGATCGATTTCGGGTGTTGGTGTTACTGGTGGAACATTTGAACCTTCATTGGCTGGAGCAGGTACTTTTACATTGAATTATGTTTATGAAGCTCCCAATGGTTGTACAAGTTCTGCTTCACAACAGGTGAGTGTTTACGATTGCTCAGGATTGAGTAGTGTAGATCGTTCTTTATTGCTAAAAGTTTATCCTAATCCTTCGAATAACATTTTTAATATTGATCTCGAGATTATTTCATCTGACATAATTACTGTCTCATTAAGCGACTTGGCAGGTAGAGTAGTGTCAGAAAAGAAATATCAAGTAAATTCTGGTATCCAAAAAATCGGATTCGATATTTCTTCTGTGATGAACGGAAATTATGTGATGAAAATTTCGGGAAACCAACGATCAGCTGTTGTGCCGGTCACTGTGATTCGATAATCGATAAAAAAAAGAAAGAGCGACTGTTTAGTCGCTCTTTCTTTTTAATAACTCATCTCTATAATTTTCTTAACATCCGATGGCGTTATGTCTTTTCGCTCTCCTAAAGCTATCCATCCTCTAGCTTCTAAAGCCGCTGCTACTTTTTCTGCTGTTCCTTGATATGATTCGGTGTATTGCGATAGCTTTGTTGCAACCCCAAGTTCATTGAAGAAGGCTTCTGTTTTGGCAATTGCTTGCTCAGCCTTTTCTTCGGTACTGCCTACCGTTAGTCCCCATACTCGTTCACCATATTGGGCTAACTTTTCTTTCTTGTTTTCCAATTTATAACGATAATGACGAGGTGCGATAATTGCTAATGTTCTAGCATGATCAATTCCGTACATTGCCGTAAGTTCATGTCCCATGGCATGTATTGCCCAGTCTGTTGGTACTCCTTTTTGAATCAGTCCGTTTAATGCCATTGTACAGCACCACATAAAGTCGCATGCCGCTTCGTAGTTGCTCGTATCTTTCGATATTACAGGAGCGATTTCTATCAATGTCTGCATGATACTTTCAGCAAATCGGTCTTGTAATTTGGCTTGAATAGGGTAGGTCATATATTGTTCCATCACATGCGTGAAGGCATCAATAATTCCATTCTGGATTTGTCGAGGTGGAATCGATTTTATCGCTTCAGGATCTAGTATCGAAAATTGAGGAAATAATCCTGGTCCGCCCATTCCTAATTTTTCACCTGTCTCTTCGCGAGTAATAACCGCACCTGAATTCATTTCAGATCCTGTTGCAGGTAACGTCAAAACCGTTCCGAAAGGCATTGCTGTTTCAGTCCGAATATTGTTTTTAAGAATATCCCAAGGTTCCTCTCCTTTGTAGAGTGCAGCCGATGCTAAAAATTTAGTTGCATCTATAACAGAACCTCCTCCAACTGCTAGTAAATAGTTAATGTTTTCCTTTTTGATGATATCAAGTGCTTTCAATAACACCGAATATTCTGGATTAGCTGGGATGCCTCCAAATTCTTTGAAGTTATATCCGCTAAGTGCCGATATGACTTGCTCGTATACTCCGTTTGTTTTGATACTTCCTCCGCCATATAGAACTAGGACTTTCGCATCTTTGGGGATCTCGGTACTGATTTTTATGATGGTATTTTTCCCGAAAATTATTTTCGTGGGATTCTTAAATTCGAAATTGTTCATGTGAATGATTGACTTTATTTTGATGTATTAGTCTGTCGTTTTTTAAAGAGAAATATTTTAAGAGCTATTATTAGTAACAGTAAAACGAGCCCTACTGTTTCGATTTCAAAAGGTATGTCGCGATTTATTTCTTTAAATCTTAATTCTAGGACGATTAATAAAACTATAATTGAAATAATTGTTGAATTAGCCGTTGTTCTAATTCCCTTACTTATATCAAGTTGTTGATGGCCTTGCCTGTATTGTCCAAATTTTATGCTGATGTTCTCCGCAATCAACATCCTCAAACTGATTTTTTTATGCAAATAGTAATGGATCAGGATTTTCGAACCAATAAACCACGAAACTAGAGCTATTGGATTAACCGCCATTCCAATTAATCCAGTGAGAATTAGATAGTCGCTGAGAATCAGTGGATTTGGACTTAAAGTCATAATCCCTTCATTAAATTCTTGCTTTTCGGTATCGTTTGTGGAGTTGTACCAAGTTTGGAGTATCCATCCGAATACCACGAACCATGCTGAAAACCAGGTGAGAAGTGCTGATTTTAAATGGAATAAAATACCAAATTGGGAATAATAAGCGCCAATAATTGCGGCTATGGAACCAATTATCCACAAAAGTAACCGGAACTTTTCGTGCTTTTGTCCTCTAAAAGGGTACATTTTTGCGTTGTTCATTGAAAATTACAATTCTTTATTTGTTCGTATTGTTTTTTAACTATATTTCGCTCCATCGTTTGGACTATATCAACAACCAACTAACATTTTCGCGTTATGGCGAATTCGAAAAAAGCGAGTAAACCTATTAAGAAGTCTACTTCTTCAAAGGCTGCTCCGGCAAAAAAAGCACCTGCTGTTAAAAAGCCTGCTTCTAAAGCCGTTGCTGCTAAGGCAAAAGTACCTACAAAAAAGGCAAGTCCGGCTCCAAAAAAGCCAGTAGCCTCTAAAAAGGTTGCCACCAAGCCTGTTGTTTCCGCTAAATCGGTCGCACCCAAAAAAGTAGAAGTTAAAAAAGTTGTTGCTCCCAAAGCATCTTCAAAACCTGTCGCTCCTCAAAAATCAGCTAATACTAAGTTGGCAGCTAAGCCTGTTATTGCTGAAAAGCCGATTGATAAAAAGAAAGTTGCTGAAAAGGCACCTATTGTTGCTCCTAAAGTAGCTGCTAAAAAGCCAGAGGTTAAATCTACTGTGATTGAAAAAAGCGATAAAAAATTAGCTAAGCCTTCTGTTGTACCGGTTAAAGATGTTAAGCAAGATAAAAAGGTAGAAAAACCCGACGATAAACTCGATCCTTTGCATGTAAAAGCGGCTAAGGCTATTAAGGAATTAGAGGAAACGATGGACTTAAGTAAAGTTCGTCCTCGAATTCAAGCAGGACCAACACCTGCTCCGAAGCAAATTGTTAAGTTAAAAGAGCCGCCTTTAAAACTCATCGAGCCAATTAATACGACTAAAATAAAATACTCGTTGGAGTTTGAGTTTCGATCATCACCTAAAATTTTGTTTAATTGCTTAAGTGATTCAAGCGGATTAGCCGGTTGGTTTGCCGATGAAGTGAAAACTAAAGATCGTATTTATACTTTTGTTTGGGAAGGGGGAGAGTCGTACGCGAAACTTGTAGCTATTAAAGACCAACAATTGGTGCGTTTTCAATGGCTTGATGATACTGATGGAACCTACTTTCAATTCGAAATAAAAGAGGATGATATCACTTCTGATATCGCGCTTGAAATAACGGATTTTGCAAATCCTGGAGAGAAGGAAACTTCAATTCGCTTATGGGAGTCGCAGGTGCAAAACCTAAGAATGCTCTTAGGTAGTTTATAATTTACATTAGTATTTCGAAAAGAGTGCGAGCTGTATTTGCCGCTTGTTGAGGAAGTGATTCTGCTTCTTCAAAGGGAATTTTATGAGCTATTTTTAAGTACGACGATTTTTCAAGTTCCTTGCTAAAATCATTATCCGGATGATTCATTTGCCAATAGTTTTTTTCATCTATGATATGCATCCACTCGTCAGAATTGGCGCTGAAATAGTAATTGCTTGGGATATCATTTTTACGAGCTAAAATTCGTTCTGAATATTGTTTAAATATTTCTCCTGAAAGATGTAATGTGACTGAAAAACAATGTCCCCGTAAACAAAGAATGCGAAGTGCCAGAAATCCTTCAGATTCAAACTTCCGCGGAAAATCAATGATGGTCCATGGGTATCCTAGAAAATTATTCCCACGAGTCGTTTTCGCCGCTGATTTTAATAAAGGCGAATCTTCGGGGAAAAGCGGTGATAATGCTGCTTTTATTTCGACCGAACAAGCCTCTAGCAGTGCTTGTACTCGTGACTCGGCAATAATTAAATCATTATAAAACTGCTTGTTATTCAATAATTGTAAGGTTCTTTCGTCGAAGTAAGGCATAATATCGGCTTTTGTTGATGGTCCGCAATCAAACTTAGGTTATTTTTGCAACGTAATACTACTATTGATTGGTGAAAAAACTTCATAAACTGGTTCTCAGTTCATTTATAGGACCTTTTTTCCTTACTTTTTTCATAGCGCTTTTTGTGTTGCTTATGCAATTCCTATGGAAATATATCGACGACTTAATCGGCAAAGGGCTCGACGGAGCCGTTATTGCTGAACTATTGTTTTATACTTCCGCGAATTTGGTGCCTTTGGCATTGCCGCTAGCGATCTTGGTTTCGTCAATCATGACGTTCGGGAACATGGCCGAACATTTCGAAATTACGGCGGCAAAGGCATCAGGGATTTCATTGCAACGCCTTATGAAGCCATTGTTTTTTGTAGCAGTAATGATAAGCGTAACGGCCTTCTTTTTCTCCAATAACGTGCTTCCATATACTAACTTGAAGATGGGTTCACTGTTGTACGATATTCGTCAGCAGAAGCCTTCATTGTCGATTCGTGAAGGAGTATTTTATAATGGAATTGATGGGTATAGCATTAAAGTCGGACAAAAAGACAAAGACGGACAAACCATTCGTAATGTCATGATTTACGATCATACCGATCACGAAGGGAATAAAAAAGTAGTAATTGCTGAATCGGGAAAGATGGAGACATCGGCCGATCAAAAATTTTTAATTCTTACGCTGTTTAATGGTAACAGCTATGAAGAGCAAAACAAAATAAAGAATGGAGCCGACTCACATCCATTGATGCGAAACGGTTTTAAAGAATATAAAATCCGCTTCGACTTGTCGTCATTTAAGCTTAGTCGTACCAATGAAGATTTGTTTAAAGGCGGACATCAAATGATGAATTTGATGCAATTGACATCGAGTATCGATAGTTTTAAAATCGGCATTAATGCTCGAATGGCAGAAGTGGATAATAACCTAAAACCATATTGCTTATTCTTGCGCGATACTTCGGCATTCATCAGTAATATGAAGTCGGCGACAGCCATGAAAAACGATTATTTGATAGGAGGGAGTAGAGATGTGATTTACGAAAATGCCTTAAATCAAGCGCGATCAATTCAAGCCTACATGAATGGAACGAAAGAAGACATGGAAGGGCGCAATTATCAAATCGCCAAGTACAATGTTGAATGGCATCGTAAACTGACTTTATCGGCTGCTTGTTTTATCTTATTTCTCATAGGCGCACCGTTAGGAGCAATTATTCGTAAGGGCGGAATGGGCATGCCTTTAGTGGTTTCAATCATTTTCTTCCTTATTTACCATGTTACGAGCATTACAGGAGAGAAAATGGCAAAAGAAGGTGTTATTCCTCCGTTTAAAGGAATGTGGTTGTCGGCTGCAGTATTGTTGCCAGTTGGGATATTTTTAATTTATAAAGCTACTCATGATTCAGTCATATTTGATGGCGATGTGTATAGAAATTTCTTTCGTAAATTTTCAAAAAATAAAAAACAGTAATTGTGAATATACTTCAGCTTTGCGTTAAAGTTCCTTATCCTCCTCACGATGGCGGGAGTATTGCCATGTACAATATTCAGAAGGCGGTAACAGAAAATGATGCCACATTAAAAGTCCTTACGTTTAATACAATTAAACAGCTGGTCGATTTAAATACACTCGATGAAGAGTATATTAAAATGACAAAGATTGAAGGAGTTTATCTTGATAACAGAATAAAGCCTTTTGCAGCAATTTTCAATCTTTTTACAGGAGAATCGTATCATATTATTCGTTTTATACGACGTGACTTTGAAGAGAAATTGATTGAGATTCTCGAACGCAATGAATTTGACGTAATTCAGCTAGAGAGTTTATATATGGTGCCATACCTCGAAACGATTCGTCGTTATTCAGAGGCGAAAGTAATTCTACGCACCCATAATATTGAGCATTTAATTTGGCAACGATTAGCAGGAATTACTGCGAATCCTATTCGACGATGGTACTTAAATTTATTGGCTGATCGATTGCGACATTATGAAATGTGGGCATTAAATAGGGTCGATGGCATTGCAGCATTAACGAAAGAAGATGAGACGCAATTGAGGATGTTAGGAGCGGAGGTTCCAATTCATGTAGCACCTATTGGCGTCGATTTGAAAAATTATCCAAGCTTACCTATGCCAGAAGGTAATTTATTGTTCCATTTAGGAGCAATGGATTGGCTTCCGAATCAAGAAGGAATTAAGTGGTTTTTAGAGGAAGTTTGGCCGAAATTGAGTGTCGATATGCCAGATGTACGATTTAAATTTGCAGGTAAGCGAATGCCTCCGGGATTCTTTAACTTTAAGTCGGACCGTGTTGATATCTCCGATAAAGTTGATTCAATTGAAGAATACTTTGCTGATGGAAAATTGATGGTAGTGCCACTGTTTAGTGGAAGCGGTATGCGAGTGAAAATTATTGAAGGAATGGCCTTCGGAAAAGCAATTATTACTACCTCCATCGGACTAGAAGGAATTCCTGCAGTTGATGGCAAAGAAGTGCTAATTGCCAATACTCCGGAAGAGTTTATTGCCAAGATAAAAACGGCATTAAACGACTCTGAATCACTCAAAATGATCGGAGAAAATGCCCGAAAATTGGTAGAAACGAAGTTTAATAACCGAAAAATTGGCGCCGAATTGCTTTCGTTTTATGAAAATTTGGAAAAGGAATAAAAACAATGAGTTTTTTACAATCTAATAAATATTTGATTATCAGCAAATTGCAAGGTTATTAACAGGCGATGTTCGATTTTTTTAATTTCCTGCACAAAAAAGGTGCTTTATAAGTGAAAATTCGCTAATATTGCAGCCCCGTTTAGGGTAATATAGAGAAGCAAAATGAACTTACTTAACGTAGCTGAACAAAACAGCATCGAAATTAAGCAGTGGCCTGAATTCAGAGCCGGTGATACTATTACTGTAGTTTATAAAATTGTTGAAGGAAACAAAGAGCGTGAGCAGTTGTTCCAAGGCGTTGTAATTCAACGTAAAGGAACGGCTACTACTGGAACTTTTACTATTCGTAAGATTTCTGGTGGAGTAGGAGTTGAGCGTATCTTCCCAATCAACAGCCCAAAAATTGCTAGTATCGAAGTTAACAAACACGGTAAAGTTCGTCGTGCGCGTATCTTCTATCTACGTGATATGGTAGGTAAGAGTGCAAGAATTGAAGAAAGAAGGGTGAATACGACTAAGGCTAAATAGTCTCATTCGGGTTGCAAAATTTCAACCTTTCATATTTTATAACAAAACCTGCCCTAAAGGCGGGTTTTGTATTTTATACTTTTCTAAGATTTTTATCACTTCTTATCGCTCTTCCCATTTTGTTTTCTAATTTGGCAGTCTATGCATAGAATATTCAGGCCGTTACTGATATTGTTACTGTTAGTGACCTCTTCAGCGGGGGCACAAGTTTTCCTCATCTCTCAAATTTTCCCTTCCAATAGCGAGGGAATGGCTGTGTATAGCATTTCGATTAGGAATACTGCCCGTGATAGCATTTTGGTATTACATACCCAAGAGGCACAATTTCCTCCGTTTATCAATAAGTATAGGTGGGATGAGACCCCAAATAAAACATGTAAGCTCTTTCTACACTTGGGTAAGAGTAATAATCCTTTGATGCCTGAAAAATACCGTGCTACTAAAACCTTAGCTTCGAAAGAGCAGATCGATTTATACTTCATTGTACCGGCGCGCTTAAATAGTGCTCCAAAACAACTCGAAATTTGGTATAGCTTACTCGACGATAAATATTATTCTGACTTTCAAAAATTGGAAACTAGTAACACCAATTCAGCATTAAAACGTTGTAAAAAACTGAAAGCGAAATATGGTAGAGTATATCATCATACGCTCGATTTTCAGTAAGCAATATTTATCGTACTACTTCCTTGATTTTTGCATGGAATACAAATCCTACTCCAAAAACATTTTCGATTTGTAGTGAGGAATCTTTGCTTAAGTACTTTCGTATTTTAGTAATAAATACATCTAGACTTCTTCCAATAAAATAGTCGTTTGTGCCCCAAATGGCCATGAGCATTTCCTCGCGACGAATTACTTTATTTGCATTCTGACATAAGTAAAGCAAAATGACATTTTCTTTATCTGTAATGCGTTTAGTGTTTGATCCATTTCTTAAAAGCAAATTAGCTGGCTCAAATACATATTCGCCAATGATGTAGTTTTTTAGATTTTCTGATTCCTTGATTGTACTTCTTTTAAGTATGGCATTTATTTTCCATACCAGTTCTTCTTCATCGAAGGGTTTTAATATATAGTCAACAGCTCCTGAAGTATATCCAGCTTGCTTGTCTTCTTTCATCGATTTAGATGTCAAGTATAGAAAGGGAAGCTTTGATACATGCTTAGAAATATAGCTCCCTACAGTGATTCCATCTACATACGGCATCATTACATCTAAAATGCAAAGCTGAAACGTGTTTTGTTGAATGGCTTCAATTGCTTGCTGTCCATCTTTTGCAAGGTGAACCGAAAAGCCGTTTGATTCTAAATAATCGACTAATAATACGCCTAAATTTAAATCATCTTCAGCTAATAATATTCGTGGTTTATTCATTTACTAAAGGAAGTTTAATGGTAAATAATGATCCTTTTCCTTCTTCACTGGCTAGTGAAATTGTCCCTTTATGTTGCGCGATGATGACTTGCACATAAGAAAGTCCTACCCCAAATCCTTTTACTGTATGAATATTACCTGTTGGTACTCTGAAGTATCTTTCAAAAACTTTTTCGCGATATTTTGGAGCTATGCCAATGCCGTTGTCGCTAATCGAAATTAAAATTTGATTTTCATTTCTCATAAAGTTTAATTCAATCCTGGGATTCCCATTGCTGTATTTAATGGCATTGTCGACTAGATTGATGATTGCACTTTTCAAAAGTTCTTTATCGGCATTGATAACAATATTGTCCGGTGAATAATTGATATTAATTTCTCCTTTCGCTTCTTCAATTTGTACAGCGGTTTCACACTCAATTTCTTTTAAAAGGCTGTTTAGTTCAATTGGCTTTAGTTGAACGAAATTTCCTCCTTTTTCCCATGATGAAAGTTGCAATAATTGTTCTACTTGATTATTCAGTTTTTCTTTTTCTACTAAAAGAATGTCGATATATCTGTTACGTTTTTCTTTATCATCATGAATCACTTCATTTCGCAACATTTTACCTGCTAAAGCGATATTCGTCAATGGAGTTTTGAATTCATGAATGATATTGCTTAAGAATTGCTTTGAGTTTGCTGCTAATTCTTTTTCTTTTTGAAGTGACCGATAGGTGTAAAAAGTGACTACCATTACTAATAAAATTAATCCGACAGAGAGAATAAACAAAGGGCCCATTTCAGCTCTAATAAATTCTTCTTTTTCGGGGAATTTTAACTGCAATAACAACTTCTCTTGTTCATTCGGATCACTTATACAAGCTTGGTAGTTGTTGTCTTTATTAAAAAGCGATTGCGGTTGCCAAATTGGTGGATTGGCTGATTGATTTTTCCAAGGACTAACTTCAAAAGTATAATTAATGTTGATGTCGTACAGTTTTAAATAATGTCGCAGGATACTGTCCGTTTTAATTAATTCTCTTTTGTCGGCAGCAATAAAAAGTTCTTGCTTTGCTGATGTATTGGTAGAAATTTCATTCGATACCGCAGTAAGCGCTAAATGCACTTTCTCATTAAAAATTGCTTCTTTTGTATTCGCAGTTTTAAGAATCCAGTAATATTGTATTCCTAGAATTGCCACGAAAGCAATCCCAGTTAATAGAATAAATAGCAGATCTTTTTTGAATTTCATACCATTCAAAAATACTCATAATAAACGTATCAATTTAGCATTAACAACTCGTTAACACCTGAATAACGAGTGAATAACACGAGCTCTTTGCAATTGACAGTAGATTTGCCCTATCTAAAAATCATCATCATGAAATCATTAGCTATTTTATTCTGCGCAATTAGTGTTTCGGCATTTGGTCAGACTATCAATCGTCAGGGTTTACCGTTTGCAGCTAAAAGCGATTCTCAACTTACTAATGCGTCAATTACTCCAATGCCTTTAGGGGTTAAAGAATTTAATTATGAAATAGCTCCTGATAATAATGTCCATTCGATTTTTCGCGATCGAAAAGGTAATTTGTGGTTCGGTGCTAGCAACGGATTTTTTCAATCGACCGATAATGGTGAAATATTCAAATGTGGTGAGAGCACATGTAATCACGATACGCAAGTTAAGCGAATGAAATATTTACATGAAATAGAAATCGAAAAACACTTTATAAATGTTCTAAAAGATCGCGAATTAATCGACTTTCATATAAATTGTGTTGCTCAAGATGCGCAAGGAGTTTTTTGGATAGGCACTAAGTATCATGGATTATGCAGATACGATGGTAAAGAATTGAGTTTTTATTCGAAGTTGGATGGACTTGGCGACAATTGGGTGAATTCCATTTTAATTGCTAAAGACGGAACAATTTGGTTGGGAACAGAAGGAGGGGTTGGTAAATCGTTGGCGAGTTCAATTAAGAACGGAGTTGTAAACAAATTCACAAACTATAAAGTAGCCGATGGCTTGCCGAGTAATCAAGTGAATGCATTAATACAAGACAATTCAGGACAAATATGGATTGCCACCGACAAAGGATTATCCATAGCTGCAAATAATAAATTTATCACTCCGAAATTGACAGGCGATCAACTAACCGGAAAATTGCGTACAATGGAACAAGAAAAAAACGGAGTGATTTGGGTAGGAGATGATAAAGGTATAGTGCGCATCGACCAACAAAAATCAAAACGCATTGGTAAAGCTCAAGGATTAAAAGAGACTCGAATTTCAGCATTACATAAAGATGCTGCTGGAAATATTTGGGCAGGATTGCTGGATGAAAAGGAGAAAAATGTGGGATTAGTAAAAATCGATATTGCAGGATTTAATAACACATCCGGCAAACTTAAGATTACATCGATAGCGCCACCATTTATCAACGCCGAAATACAGACGATATACGAAGACATCTCGGGCATCCTATGGATTGGCACTTCCAATGGAGTTGGATGCTTTAAAAACGGCGAATTTCATTGGCTGGCGGCTAATATGGAAGGGTGTTAAGGGGAAATACTGACAACTCCTTAAATTTATTCACTTTGCTATAGATTTACTCTTTCACAACCAATTTCCTCGAAAGAACTTTTCGGTTATTATCAAGTAGTAAGATAAAATAAACTCCATCGGTAAGATATTGAAGGTCGATGGATTGGGAGTAGGTTTGATGTGAGACAATTTGGCCTTGAAGATTTCTTATTTCGTAGGTTGCAATTTTGTGTTCTTTTGATTCAATGTTTAAGATGCTTGAAGTTGGATTCGGATAAACTCTAACAAAATCATCTTGGATATTCTGTGTAAGTCCTACTGTGCCTATTTTAACTTGCAGTGTATCGATTGCTTTGCAAGCATTGCTGTTAAGTAATTCAACCGATACAGTTCCGGCTCCAATAGTTCCCCACAAAACATTAATGGAATTACTTCCTTGTCCGCTGATAATGGTCCCGTTTTGTACACTCCAAATAACTGTACTTCCTGCATTCAACTGTATAGGTAATGTGTAATTATAAGTGTTTAGAGCAGCTGTAAACGCTGGACCACTAATCGATGGCATACTTCCTTGAAAGTTATCAAAAGTACCGCTCCTGAATTGATTTCTTATGTTAGCAACAATACTATCATTAAGTGCCATTCCTCCCGGACCATAATTGGAAGGTCCTGTAATAAATGCAATGTCGAACGATTTCATCGACCCCGCAGGTAAATCAAAAGGACCTACGCTTCCAACTCCACACATGTTTTCTCTAAATGTTGAAGTGTCTATTGTCATCACCCAAGGATTAGGAAAATTTGTATCGCTGGTTCCGGGATACATATAATTACTGGGATTGTTGGTTGCTCCGTTTCCACTTCCATTGCCATTTCCACCATATGTGATAGAGGAACCATTCAGCCATTTACCTGATAAATAACCATAGTAATCTTCATTTATTAATGGCATATTGTATGGAGTGTTTGGTTGATTATCGAAATAATGAACAAAGTGGCTTAACCCAATGTCTTCGTTAATTTCATCGATAGTGCCATCATTATTATTGTCAATTCCATCATTGTTTGCAGCTAATGGCCCTTTTAAGAATGAAATATTTTGAACTGGTGGACAAGATCCATATCCTTCAGGTAATTCATCTAATGAATCTGAATTGTAAATAAAGAAGCTGTTGTTTTTTACATTTGATCCTAATAAATCATCAAGTGATCTACCTAATTGCAAATTAGACCACATGCCAAAAAAACAAGAATCATAATCTTGTTGACTGCGATTATAGAGATCATAATGATAAAACGTAGTATAGTTTAAACCTCTCGTATTATTTAGCTGATTATTACAATTTATCGCATATGAATAAGCTTGAATTTCAACTCCCATTGATGGGGAATATGTTTGTGATTTAATTGGCATAACATCGTTAAATATCCACCAAGCCATTTGTTCTCCCTTTACATCCGGATAATCACCATCGTACGGGTTGTACTCATTATCACCATTTATATCAATAAATGGAGCAAGTTTTTGAGGATATCTAGGTCTGTTATAGAACGCAGGCCAATTTAAAATAAAATCAGGAATAAGATAAACTCCTGCAGCTACATTGCCAATCGCATATTGGTATCGAAATTCATCAATATCCGATTTACGCGCCATCCATATATGATCAAATTCACGATATGCAATGCTGTCTGTTTCACCTACAGTATCTAATGGTCCCGGCCAAAAATCATTTGCGTTTGCTTGTCGGTAGGTTTGAGCACAAGAATATATTTGTCCGGTACTATCATGTCCTCCTAACCAAACTGAAGATGCATAAACTGTTGTTTTGCCTGAATTAAATGGAACCTCATATGCAGGGGATTGCATACTCGGAATGCCATGTAAATCTCCATGATTCAGGATTCTCGCTGTAACCATATTGCCAACTAATTTTTCTTCATCAGATCCTTTATAAGATTTAGGAATATATTGATTCTTGAAATTTGTGAAAGCAAAAGGAGGAGTTGTATTTGAGATGTTTGAATAGTAATCTAATTTAGATTTGTTGAATTTGTAAATGTGTGCTGCATTATTAATGAATACATCATTACTGAATATAAGTGAGTCTTGGTGATATTTTAATATGTTCCCAAAATCATTTGCTGATCCTGAATAATAAAACGGATACAACTTTATTTCTCCCGATTTTATCGAAATTATTGTTTGATTAAAGCTTCCGAAATTTGCAATCAGGTATATTTTATCACCATCAGTAACGAGGCGCGAATCGAATTTTTTTTCTAGCATTGTGTTTCCTGATCCGTCTATATTCATTGAATCGGAACAAAAATCTGCATGAACTAATGATTTATAAAAATATGTCGTGTCCATCGATTCATATTGTTGATTTATTTTTCTGATTATCCCACCCGTTACTGAAAGTAAGATAGTATCAGAACTTGTAAAAGCTATATCATAAATGGAACAGTTCGGTAAAGTTGAGTTTAAATATGTAATCGAATTGAAAATACCATTGTCGTAAATTGAGTACCCCATATTCGACGATAACCATAATTTTCCTTGATTATCAATAGTAATCGAAGTAATTGAATCGTTAATTAAATTGGAATTTAAATGGTTGTAAATGGTAAAAATTTGGTTTGTTATATTCAAGCTGATTAACCCTGATGTTGTTGCTAAATAAAGAATATTGCCTGATTGTTCAATCTCATTAATTATACAGGTTGGAAAGTTAATTGAAGAATTAAATGCTATGTTGGTATACCCAGTCGCAGTTCGATGGCTTAGACCGAAATTTGATGCAATCCATAAATCGTTATTTTGATCTAATCTAATTGATTGAATTGTATCTGATGGCAATGAAGTATTATTAATTGTATCTTTAATTAATGTCCAATTTGTACCGTTCCAATAAATTAATCCATTTGACTTAGTAGCTACCCAAATATTTGCGTTTGATTCAATTTCTATTCCTTTTTTATTTAAAAGTGGAGAAGAATTGGGAAACCCTAAACTTTGATAGGAAAGTGGATTATCACTTAACCTAATTACATGCGATGATCCAAATTGTAATTCCTGACCATTGACAATAATATGAACAATCAAAAAAATGATTAAAAGGATTATTTTTTTCATTTCACTTACTTAATTTAAATACGCATTCTGAATTTACTCTTTCACAACCAATTTCCTCGAAAGAACTTTTCGGTTATTATCAAGTAGTAAGATAAAATAAACTCCATCGGTAAGATATTGAAGGTCGATGGATTGGGAGTAGGTTTGATGTGAGACAATTTGGCCTTGAAGATTTCTTATTTCGTAGGTTGCAATTTTGTGTTCTTTTGATTCAATGTTTAGGATGCTTGAAGTTGGATTCGGATAAACTCTAACAAAATCATCTTGGATATTCTGTGTAAGTCCTACTGTGCCTATTTTAACTTGAAGTGTATCGATTGCTTTGCAAGCATTGCTGTTAAGTAATTCAACCGATACAGTTCCGGCTCCGATAGTTCCCCACAAAACATTAATGGAATTACTTCCTTGTCCGCTGATAATGGTCCCGTTTTGAACACTCCAAATAACAGTACTTCCTGCATTCAACTGTATAGGTAATGTGTAATTATAAGTGTTTAGAGCAGCTGTAAACGCTGGACCACTAATCGATGGAATACTTCCTTGAAAGTTATCAAAAGTACCGCTCCTGAATTGATTTCTTATGTTAGCAACAATACTATCATTAAGTGCCATTCCTCCCGGACCGTAATTGGAAGGTCCTGTAATAAATGCAATGTCGAACGATTTCATCGACCCCGCAGGTAAATCAAAAGGACCTACGCTTCCAACTCCTCGAATATCATCAGGAGGAAAGCCGGCGCCTAACATTGTCCATGTTGTAGAAAAATTTGGATCAGTGTTTCCTGAAAACATAAAATCTGTAGGGATTGTAGTTGCTCCTATTGAACCTCCGTGTCCGTCACCACCGTATAAAATATTTGAGCCATCAAGCCAATGTCCGGTTAAATAGTCGTAATAATCATCTGAAATATTTGGATTCCCCCCGGTAGATCCATTACTTCCGTAGTAATAAACAAAATGACTTAATCCAATATCCTCGTTTGCTTCGTCAATAATTCCGTTATGGTTATTATCAATATTATCGTTGATAGAAGCCTCAGGACCTTTTAAAAACGTAACGTTTTGTACAGGTGGACACGATTGGTATCCATTTGCACCATCATCAATTGAATCACCATTAAATGACATAAAACTATTATTTGTGATATTACACTGTATCACATCATCTGTACCATTTCCTAAATCTGAATCTGACCACATCCCGAAATAAAATGAATGGTAATCTTTATTACTTCGATTATAAAGATCAAAATGATAAAATGTTGTAGCATTAAGTATATTCGAATTATTTGATTGGTTATTGCAATTAAATGAATATGCAGAAGCTTGAATTTCTACACCCATAGATGGAGAATTCGTTTCTGTTTTTAATCCTAATGCATCATTAAATATCCACCATGCCATTTGTTCTCCTTTTACATCGGGATAATCGCCGTCATAAGGATTATATTCATTATCGGCATTTATATCGATAAATGGTGCCAGCTTTTGAGGGAATTTTGGTTTGTTGTAAAATGCAGGCCAGTTTAAGATGAAATCCGGTATTTGATAAATTCCTGCCGAAACATTTCCAATCGCATATTGATATCGAAATTCATCAATATCTGATTTACGCGCCATCCAAATATGATCAAAATCTTGAAAGGTAGAACTGTCAATTTGTGCTAAAGTGTCAAGTGGTCCAGGAAAAAAATCACAAGAAGAATTTTGTCGGTACGTCTGCGCTGCAGTATACAACTGATTACTGTTATCTAAGCCACCGAGCCAAATTGCTGATGCATAAACGCTGTTTTTCCCAGAGTTAAATGGGACTTCATACGTCGGATTAAAATTATAAGGATCTAAATGAAGATTCCCTCTATTATGAATTCTGGCAGTAATCATATTGCCTACTAAATTTTCACCATCTATTCCGACATAGGACTTAGGAATGATTTGATTGGCAAAGTTGCTTACTTGAAAAGGCTTCGTTGCAAGATGTTCTTCTGGTATTGAATTTAATGCTTGACTACTTACTTTAAAAACATTATTGACGTATAAATAAACTACAGGATTGCTGAAGTATATCGTGTCATTGTATATCGAAAAAATGCTATTCATAATTGAAGTATTGGTTAATAATACTTCTGGATGAATTTTAATTGAATTTGGTTCAATCGATGCTAAATGGTCTTGATTCTGATTAATTATTAGAAAAATTTTATTCCCATTTGAAATTAGTCTGGATGAAAACGAAAATTTATTAAAATTACTATTAGTACCATCATATGAAAATGGAGAGGAGCAAAAATCACCACTAACTTTTGCACTAAAATTATAAGTTGAATCTAAAGAAATATACTGTTGATTTATTTTTCTTATTATACCTGCTTTTGATGAAATAAGAATAGTGTCATTTGAAGTGAATGAAATATCATAAATATCACAATTGGGTAATGCTGAATTCAAATGATTGATATTACTTAAAGTGCCATTATCATAAATAGAATATCCTTCTTTAGTTGATAGCCATACTTTTCCTTGACTATCTAATGTGATAGATGATATTGTATCATTTAATAAAGTTGAATTTGTATGATTATAAAGCGTGAAACTCTGATTGCTTGCATTGAATTTTATTAGTCCTGATGTTGTTGCCAGATAAACTAGGTTCCCTGATATTTCAATTTCATTAATTGTAGTAGGAGGGAAGCCAATAGCGGAATTAAAAGCAATATTATTATATCCCGAAGCAGACCTGTGACTGAGTCCGAAGTTTGATGCTACCCATAAATCATAATTACTATCTTGTTTAATAGTGTGAACAGAATCAGATGGTAAATATGTTCCCGAAATAGTATCCTTTACACTTGTCCATGTAGAGCCATTCCAATAAATTAATCCGTTAGCCGCTAACCCGATCCAAATATTTCCCGAAGGCTCAATTGCTATACCTCTTTTGTTCCTGATTGATGTTGCGGAGCTAAATCCTAGATTTTGATAATTGATCGGAATTGTAACTTTGGGTAAATAGGTACTAGTATTATAATTCGATTGAGCTTGAACGGTATTATTCAATAAAAGGATAAAAATGAACAGGTAGATAATTCTCATTTGTTTAATTTTTTAAATTGCAGAAATATTTTCTAAATGACAAACGATTTAGACAGAATGTTGTCCTGGCTCAAAATTATTTATGTTTATTAATCCTAATTACCTTTTCTTATTGTGGGTAATTATATAAAAGTACGAAAAATTAGGATTATCTACTTTTCAAAAGAAAGCTTTGGCTACTCTAAAAACAAAAGACCGAGTTGCAAAACAACGATGTCCGCTGCGCTAATTTTCTATTTCAAGCCCTTTTTAGGTTCAAGCAAGCTTGGGTAATCTCTCGAAGGGAGTCGCTATCGCGCTTCCCTTCTCGTCGAATAGCCTAAGAACGCTAAGCCTACTGCGTAGGCTATACTTCATTTACGGGTATTTGGATTTTCAAGCGAGGCTAAATTCGAAGGGAGTCGCTATCGCGCTTCCCTTCTTACCCGAGTTGCAAAACAACGATGACCGCTTCGCTAATTTTCTATTTCAAGCCCTTTTTAGCTTCAAGCAAGCTTGGCTAATCTCTCGAAGGGAGTCGCTATCGCGCTTCCCTTCTCGTCGAATAGCCTAAGAACGCTAAGCCTACTGCGTAGGCTATACTTCATTTCCATGTATTTGGATTTTCAAGCGAGGCTAAATTCGAAGGGAGTCGCTATCGCGCTTCCCTTCTTACCCGAGTTGCAAAACAACGATGTCCGCTGCGCTAATTTTCTATTTCAAGCTCTTTTTAGCTTCAAGCAAGCTTGGCTAATCTCTCGAAGGGAGTCGCTATCGCGCTTCCCTTCTCGTCGAATAGCCTAAGAACGCTAAGCCTACTGCGTAGGCTATACTTCATTTCCATGTATTTGGATTTTCAAGCGAGGCTTGAATCCAAATACCCGTAAATGAAGAAAGCCACCAAAAGGTGGCTTTGCGTTCTCATAATGTGGTCTCGAAGGGATTCAAACCCCTAACCTTCTGATCCGTAGTCAGATGCTCTATTCAGTTGAGCTACGAAACCATTCACTTGCGGGGTGCAAATTTACAAAATATTTAATTTCCGACAAGGAAATTGAGATTTCTTTTGGTTTGATTATGAATGGGTTATTTATTTTGTTAGTTGGAATGGGTTTCAGGTACCACAGAAAGCGTCTTTTTATCGACTCCAACAACTTTAATAGGGTAATTGGGCGGTATATTGCCTTTGGCGCTGGTGGCCTTATAGCGTTGTCCGTTGATGCGTACCGTTCCATCGGGATTTAAACTGGTGAGCGTTAGTCCGGTTTGGTCGATACTAATATTATCGTTACTCTGGACACCATTCATCAACTTTTCAATCTTGGACGTATTTTTTTGAGCCCATATACGCACAAATACTAATAGCACCAGCGCTGTTATTCCGTAAATAATGGCTTTATTGGTTTCCATCGACTGGCTTACCCATAAAACTCCTACCGATAAAAATACAATGCCTCCTAGGCGTATCGCGGGATTGTTTTTGATTAAAGCATCGCTGATGACAAGCGACACCGCAAATAGAAATAGGAGAATAGCAAATATCATCGACATAGTGTTCGCGAATTAAAAAGCCCCTCTTGCGGAAGGGCTTTTGATTATTTTTTCTTGTAGTATTTCATGGCTTCCGGCATAAATGCTTCCAGATCTTTTACCCTCTTAGTATCACTAGGGTGGGTAGAAAGAATTTGTGGTGGTTTAGCTCCGCCTTGTGCCGACATACGCTTCCAGAATTTTGGAGCTTCTTGGGGATCGTAACCCGCCATCGCTGCGAAAATCAATCCTAATTTATCAGCTTCCGACTCATGCAGTCTAGAGTAAGGTAATAATACCGCTACCTGTGATCCAACGCCATATGCTGTATTGAAAATGGTTTGAGTTTGAGCACTCTTCGTTTGTAATGCCACATTAAGTGCCATTCCGCCCATTTGAGTCATCATTTCTTGACTCATTCGCTCATTACCATGTCGTGCAACAGCATGAGCAATTTCGTGTCCCATCACTATAGCTAACGCCGTTTCGTTTTGAGTTACTCCTAATAGTCCTGAATAAACCACCACTTTTCCACCCGGCATACACCAAGCATTCACCGTAGGATCGTTTACGAGATTATATTCCCATTTATATCCTGCTAAACGATCGCTCATTTTATTCTTTGCCATGTATTGCGTTACAGCAGTTTCTATTCTGCTGCCAACACGTTTTACCATAGCTGCGTCGTTATTCGATGATGCAGTAGGAGGGTTCTTAGTTAAGAAGTCTTTGTATTCGGTTAAACTCATCCCGATTAAATCGCTTTCGGGCAATAAATTCACCTGACGTCGCCCAGTAACAGGAACTTTGCTACAAGATGACACAATGATAATAGCAGATAATGCTATAAGTAATTTACGCATGGATATAGACCGGAAATTCCGGTTTGATGTAATAAAATGGATTATTCAATAGTCGCATTAAGGCCGCGTTCAACCAATGCTTCGCGCATCGGACGAAGGTCTTTAAAAGAACCTTCTTTAACAGCACATCGTCCACTATAATGAACAATATAGCTGCATTGCTCCGCTTGCTCAGGATGATGTTGGCATACCTTAACTAAAGAATCAATAACCCAGTCAAAAGTATTTACATCATCATTGTAGAGAACCAAATTGTTTTCTTTTTCAACCTGCTCTTCAACGAGAATATCCTCTTCTTCCAGTGGCTTACCAAAATGATTTTTGCTCATGAACAATATTGTTTGATGTAAAGGTAAGGAGTTCTGTTTGTTTGTGGAAACAGTCGCCGTGAATAATTCTCAACAATTATGTTAACATGTTGGTTTAGAGTGTGGTAAGTGTAAAAAAGAAAACAGCCCCATTTTCATGGAGCTGCTTTCTACCTTAAAATATTTTATTATTTTTTCGTTTGAATTGCGTTTTGCAAATTCATCGGTTTTTCGTTTTTGAATGCGACTACGAATGCATCTCCAAATCCAGCTTGTTTCATTGTTGAGCGTAAGTTTTTAGCTGACGAATAACTTGTTTCTGCTCCTACGAAGAAGCGTAACCATGTTTTGTCGTCGTAACTTGTCATCATCGACTTGTCAGTTCTCTTTTCTAAGCGTTTTTGAACTCGTTCACGTTGTGATTTGTTGAACGCTCCAATTTGAACTTTGAATACAATATTGCCCGTTAAGTCGACTTTGATTCCGTCGTTTTTCAACGCAGTTGCATTTTTAATTGCTGCTTCTGCTGCTTTTGCTGCCACTACTGCAGGATCAATTCCTGCCATTTTCATAGCTGCCATATCGGCTTCTGTAATTCCGCCTGTTGTTGTTCCTTCTTCATCAGCAGTTGCTGTTAAGTTGTCGCCAACTAATCCTGCGTCTGTTAAGCGTCGGTTGCTGATGGCAACGTCTTCCATTCCGTTTAAGCTCTTGCTTAAGAAGATATCTTGTACGTAAATACGATCGCTAAATTCTCCGAATCGTACTTCTTCTGTATGTGAAGAATAGCCTGGTGCTTCAACTTTAAAGCTGTAGGTTCCTGGTCCAGGTAATTCTACTGCATATGCTCCCGTTACTTTGTCGGTTGTAACATTGGCTACAATGTTTGAGTCGCCATCGCGAGTAATAGTAATCTGAATTTCTTTTAAATCAGGTTTTCCAATACAGTTGAATTTTCCATTTATTGCTACAGGTAATTCTTCTGTATTTGAATACGGAACTTTATATACTGTTAATGTTCCCGGTGCTGTTTCACGTTGAGAAGTGAAGTAAGCAGTTTGATCTACTGTTGATGAAACAAAGCAAAAATCATCGTCCGGTGAGTTATATGGTGATCCCATATTTTCAGGATTACTCCATGTTTTAGATACCGTATTATAGTATGCTTTGAATAAGTCAAATCCTCCTGTTGTATTGTGTCCGCGTGAACTGAAGTATAAAATTCGGCCGTCAGAATTACAAGTAGGGAATAGTTCGTCTTGCGTTGAGTTTAATGAAGCTTCTATGCGTTTTGGTTCTCCCCAATTATCATCCAAATCTTTTTCTACTCTGAAGATATCGCGACTCGCTGTTGCATCAGATTTTGAACTAAAATACATAACGCGTCCGTTAGAGCTTAAGAAGATTGTTGGGCGTTCATCCTTATCACTTTTCGATGCCGAAATAATTTGATCTGGCATGCTTAAAAGTTTTCCGTTTGGTTGGTTGAAAGCGTATTTCGAATAGAAGTCTGAAGCTAACGATTCAGTTCTTTCTTGAATCGATGATAACTTCGTAGTATCTAATATTCGCTTAGCATTGTTTACCATTTCGATGTATTGTGGAATACTCCAACGAGGAGAATTCTTATCACCGATAATGCTGTTGAATTCAACGAACGATTGTAATGATTCGTTGAACTTGTAAGTTAAATGACAAGCACGACCATAGTAATAGTAGATGTCTTCCGGAGTCTTCGGATTTTCCATCGCAGCTTCAAGATAAGGCAATGCCTGATTCTTGTCTTTGCCTACGATTAACAGACAAATACCATAGTAGTAGTTGTACTTATAATTTTTAGGATTACTGCTTACCAATTGGGCAAACAGTGGGGCAGCCTTTTCGTACTGCTTTGCAAGAAAATACTTCTCTGCAGTTTTTGAACGTTGTCCTTCGGACATGTTTCCTGCTAAAGCAGTAATGGAATTAGTGAATAGCACACATACCAATAACACAAGTAATATTAGCTTCTTTTTCATTAGTGCGGATGATTTTGAACGCCCCGTATATACGCCTGTAACTTCCGCGTTGTTACACTTTGCTTATTTTAAATTGCTAATTCCTTCAAAAATTGTTGAAATAACCTTACACGGGAATTACAGGGAAATATTGGTTATGTCTATTGAAAATGAATTAGATATAAACGAAAAACGCACCTTTTATTGGTGCGTTTTGTGATTTTCTTACAGATTTTGTGATTTTTATCTTGCCTTTTTGGATAAAAAACCCACTTTCGATTCTTCGCCTTTGATCAATCGCTCGATATTTTTCTGATGGGTGATAAATACCAATATGCATACAAACATCGAAAAGATGTTTAAACTGGGTACCGTTTCGTGGTAAATGAACATTATTGCTACCGGAAAAGTAAATGCAGCCATCATGGAACTTAATGATACATAATGGGTTAGGAGCAGGGTGGCGACAAATACTCCTGCGCAAACTAAGGCAGCTCCTGGATGTACTGCAATAAGTATTCCTAACAATGTAGCGACTCCTTTTCCTCCTCTAAATCCGGCGAAAATTGGGAAGATATGTCCAAGTAATGCCGCAATCGATAAGGTTAATTCAAAATTGATGTATTGCTGGGTTCCTGGAAGGTATTTGCCTGATAACCAGACTAATTTAACCGCCAAAAGACCTTTTAGAATATCGATAATCAATACTGGCCATCCCGCTTTTTTCCCTAAAACACGAAAAGTATTGGTGGCTCCGGCATTCCCGCTTCCATATTCTCTTACATCAATCCCATACATTAATTGTCCTATCCATACTGCTGAGGGAATTGATCCCATCAGGTAGGCTAAGCATAGTAATGAAATGTTAGTCATGTTTATCATGTTTGGTCAAATGTAATAACAAAGAAAACAAGAGGACCTTTTATAGACCATTTCCCGAACGAAAAATATTAACAAATCGGCCTTTTGGGTTAATTATCAGTTGATTGAGTTGAAAGCAATGGAAAGCAGTTTTTCGGGTTCTGTTGTACAATTTTTTGGATTCATTCGCTGACCTTATGATTCGACATAGATGGATATTTCGATTATAATGATCATTTCATATACATTGAGTGATCAGTGAACGAAAAAAAAGCTCCCGAATTTAATCGAGAGCTTTTTCTTTTAGTTACCCGGAACGGCAGTGAACTTTTTAATGAACTCAGCCTTTTTACGGTCTGTCCCTAGCATATATTCATAGGGCGGCTTATCACCTTTAGTATCTGCAATACGTTTATCGGGCTTCATGTTATTAACTGTATCGTTGAATTTGATGTCGGATGATACAGCTTGCATAATTCCTCTGTTATAATTGAAATACCACCAAGTAGCATTATCGCTTTCTAAGTACAGATTAAATACTTCTCCGCCTTTCTTCCTTTGAATCTCTAGATATCCTTTTAATGCTCTGCTAATCGTTGTCTTACCAATGAATCCTACACCAATTGGTCCCATCGATTTGAACGATTGTGTACTCTGATCCCAATACAATTTCACATCAGTAAGGTATAATGTCCTTTGTAATTCTTGAGGTACACGTTTCGGTGCTCCGTAAAGGTTAAACTCCGATATCATCTTATCGGTTTTTTCGGTACCGACTAACTCTTTCATAGCTCTTACCCATGTTGTTCGTGAGTCGTTTGTAGGTTGTAATGTAGGATTGCTAGTTATTGCTTCTGCTATCGATTTAATAGCGTCATCATTAAACATGAATTCTAATCCCATTAATACATCTAAAGTGGTTGAATCGTTGTTGGTATTATTGGTTACATTACCAGTAACATTCATCGTGAATTGTCCGAAGTTGGTATTTAAATTCAATTTTCCTTCTCCATAAACAGTACACTTGTTATCATTTAATACAACCATATTCCCTGGTTCATCAGGAGCTAGGATTTTCTCTTTTGGTCCGATTTTATATTCTTTCGTTTTACTGTCGTAGAATAGATATCCCGATGCACTAACTAATGATGAATCACTGTTACGTTGCTTAGGCGATAAGAACGAGGAATAGAATCCAGCACTGTCGTTAGCTTGGTAAATTCCTACTCCTAATCTCTCCAAGTTTTCATTGCGTGGTTCGTTGATAGGAATACTTACTCCTTTAGGGTCGATGTCAGATTTAAAGCCGAACCAATTAATAGCCAATTCCTGTGCACAACTATGATTAATACGTGCAAATCCGTCGAAGTTAACTAATGGATTGGCAGCTGTAATATTTACTTTTCCTCGATATTGAATATTAGTATTTAACTGGAAGTTGCTCGTGTCAGGTATTGTTCCTGATGCATAGGTTTGCATTGATGTATCTATCGCAATTCGATCGAGATCGATTAAGTGTTTAACTTTAGCTTGATCTGTATATGCATATTTACCTTTGGCAGTATAGCTTTTTCTTCCCAATACATTTATGGTTGAGTTGCTAATTGTATGATATTTCGTAGTGGTATTGGCAACGATTTTTGCTTCGTTCAAAGGTCGCATTACAGCAGCTCTTTCAATAATTATAGTTGCAGTGTCATTTGGTTGAATGCTTGCATCAGCAACCAAAATCTCTTTTACTTTTCTTGCTTTAATTAAATAGTCGATAAGGCTATATCGAGCAAGTCCCGCATTCCATCGCAATGAGTCTTGCGAAGGATTTACACTCACAAAATCTGATCCTTCGATATTCAACTTTGTATTGTCTTTGTAGTCTTCTCCGAACTCAACTTCTTGTTTATCGATAAACCATTTAAACTGAGCAATGAAACAGATATACTGATTCAATGGGAAACTTACATAGGATCCTTTTCCGTTTGAAATGAAATCTCCAAATCGTTTAACTAAGTCGATTTTCGATTTCACATTCTTGGTCTGAATCGCCATTACTTTTTCGTCGTCCGATTTTAATTTGAAATCAGAGGTGTCAGCGCCATATGCATCTTGCTTGAAGTAGAAGTCGAGTGAATTTAATTCTGATTCGCTAAATAGTGCATTTCCATTTCCTCCAAGTCCTTTCGCCGCCAAAATCAAATTTCCGTCGAGTGTAACTTGTTTGTCGTATACTGTTAAGTTCTGATCAATTTTGTCGACGTACATTTTGTCTTTCTTCGGACGCCAGTTGATAAATACATTATTCCCGGATGCTTGAGGGAAACCTGTTCCCGCTATTATATCCTTACGTAAATCAAATGATGCATTTTGCATATTGGTAGAATCGGGGAAGAACACAATGTCTTTTGATTCCGATGCAGAACTTAAATAGTCAATTTTTCCATTACCGATAAGTCCGTTGTAGCTTAAGTCGATGTGATTAAAGAATGTTCCTTTTCCGCCGTACATCGGATACCCTTCGGTAGGACTATTTCTTTCAAATCCGAAGCTATAATCGGGACGAATAATAGCCACTTCTTTGATATCGGGGAATATTCCAGCCGACACAAAATCTCCAGGGAATTTCAATCCGCCTGCCGAGAAATTGTCGAGTGAATCAATTGTAAACGGATCCATTCGGAAATAGAATTTATCTCTATTATAAACTCCTCCATAAATCGATGGATGATCGTAGTAAACAAACGATTCTTTGTCGGAGGTGAAAGTAGGGTAGCCGCTATAATTTTTACGACTCGATTTATTATTTAAACTATCGATGTACAGCGTACCTGATACATTCTGCAATGTACTCTTCAACGGAATTAACTTAGGATTTCCATTCTCGTCAACTTCCGTTTCCGAAACAACTTTTAAGCGAATGGAATCAACAGTGGCTAAATTGAATTTGAAATCGTCGTACTTAAATGCAAATTTCTTTCCGAAGAAATCACTTCGTCCAGCATGCACTCGTCCGTCGAAATCAAAGTCACGGTTTTTCTTTAATTTAATAGCTTGTTCAGTTGGAGTAATCCAAACTTGTTGAGAGTCGCTAAGCAATACTCTCGATACTCCTTGAACATCTAAATCGAAATTCAAGAGATTTAATTTAGCATTCGATTTTGCTGAGATAATTGAACTAAACTCAATTTTATCGAAGTCGGTTTTATTCGATCTTGCTGCGAGATAATAGAATAACTTGTCGTTAATATTCGCTTTATCTTCTTCGAAATTATAGCTTACAAATCCTTTGTTTGCAAGGAAAATTAAGAGGGAACGTGCTTGTTGGTCACTCACTCTTAAATATTTCGCTAAGTCTTCCGAATAGATATCGCGGTTATTTGAATTGGCATATTGTTTTAATTGGTACAAAGGGCTAACATCAGCCATTCCTTGAATTTGCTGGTATCTTTCGTCTGTATACAAATTCGAAGATTCTAAAAGCATTTTACTTTCACCTGCTCCAGAGATCATTCTCAAATCCATTACAGGATCATCGAGCTTCCAATAGATTCCGTCGACATACATATCCACCTGATGGAATGAATTAAAAAATGGCATCGAGATTCCTGAGTTAATATCACGAATCATTGATACTTCATGGTCTTTATTGATATACTTGAAATCAAGCGCAGGATGGTAAATTGAATCTTTATCGAAGTATACAACGATTGATGCATTATCTGAACTTATTCTTTCTGCACGAACAACGAAGCTTTTGCTTTTTACAATTAAGAATGGCTTGTTATTTCGTTTGAAGGTAAGTGTTGCTTTTTGTTCATTCGATCCTGAACCGATCATCTTCGGACCTTGCTGAGAAAATCCTCCAACATAGTCGGCATCTTTAATTAATTCTCGTATTCCTAAAGTCAACGTGTAGCTTTGGAAACGAGGATAAGTAGCAGTTTCAATGGTAACATTGGCAAGTATTTTGTCGGACACTTTGCCCATTAATGGGTCTTTAAAATATTTAGTGCTATAAAAAATCGCAGAGTCGGCTGTCCAATCGGATCCTGTAACATCAATCGACGTTGCTTTTAAATTTGCATAAACATCTGTTTGTGGTTGACCCGCTCTTGTCCAGTAAACTTTTCCTCCTGTACCTCTAAAGTTCTTCGTTAAAGGATAATAATACCCTTTGATTCCGTAAATATTACTGCTGTCGTTTTTTGCATAACAGGTTAAATCCATTGCAGGAAAACTAATGCGTGGTACAGTATCGAATTCAAATGTATAGTCGCCAGTTCCTGCCACCCATTTTGTGGATGATGATTCATAGAGAATATTCCCTGCAAATAGGTCAGCACATATTTCTAGGTAATCGCTATAACGTCGTGAAGATCCAAATAGCATTTTATCGAGACTGCTATGCCATTTTTTGAAAGTCTCTAAATCGCGTCCCGATTTGGTGAAACCCATCAACGCTTCAAGGTAATTTCCGAAATCGGGAAAAGCCTTCATACGCTTCTTTAACATGTCGTTAGCAGTATGAATGATTATCACCTGTTGGTCACCTGTAAACTTAGGTTCTTCAATCCATATCACTTCAAACTGATCGAGTAGCTTTTCAGTTTCTTTTTTGTTAGTGAGCTCCATGAATCCTTTAAGTTCTTTAAAGAAAACAGCAGGGTCCGACGAGAATTGCTTCGGTGCTTGCGCTTCTGAGAAGAAAGGAGCGAGGAGGAGTAAAAAAATCAATATACGTTTCATAGAAGTATGTTCAGAAGGTATTAAGGATGTCATTTATTTCTTTTCAAATACGGCACAGCACCATTCGTTTTCAGAGGTGTGATGTACATATTGAATGCCCATGGTGGCAGCTTTATTTTTAATAACGGGTAAATCGTCGGTATAATATCCGCTGGTTATTAAAAGGCTTCCTTCATGCATCGCATCGTTGTACAAATGAAGATCTTGAAGGATGATATTTCTGTTGATATTGGCTAAAATCACATCGAAATTTTTGCCAGCTATTGCTTCTCCTTCGCCTAGTTCGACTTCCATTTGGGGATACCCATTGCGGATGGCATTTTCTCTGCTGTTTTCAACGGCATTTGCGTCATTATCGATCGCTAACGCGGATGATGCTCCTTGCATGAAGGCCAAGATGGCCAAGATGCCAGTACCCGATCCCATGTCTAAAACTGTTTTTCCAGTAAAATCAGTTTTTAACATCACTTTCATCACTTGAGAGGTAGTAGGATGGTGTCCCGTGCCGAATGCCATTCTCGGTTGAACCACGATTTCCATAGGGTAATCGGGATTCGGTGCATGGAATTCAGCTCTGATGTAAAGTTTATTGTCGAT
Source organism: Bacteroidota bacterium (assembly GCA_023251535.1). Classification (GTDB taxonomy): domain Bacteria; phylum Bacteroidota; class Bacteroidia; order AKYH767-A; family OLB10; genus CAINEC01. The sequence goes on from JAHEYP010000004.1 coordinate 158,442, forward strand.
GATTTCCGGTTGGTAATTACTTTCCCATTCTTCGTTCCAGTTGCGCCAAGGAATTTCATTGAATTGATAAACGATCTCACAGCCTTGCGATTTCACGTCGTTAATAATGGCTTCAACCGCAGCTTGATCGAATAAATGAGTTTGTATGTAGGCTTTTAGTCCGTTGCCAGTTTCTTCAAACATTTCAAATCCTGCTTCCGATAAATGATAAGTCATGATATCGGTGTACATCTCCGCAGGAGTTATTTCGAGGTTGAGTTCTATATAGTTCACTCGATAAAAGTAAAAGTTAAAGGCTTGCATCTTGCTCATTCATGCATTAGGTTTTCAACAGTTCAGATGTCGGTTTTGCTGATACTATTTTTAGCTTTTGAGCCTCAGTCGGTTAATAGTCATTTTCTGGTGTTTTTTTTAGTGGAATAGTTTTTTCATTTTTTGCAATTTGCAGCCTTTAATCTTCCTAATATTGAAGTGTGAACCTCATTCGTAAAAACTACTTCGCCGCATTAATGATGACTTCGGCTTATTTGATGCTAGAAGGCTTTCGTTTTGTGGGGAACGATACTCGAAAAGCATGGTTTTTTATAGTATCCGCGTTCATCTTTATTATCTTTGGAGCGTCGTTTAAATCGTTGCGAAAGTCGGGTTCAGTGGCAGCAAAATTGTTTGGCGGAGTAGTTACTTTAAGCCTGTTTCTGCTGGTAATTACCGACTTTGCTTTACATCGATTTGTATTGGCCTCGGTACTATTAATGATTACTTGTATTTTCGGATACATCCTCTTAATGAATGTTAAAAAGAACTAGTTATGCATCGTTTGTTAATTATTAATGCTAAAGGCATCGTTCAACATGGCAGAAGTCATGTTGTTAGAGGGAAAGATATGGCTGAATTGCCGATTTTAGAGAATGGATGGGTGTTGATTGAGGGAGATAAAATTCATTCAGTAGGACATATGGATGATGTTCTTCATGCTCCAGCGAATGAGGTTTATGATGCTTCCGGGCGATTTGTTTTTCCATCGTGGTGCGATTCACATACGCATATCGTTTTTGCCGGCTCTCGCGAGAATGAATTTGTTGATAGAATCCATGGACTTACGTATGAAGAAATTGCTAAACGTGGCGGTGGAATTTTAAATTCCGCGAAGCGCTTACAACAAACTTCTGAAGAGGAGTTGTTCGATGGTGCTATGATGCGTCTCGAGGAGGTAAAGCGTAGCGGGACAGGTGCTATCGAGATAAAAAGTGGCTACGGATTAAGTTACGAAGCCGAATTGAAAATGTTAAAGGTGATTAAGAGGTTAAAACAATCTTCTGATCTCACCATCAAAGCAACATTTTTGGGCGCACACGCTTTTCCTGCAGAGTTTAAAGAGAATAGAAAGGAGTATGTTGATATGTTGGTTGATCGTTTGTTGCCGTATATTGGTGATCACGGATTAGCCGATTATAATGATGTTTTCTGCGACCGAGGATTCTTCTCTGTGGAAGAAACCGACCGAATTCTGGAAGCAGGATGGAAGTATGGCTTGCGTCCGAAAATACATGCCAATGAACTCGATTTTTCGGGAGGAATTCAAGTGGGAGTGAAGCATAATGCTTTATCGGTTGATCACTTGGAATGTACAGGCGACGAAGAAATCGATTTACTATTGAAGAGCGAAACAATGCCTACTTTATTGCCGGGCACTGCTTTCTTTTTAAAGATTCATTATCCTCCAGCAAGAAATATGATTGATGCAGGATTACCTGTTGCTTTAGCTAGCGATTATAATCCTGGTTCTTCGCCTTCAGGGAAAATGTCGTTGGTAACAACGCTCGCTTGTTTGTATTTGAAAATGTCGCCAGAGGAAGCTATCAACGCAGCAACTCTTAACGGTGCTTATGCAATGGGAGTGATGGATGAATTAGGAAGTATTGTCCCTTATAAAAAAGCAAATTTGTTTATTACTAAACCTATTTCTTCAGTAGGCTATATTCCTTACGCTTACGGTTCTGATGTGATTGATAAAATTGTGATTAACGGTCGCCTTCAATAATTTTTATGCAACTTAAAATCTACTCGCAAGAGGACATAAATGCGTTGGTGAAACGCCGCGCTGGGGAAGTTCGTTTGGGAGAGCGGGTAAGAGTATTAAACGTAGCTGACAACGATAACTGGGAGGTGGCATTGTCGGATAGCCCTGCCCGTTATGTTTTATTGGGATTACCGGAAGATATCGGAGTGCGTGCCAATTATGGCCGCGGTGGTGCTTATTCAGCATGGAATCCCGTAGTTGCTACGTTGCTCAATGTTCAGTCTAATCGCTATTTTACGGGTGATCAATTGCTGGTCCTCGGACATATCGATTTTTCGGATTTGATGGATAAAGCTGCTGCATTGAATTTTCAAGATGCTGCTGATGTTAACGTGGCGCGCGAATTAGTGTCGGAAGTTGATGAGTTGGTTATGCCTGTTATTGAAGCGATAGTAAGGGCAGGAAAAGAGCCTATCATTGTTGGCGGCGGACATAATAACGCTTTCCCGAATATTAAAGGCGCTGTTAAAGGCTTACAAACTAAATTGAATAAATCGTACGCAGCAATTGATTGTATCAACTGCGATGCGCATAGCGATTTGCGTCCCTTAGAAGGTCGTCATTCGGGCAACGGATTCAGTTATGCTTTAGCGAGTGGCGATTTAAGAAGATATGCCATGGTCGGATTGCATGAGATCTTTAATCCCGATGCTATTATTGAACAAATTCATTCCGACGATCGTTTGCAAGCATCTTTCTTCGAAGATATATTTGTGAAAGGCGACGATGGATTTACTGAAGCAGTAGAAGAAGCCATGCATTTTGCGGGAAACGACTTTACCGGACTAGAACTCGACCTCGATACCATTCAAAATATTCCTTCTAGTGCAAAGACATCTAGTGGTATTTCAACTATTCAAGCTAGAAAATTTGTCCACATGGTGGCTTCGAAATGCAATGTTGTTTATTTTCATATCGCCGAAGCGGCACCTGTGTTATCACATATAAAAACCGATTTAAAAACGGGTAAGTTGATCGCTTATCTTATAACTGATTATTTAAAAGCCAGAGAATACTGGCATGCTCAATACTCATGAAACAATTAATTGAATGTGTTCCTAATTTCAGTGAAGGAAACGATTTGCAAATCATCAAACAAATCACTGATGCTATCGAGTCTGTAGAAGGTGTTAAACTCTTAAATGTAGATCCCGGTAAAGCTACCAACCGCACTGTTGTTACGATGGTGGGTGAGCCTGCAGGCGTTGTAGAAGCTGCTTTCAGAGGAATCGCGAAGGCTGCTGAATTGATCGATATGTCGAAGCATAAAGGGGAGCATCCGCGTATGGGAGCTACCGATGTTTGTCCTTTTATTCCGGTGGCGAATATCTCTATGGAAGAGACAGCAGCGTGGAGTCAGAAGTTGGCAGCGAAAGTGGGCGGCGAATTAAATATTCCCGTTTACCTCTATGAAGAAGCGCAAAAAGATAAGTCACGTAGCAATCTTTCGGTAATACGTGGGGGTGAGTACGAAGGCTTTTTCAAAAAGATAAAAGAACCGCAGTGGAAACCCGATTTTGGCCCGAGTGAGTTTAATGCTAAGTCGGGTGGGACAGTTATCGGTGCCCGCGATTTCTTGATTGCATACAACGTAAACCTAAATACTAAATCTGTTAAACGAGCAAACTCAATTGCTTTCGATATCCGCGAAGCGGGACGTGTGAAAACAGATGAGAAAGGCAAGAAAGTACTCGATGCTAATGGCAACGAAGTGCGTATTCCTGGATCATTGAAAGGTGTGAAAGCTATTGGTTGGTATATTGAAGAATACGGACAAGCACAAGTGTCGATTAATATCACGCAGTTCCGCGAAACTCCTTTGCATATCGTTTTCGAAGAATGTTACAAGAGTGCGTTCCATAGAGGCGCGAGAGTTACTGGAAGTGAGTTAGTAGGTCTTGTTCCTTTAAGCTCGATGTTAGACGCAGGGAAGTACTTCTTGAAGAAACAACGGCTATCCGCAGGCGTTAGTGATGAAGAGTTGATTCACATCGCTGTTAAATCTATGGGACTGGATGAATTGGGACCATTTGATCCTTCTAAACGCATTATCGAATATGTATTGAATGAAGGTGTATCGAATCCGTTGGTGAATATGAAATTGACTGCTTTCGCCAATGAAACTGCGAGTGAATCTCCGGCACCTGGCGGCGGATCAATCTCTGCTTATGTAGGTGTTTTAGGAGTATCACTTGGAACGATGGTGGCTAACCTTAGCGCATCGAAAAAAGGCTGGGAAGATAAATGGGAACTGTTTAGCGATTGGGCCGAAAAAGGTCAAGCGTACAAAAAACAACTCATCGATTTAGTGGACGAAGACACAAGATCTTTCAATGCGATTATGGAAGGATTTGCTTTGCCAAAAGGAACCGACGAAGAAAAAGCAGCACGTAAAAAAGCCATTCAAGATGCAACGAAATATGCAATCGAAATTCCTTTTAAGGCGATGGAGGTTTGCTTTGCAAGCATGAGTGTGATGAAAGAAATGGTGGCAATCGGAAATCCGAATTCAATTACGGATGCAGGAGTAGGAGCGTTATGTGCGCGTACTGCCGTATTGGGTGCTCATATGAACGTTCGAATTAATACATCAAGCTACGACGATAAAGCGTTTGTTGCTGATATCTTAGCAAAGGCAGCGAAAATTGAAGAAGAAACCTTGAAGCTGGAAGCTGAAATTATCGCAATGGTAAATAAAGCAATTAAATAATATTTAAAAATCCTCTCGATGATTCATTTCTTCGAGAGGATTTTTTTTTCTTTTAGTTGATAGGAGTTTGATGAACGGCGGTCATTGAGATGAGTCGAAATGCGGTCATTGAGCGGTGGTCATCGAGCGGAGTCGAGATGAATGGAAATGCGGTCATTGAGCTTGTCGAGATGTGGTCATCGAGCTTGTCGAAATGTGGTCATCGAGCTTGTCGAAATGTGGTCATCGAGCGGAGTCGAGATGCTACATCATCAAAAACACCACCGGCATTTTATGCAATTCCGGAATTTGTTTTTTCCACTCTTGAATGCGCATCGTTTTTATACTTTCAGATGGAGTATCGATGTTTACTGCAATGCAAAGTTTGGTCTCGGGATTACAATTACTTAAAATATCCTTCAACAACGGATTATTGCGGTATGGAGCTTCAATGAAAATTTGCGTCTCGTTTCTTTGCTGTGAATTTCTCTCGAATTGCTGCAGCGTTTTAATGCGATCTGCTCGGTCGATAGGAATGTATCCGTGAAAGCAAAATCGTTGTCCTTCCATTCCCGATGCCATTAATGCCAGTAGGATGGAAGAGGGACCAATAAATGGTTTTACTTTGATGTTGGCTTTATGCGCGGCTGCAACAACTCGTGCACCAGGATCTGCTACTGCTGGACAACCTGCTTCACTCAATAAGCCCGTTGCTATTCCTTTCTTCAAGGGATCTAAAAATCCATTGATGTTTTGCTTCGCGTCATGCTTGTCGAGTTCGAAAATTTCAAGCTCCGATTGGGGACTTTCAATCTTACACGCTTTCAAAAAGGCACGCGCCGATTTCTCATTCTCTACAATGAATACTTTTAATTTTCGCACTGTCGCTAGTACCGATTCTGTTAAATAAGTTTCGGGTGGGGCGTCGCTTAATCCTGTGGGGATTAAGTAAAGCGCTCTAGGTATTTCTTGTTCCAATGAGGTAAATGTTTGTTATGTATTATACATTACGTGAATAACGTAATTGATTATGCCTTTGTTAATTCAAGCACGGTGATCTCAGGAAGGATTCCTACTCGTCCCGGATAACCTAAAAATCCTAGTCCGCGGTTAACGTATAAGTACTGATTTCCTTCTTTATATAATCCAGCCCACTGCTTGTAAATATACTGCACCGGACTCCACTTAAATCCCGGGATTTCAATTCCGAATTGGAATCCGTGGGTATGTCCCGCCAACATTATATCTACTTGAGGATACTTGGTTTGAATTTCCCCATTCCAATGTGAAGGGTCGTGCGACATCAAAATATTGACAGCGTTATACTGAATATCCTTCGTAGCTTTCTCCATACTTCCGTATTTCGGGAAGCGTAAGTGAGTGCTCCAATTTTGGACACCAATTAGCGTGATTTTATCACCTTTGTTTTCGAGGATACGATGTTCATCTAATAAAATATCCCATCCCATTTCACGGTGATGATTGATAAGAGTTGCCAAATTTTTCTTCTTGGCTTCAGGCGAATCCCATTCTACATAATCACCATAATCGTGGTTTCCTAAAATGGAATAAACCCCATGCTTCGACTTCAATTTTGAGAGTGCCGGCATATGTTCGATTACTTCAGTACTTCGATTGTTTACAAGATCTCCGGTGAATAAAATCAAGTCGGGATTCAAGTCATTTATCATCTTTACTGCCGTCTCTAACGGTTCCGTAGTAACGAAACTTCCACTATGAATATCCGATACTTGTACAATCGTATATCCTTCAAATCCCGCAGGTAAATTCGGTAGCTTAACTTTTATTCTTTTTACTTGATAATCATATGCTCCTTTGGCCATTCCCCATAATAAGCTGATAAAAGGAATTGCACCGATTACCAATCCTGTTTTTACTAAAAAGTCGGAGCGTGAAATACCTGTTGACTTTACAGCATCGGCAGTTGCAGGAGCTGCTTGCGCCGTTGGAAACACCTTCGTAAATGCCCAGCGAATACCTCTAATGGCATCATCGGCAAGCATGAAAATCAACACCACTACTTTCGATATCATCCAAACAAATACGAATGCGGTGAAATAGGTTTTGATGAATTTTGGCCATGTCTGAACATCAGTCACCATAGCGGCTAAAACCACACCTACACTAAATGCAGTTAAGCTCCAAAATACAATTGAAGTTATTTTTTGAGTGGTCTCTGATGAATTACGGAAGGCGAACTTAAATGCTTGGAAAACATAAAGGTCAATGACTATTATAACAATAGCTAAAATTAATGCGCTGAATTTCATAGTATGGTTTGACGAATGGGGCAGGGGTTGTATTGCAGGATTTTGAAAATTATGGTGCTAAACGGAAAACCATCCATCCTCCGGGAGAGTCTTCGTATAAGAAACGGTCGTGAAGGCGGTTCAATCGTCCTTGCCAAAATTCAATACGCTGCGGCTTCACGAGATATCCTCCCCAGTGAGGAGGACGAGGAACCTCCACGTCTTTGAATTGTTCGGTATAACGTGCAATCTCGTCTTCTATTACTTGTCGCGAGGCAATAACGGTGCTCTGAGGCGATGCCCAAGCTCCAATTTGACTTTCCCTAGGACGAGTTTTGAAATATTGATCGGATTCTTCGGCTGGCACTTTAGAAATCTCTCCTTCAATACGTACTTGTCGCGCTAAAGGCTGCCAGAAGAAATTCAACGATACAAAGGGATTTTCGATTAATTCGTTGCCCTTACGACTGTCATAATTTGTGTAGAATACAAATCCACGTTCATCAACACCTTTCAGTAATACAATACGTGAGGAAGGCTTATTATTCGACACTGTGCAGAAATCCATCGCATTCGGCTCTGGCGTATTCGCCTCTGTAGCCTCTTTGAACCATTTTTCAAAGTAGTGAAGCGGGTTATCCATTAAATCGTTTTCACGAATGATACCCTGATCGTACTGCTGGCGCATATGCTGCAAAAAGTGGGTGAATGGCTTATTTGACATGAAGTAAGATTTTATCTGTTTTTACCGGATAACGAATTGTTTTGGGTCCCGATAATTTCAGTTGTTTTAATTTCCTTTGAAGGAATTCACTGCAAAAGTCACTGATTATTGCCTTATTTCCCAATAAACAAGGGTATTTATCGGTCAACGACCTTAATTCGGTTCTCGAATGCAACAAGGACTGTTGTTGGATTGTCATTTTAACAGAATTGTAAGTAACATTTCTAATTTATCGGAACATGGCCCGATTATTTCAGTTAAACTATTTAAACTTACAGGATATGAAAAAGCTGAACACCCCTGTTACTGGTAGTCTGCTGATCTCGGAGCCCTTCTTACTGGACTCTTACTTTAAACGATCGGTAGTATTACTTAGCGAACATGATGAAAAAGGTACTCTTGGGTTTATTCTCAATAAGCCTACAGATGTGAAGTTGAACGAGGCGGTAGAAGACTTTCCTCAGTTCGATGCTCCTCTGTATTTCGGGGGACCTGTAGAGACGGATACCTTGTTTTATTTACATACTATGGGAGAGCAATTACCTGGTGCACGCGAAATAGCACCCGGTATTTGGTTCGGTGGCGATTATGATCAATTGAAGTTTTTGATCGATACGCAGCAAATTGGGCAGGATCAGATCCGTTTTTATGCCGGATATTCCGGTTGGGAACCCAAACAGCTTGATAATGAACTCAAAGAAAAGTCATGGCTGATTTCAAATGCAACGCCAAAATTTACTTTCTTCGATAATCCGAAGGTCTTGTGGAGTCAGGTACTTAAAAGCATGGGCAATGAATATGCTATCCTGGCCAACTTCCCCGAAGATCCCAATTTGAATTAAAGTACATTATTTAATAAGAAAGAGACGCTCCGGTTGAGGCGTCTCTTTTGCTTTATATGTATTTTATATATACATTTCTTTGTTCAATCCTTTGCTTGTTTTTGCTATTCGCCGATTGCTATCTTTGTATTATGCAATTACGATTACTCGAGGTCAACGATTTTATTAATGCTTATAAGAAGTCGGGTGCAGTATTACTCGATGCTCGCAGTTCAGGTGAGTATGAAAAAGCTCATATTCCGGGAGCTGTATCGCTGCCTTTACTCGATAATGAATCGCGTGCCATCATCGGAACTGCGTACAAGCAACAAGGCCGCGAAGCTGCTGTTTTAAAGGGCTTCGAACTCGAAGGTCCTCGGTTTCATGAAAAGATTTTAAGAGCATTAACGCTTGCTCCCGACAAACAAGTATTTATATATTGTTGGAGAGGTGGTATGCGCTCAAATATATTGGCTTGGTTGCTGCAAATGGCGGGCTTTCGTGTTACTTTGCTGAAGGGTGGATACAAGACTTTCCGTCACTGGATAATCAATCACTATAAAACACCTCGAAATTACCTCGTTTTAGGAGGTAAAACGGGTTCCGGAAAGACCGAGATTTTGCATCTTTTGCAGCAGGCTGGTGAGCAGATGGTCGATTTAGAGGGATTAGCGCATCATAAAGGATCTACTTATGGGGCGCTGGGCCAAGAACCACAGCACTCACAAGAGCATTTTGAGAACTTATTGGGATGGCAATTGTCGGATTTAGATCCCGCACGTCGCATCTGGATAGAGAATGAAAGCCGACTGATTGGCAGAAATTGCCTTCCACCCGATTTTTACGACTTACAAATAAAATCTCCTAAGATTTCCGTCGATGTCGATACCCAAGTCCGAACGCAACGAATTCTTAGTGAATATGCATGCTTTCCCGTTGATGTTTTAATAGAACGAACCGTTTCTGTGAAGAATAGAATGGGTCCACAGCATGCGAAAATGGCAGTGGATTACCTGCATGCAGGTGATTATGAAGCTTGGGTGGGTAAGATGCTCGAATATTACGATAAAACGTATTCACATAGCTCTCAACAGCAGCCAAACAGTATCGATACTACTGTGCCTTTTAAATGGGATGATCACGAAGTGAGTCTCCGAAAATTAATCAATAGGGCAAATGAAATTGCCAAATAACCATATGTCAGTAAAACTAACTTCTTATAGTCATGGTGCTGGTTGCGGATGTAAAATCGCTCCCGCTGTACTCGATACCATTTTGTCAAATACACGTGATACGCTTCATTTTCCTTCGCTGTTAGTGGGGAATCACTCGAATGATGATGCGGCGGTGATGGATTTAGGGAATGGCACTGCCATGATATCTACGACCGATTTTTTTATGCCTATTGTTGATGATGCTTTCGACTTTGGCAGAATTGCAGCAACCAATGCTATCAGCGATGTTTATGCCATGGGAGGAAAACCTTTGATGGCAATTGCCATTCTTGGTTGGCCGATCGATAAAATTGCACCAGAAGAAGCGGGACGCGTATTAGATGGAGCGAAGCAAGTTTGTGAGGAAGCTGGGATTCCTTTGGCTGGAGGACATAGTATTGATAGTCCGGAGCCGATTTTCGGATTAGCAGTAAGCGGAATTGTGAATGTTGCCAACATCAAAAAAAACAATTCAGCGAAAGAAGGCGACCTTTTGTTTATCACCAAGCCTATAGGAGTAGGAACTATCAGTACAGCGGCTAAAAAAGGCATTGCTACTGAAAAAGATATCGCAGCTGCTATAGCATCTATGACTACGCTGAATAAAATTGGTGAAACGCTTGGTAATTATGATGAAGTGCATGCTATGACTGATATTACTGGTTTCGGACTCTTCGGACACCTTATTGAGATGGCGGAAGGCAGCGGATTAACGGCAACGATCGAATTTAAAAACGTAAACGTCCTCGACGGATTAAGACCATATTTAGATCAATATGCCATTCCCGCAATTACCTATAGAAATTGGAATAGTTACGGAGAAAAGATTAACGAAGTAGGGGTGGATGCTTTGCATATCGGTTGTGATCCCCAAACCAGCGGAGGACTATTAATTTCCATACAACCGGAATTTGAAACTAAACTGTTGGAAATCTTCCGTCAGTTTAACATCAGTCCCGATCAATTTAAATGTGTAGGACAAATGATAGCAAAAGGAGAGAAGGTGGTGGTGGTGAAGGAAGATTAGGCGTCGCATTTTTTTTATTTGGAAGGAAGTAGTAATTAGTATATGTACTTTAATTTGAAATAATTTAAAATAGGAACATATATCATCTAAAATTAGATGAATTTAAAATATATTTTGATAATTCAAATTATTTATTACTTTTGATTTGAATTATAGTTTAGTTTGAATTATTTGTTCTTTTATTTTAACCCTTAAATTTTAACCTTATGAAAACACAAAACACGTTTTCTCCAGAGCTAAACAGCTCCGAAATGACAGTCGCTAACAGTAAAATGGGGGGGGGGTATTTACCTCAACCTAGCATCTCTTAAAAGAAAGCCAAAGCGACGACGAACACCTTTAAATCTTCTAACTTCTATGGCAATTACGATTGGAATATTTGTTTCAACAGCAACTTCGGCTCAGTTTACAAATGCAGTTATTGCCGATAATGTTTACTCGCTATCTACGACACCAACCATCGTTAATAATGACATTTTAGATGACGGGAACGATACATATAGAGTTACAGCTTTTTCAGATGCCGTAGGACCTAGGTCAGGAATCATGTGGGAATGCAATTTTGCAGGTAATTATTATACAGGAGATCTTCCTTTAAACTATTATAGCGTTTATAGCGGCGCAGTAGTAAATTATATCGATGTTAGTATTGTAAAAGACATAAACGTTATTCATGCTTTAGCCGTTTTTTCCGTTAATTCAATATATGGAAACCAATGGCTGTTGGAAGATTTTATTTGGAATGGCTCAGCATTTATCTCAAATCCTTCAATTCCTCAGTGGAGCATAGCTTACGGAAACTTTGGAACCACCATACATATTGATGCCAATACCAATGGTGAGTTTATTGTGGTGTATGATGATGCTGGAGGGAATGTATATCATATAACTGGAATTTTAGCAGGTGGGATAAATCTGTTTGGCGTAATGACAGATTCGCAAAATAGCACGAATCCTGATGTAACAATTTCACATGATTTATCTGGCAATTCATACATATACATGACATTTATTAACACTGGAATTCTAACCATCCAAGAAGATTATTTTTCTGTTGCAATGGGCTTTCCTATTTTAAATCCGAACTCAATATTTAATAGCGGTATTATAGTCAGCAGACCTAGAATATCGAGCCCCAATATTTATGGAGGCGCTTTTGAATACGAAGTTGTATACGAGTGCACTAATAATGCCCGTACCTATTATGAAATTCGCGGATACAATAATGCTTCGGCAATTGGATATAAATACAATATAGGAACTTTTGTACCGGGCGGTAATACTACCTCAGTACCTAACCATCATCCGGTTTTAGCTTATGATCAATACAATCATGTAAATGTGGGCTGGGTTTTAGATAATTCAACTGGGGCAATTTCGGGAGCATTTCAGTCGCATTATCCTATTGTTGTACCTTGCGACAATACTGGAACTCCAACTGTTTCTACTTATTGGGAAACACCACGACCGGGAGCCAATTTCGGCAACTATTTTAGCATACCTTACTTAGCGCTGTCGGGTAGACATTCTTTAACATATGATTCGACTTTTGTTTCGACTTATAGCCTTACAAATGCAGATTTTTTAACAAAGAGAGCAATCATAAATAGCGCAAGTAGCTTAAAAGTTGCAGATGTAAAAAATACATCTACAAATAACTTGCAGGTATTTATCCAAACTGCCGATCCTTTAAGTAAATACAAAACTACTATTTGGAATACTGAAGGTCGAGAGGTATCTAGTCGTAATTTAAACTTAAGTGAAATAGAAAATTTCATCAAATCGAATTTAGATAATTTGCCTAGCGGCATCTATTTCACCCGTTTAATTAACGACAAAAACCAAACTGCTTTCGCAGGAAAAATAAGCAATTAATAATGTTAACCACAGGCTACTGTAATTTTGCGGTAGCCTGTAAATTTTTACAACTATGAAACGCTCTACATTAGCAATAATTGTTGCTGTTATATATATGCCATTTTTCTCCAACGCTCAAATATTTGAAATTATCAAAAACAGATCATTAGGGACCATTGGATATGAAAATTATCCATCATTAATAGCTATAAATGATCATGAATTAATTATGGCTTGCCGTACAGAAGGCGATATTGATGGCGACAAAACAGATCCAATTTGCGATGATATAACCCAACCTTTTCGGTCCGATATTTGGTTGATAAAATTGGATACATCACTTAACATAATTTGGAATAAAAGTTTGGGTGGCTCCTTTACCGAAAGCGAACCCACTTTATTTTTTGACAAAACAACTAATCATATAATAATTTCTTGCACTTCGACATCAGATTCTAGCTGCGAAAAAACCTCAAATAGTTGCGCAAGCTCTCCAGATTTATGGCTTATTGAAACAGATACGAGTGGAATAATAATTAATAATCAAAGATATGGAGGCACCAGTGAAGAATATAGACCGGGTCAGCTAATAAACTCAAAAAGAGAACATTTAATATGGGGAGCCTCTAAATCACAAATTAGTGGTGACAAAAGCTCCGCGAATCATAGCAACCAATCGGATATCTGGTTAATTAAAACTGATTCTCTAGGCAACAAGATTTGGGACAAATCAATTGGCGGCTTAGGGACTGAATTTGCAATTTCCATATATGGTTTGAGTTACAATCCATCACTAATACAAGATTCAACAGAAGCTAATTGCTTTATCGTTGGAAGCACAAATAGTCCAGTAGGCGGTGATATTACTCAAGCACCCAACCCTTCGTTTCCAACCCTAAGCAATTTATGGATTGCAAAAATTGATTCACTAGGCAACAAACTATGGGACAAAAGATATGTTGGATATATGGCTCCATTTATTAATTCATTTAAAACAGAAAATGACGGCTTGCTTATAGGGACGGTAGGCCTTTCCGGTTTTGATTTAACTGACACAAACAAAACTATTAGTGCAGAAAATGCATGGCTATTAAAAACAGACTCTCTAGGAAATAAAATTTGGGATCATTTTTATGGAGGAAGTGGCATACCGGTAAACGGTATTGGAGCAAGTGAAAGAGCTCTAAGTAAAATCGAAAAAGCCATTGACGGAGGATATATAGTTACTTGTACAACTAATAACGACATAGGTTTCGACATTTCCGAACCAACGTATGGAGGTATGGATTATTGGCTTTTTAAGATTGATGACAATGGTAATAAATTATGGGACAAACGATTTGGAGGATCTAAAAACGACTTTTGCGCCGGCTTTGTCCAAATGCCAGATACTTCAATTTTTATTTATGGGCATTCAGAAGCAGGTGGAATAAACTCTATCAAAACTGATTCAGGTCATTTTTATCAAGACATCTGGATAGTTCATTTCAAATACCATGATACCACCACTGTAACTTCGGTTAATTCAAATTTCGAGTTTGAGCAGGGAATTAGACTTTTCCCTAATCCTGCTACCAACTTCTGTACGGTGCAATCGAACAAAGAGCGCATCAATAATGTAATGGTTTATAATACCCTTGGAGAGTTAATTGATGAAATCAAAACGCCTTCGACTACAAGTATTCAAATACCTCTAGCATCATATCCACCGGGCTTGTATTTTGCAACAATAAAAAGCGAACACCATATCGTCACAAAAAAACTAGTCATAAAGAATTAAATCAACTACGGCACAAAATATAATTTGTTTATTAAATATTAGTACTTATATTTGATTTGGGGAAAAGTTTAGTTTGAATCATTTGTTCTTTTATTTTAACCCTTAAATTTTAACCTTATGAAAACACAAAACACGTTTTCTACAGAGCTAAACAGCTCCGAAATGACAGTCGCTAATAGTAAAATGGGGGGGGGGTATTTACCTCAGCCTAAATCCTCTTAAAAAGAAACCTAAACGGCGACGATCAGCCTTAAATATTCTATCTTGTATGGCAACAACAATCGGATTATTTGTTTCAACAGCAACTTCGGCTCAGTTCACAAATGCAGTTATTGCCGATAATCTTTACTCGCTATCTACTACACCAACCATCGTTAATAATGACATTTTAGATGACGGCAGCGATACTTATAGAGTTACATCCTTTTCAGACGCTGTAGGACCTCGTTCAGGAATTATGTGGGAATGCAATTTTGCAGGAAATTATTATACTGGTGATCTTCCATTAAATTATTATAGTATTTATAGCGGAGCCGTAGTAAACTATATTGATGTGAGTATTGTCAAGGATATAAATAGTAATGTTATTCATGCCTTAGCTGTTTTTTCTGTTAATTCTATTTATGGAAACCAATGGTTGTTGGAAGATTTCATTTGGAATGGCACAGCATTTATCTCAAATCCTTCAATTCCTCAGTGGAGCATAGCTTATGGAAATTTTGGAACTACCATACATATTGATGCTAATACCAATGGTGAGTTCATTGTGGTGTATGATGATGCGAATGGAGATTTGTATCATATAACAGGCTTATTAGCGGGGGAAGTGAATTTATTTTCCTTGCAACCGTATAATTTACCTGGAATATCGCCTGATGTTACAATGTCACACGACAATTCAAATAATACTTACGTTTATTTAAGTTGTATTCGAAATGGATTGATTTATATTTTGGATGACTTTTTTACAGTTACAAATACATCTCCTGCAACTAATTTAAATTTTTTGAGCAATCCTGGCGTTATTGTTTCACGACCAAGGATATCTAGTCCAAATTCATTGGGAGGACCAAATGAATACGAGGTGGTATTTGAATGCACCAATAATGCACGAACCTATTACGAGATTCGAGGTTATAACAATGCGGCTGGATTTGGTTTCAGATATAATATTGGCACATTCGTACCTGGAGGAAATACAACTTCGGTTCCTAATCATCATCCTGTTGTGTCTTACGACCAATATAACAACGTAAATGTGGGGTGGGTATTAGACAATTCTACCGGAGCAATTTCAGGAGCGTTTCAATCACATTATCCAATTGTAGTTCCTTGCGACAACACAGGAACACCAACTGTTTCTACATACTGGGAAACACCACGAGCAGGAGCCAATTTCGGCAACTATTTTAGCATTCCTTATTTAGCTCTATCAGGGCGACATTCATTTACAACAGATGACACCTATGTATCTACATATAGTCTTACGAATTCTGATTTTTTAACAAAATGGGCAACAATAAATAGTTCAAGTAGTTTGAAAATAGCCAATGTAAAAAACACTGTTACAAGCAACTTGCAAACCTTTATCCAAACTGCCGATCCCTTTAGTAAATACAAAACTACAATTTGGAATACTGAAGGTCGAGAGGTATCTAGTCGTTATTTAAACTTAAGTGAAATAGAAAATTTCATCAAATCGAATTTAGATAATTTGCCTAGCGGCATCTATTTTACTCGTTTATTTAACGACCAAAACCAAACTGCTTTTACAGGCAAAATTAACAACTAAAAATTTCAACTTCAGGCAACTGCAAAATTGCAGTTGCCTATTTATTCCTATAATTATGAAAAATATATTTATAGTAATTACTATAACGCTATTTCTTTTAACTTTACATTCCAACGCACAAGTTTTTGAAATCATTAAGAACAGAGCATTTGGAACAGTTGGGCATGAAATTTCCCCATCACTCATTTCAATAAATGACCACGAACTAATTATGGCTTGCAAAACGGATTGTGATTTAGACGGAGACAAAACAGATCCTATTTGTGATGACATAACTCAACCAGTAAGATCAGATATTTGGTTAGTGAAGATGGATACTGCTTTAAATATTATTTGGAATAGGAGCATTGGAGGTGCGTATACCGAAACCGAACCTAAGTTGATTTTCGATTCTATAAGCGGACACATTTTTATTGCATGTACTTCCATTTCAGATTCATCGTGCGATAAAACATCAAATAGTTTTGGAAATATCTCAGATTTTTGGGTTGTTGAATTAGATACTGCTGGCAATATTTTAAGTGAAAATCGATATGGTGGATTAAATCTAGAAGAAAGGCCATCTTTAGTTTATCTTCCTGACCGAAACCGATTAATATGTGGATATTCAAAATCATCCATAGGTGGCGACAAAACATCTGCAAACCATAGTACACAAAGTGACTTTTGGGTTATCAAAACAGACTCAATAGGTCAAATGATTTGGGATAAGTCATATGGAGGAACAGGATATGAGCTAAGTGGTTCCTCACCAGAATTCATTGAAAACACTTCAATATTTCTAGAAGATAGTTCATTTAATTTTTATTTATCCGGAGGAACGACTAGTCCTCAAAGTGGTGACATTTCTCAACCACCATTAGTTGCTGGTCCAAATTATTGGTTAGCAAAGTTCGATTCATCCGGCAATAAAATATGGGATAAAAGATATTGTGGCACTATGGAAAGCCATTTTACCGTTTCAAAAAGTAATGACATGGGATTTGTCATATCTACCACTGGCGTTTCAGGCTTTGATATGACCGACACTAACAATGTCACAAACAAATCTAATTTATGGGTAGCCAAACTAGATTCAATAGGAAACAAAAAATGGGATTACTTTTATGGAGGGAGTGGTTCTCCTGTAAATGGAATAGGATCTCAAGAAAGATTATCTTCATGTATCTCTAAAGTAAATAACGGGTATTTAATTTCTTGTACAACTTACAATGATTTAGGATATGAAATATCTGAAAATACATATGGTGGGTGGGATTATTGGATAATAAAAATTGACGAAAACGGCAATAAAATTTGGGATAAACGTTTTGGAGGTTCAAAAAACGATGTTTGTGCCGGTTTTGTCCTAATTCCTGATTCATCATTATATATTTATGGATATTCTGATGCCGGAGGCGTAACAAGCATGAAAACCGATTCAGGTCATTTTTATCAAGACATATGGATTGTCCATTTCAAATACCATGATACTACCACTGTTACTTCTGTGAATTCTAGTTTTGAGTTTGAGCAGGGGATAAAACTTTTCCCTAATCCTGCAAACAATTTCTGCACCGTACAGTCGAGCAAAGAGCGCATCAACAGTGTATTAGTTTATAATACAATTGGAGAGTTAATCGATGAAATCAGGTCGCCTTCGGCTACAAGTATTCAAATTCCATTGGAAAACTTTCCTCCGGGGTTTTATTTCGTAACTGTTCAAAACGAGAATTATAGAATTACAAAAAAACTGGTGGTTTCTAGGTGATTAAATAATTAGATTGTAACATACCCATTTATTAATTTGACAGAATTATTAATAATTTCTTGCATTTTGATAAAATGTACTTATATTTGATTTGGGGAAAAGTTTAGTTTGATTCATTTGTTCTTTTATTTTAACCCTTAAATTTTAACCTTATGAAAACACAAAACACGTTTTCTCCAGAGCTAAACAGCTCCGAAATGACAGTCGCTAACAGTAAAATGGGGGGGGGGGGTTTACCTCAACCTAGCATCTCTTAAAAGAAAGTCAAAGCGACGACGAACACCTTTAAATCTTCTAAGTTCTATGGCATTTACGATTGGAATATTTGTTACAACACCGACTTCGGCTCAGTTCACAAATGCAGTAATTGCCGACAATGTTTACTCGCTTACAACTTACCCATCAATCGTAAATAACGATATATTAGATGATGGTAACAACACTTATAGAGTTACCGCCTTTTCCGATGCAGCAGGACCACGGTCAGGAATAATGTGGGAATGCTTTTTTGCCGGCAATAATTATTCAGGTGATCTTCCATTAAACTATTATAGCGTATATAGCGGTGCAGTGGTAAATTATATTGATGTTAG
>JAHEYP010000059.1 GCA_023251535.1 Bacteroidota bacterium
TGAACTAGGTGCATGGGCAGGTAGCCCTTGCGATACTTTAACAGTCGACCTACCTGAACTTGTTACAACAAAGAGAGAGTTAAAATTGTATTACAATGCTGAATTAAAAACTGTATTTATCAACGCCGATAAATTATCGGGACATAATGCAAGTCTTCAATTTTATAACTCATCAGGACAATTAATTGAAGAAATATCTCAGACAATTAATGGCGGTTATTTCACATATAGTTCAAGTTTCGCCTACCAATCTGATGGTGTTTATATTATACGTTTGATTTCAGATAAAGAAGTGTTAACTGGCAAATTTGTGAAACAGTAAAGCTTAAAAATCTATCCTACAAATTAATATTCGCTCCAATTGTCAAAATATATTCGAATGCCCAAAAATGATGATTGGCGCGTCCGGCATAAGGCAATAATGCACTTGTGTAATTTACAAATGATCCTTTTGCTTCGTTTTCAATGAAGAAGTATTTATAGAAGTCGTATCTTAATCCTACATCAACTCCGGCAATGTATCCCGCTACATGGAATTGATCGTCGCGTCGGTTGCCATTAATAGTAGCATCGGTCCTCGGAAATACAAACCCTCCTCCTATTCTTCCAATTCCACTCAACCAATGATTTCCTTTTTTATCGTGTATCAAGGTTTGTCGCTTCATAGCCATAAACATGGCGAAATTAGCGCCGTTGGTATGCTCGAATGCTAAAAATGGCTTTCCTACAACAGTATCGTTATCGAGGTATTCTCCGAAGTAATTCCCTTTAATATGGACCGTTTGTCCGTCAACTACTACATATTTTGCATGGTCATAATTGAATTCAAATCCCCAGTCGCGGTTCTTCCCCGTTAAATACCCAATTCGAAAAGCATATTGCGGAATGGCTAAGTCGGAGTATAATATTTGATCTAAACCCGGACGGTCTTTCGCCTTTGCATCTTCTATTACAAAATCATACAATCCGTTGCGCTTGTCCTTAAAGTGTATATCGCTTTTGCTGTACCAATCGAGATTATATCCCCATGATATCGAAAGAATTCCGTGCTTCGACTTAGCACTATAAGGACAATTACAGGTTGCTGTTTCTTGTGCCTTCATCGAACCGGCACTCATCAATATCACAATTACTGAAAGAAGGACTTTTTTCATAGGCTGCAAAATTACCGTATTCAGCGTTCCCCAATTGTAAAATTCTTTCTTTTTTATGATGATTTTTGTCGTGTAGATGGCCGCGGAATGATATTTTTACCGCATGGAGAATTATGAAATTGCCGATATACTGAAGGAAACTGCCAAACTCATGGAACTTCATGAGGAAAACAGCTTTAAGATTAAGTCGTACCAAAATGCCTCTTTTAAACTCGACCGCCTTACCGAAAAGTTGGAGGGAAAGTCGGTGGCCGATCTTGAAAAAGTGGATGGCATCGGCAAAAGCCTTAGCGTAAAAATTTTCGAATTACTATCTACAGGCACCTTCCCCGACCTAAAAAAACTCATCGACCAAACACCTCCAGGCGTTATCGAGTTGATGCATATCAAAGGAATCGGTCCCAAGAAAGTAGCCGTTATTTGGAAGGAAATGGGCATCGAAACTCCAGGTGAATTATTATATGCCTGCAATGAAAATAGGTTAATTGAGGTGAAAGGCTTCGGACAAAAAACGCAGGAAACAATCCGTCAGGCAATCCTTTTTATGATGGCCAGCAAAGGTTATCATCATTATGCTACCGCAGAAGCGCTATCGTGGAATATACTTGCGAAAGCGAAAAACACGCTGGGAGTATCGTGGGATTTCACCGGCGATATGCGTCGCAAATGTGAAGTAATCGAGCAAATTGATTTCATCATTACCGACGATTTCCGCGAAGATTTTCTAAAACTTTTAGTGTCGTCGAAAGAAATCGATAGCAATACTATTCAAGCATCCGAAAAAAATATTCAGCTACAATCGACTTCAGGAATAAAAATAATAATTGATGTTGTTGCTACCGCCGATTTTGTTTTTGAACGATGGAAATCTACAGGCAACAAAAAACATATCGATGATTGTTTATCATTCAAACAAATAAACGAGCAGGATTTAAAAGATGCTAAAAGCGAAAATGAAATCTATCAACGCCTAGGATTAGCTTACGTTGAACCCGAAATGAGAGAGGGAATTTTCGAAATTGAATTAATGAAAAATAATTCAGTTCCCGTTTTGGTAACTTACGAGAACCTAAAAGGCATCTTGCATAATCACAGTACTTACAGCGACGGAATTCACTCGTTGAAGGAGATGGCGGAAGCATGCAAAAAATTAAACATGCAATATTTGGGCATGTGTGATCACTCGAAAAGTGCGGGCTATGCCAACGGACTTTCTATCGAACGAGTACAACAACAACATGCAGAAATTGATGAGCTGAATAAAGCAATGGCTCCGTTTAAAATTTTCAAAGGAATAGAAAGTGATATTCTCAGCGATGGAAGTCTCGATTATCCCGAAGAGATTCTAAAGTCGTTCGATTTCATCGTAGCATCGGTGCACTCTGGCCTACAAATGGACGAAGAAAAAGCTACGCAGCGACTCATCAAAGCGATTGAAAATCCTTATACCACTATCCTAGGACATCCCACAGGAAGATTATTACTTGCACGAAAAGGATATCCCATCGATCACAAAGCAGTGATAGATGCTTGCGCCGCCAACAATGTAGTAATCGAACTCAACGCTCACCCCTACCGACTTGATATCGACTGGCGATGGATACAATATGCGCTTTCGAAAAATGTAATGATTTCGATTAATCCCGATGCGCATGCTACCGACGGATACCTCGACATGTACTACGGAGTATGTGCTGCGCGCAAAGGCGGACTCACAGCCGAAATGACCTTCAACGCAAAAGATTTAGAAGCCGTGACGAAGTGGTTTCAACAGAAAAACGGAATAAAAAACAGTTAATCGGGAAGGCGCGATTTGGGAAATACAAATCAAAATACTTATCTTTCCGAAACCTATTGATGATATCCCCCTGAAAAGGGACTAACCTAACCGCCTATGCCTATCATCAGTTCTGTATTATCGTGGATCATGATGCAACGCAATCACCAGATTGAATTGTTCATGAAATACCCTCATGAGGTACAAGAAGAACTGTTGAAGAAACTGGTGATGACGGCACGGTACACCGAATTCGGACGACGATTCGATTTTTCGAGTATCGCCAATAGCGAACAATTCAAAGAACGTATTCCGCTTCAAGATTACGAAACACTGAAGCCCTATATTTATCGCCTAAAAGCCGGTGAACAACAACTCTTGTGGCCATCGGAAATAAGATGGTTTGCAAAATCGTCGGGCACCACTTCCGATAAATCGAAGTTCATTCCTGTGAGCACCGAATCACTCGAAGAATGTCATTATAAAGGCGGAAAAGATTTATTGTGTATTTATTTTCATAATAATCCCGAGACACAATTATTCGACGGCAAACTATTATCACTCGGCGGAAGTCACCAAATAAACGCATCGCACAACGACAGCTTTTATGGTGATTTAAGTGCTATCCTCATTCAAAACCTTCCCTTCTGGATTCAACTTTTCAGAACCCCTGATCGCTCAATAGCGTTGATGGATGAATGGGAAGAAAAGATAGAAATGATGGCGAGAGCAACGATGAACGAGAATGTGACGAACATCAACGGAGTGCCATCGTGGACATTAGTACTACTAAAAAAAGTACTAGAATTAAGCGGCAAAAAAGACCTTACAGAAGTATGGCCAAACCTCGAACTATTTGTTCACGGAGCGGTAAACTTCGGTCCTTATAAAGAGCAATTCAAGAAATTGATTCCGAAGAACGACATGTACTACCTCGAGACCTACAATGCTTCAGAAGGGTTTTTCGGAATTCAAGATCAACGAAACTCGGATGAAATGCTACTGATGCTCGACTACGGCATCTACTACGAATTTATTCCGATGAGTGAATGGGAAAGCGAACATCCGAAGACACTCTCGTTAGATCAAGTACAACTCAACGAAAACTATGCGATTGTTATCACCACTAACGCGGGATTATGGCGATATAAAATTGGTGATACTATAACATTCACCTCGATTAGTCCTTTTCGGATACGCATCACCGGTAGAACGGCGCATTTCATCAATGCCTTCGGCGAAGAATTGATAATCGACAATGCAGAAAAAGCATTAGCCGATGCTTGTCGCGAAACAGGAACATGCATAAGAGATTATACCGCTTGTCCCGTTTACTTCAGCGACGAAGGCTCAGGAGCGCATGAATGGCTCATAGAATTTGAGCAGCAACCCGAAAACTTCGAAGCATTCTGCGAAGCCCTCGACAACGGACTAAAACGCTACAACAGCGACTACGAAGCCAAGCGCTATCACGATAAAGTATTAGGCAAACCCATTATACGAAATATGCCTGCGGATACGTTTTACAATTGGTTAAAATCGAAAGAAAAGCTAGGCGGGCAACACAAAGTCCCACGTCTTGCAAATCATCGTAAATTTGTGGAAGAAATACTCCAACAATGCTCCGTAACTGTCTGAAGCCCCTTTTTACCCTGTTAATAAGTTTGTTTTTATCGACAGCCGTTTCCGCTCAAAGCGATACGCTGCGAGGCATCAGCACCTTCACATTAGATCGGCTTGGCAACTGCTACGCGGTAAAAAACGGCAATGAAATCGTTAAACTCGACGCCAACGGAATTCAGCAGAACAGCAATAGTCGCCGCGATTTAGGCACTCCCGACCTAATCGACGCCACCGACCCATTAAGAATATTAGTCTTTTACAAAGACTTCGGGTACATCAGCATCCTCGACAATCGACTATCGAAGCAAAACGACATCAACCTAAGAATGATGAATATTGCCACTCCTACCCTTATTGCAGGAGCGAATGACGGAGGATTATGGGTCTTTGATATGGAATCGGTGCAGCTCATTAAAATCGATATCAACCTGAACCAAAGCAAAATAAACGTCGATATTAGGCAATTACTCAACAAAAGCATCAAGCCACTGCGGATGGAAGTATCTACTAATTTCCTTTGCTTGGCAGACGAACACGACAGCTATATTTTCGATCAGTTTGGCACCTACAGCGGAACACTACGTGGAATTGCGGCCGCACCACTTTATCAACTCAACGACAATATACTAGTTACGGGCGACTCGGCGAGTATTAGCAAAAGAGACCTCAAACTTGTAATGTCGGAGCAAAAGCTAAGTGGAAGCATCGGCAGCGATATTCTAAAAACGATGACAGCGGGAGAAAAAAGCTGGCAACTCAACAACAAGGGAGAACTAACCCGAAGCGAAAAAAAACCATAACTTTTCAACACTTTTTGGTCAGGTATCAATTCGAGGCTATTTTTGAGACCCTTAAAGGAATTTTCTTCAAATTAGATTTCCAATAAAATCAGAAAACAGTGGCAACTCAACCTAAGACAAATATGCATATTGCTGTAGCCGGAAACATCGGTTCAGGAAAAACGACGCTTACGAGCTTATTAGCGAAAAACATGAAATGGGAAGCTCATTTTGAAGATGTGGACGACAATCCTTATCTCAACGACTTCTACGAAGACATGCAACGCTGGTCGTTTAATTTGCAGATTTACTTTTTGAATAGCCGCTTCAACCAAGTAGTACAGATTCGCAAGAGCAACAAAACGGTAATTCAAGATCGCACGATTTATGAAGATGCATTCATTTTTGCTCCCAACCTACATGCGATGGGATTAATGACCACGCGCGACTTCAACAACTACATGGAATTATTTAATTTGATGTCGACTTTCATCGCACCTCCTGACTTAATGATTTACTTAAGAGGAAGTGTACCGGCATTAGTAAATCAAATTCAGAAACGCGGACGTCCTTACGAAAACTCCATCCGTCTCGATTACCTCAAGCGCCTCAACGAACGTTACGAAGCGTGGATCTCCCAATACGAATCCGGCAAACTTTTAGTCATCGACATCGACGACATCAACTTCGCCGAAAACCCAGAGCATTTGGGGATGGTGATTAATAAAATAAATGCGGAATTGAATGGGTTATTCTAACGAATAATTGGTTCTTAGTTCTTAGTTCTTAGTTCGGCGATGCCGATTAGGGCTAACGCTTTCATCTAGTCGAGTCCTGCCAAAAAATGTATTATATCTGCACTAATTTTGTGTTCGGCAATGCTGGCAAGCCCTGATGAGGTTAGTGATTGGGGAGTTTGAATTGCATTCAACACCATATTTAGTAAAGATAAACGACAATAAACGTTTATTTTTCGTCATCTAAAAATCGACATTTTATTTTTGTCGAATGGCAACAATAAAATCATTTTCGGAACTTCACTGCTGGCAAATTGCTAGGGAAGTAAATCAAGAATTATTTGATATCATTCACAACTCTCCACAATTCAAATTGAATTTCGGGTTTAAAGATCAAATTTTAAGATCGTCAGGCTCTATTATGGATAATATTGCTGAAGGGTTTGGTCGTGGCGGCAACAATGAATTTGTATTATTCTTAAGTTACGCTAATGGCTCGTGTTGTGAGGTACAATCACAATTATTTAGGGCCGAAGATTTCGGATATATAAGCTCAGAAATTCGATTGAATCTTAACCAAAAAGTAAACAGTATAGGATCTATGATTACTAACTTAAGAAGGCATATCCAATCAAGCTCATTGAAAGGAATAAAATATAACAAGGGCGAAAAATAAAAAATATTTTCGCCCTTGTCTTTAACAGTAAATTCTTAATTGTCCAATTGTTATCGGCTTTGCCGAACTAAGAACCAAGAACTAGGAACTATTAAACCTATTTCCTAATTTGAATTGATCCCTTTAATTACAACTTTCGTTATATCCAACGAATCATTCGCCAACAAAATGCCGGCGCCGCGGGTGTAGCCCATGATGAAGTCGTAGTGCTTGTCTTTGTTGAATTTTTTGAGGTAGGCTACAAGGTCGTTGTGAAGACTGTCGGTCATGGTTTTTTCTTCGTTGCCTAGTTTTTCCATTACGGCGTCGCGGTCGGCAACGTAGGATTGCTGCTTGCGCGTTAACATCTCTTCTTTTTGAGCTCGCTCTTGTGGCGACATACTACCACCATTCTCTTGGTAAGCTTGGATCTCACGTTGAAGACTTTCGCCACGTGTGGTAAAAATCTTATCGAGACTGTCACGCTTCTTCTCCATATTGTCTTGAATCTGCTTGAATAAGGTGTAATTATCCATTAATGAATCAGAATTCACAAAAACAATTTTAGAGGCTGCCGCAGGACCGGTTACTTTCACCTCGTCGCTATCGCCGGAATAAACTTTTACGTATAGAAATGCTACCGCTGCAAGCAGTACAATGTTCAGGATCAGGGATATATTCTTCACTTTGAGCGTATTTTAGTCCACAAATATAGTGATTGCCGTCCACTATTTTTCTCGCCCTTAAATCGTACCTTTGCAGCCTTAATTTATGGTCGATGAGTGTTAATCAAGAAATACAGAAACGAAGAACTTTTGCCATTATCAGTCACCCCGATGCCGGTAAAACTACGCTGACAGAGAAATTCCTCTTGTTTGGTGGTGCTATCCAGACAGCGGGTGCCGTGAAGTCGAACAAGATCAAAAAGAGCGCTACCTCCGACTTTATGGAGATCGAGCGTCAGAGAGGGATCTCTGTGGCGACTTCGGTAATGAACTTCGAATACAACGATACCCTCATCACCCTCCTCGACACTCCCGGTCACAAGGATTTCGCTGAAGACACTTACCGTACCCTTACGGCTGTCGATTCGGTAATTCTAGTAATAGATTGCCAGAAAGGCGTTGAGGAGCAAACGTACAAGCTCATGGAAGTTTGTCGTATGCGCGACACTCCTGTGATCATCTTCGTCAACAAAATGGACCGCGAAGGGAAATACCCTTTCGATCTATTGGATGAACTCGAAGAAAAATTGAAAATCAAAGTTCGTCCTTTGAGCTGGCCTATTAGTGTGGGATCGACATTCAAAGGCGTTTACAACCTTTACGATAAAAGTCTTTATGCCTTTGCTCCGGGAACGGAGAAAAAGCCCGAAGGCGTTGCCATTACCGATTTGAGTGATCCTAAAATTGATAAATTAGCAGGGCAATATGCAACACAATTACGTGAAGATGTCGATTTAATTGAAGGCGTTTACGATACCTTCGATAGAAGCACTTACCTATCGGCTGAAGTTGCTCCTGTATTCTTCGGATCAGCAATCAACAACTTCGGAATTAAAGAAATGCTTGATACGTTTATTGAGATTGCTCCTAATCCTGGGAAACGTCCAACAGATAAACGCGAGATTGAGCCAACCGAGAAAAACTTCACAGGATTTATTTTCAAGATCCACGCCAACCTCGACCCTCGTCACCGTGACCGTATTGCGTTCTTACGTGTATGCAGTGGTAAGTTTGAAAGAAGTAAATTTTATCATCATGTTCGTCTCGATAAAGATATTCGCTTTAACAACCCTGCAACGTTCATGGGACAAAGTAAGAGCATTATCGACGAAGCATATCCCGGAGATGTTATCGGATTGTACGACTCAGGAAACTTTAAAATCGGAGATACATTAACAGAAGGAGAAAACTTAATGTTCCAAGGAATTCCAAGTTTCTCACCCGAGATTTTCAAGGAACTCGTGAATACCGATCCGATGAAAACAAAGCAGCTTGAAAAAGGAATTACGCAGCTTACTGACGAAGGAGTTGCGCAGTTATTTATTATGCAAGGAGGATCGAGAAAGATTGTAGGAACAGTAGGAGAACTTCAGTTTGAAGTTATTCAATACCGACTACAACATGAATACGGATCATCGTGTAAATTCAATGCGTTGAACGTTCACAAAGCATGTTGGATTACTTCTACCAACAAAGAAAAGTTAGATGAGTTTGTGCGTTTCCGTCAACATCAAGTAGCGATTGATAAAGATGGATTGTTGGTTTATTTAGCGGATTCGCAGTGGATGCTAGATCAGATGATTAAGAATTATCCGGAGGTGGAGTTTCATTTTACCAGCGAGTTTAAAAGGAAAAGTTCAATTGCTTAATTGCAATTGAAAAACTTAAACCCCAAACGTCCATTTTAGAAACTCGGGCATTGCATTGCTCCAGGTTTCTTCGTCGTGTTTACCGCCTTCTACCTCGAAATAAGTTACATCTTTTTCGCGCTCGAATCCGAGGACTTCTAACTCGTGAATGAGGTCGAGTGTATCTTCAATGGCATCAATGATTCCATTTTTATTTCGGTCGGCAGTTTCATCTTCTGTACCACATTGAAACCAAAATTTCTGATGGCTTTTCGAATCCGTACCACGTACTATTTTATGCATAATACGATCGTAAGAATTATCGTAGCCTTGATCATAGCCTTTATTCCTCCACCAAAAAGATCCCGAGAAAGCTCCAGCTTTTCCGAAGATATGCGGATAGTTCCATGCGATATCAAAGGCACTTAATCCGCCTAACGAAAATCCCGCGAAAGCATTCGATGCAGCATCCGTTTTCACTCTGAAATTCTTGCGAATTAAGGGCAACAATTCATGCACAACAAAACGACTATACTTATCGGCTTTAGCGCCTCTCTTTTTAAAATCGGGCATCCCTGAAACGCCGTATTCTTGCATACGATTGTGAGCGTGAATGCCCACCACCATCAAAGGAGGAATAGCATGCGTGAGATAAGCTTGCATCAACGCATCTTTCATTTTTAGCTTTGCCAGCGACTGCCCATCATTCAGAAACAAAACAGGAAAATCGAACTGAGGAGTCTCATCGTACCAAGGAGGCAAAATAATTTCGAGCTTCACATCGTGACGCAAAGCTGCCGAGTAAAAATCCTCGATAAACACACTTTTCAATGTCGCCTGCTTGGCCGTCCCACCCTTTTTCGCTTCTTCCTTTTTCGCTGTTACCACGTGATCTATTGTTCTGAATTTCCGTAACAAATGTA
>JAHEYP010000031.1 GCA_023251535.1 Bacteroidota bacterium
AATCGAATTGGGATATTACGGGACAAGCAGTGCGCGATTATAGTCAGCTGAATAGCGGCAGGACAAATGTATTTCATCAACTTGATATTCGTGTCGACAAAAAATATTACTTCAAGAAATCATCACTTGATTTATACGTCGACATTCAAAATCTCTACAATCAAAAAACGGTATTTAATCCGAATATTACAGTAGTAAGAGATCAAAGCGGAAATGCGGTTACAGATCCGAATGATTCAAGCAAATATCTTGTAAAAGAATTAGAGAATAGCTCTGGCACGGTAGTACCTACACTTGGATTTATCTTCGAATTCTAACTAAGAATGAATTGTTACTGTTGAAGTAGTAACGGTATTACTTTTATTCCCCGCTCGATCTTTTACATAGATAGAAAAGTTCGCATTTTGAGAAGAAGAAGAATCGGTGATGACCAAGTTATTCAACACCACATTTAAATTCCCCTCAATAGCAATTGTTGATCCAGAAGGTGCTAGTTGTTGAATTCGGTATTGATGCGTGATGCCGATACGATTATCGGTAAGAAATAAATTTTTCACATCGGGATCATTCTCACCAAGATCACCGTCACCGTCTTTATAATGAATCGTAAAAACGATAGAGTCGCTGTACTCTTTAGGTTGCAAAGGAGCAACCGACACCATTTCAATTTCGGGAACTGCACTCATTTCGCTGCTATCGTCTTTTTTACAAGAAGATAACAGGAACGATATCAAAACCAATAAATATAATCTATGCATACTATTGAATTTTAAAAGAGCAATACGTTTTGTAATAATCTGGCATCGAATTTCGCGGAAACTCCATGTCGGAAGTTTGATGTCCGTCGTTAATATACACTCTGAAATACACTATCGTTCCCACCGACCATTGAGCGGTATTTACTGTAGCTTGCCAAATATCATAAGGGATAGGAACATTCCACACTGCATTAATAGTTGAGGCGCTACTGAAATCATTTTTATTCGTAGAAAATTTAATTCTATGTACAGTAAATGCAGCGGGATTAGTTGCCGAAGCTCCATCCGCAGTATCGGTAGCAAGAAACGGAAGATAAAACGTTGAATTGGCTGGAACGATAAACGGGTTGGTAAATATTCCTCCCACACGAATGGTATCTATTCTAGAAAGATTTGCATCAAATGCAGCATAACCATTTACAATTGGAGGAAGATCTGGTTTTACCGGCGTATTCCCATACATATCTTTTGCTCCGTTGTTGATCCACGTTTTGATATAATTAATTTCGGTGGCTGTTAATCGTACACTATTACTTGGCATATAATCTGATGTAGCAGAAGTAATGCGATCATGCAAGAATGAATGTTCTGCATCACCCGGAATAACGCGATAATTAAAAAAGTTAATTGAGTCGACAGTAAAAATATTCACAGGTTGATATACTAAGGTCGACCATGACGATTGCACTGTTCTGAAATCAGGTTCAAATGTTCCATCATGACAACCAGGATTAGCGCAGCGCTTTACAAAAATATTTTTGTGCAAGCCCGCAATGGAAGCCGGATCGAGAACAGTATCATTTCCTGAATTATTAGAGTAGTCGATGCTATCGTAGGGATTTTCGGGTGCGTCATCTTTCTTGCACGACGATACTAAAAGTATCATCACTGCAACAAGCATCCATTTATTTAAAACTGCTGTATTCATTTTAGTAGAAGGCCGCTTTTAAATCACATGAGTTATAATCTTTCACGCCGATATATCCCGGAATGCTTGAATCGAATCCTAATAAATTTGCAATTACTGGAACCACATCACTGCTCTCGCCCATTGCGGTATTAATTACTTGTCCTTGTTTTACTACTCCTACCGGACCAACAACCATACAGAAAATATCACGCGCCATTTGATCGCCTGAAATTAAATCGACAGGAGCTGTATGATCGAGTGCATAACGTCCGTAAGCATCAACAGAAGTATTTCCAAATTGATTGCGTCCGTGTTCAGGAATAATAATCATCACCGTATCATTCGCCATACCAGGAGTATTTTGAATGGTATTCCACAGATGTGCTGCAGCGAAATCAGCCTTACGTAAATTATTAGCGTAAGAAGTATAATTGAAGTGACCCACATCCACATCTTGCATATTTACCACCAACAATTCAGGTTTAAATTGCTTAATGATTTCTTCTGCAAAACAGATATTGTACATATCGTTGTTCATGGCAGGACCAGCACCCCAAGGATTGAGGAATTGTCCACCTTGCGCTTTCGTGTATAAATCAGATATAAACGATTGCAATAATGCAGCATCGGGATTATCATTCACCACACCTGCAGAGCCATCGGTATAACTCTTATTGAAATTCTGATTGACGAATTGTTGAAGATTAGAAATCGCAGCTTTCTCATTACTTCCGAAAACTTTAGGATTTCCCAATACATC
The DNA here is from genome assembly GCA_023251535.1 of Bacteroidota bacterium. Classification (GTDB taxonomy): domain Bacteria; phylum Bacteroidota; class Bacteroidia; order AKYH767-A; family OLB10; genus CAINEC01. Next base: position 2,429 of record JAHEYP010000031.1, read on the forward strand.
ATATCCATCTTGACTGATCAACCATGTTGGAGCGATGAAGTTAGCACCGTAAGCGGCGCCATACTCTTCATGCGAACTAAAATTCAATGCAGGATATGGTCCTAAGTTTTGAGCCACCCACCACGAATTCAATGCTGCCTTTTGAGGCGAATTATGTTTGCGATATAATTCAAAAACGGTAGGATTTTCAGGATGCGCTCTTATGTTCAAATCAATATCGACATATTGCCCAGTAACAGCAACAGTATGTCCGTTGTAATGCCCTGTTGGTCCGCGTCGATACTTCACTTGCTTAAACAAAGTCCCATAGTTCTGCAATGGCTGAGATAGCGGAGAAGCGGGAAGAATATCCATCGCCCCAGCGATATCAGGAGAGATTGGTGCAGTACCATTTAATAAGTTAGGCATCAAATTGCCATCCATCATTTGCACCGACTCTAAATTCCTCACACCACCGGCATATAAACAAAACACAACGTGATTTACTTTACGTGCTCCGGTAGCTGCAAATAATCGTCCCGACGGCAAAATATACGGAGCAGCAATAGCACCTGCTGCTGCTAATCCTGCTGTCTTAAGAAACTTTCTACGATTCATGTTCATGGTAACTTTTAATAAAATCGATATTCATCTGATGTCATCAATACATAGTACATCACCAAAGGAGAAACATTGGCGTTTAACCTAATTTGCTCCTTCCAATAATAGGCTTCAAAGGCATTCGGTTCACGATTATAAAACTTTTTATACGTCTTCGATACAAAAGCTGTAGTATCGCCATTTACAGAAGGCGTTGAAGGTATTTGCAATCCTGGAACATTCAAGAAATTGAGAATGATACGATCCTCCACCACTTTCTTATCGCCAAAAGAAACATACACATTACCTAACTTCGTTAGCTGAGCTTGAGAAATATTCGACCCGAATAAATCGGCATAGGCGATTGAAATAAATTCGGTAGTTGATTTTACATTATTCTTCACCGCTCCCGACTGCTGAACAGTAACAGGAGTAGTTTCATAGATATAGTCGCTTTCCTTTTTACAAGAACTAACGGCAACGACTAGCAGAAATAAATATAGATAGTGCTTCATTAGTTGATTCCGATAAATTCGTTAGAAGAAAGAACTTTTATTTGAACCGCTTCATAATTATTACCCGATTGATATAACTGAGTACCGCTGATTAACTCATCAGTATCGGGTTCGCGTAATAAATAGCGACGATAGAATTTCTTAACACTTGCCTCGTAATAGTCGGTGGAACCGAAAATTATTGACAAGTAATCATCTTTCGTATAACCAGAATGCAGCAAGAGTGAAGCACTTGTTCCGTCGCACATCGTCACAGCAGCTTGCTGTTCGCTCAAAGTAGGATTACGATCGAGCATTAAGTTAAACGATTTATTTACGAAATTCAAGGTGCCTTTATTGATTTGATCGAAGAAATAATTGTCGATCATAATTCGTTGCAAATCGCTAGCAGAAATTTGTCCCGCGACATATTTAGCCGGAGCACTTTGCAATTGCTGAGCTTTGAGCAACTGTCGACCGGCTTCATCCCAAGCGTATTGAAAAGTAGTATCCGACAAAACATAATTGAACACAAAAATCATATTACTGACTTCCGCCGTATCGAGGTTATCTAGATAATCGACATTGAATTGTGTGTAGACATTATTTCGATAAATAGAATGCGCAAAAACAGTATTCAGAAACTGAGTTCTGCTGTTGCCACCCATTCCTGCGGGTTTCAGGATTGCCTTAGCTGCTTCCATTTCAGAAGAGTCGGGCTCGGTTCCCAATACCAAGATGTAGGTGCGATTTATGTAACTCTCGTAAACAGCATTCTCAATGGTATAATCGGGAGGCGGAGTATTGCCAGATATTGTTACCTCCTCGGTCTTTTTACAAGCACCAAAGAGCAACAACAAAGCCATGAAGAAGGTGAAATTCTTGATCATTCTTAGTAAACGAAATAAATTAAAAATATTGCGAAACGACTATAATCAGAAGCTATAAGCGATGATTCTGCTTTCTACAATCATCTTCTGGTTATAGTCGAAGGTTAGACTTTTGTAATTGATAATATCAACAATCGTACCAACGAGACAAAGTCCACCCGTAAAGAAATAAAGGAGCCCCATCCCGATTTGGCCAAGCATAAAACGCTGTATGCCCGCTACCAATATTAATCCGATGACAGTGCAAATCATAATCGTTTGCGGATCTTTCCTACGTGTTTGATATGCCAGAATAAAGTTCTTTCGCTGCGTTTCGGTAGCGTCTTTCAAAGCTTCATTAATAAACATCATTTCCTGTAAATCTAAGTTCGGAAATGCTTGCATCATTTGAGGATCCATAGTGTTGTAATAATTAAAATAAGGTTATTGGGTATTGTAAAGCTACGAATTAGAGGCTTGCATTTAACAAAGGGGTAAAAAGATATGCACGGGATTTTAACAAAGAGGTTCAGGGTGCTTTAGTAAACTGAACTAGGATTATAATAAAGGATTGAATAAAAATCGTGGAATTGATGATCGATAATCGATAATAGATGATAGATGATCGATGATCGGCAATAGTCTATAGTCTATAGATTTTCGGGCTAACTAAAATTTATTGCTACTACAAAAAGATCCTTTTAAATCCTTTAAAATCCTTTCATCCGTGTTCCCCTGCAGTAGAGTCGAAATAGTCATACTCAAAAAACAAATTCCGGACGACACACTGCAGGGTTTCTCAAAATCGTCGAAGACAGCTTGTCCCTAAGGGAATAAATCTGCGTAAATCATAAAGACCATAAAAATCTGCGGTCCATCGTGGATCTCGTTTTGAATGAAATAATCAATGGGCTACCAAATTCAAAATCCAAAATTCTAAATCCAAAATCCCTTAAATCCTTTCATCCGTGTTCAATTATAAAACTTTATCGCTTAAAGATTTCATAACACTTGCTTTCACAAAACTTCCGAAGCAACTTTCCCGCCGGCGTATTGAATAATAAATGGTTCGGTTGCAGAAGAAATTTCACCTGAGTTTTGAAAAGTCTTGAAATCGAAATCAAGCTCCATAATCACATGTCGGTATTTATGGTGATTCAACTTCTTCGCATCAATAATTTCTATTCTCCTAGCCTGCTCTACTTCTTGCAAATAACGCACTTGTGGCTTTACTTTTTGAGGAAGGTAATAATCGACAGCGATTAACTGTTGTAATACTTTATCTTCTGCATACTTGGCATTCGCAAACTCCATGATCATGTCATAAATATCATAAAAGGTATGTTTATGAAAATCTTTATGCTGATGAAAATGCGTTCCCAACCCGAGAAGGAAATCAAAAATACTATACTTCACCGAAACGTATTTCAACGTATTCACGGCTCTGTTTTTATTCCAGTAAATTTCGAGTGCTTCTTCTAACAACGTTATTTTATACAGCTCGTCTTTACTCAAATAATTACTTTCAATAATTTGATAGGGCGGCTCGGGATCGAATTTATATCCGTGTTGCTCATGCTTATGTCGCATCGGAGTGCCTCTCAAAAACTTCAAAAATCCTAATTGCAGTTCAGGAGGATGCAATTTAAATACTTCTTCTATGCTGTACTTAATATCGTTCCATTCATCAAGCGGTAATCCTACAATCAAATCGAGGTGCATTTCGATTAGATTATCGAGTTGTTTAATAACCCCTGCCGTCTTGTCGAAATTTTGCTTTCGACTAACTTGCAAGTTCGCTTTTTGATTAACCGTTTGAATGCCGATTTCAAATCGGAAGAGTCCTTTGGGAATATACTCTTGAATAAATGTCACGATATCGGGATGAACAATATCGGCTGTAATTTCAAACTGAAAAACATTCTCGGGACGATGATGCTCGAGAATAAACTTGAAAATATCAATCGCGAAATCTTTCTTTACATTGAACGTACGATCAAGGAATTTAATCACTCGTCCGTGTTGCATCAAATACAACAAGTTCGACTTGATATCTTCAATTGGCAGATAACGTACTTTGTTATCGAGACTCGCTAAACAAAACTCGCACTTATACGGACAACCACGCGATGTTTCGATATAACATACTTTGTTATACAGATCTTCAGGCGAATCGTATTGATAAGGATTTATTCCTCTGTAATTTTCGAGATCAAATGTAAGCGCTTGCGGATGAAAGCAAACAACTTCCTCTTTTTTATAGACTAAATTCGGAACTTTCGAAACATCAGGAAAATGATTCACGAATTCTTGAAAAGGAATTTCTCCTTCACCAACAATAATATAATCGACTTCAGGCAATTTGATAAAATCATCGTACTCATAACTTACTTCCGGTCCGCCTAACAATATTTTTACTGCAGGATTAATCTTTTTCAATGCTCTTGCAGCCGCTAATGTTTGCGTGATATTCCAGATATAACAACTGAAAGCAACAACATCATATCCAACGCAACGAGCTGCGATCTCCTCTGGATTTTCTTTGATCGTAAATTCTCTCCAATCAATATCACCTTTGTCCTTATTCAAAGAATATAACAACCTGATTGCTAAATTCAGGTGAATATACTTTGCATTAAGCGTGGTGAGCAGGAGTTTCATTGAAGGAAATCGAATTTAAATCTGAGTAATGATATAAAAAAGCCGACACCCAACGAGTATCGGCTTTAATAATTTCAAGAAATATTATTTACTTAATTCTGTAAAGTTTTTAAAGAACATCGGAATGGTTTCAATTCCTTTTAAGAAGTTAAATACTCCGTAATGTTCGTTTGGTGAGTGAATCAAATCGCTATCGAGTCCGAAGCCCATCAATACACTTTTCAGTCCTAGTTCTTTTTCAAACAAGGCTACAATAGGAATACTTCCTCCTCCTCTTGTAGGAATAGGTTTTTTACCGAATGTTGCTTCCATCGCCATACTCGCTGCTTTAAAGGCAATTGAATCTGTTGGTGTAACAACAGGCTCACCACCGTGGTGAGGAGTCACTTTTACTTTCACTGATTTTGGCGCTAATGAATTAAAGTGATCGGCAAACAACTTCGTAATTTCATCCGACGTTTGGTTTGGCACTAAGCGCATTGAAATTTTTGCGAAGGCTTTACTTGGCAATACAGTTTTCGCTCCTTCTCCAATGTATCCTCCCCAAATTCCGTTTAACTCGAACGTAGGACGAATGCCTGTTCGCTCTAATGTTGTATAACCCGTTTCACCATGAACATCATCGATATTTAAATCTTTTTTGTATTCATCTAAGCTGAACGGCGCTCTATTCAACTCTTCTCTTTCTTCTTTGGTAAGCGTGAGTACTTTATCGTAAAATCCAGGAATAGTAATGTGATTATTCTCGTCTTTGCATTTAGCGATCATTTCACATAAAATCGTGATTGGGTTAGCTACCGCTCCACCATAAACTCCCGAGTGTAAATCGCGGTTCGGTCCTGTTACTTCCACTTCCACATAACTCAATCCACGCAAGCCAACATCAATAGAAGGAATATCATTCGCAATGATAGAAGTATCTGAAATCAGGATCACATCACCTTTCAATCTTTCTTTGTTTTCACGTATCCAGTTACCTAAGTTCGAAGAGCCTACTTCCTCCTCTCCTTCGATCATGAATTTTACGTTGCAAGGCAAAGTATTGGTCTTCATCATCAATTCAAAGGCCTTTACATGCATAAACATCTGTCCTTTGTCGTCGCATGAGCCGCGAGCTACTATCAAACCATCCTTAATTACCGGCTCAAAAGGCGGCGAATCCCATAAATCCAACGGATCGGGCGGCTGAACGTCGTAATGCCCATAAACCACCACTGTAGGAAGCTTCGGATCGATGATTTTTTCGGCATAAACGATAGGATGTCCGGGAGTAAGGCACACTTCTGACTTGTCGGCACCTGCCGCAACTAAACTTTTTTTAACAAATTCAGCATTTCTTAAAACGTCATCTTTGTACTTAGAATCAGCACTTACAGAGGGGATTCTGAGCATTTCCATAAGCTCGGAAATGAATCTTTCTTGGTGTTGATTGATATAGTTCTTAATTTGTTCCATAAAATTAAATTAGCTTTGTTGAATAAGTGCCCAAATATAGAATAAAGCCACTGCATTTCAGGAATAAAATCATGACTCAGTTTCATAAAATTCAAGGCCTGCTGTTTGCCTTCCTCTTGCTTACTTTCGCTGCTCAGGCTCAAACCCCAGCAAACGATAATTGCGCAAACGCTCAGTTTATTTACTTAGACGAAACCGGAAATACTTGTATATCAAGCTCTAACCAATTTGCCTCGGGCGATGGGTACTCGAACGCTTGTGATGCTGCCGCTCAAATTCCTTTGCCTCCAGGCGGGCATGAGGTTTGGTTTACGTATATCGCCACAGGGCCAGTAAACACCATCACAGTGTCTCCAATTGGCGGTACGGGAATCCAGAAAGCTTCAATCACCGTAGCCAACGGAAATTGTGCGGTTGGAGGTACCAATGTTTGTAATACCGCAACCAACCCCGGCGACCCTACCTCTGCTGCCTTTTCAACAGGAACTGGGACTCAGATTTGGTTTTCGGTGACTTCTTTGATCGCTGATGGTGATTTCTTGCTTTGCGTTAACTCTACCACAGGATTTATCTCTCCCGGTACTACCTGCAATAGCGCCGTAAATATTTGCAATAAAGTAGATTTCAGTTCACCGGGATCTATTGTTAATAGTTCATCTGTTAGTCCTTCTTGTTTCTCTACGCCAACCAAACGCGAGCTATGGTATAAATTTACTGTGGGCACTTCTGGTCCGTTGGAATTCACAGGTTTCCCGAATAATATCGGGGGATTTCGTTGGGCTTTATACGATATTACAGGAGGAGGATGCCCGGGAACAGAAGTAGCTTGTAATGATTTTTACGATCCTCTTCAGCCATTCGGATTATCATCTTCGGTAGCTAACTGTACTTCTAGTCCGTATTGCCCTCCCGTGAATGTAGTTTCAGGGAATACGTATGCATTGATGGTTGACGATACTAGTCAATCGGGTTCAGGATTCGACTTTAGCTGGGGACCATCAGTGAAATTATTGCCTACGGCCGATTTTTCTGTCGACAGTTCTTTAGCTTGCGGCAGCCTTACCTTAAATTTCACCAACCTCAGTACGTACAATAATTCTACATCGTACGTACTAGATTACGGCGATGCGAGCCCTGCTTTCACTGGAACAGGAGCATCGTTTACATTGCCTCAACATACCTACGGACCAGGATCTTATATTGTTAAGCTAACACTTACGCAAGCGGGATCATGTTCTCATACTTTCTCTCGACAGATCATTGTTAATCCGAAGCCAGCAGCAACATTTACGATGAGCACCGACTCGGCATGTTACGACGGATCGAATCCTGTATCAGTTGACTTTACTTCTTCCTTATCGTCATTCACGGCAGCTTATAACTGGGGATACCCAAGCAATACGGGAATTTTAGGAACGGGTATCGGTCAAAATACTGTATTCTGGTCGAATGCTGGAGTAATTCCTATTACATTATCGGTTACCGAAAACGGATGTGCATCAGACACTACTCGCGATACACTTCGCATCTTCAGCAATCCTTCGGCTACATTTGCTATTGCCGATTCTGGATGTACAGGAACACCAGTAAATGTTCAATATACTGGAGGAGCCGTTTCGACTGCAACTTATGCATGGACCTACGGCGGTGGGACAGTTACCAATTCAACAAATCAATCGTTTGATGTAGCATGGAACACGCCAGGCAAATACGGCATCACATTAGCGGTATTAGAAAATGGTTGCCTCTCATTCCCGTACACCGATAGCATACGTGTCTTCCAAACACCATCAATTACGGTAACACCTCCCGCAAATGTTTGTCAGGATGATACACTAACAGTTGCATCAATTGCTACCTCTGCTACTGCGGGATTAACATACACTTGGGACTTCGGAACATCAACAGTAATCTCTGGAACTCCATCAGCAGGAGGTTCAGCAGATTTCACTTGGCCTACTGCGGGACAAACTTATTGGAAAGCAACAGCAGTTTCGATAGAAGGATGTAGCTCGAATACCGATTCAGTACCAATGAATGTTCGTCCGAAACCAACATCCACTTTCACGATTGCTGATGATCAATTATGCGGTAATGATTCGACTACCGTAACTTTTACCGGATCGATTTTATCGGCGGGACCAGTGTACAATTGGAACTTCGGAACAGGCATTGCGACAGGCGCGGCAGCAGGACCAAAAACAGTGAAATTTACTACGGCGGGCACCTACCCTATTTACCTCGTAACATCCGATAATTATTGTGTTAGCGATACTACTAGAGATACCATCACCGTGGCGAATTATCCAGTAGCTGATGCAGGGATCGACTCTACTATTTGCTCTAATATTTCCTTAACGATAGGAACAATTCCTACAGTGGGTTATACCTATTCATGGAGCCCATCTACTTACTTATTCGGAAGTACAATTGCGAATCCTCAAGTAGTAATTCCAAATTTCGGCACTACGGATACGTTAGTACAATATATCGTTGCTACAACGGAAGGATTTTGCACATCAAAAGACACGATTTTAGTGACGGTAAAACCTTATCAGCTTGCCTACTTTACACCACCGCCTTCGCAATGTTTCGAAGGCAATGCGTTCGACTTTAAGCCGCAATATGCTGTAATTCCAGGAGCAACTTATACTTGGAGTTTCGGAGCTAACGGAACACCAGATTCATCATTCGTGGCGCAACCGCAAAACATCACATTTAGCGCTCCAGGATGGCAAACAGTTTCTTTCTATACAACTACTGGAAAATGTCCGAGTGATGCTTATACAGATAGCGTTTATGTGAAAGCAAATCCTGTAGTAACAATCGACGCAACACCGCAAGCGGGATGTCCTCCGTTAGATGTTACCTTCAGCAATTTATCTCCTGCATTAGCGGGCTCATCAATCTTATGGGACTTTGGCAATGGCGATACATCAACAACAAATGATCCTTTGTACACTTATCAAGTAGCAGGAAATTTCAATCCTTCTTTAACAATTACATCGGCAGATACTTGTTCAACAACAGCAAATCTTTCGGGAACAATCGACATATCGCCTATTCCTGATGCTACGTTCTTAGCGACACCAAGAATAGTAACAACGTTGAATCCTGTGATCACTTTCGAAGCTGTTTTCCCTGCAACAACGTGCTACTTCGACTTTGGAGATGGTAGCGGCGACAGTTCATGTTTCACGCAACATGCTTATCAAGACACTGGACTATTTGTGGTGAATTTCTACGCGTTGAATGCAGGTGGATGTATCGATTCTGCTCAATTGACAGTTGAAGTACAAGACATGTACGTATTGAATATCCCTTCGGCATTCACACCGAACAACGATTTAATCAACGACAAATTCCAATTCTCTGTACAAGGAGTACGATCATTCGAAATGCAAGTATTTAATCGCCGCGGACAAGTAGTTTGGGAGACCACAAAAACCAACGATAGCTGGAATGGCGATTACTTAGACTCAAGCGCTGAATGTCCTACTGGTGTGTATGTTTACCGAGTACGAACAAAAGACGTCAACAATAAAAAACATGAGATAACGGGAAGAATAACCATTATCCGATAAACGAAACGAGGGACCTGAAATATCAAGTCCCTCGTTTTATTTTATGCTTACTGAAGTTTTACTTCAACTGAACCACAAAAGTATATCCGTTGATAGTTACTTGCGCTAGATTATCTTTTGCAGCATTCGTATATCCGAAGTTGATATAACGCGTATATTTTCCAGAAGGAGTAAATGCTAAAGTCCCATCCGTGATGTATCTGAAATTGATGTATTTCTTCAAAGGAGAAACTGTATTTGCCGTATAACTTGCGCCGGTGCGCGTTGTGCCACTAGAAGTACCACTAATCAAATAAACATCATCGGCCCAAATTTGCGTCGATTCCCCTTCTGACCATTCACGTGTGCGATTAGCAGTATAAGTGCTAGTCCCGCCGCCGCCGAAAGTTTGAGCATCCCAAGTGATAGAACCGTTGATAGAAATCGAATACGTTAAATGCCCTGCATTATTTCGTCCCGTGTTCGTAACCGTTTTTGTCCCAGCAATATTATTATCATTCACATAATAGCTATCAAAAGTGATTGTATGTGAACTTCCGCTATCGCGATAAGCGCCAGTATATGTAACGATGATTTTACCGCGGCGATAATTCCCGTCGTTGCCCAAGCAATTGGATGTTCCGAAATCGACAGTAAACGACTTAGGCGTTGAAATGGTATCAAAACTAACCGAAGCACATGAAGATAAAATGCCCTCATCACCAGCAGAACGGTAGGTAGAAACAGAACCTGTATAGGCCTGATCTGCAATATTAGCCACGTCATTGTAGGCTGCATCAGCAACTGCATTTTCGATTGAAGTGCTCGTGTCGTTGTCGGCAGAAGCCTCGTCTTTATCCTTTCTACAAGCGGAAAGGCTCACTAAACAGATGGCAGCAATAGCCAAACCTGATTTAAAATAAATGCTTTTTTTAGTCATCATGCGAATTTTTACGAAAGGTTAATAGATATGTTACCCGGAAAACCGCCTCAGCAAGAAGGTTTACAATAATAGGACAACCAAGGCTTACAAAGGTTTAACGGGAAAACCACATTTTTATTCTTTCGACCTTTTGTTATATACAGATGCGTGTTAATAAATTAAGGTTTTCACATACGAATTTGAGAGAGCACCCCGTTCCTTAGGTGTAATTTTGAATGTTTATACGCGCGCACTAGCATGAAGAAGAAAATTCAATATCTATTAGTCATTTGCGTGCTTTGGATCAGCTCATCCAAGGCTCAGCAAACTGAAATTTACACCGAAGCCGATCGCGATTACAAGAAAGGATATGAGCTTTTTGTAAAGGAGAAGTACGGAGCTGCACAAGACGTTTTAGATCGATTTATCAAGGAAAACAAAGGTTCCTCTCATAATCTCATCAACGCAGCATACTATTCTGCCGTTTCGTCGTACGAGCTATTCAATCCCGATGCCGAGCAGAAGCTGGTAAACTTCACCTTGAAATATCCCGAGAGCACCAAAACGCCATTGGCGTGGTTTTATCTAGGTCGCCATTACTATCGCACTAAACGATTCCCGAAAGCTTTACCTGCCTTCGAGAAAGCCGATGTGTATTACTTAACAGGCGATGAGGTGGCTGAATATTATTTCAAAACCGGCTATTGCTATTTCTCGAAGAACGACAATGAAAAAGCAGCGAAGAGCTTCCACGAAATCTTAGGGGTGGAATCGAAGTATCAAACTGCTGCTCAATATTATTACGGACATATTGCTTATTCGAGCAATAATTACAAAACAGCGATGGAATATTTCCGTAAGCTGGATTCGTCGGCGACCTTCGGACCATTAGTTCCTTATTACATCACCCAGATGTATTATGAGCAAAGCAAGTTCGATGAAGTAACAAAATACGGAACGAACATTTTACAAAACGGTAATCCGCAGAATGCATCAGAGATAAACAGAATTGTTGCTGAGTCGTATTACCGACAAGGTGATTATAAAAATGCACTTACGTATTTCAGCAACTATCAGCAAAGCGTACCCGCGATCAATCGCGATGATCGTTATTCGATTGCTTATTGCCAATACAAAAACGGAAACTATAATGAAGCGGCCGACAATTTCAAGAAGGTTGTCGACTTAGAAGATTCATTAGCACAAAACGCTTACTACCATCTTGCTGATTGTTTCTTAAAATTAAAAGATAAACAAAGTGCGAGAAATGCTTTTCAATCGGCTGGCAAGTTAACGCATAACCCTATCATCACTGAATCGGCTCAATTCAACTATGCCAAGTTATCGTATGAATTAGGATTCCAACCTGTAGCCTTAAATGCCTTTAGAGATTTCTTAAAGAACTATCCAAATTCGAAATATGCCGATGAATCGAATGAATTAATTGCAGGACTTTACTTAACAACAAGAAACTACAAAGATGCGCTTGCAGCACTCGACAATGTTAAAGTAAAAACAACGAGAACAAAAGAAGCATATCAGAAAGTTGCTTATTACCGTGGCGTTGAATTTTACAATGATGGTGATCGTGAAAAAGCAATTTCGATGTTTGAGAAGGCTATTGTGAATGATGTAGATCCAACGATTCGTGCCAAAGCAATGTACTGGAAAGCAGAAGCACTTTACGGACAAGAAAAATACGATGCGGCAGTAAAGCAATATCGCATTTATGTTTTCAATCCTGCTTCGGTAAACACATCGATGTACAATTTAGCGAACTACAATTTAGGATATGCGCATTTCAAACAAGCGAATTATTCTGAAGCTCAAACTTGGTTCAGAAAATATTTAGCGAAGAAAGAAGAAACCGACAAAGCTACATACGACGATTGTTTACTGCGTACTGGAGATTGTTTCTATGTTATGCGTCAATTCGACAATGCACTACCATACTACAACGATGCCATCAGTAACAAAGCAGCATCGAGCGATTATGCATTATTCCAAAAAGGAGTGATTCAGGGAATCCAAGGTGATTTAGACGGAAAAACGTCGACGATGAATTCGTTATTAACGAACTATCCGAAATCGAAATTCAAAGCCGACGGATTATATGAAAAAGGAAAAGCGCAGATGACTCTTGGCAATACTGATAATGCAAGAACATTATTTAGTCAGTTGCTGAAGGAATTCCCGAGCAGTCAGTATGCGAAGAAAGCGCAATTGAACATCGGATTGTTATACTACAACAACAAGCAAGACGAAGAAGCACTTGAGAACTTCAAGAAAGTAATCAGCAATTATCCTGGATCTTCGGAAGCAGCGGAAGCATTGTCGAGCGTAAAAAATATTTATGTATCGGATGGCACTCCCGATAAATACTTCGACTATGTTAAAACTGTATCGAACGTAAGCGTAAGTGTAGAAGCACAAGATTCGATTACATACGAAGCAGCAGAGCAACGCTACTTAGCACAGAAATTCGATGATGCATCCACTGCCTTCACTAAATATTTACAGCAATTCCCGAATGGTGCATTTAAGTTGAATGCTACGTTCTATAAATCAGAATGTGATTATCGATCAAGTAAATTCGAAGAAGCATTAACGGGGTATGAAGCGATTATTGAGCAGCCAAAAAATATCTATACCGAAAAATCATTGTTGAAGGCGGGAAATATCAATTTCAAAAACAACTTATACGAAAAATCGATTGCGCAGTTTAGCAAGTTAGAACAGATTGCCGACTTAAAAGACAATGTTGTTAATGCTCAAACGGGATTGATGCGTAGCTATTACAGAACGCAGAAATACGATCAAGCGATTACTTATGCTCAGAAGCTGATAGCAGGCGACAAAGTATCCAATGAGATCATTGCAGAAGCACACTTGACATATGGAAGATGCGCTTTAAAAACAAACGACTTTACGACAGCGAAAAAAGAATTTACCATCACCGCTAAACAATCGGGCGAAAATGGCGCCGAATCGAGATACAACTTGGCGCTTGTAGAATACAATTCGAAAAATTTTAAAGCATCACAAAACAAATGCTTTGATGTAATCAACCAAGTGCCATCGTATGACTTCTGGATTGGCAAGAGCTTCTTATTACTTGCCGACAACTACATTGCGCTAAAAGATACATTCCAAGCTAAACATACATTGCAAAGTTTGATCGACAATTTTGAAACAGACCCAAGCGACCCTGAAGACATCAAGGAAATGGCGATGACAAAATTGAATGAAATCATTTCTTCAGAACCCAAAGATTTAATTAAACCTGCCGAGCAACAAGAGCAGGAAACAGATCTGAACAAAGAGAAGAAAAACTAATGATCATTATGATTTCGTTTAAATCAATCAGAAAAAAGAAAAACATGCAATTACAACATAAATATCTATTCGTTTTTTGTGCAGCGCTCCTCATCGGAATAACCATTCCGATGACAAGCTTCAGCCAAACAGGGGGCAATACTAACGGTAGCGCACCTACGAAAAACTTGGGCAACGAAGACATCAATATCGTTAAAGACTATACACCGGTATTGAATGATGCCTTTAAAATCAACATCGTGCCTGAAGGTGACACAGCCGACTTCAAAGCTCCCGTATTAACCTACAGTGTTGATCCGAAGCCAATGAATTCGAACTATAATTTATCACCTATAAAGCCTGTAAGGATTAAAGATGATGCGATAAAGAAATTGTACCACGGATTTATCAAAGCTGGCTACGGACTAGAGAATATGCCTATGTTAAACCTTTATTACAACTCGCTTCGTTCGAAGTCGTTTAACACAGGAATTAAATTCAATCACTTCTCTAGTTCAGGAAAAATTAATGATTATGGAAATCCCGCGAACAGCAATAATGAATTAGCAATATTCGGGACTAAGTATTTCGATCAATTAACGCTGAAAGGGAATTTAGGATACAACAGAGATGTAGTTCATTACTACGGCTATTTAGATCCTCCGCAATTGTACTCTAAATCGGAGACCAAGCACTTAATGCAAGACATTAACGGAGACTTCAGCATTGAAAGCAATAATCGCGACAAAGATGCATTCTCCTATCATGCAGGTGTTAGCTTCTATACGTTTAAAGATAATATCAGCACCAAAGAGAACAATGTAAAAATCAAACTTGGCGGAGGAAAAAACATCGACCTTGGATTGGTGACATTAGATGCTGATTTTGACATTGGCAAATACAGCACAGCCAAATATTCAATCAACAGAAATGTTTTCCGCTTATTACCTCGCATTACAATCAACAAAAACTTATTCTCAGTTGTAGCTGGAGCCAACTTGGCAATATCTAAAGAAGGCAGTACAGGATCAATGCATATTTATCCACATTTAAGAGGAGCATATCAAGTAATTGACGATGCGTTCTCTATTTATGGAGAAGTAACAGGTGACATACAACGAAATGACATCCGCAGTTTATCGAAAGAGAATCCGTTCTTCGGACAAAACACTTTGTTAGTGAACAGCAACAAAAAAATCGGATTAGAAGGTGGAGTAACTATTAAATTAGAACATGACTTAATGCTGATTGCTTCCGCAGGATATTCGAGAATTAGCGATATGGCATTCTTTCTAAACAAAGCGGATAGTTTATTCCCAACAAGTTTTAATACGTTCTACGATAAAGTAAACCTATTTGCTGTAAAAGGATCATTAGAGTATAAAATGGCAGAGAAAATTACTTTAGGAACTAATATTGAATTCAATCAATACGGAACAGAGACGCTAGACAAACCATTGTATAAACCTGCTGTTAAAGCTGGCATCAATGCTCAGTATGTGATAGCCGAAAAAATTTATGCGAAGTTAGACTTCTTCTATAATGGCGAAACGAATGGTATTAACAGCTATTATGCTTCTGACTCAACACATGCGCTTAAATTCGAAACAGTAAAACTAAAAAGCTATTTCGATGCGAATTTGAGTGTTGACTATCGATATTCAAAAGTACTTTCGCTCTTTTTAATGTTTAACAATATCGGATTCACGAGATACTTTAACTATTACAACTATCCGAATTATCGATTTACTGGAATGGCAGGATTAACTTATTCGTTCTAAAAAAAATCAGATTTCAAAAAGAAAGCCCTGGCATTATCGTCAGGGCTTTTTCATTTTATGAAGTAAAGAATTATCCGTTTAAGATATTTCTTGCAATTACTAATTTTTGGATTTCAGAAGTTCCTTCTCCGATAGTACATAATTTAGAATCACGGTAATACTTCTCTACAGGGAAATCTTTTGTATATCCGTATCCGCCGAAAATTTGCACTGATTCAGTAGCACAACGAACTGCAACTTCAGAAGCATAATATTTCGCGAAAGCCGATTGCTTCGTCATTGCTTCTCCACGATTTTTTAAATCTGCCGCTTGTAAGGTTAGCAATTCAGCTGCTTCAATTTGAGTAGCCATATCAGCCAACTTAAACGAAATAGCTTGGAAGTTAGAAATTGGTTGTCCGAATTGCTCACGCTCTTGAGAATATTTCACAGAAGCTTCGTAAGCACCCTTCGCAATTCCTAATGATAGAGCGGCAATGGAAATTCTACCTCCGTCAAGGACTTTCATCGCTTGCTTAAAGCCATCACCAACTTTACCTAACACTTGACTTTTATGCACTCTGCAATCTTCGAAAATCATTTCAGCAGTTTCAGAAGCACGCATACCTAATTTATTTTCTTTCTTACCTGCTTTAAAGCCCGGTGTACCTCTTTCTACTACAAAGGCAGTGATGCCTTTCGAGTCAAGTAATTCGCCAGTACGCGCCAATACAACCGCAACATCACCACTGATACCATGGGTAATCCAGTTTTTATTACCATTGATTACCCAATAGTCGCCATCTTCTTTAGCAACACAACGCATACGCATTGCATCAGAACCTGTATTCGCTTCAGTTAAGCCCCATGCTCCAATAAACTCGGCAGTGGCTAACTTAGGAAGATATTTTTGTTTTTGCTCTTCATTACCAAAAGCAAGGATATGTCCGGTGCAAAGAGAATTATGCGCAGCCATTGATAAACCAATAGAACCACAAACTTTTGCTAATTCAGAAATAGCAGTTACATATTCGAAATAACTTAATCCGGCGCCGCCATATTGCTCAGGAACCAACACACCCATAATTCCTAATTCTCCCATTTTCTTGAATAAATCAATTGGGAATTTTTGAGCCTCATCCCATTCCATGATATTGGGACGAATATGTTTTTCTGCAAAATCTCTTACCGTTTGGGCAATCATTTCCTGGCTTTCGGTTGGCCTGAAATCCATAATATTTAGGGGTTAACTGTTAAATAAGGTGCAAGTTTACGGAGGATTTCCTCGTCATACAAGGGCAAACGACTTAAGTCATTAACAGATTGTAGTTTACCGTGTTGTTGCGTATAGTTAACAATTAGGCGGGCAAAGGGTTTTGGCATATACGGATGCATCAGACTATCAATGGATTGCGCATTAATATTGATCTTTTTAAGCACCTTGCCATCAGTAATAACGTACTTAAACAAGATGTTTAAAACAGAATCCGGCAAGCATTTTATTTCCTTTAATTGATCAACCGTGAGGTATCCTCCCAGTTTTTCTCGGTATTTCACCATTGCTTTCGCCCTTCCCTCGCCTATCAGCGGTAACGAGTCGAATTCGGCTTCGGTAGCGGTATTGATATTTACCTGCTTTCGTTGTTTCGTGGGATATTTATCTTTTTCGAAATGACGTGCTTCCGATTGCGGGGCTTCAGTGTTTGACGAAATATTTTCGGGCAAATCGATATAAGGATATAACTGCGTGAATAAATGCTCAGAAATCACAATCATTTTCTTAACATCTTTTTTACAACGAAAGGAGCCTCCGCCTGCTTCCCAACGATGAATAACGGCAGCTTGTTTTTCGGATAGGCCTAACCGTTGCCAATCGTTGAGAGGAAGGTGATTCGGATTGAACTTAAAAAATTCGATTTTCTTCGTTTCTTCTTTTGAATGATAAGCGGCAGAATTTAGGGAAGAAGCGATCTCCGGCTTAACAACTTTCGATTGCTCGGGAGCCAACAGTTTTTGTGATGCGGGAATAGTAATTGCCTCAGCACGCTGAGGAATCCAGTGTAAAATAATGAGAGAAAGTTGCAGGACTCCGATTAAAACGAGTAAGACGACAATAGCATTTTGCTCGCGACGAGTATAAGTGAAATAAGATTTAAAAAGATATTTCCATTTATTTAAGCGCATACATTTTTTCTGCAAAAATACTTTCACAAAAAAGAATGAGCCGTTTACAAATGCTTATAATCGTTTAAATTCTGGATGGCTAATTGGAATTATATAATCCCCTTTTCTTTCAGCAATTCTTCCATTTCGTTCTGCACGGCTTGCGCTTCGATTCTTGCTTTGGCAGCAAAATCAGTTCCGTTGCCGGCATAAATTATTTGTCGAGATGAGTTCACCAGCAATCCGCATTGAGCGTTCATTCCCGCTCTCGATATGGCTTTTAAATCGCCACCCTGCGCTCCTACACCGGGCACTAAGAAGAAGTAGTCTTTTGCTAAGCTACGCACATGTGCAAATTGCTCACTGCGTGTGGCTCCTACTACATACATTAATTGGTCGGCACCCGCCCACTTACTGCTTTCTGTAATAACCTTTTCATACAATGGTGTTTTGCCATCAGCTAATAATTCCGTCTGAAAATCGTTAGCACCTTCGTTCGAAGTAAGCGCTAACAATATCACCCACTTATTTTTGAAAGCGAGAAAGGGCGTAACTGAATCTTTGCCCATATAGGGAGCAACCGTTACCGCATCAAAATTCATTTTCTCGAAGAATGCTTTTGCATATAACGTCGACGTATTACCGATATCGCCGCGTTTTGCATCTGCAATTATTAAAATATCATCGGGAATAAGATCCAATGTTTTTTGTAGGCTCATCCATCCTTCTACGCCCATACTTTCGTAGAATGCTAAGTTGGGTTTATAGGCTACACATAAATCTTTAGTAGCCTCTATAATTTGCTTATTGAATTCGAAAATAGGATCTTCAGTTGAAAGTAAATGCGCTGGAATTTTTGTGATATCGGTATCGAGTCCAACACATAAATAACTTTTCTTTTTCTTAATCTGTTCAACTAATTCTCCTGATGTCATTGGTCGTTTGTTTTATGTTAAAATTTATGATCCCATCATTGTTTCCTCTTTCATCTTCTCGGTATTTTCTGCGAATTGGAGTGCATCAATAAATTCTTGCACATCGCCATTCATCACTGCTGAAAGATTATGACTTGTAAATCCGATGCGATGATCGGTCACGCGACTTTGAGGATAATTATATGTTCTAATTTTCGCAGAGCGATCACCGGTTGATACCAATGTTTTTCTGCGTTGCGATACTTCACTATTTCTTTTCGTTAACTCCATCTCGTATAATCGCGAGCGCAACATATTCATTGCTCTTTCGCGGTTACCATGTTGCGATCTTTCAATCTGGCATACTACAACAATTCCTGTAGGCTTATGTGTTAACTGAACTTTCGTTTCTACTTTATTTACGTTCTGTCCACCGGCACCACCTGATCGTGATGTTTGCAATTCGAGGTCAGCGGGATTGATTTCAATCTCATCGAACTCATCGGCTTCAGGCAACACTACTACTGTTGCTGCCGATGTATGTATCCTTCCTTGCGTTTCTGTTAAAGGGACACGTTGCACGCGATGTACTCCACTTTCATATTTCAACACACCATAAGCTCCCGGCACGTTAATCTCCATCACAATCTCTTTATATCCTCCGGTATTCCCATCGTTAAAATCTACCACATCATATTTCCAACCACGTTGTTCGCAATAACGTTGATACATACGCGCTAAATCGCCGGCGAAAATACTTGCTTCATCGCCACCTGTACCTGCACGAATCTCGAGGATAGCAGGCTTGCTGTCTTCAGGATCTTTCGGTATCATGAGCATCTGAATATGCTCTTCCAACTTCTCTAACTTAGGCTCTAACTCTTCGAGTTCAGCTTTCGCCATTGCACGAAAATCTTCGTCTTTATCGTTAGTCAACACTTCTCGTGCTTCTTGAATATTATTGTACATGCTACGAAACTGGACTGTAGCTTCAACAATTTCTTGCAAGTCTTTGTACGATTTATTCAGCTGCTGAAATCGCTTCTGATCAGCAATGACTGAAGGATCGCCGAGCTGTGTACCGATATCATGGTAACGTGCTTCGAGACTTTCTAACTTCTCTATTAAACTTTCTTTCGACATGATAATTTTATACTCTTATCACCAGATAAATTCTCCGTGATTACTTTTAATGGTTAACTTCTTTTTGTAGGATGCTTCTACTCGACCTACAATCTTCGACTCGATATTAAATTCTTTCGCGATCTGCATAATTGCTTCCGCCATCACTGGCTTCACATAAAACTCCATGCGGTGTCCCATGTTAAAGACTTGATACATTTCTTTCCACTCGGTACCCGACTGCTCTTTTATCAATTGAAACAAAGGAGGCACATCGAATAAATTATCTTTAATAATATGCAACTCATCAACAAAGTGAAGCACTTTAGTTTGTCCGCCTCCACTACAATGCACCATTCCGTGAATATCACTTCTATGATGATCGAGTATTGCTTTTACTACAGGTGCGTATGTTCGTGTTGGCGACAAGACTAATTTGCCTGCATCAACAGGAACGCCATCCACTTTATCGGTTAATAATTTTGATCCTGAATAAACTAAATCGGAGTTTATTCCTGAGTCGTAAGTATCGGGATATTTTTCGGCTACTACTTTACTAAACACATCGTGACGAGCAGATGTTAATCCGTTGCTTCCCATTCCTCCATTATAGAACGTCTCGTACGAAGCTTGTCCCGAAGAACTCAGTCCAACAATCACATCACCTGCGGCAATATTCCCATTATCGATCACCTCCGATTTTTTCATTCGGCAAGTAACTGTGCTATCTACAATGATTGTGCGAACTAAATCGCCTACATCGGCAGTTTCGCCACCGGTAGTATAAATATTCACTCCGTAGCCTTTCAGCTCCTCTACGAGCTCTTCGGTGCCGTTGATGATAGCAGCAATCACATCACCGGGGATTAATCGTTTATTACGTCCGATAGTTGACGACAACAAAATATGATCGGTAGCACCAACACATAAGAGATCGTCGATATTCATCACCAACGCATCTTGAGCGATTCCCTTCCACACCGACAAATCGCCCGTCTCTTTCCAGTAAGCGTAGGCCAAAGAACTTTTTGTGCCGGCTCCATCGGCATGCATGATATTGCAATACTCGAGATCGTTGCCGAGGAAATCGGGAACGATTTTACAAAAAGCTTTAGGGAACAATCCCTTGTCAATTTTCTGAATGGCTGCGTGGACTTCATCCTTGGTAGCTGACACTCCACGCTGATTATATCGATCGGAACTATTCATGATGCAAATTTAAGGATATGCTTACTCTCTTGTTTGACTCCAACTAAAAAAAAACGTCCTGAAGAGTTAATGCTTCAGGACGTTTTCGTTATCATTCGTTAATTAGTTCTTAGGTACGTAAGTTGTTCCTGTAACTTCGAACTCAGTACGACGATTATACTGGTGAGCTTTCTCACGTAATTCTTTAGGCTCTAGTTTATCGATGAAGTCTTTCGTTAACACATCACCACGTTTAAATGGTAAGTATTCTTCGTCGTTCTCAACAGCTTTTGGAGTTGACTCACCTTTACCTTCGAAAGTAAGACGGTCTTTAGGAATTCCGTTAGCCACTAAGTAATCGAGAACGCTCTTCGCACGACGATCAGATAATTTTAAGTTGTAATTATCATCAGCACGGTAATCGGTGTGAGACGTTAACTTGATAGTGATCGTTGGGTTTTCGTTAAGCGTTTTGATTAAGCCATCAAGCGCTTTCTTAGACTCAGCACGTAAAGTTGATTTATCAAGATCGTAGAAAATCTCAGGAACTGTGATAGGCTTAGCAGTAGACTTTAATGGGAAGTCGAAATCTTTAGAGAAATCTTTATCTTCTTCCATTCCAACAGTAGTTAACTCGTGGAATTTAGTTAAGTAACCTGTGAAAGAAGCAGAGATTTTGTACTTCACATTAGGCTTTAACGGATAAGTGTACATACCGTCAGCACCAGTTCTTACGCTTAAAGAAGTACCATCGCTACCGAATAACTCAACAGTAGCACCTTCTAAACTCTCTTTAGTATCAGTGTCATAAACACGACCACCAACATTCAGCTTCAAAGGAGGAACAACGAAAGAGTAGATATCATCAGCACCTTGACCACCTGCGCGGTTAGAGCTGAAATAACCAGTAGTTTCAGAATTGAAGATCACACCGAAATCATCACCACCTGAATTCATTGGCGACTTAAGGTTTGTAGGCTCAGCCCATGATCCTGCATCATTAGTAGTGTAGAACATATCTAAACCACCCATTCCTGGTTTACCATTAGAAGAATAGTAAAGACGACCGTTAGTAGCTAAACGTGGGAACATTTCGTCACCTTCGCTATTCACTGTAGTACCTAAATTAGCTGGCGTGCCCCATGCGTTAGCATTAGCATCCCAAGCGCTCATCCAGATATCTTTTCCACCAAATCCGCCCGGCATATCACTAGCAAAGTATAATGTTTTGCCATCAGGTGATAAACTTGGGTGACCACAAGTGTATGCATCATTGTTGAAAGGCAATGAAACAGGATCACTCCACTTACCATCGGTACTTGTAGTCATCATGATTTTACATTGCGTATTCTTTTCTTTACTTGAAGGACAAGTAGTGAAATACATTGTTTTACCAGTTGCATCGAAACAAGCAGCACCATCAGAGAATTCTGAGTTTGCCGGACCTGCAAATGCTGTAGGAGTGCTCCATTTAGCATTGTTGTCCATAGATGACTGGAACAAATCGAAGAACTTCTCGCCATACCAGTTATCATTTTTTGTTCCTGATGCTTCTTCACGAGAAGAAGTAAATACAAGACTTCCTTTTACTGTAGGGTTTTCACATACAGCAAAGTCATAGTACTTTGTATTTAAAGCAGCAACATTTTCAACTCTTGTACGAGTAGGTTTGTCGACCCATGCCTGAGCATCTTCGCTTGACTTAATCAAAGAAGAAACACGAGCATCAGCTCCATTCTTCTCTTTATAAGCATTGTACTGAGCTATCGCTTCAGCATACTTGCCGTTAGCTTTTAATGCATCAGCATAATGTAAAGTCGCAGAAGGATCTTTGTACTTTGCTTTTACAGCTTTTCCATACCAATCTTCGGCTTCAGCATTGTTGTTTGTCATGCGAGCACACTCTCCGGCGCGATATGCAGCCCAACCTTTCTGGTCGTTCTTTTTAAACTTCGCATACGCTTTTTTGTACAAGGTCGAAGCAGTATAGTACTGCCCCGTGTTGAAAAACTTGTCTGCCTTCTGAGTCTTCGTCTTTGGCGTTTTTGGAGATTTGTCAGCAGCAAAACTGCATACAATGGCCAATGAAAAGACCAATAGCAGGCTTAAGGTTTTCTTAATCATAAGGGAACGTGAGTTAACAGTTTCACAGAAGGACAAAGGAAACAAATTATTTCAAATTGAAAAAATGATATGCATCTTTCGTTGAAAGTCGTTTAGCGCTGATTTACAATCGATTGTAAATATATTGACAAAATTCAGGCAATTGTTGAAAATTAGTTTCGGCGAAAACACTCAATATTCAGACGAATTTTGGCGTTGTTCACTTAATATTTTGGGAGTCCGTTAAAATTTTTTCCAAAAATTCATCTTTTTAAAGGTTCGGAATACCTTTAGATTAACTAAAATTGCAGCCCCATGAAAAAAACCTTTTCCTTTCTTGTTGCACTTCTATTGATTTGCAACACTCTTCAAGCTCAACATGAATACAAAACTGCTGTTGGTTTACGATGTATTCCCGGAGCGGGCATCACTATAAAGCATAATATCGACGACAAAACGAGTGTTGAAGGAATCTTAGCTACTAGGTGGCATGGATTCAACATCACTGGACTGTATCAAGTTAACTACCCTGTTTTCCCTGAACCGGGATTCCGATTTTATATGGGCGCGGGTGCTCACTTAGGATTTTGGAACGGTCGTTATAACCCTTGGTGGGATAATGAAAGAAATTATGGAGTATTTGGCCTCGACGGACAAATCGGTCTGGAATATACTTTTGAAGAAATTCCGCTGAACTTAGCCCTCGACTGGAAACCGGCAATTAACCTGATCGGTTACTCGGGATTTTGGGGTGATGAAGCAGGATTATCGATACGCTATACTATTAAGTAAGAGCGTAATTTATTGTAGATCGACCAAATCTCGACAATAAGCACAAGTGAACGAAAGCATAGTGCATTGAATTTCAGAAATTTAAATCAATTATTTCCGAAAAATCAGTGCATTTCAGGTATGCTTAACAATTACCTATAATATAGGCATGCCCTCAAATGGCCTATTTTAAATTTAACGTATTTTAAAGACCCCGAAGCACTAAAAGCGACAACCGAACGTTTAAATGTCGCCTGAGGCCGTAAAAACCACTTCATTTCGAAAAATTAATTAATAGGTATTGAACTTATTAACAGTTCAAATTTTCCTTCGATTTGAAGCGGCTTTTTTACTATCTTTGTTAAGTTTTAACCAAAATTGCATAACATTCTGATAATGAGCGATCAATTGCTAGAAAAAGAACCACAACATAACGATTATTCGGCCGACAGTATTCAGGTACTAGAAGGTCTAGAGGCAGTTCGTAAGCGTCCTGCCATGTATATCGGAGATATCGGCGTAAAAGGACTCCACCATTTAGTATATGAGGTTGTAGACAACTCGATTGATGAGGCCCTTGCAGGTCACTGTAAAAACATCGATGTTTTCATCAATACTGACAATAGTATCACTGTTAAAGATGATGGTCGCGGTATCCCTACCGACATGCACCATAAGGAAGGAAGATCAGCATTAGAAGTTGTAATGACGGTTCTTCACGCTGGAGGTAAATTCGACAAAGATTCATATAAAGTTTCCGGCGGATTGCACGGGGTGGGTGTAAGTTGCGTGAATGCACTTTCTACTCATTTAAGTGCGGTGATTCACCGTGGCGGAAAAATCTGGCAACAGGAATTCAGCATCGGAAAGCCACTTTACCCTGCTAAAATTATTGGTGAAACTGATCGTACTGGAACAGAAGTTACTTTCAAACCAGATGATTCTATTTTCACAACTACTGTATATACTTACGATACGTTAGCAACTCGTATGCGTGAGCTTTCTTATTTGAATAAAGGGATTTGCATTAACATCACTGATCTTCGTGAACTAGATGCAGAAAACAATCCAGTAAATTCAGACCGTTTTCTTTCTGAACGCGGACTAGTTGAGTTCGTTGAGTTCCTCGATTCTACTCGTGAGAAGTTAATGGAAGATGTAATTTACATGGAAGGCGAGAAAAGCAATATCCCTGTAGAAGTAGCAATGAGCTACAACACATCTTTTAACGAAAACGTACACTCTTACGTTAACAATATCAATACCCACGAAGGTGGTACTCACCTTGCAGGATTCCGTCGTGCGTTAACACGTACGCTTAAGTCGTATGCCGATAAAGAAGGTTTGTTAGCAAAACTGAAATTCGATATCAGCGGTGATGACTTCCGCGAGGGATTAACAGCAGTTATTTCTGTTAAAGTTCAGGAGCCACAATTCGAAGGTCAAACGAAAACCAAACTCGGAAATAACGAAGTAATGGGTGCCGTTGATCAAGCCGTAGCTGAAATGCTAGGAATGTATCTCGAAGAACATCCACGTGAAGCTCGCTTTATCGTGAATAAAGTTATCCTTGCCGCTACAGCTCGTCACGCAGCTCGTAAGGCTCGTGAAATGGTGCAACGTAAAGGTGCTTTCACAGGATCAGGATTACCTGGAAAACTAAGCGATTGCTCAGAACGTGAACCGGGAAAATGTGAATTATTCCTTGTCGAGGGAGATTCGGCGGGTGGTACTGCTAAGCAGGGCCGCGACCGTAACTTCCAAGCGATCCTTCCACTCAGAGGTAAAATCCTGAATGTAGAGAAAGCGATGGATCATAAGATCTTCGACAACGAGGAGATTCGCAATATGTTTACGGCAATGGGCGTAAGCAAAGGAACTGCTGAAGACGAAAGAGCTTTGAATATTGATAAGTTACGTTACCATAAAATCGTTATCATGACCGATGCCGATGTGGATGGTAGCCACATTACAACGCTTATCTTAACGTTCTTCTTCCGTCACATGAAGGAGTTGATCGAAAACGGATATATCTACATTGCAACACCTCCTCTTTACCTCGTGAAAAAAGGAAAAGAAGAAGAATATTGCTGGACTGACGAGCAACGTATCGCTGCCGTAAAACGTATGGCACCTGAAGGAAAAGAATCAACCGTAGGTATTCAACGTTATAAAGGTCTTGGAGAGATGAACGCAGAGCAGTTATGGTCTACAACTATGCGCCCTGACACTCGTACCCTACGCCAAGTAACAATCGAAAGCGCTGCTGAAGCAGATCGTATCTTCTCAATGCTAATGGGCGATGAAGTTCCTCCACGCAGAGAATTTATCGAGAAAAATGCAAAATATGCGAAAGTGGATGCTTAAGCATTTCAAATAACGGAAAAAGGCTGCCCTCGGGTGGCCTTTTCTGCTTTTAGGGCGTCCGGAACAGGAATAAAAATCGGGCTTTAAACTTCTCTTTTTGCCTGTTGATCAAGATTTCCAATTTTAGTGACAAAAATCTTATGATAGAACGTTGTGTTTTTCATACCTTCGCCGCAACTAAAAATAAAGCTTTACGACAATGAAAGTTACAGTTGTAGGCGCCGGCAACGTGGGAGCCACTTGCGCCAATGTAATTGCCCACAAGGAACTTGCCAACGAGGTAATCCTGTTAGATATCAAAGAAGGTACTGCAGAAGGAAAATCACTCGACATCTGGCAAACTGCGCCAATTAACTTATACGATACACGCGTTAAAGGTGTAACGAATGATTATGCTGCTACTGCCGGTTCGGAAGTTGTAGTTATCACTTCAGGATTACCGCGTAAACCAGGTATGAGCCGTGATGATCTTATCGCGACAAATGCTGGAATCGTAAAATCGGTTACTGAAAATATCGTTAAATATTCTCCTAATGCCATTATCATCGTGGTGAGTAACCCTCTTGATGTAATGACGTATTGTGCATTTTTAACTTCAGGTCACGATCCTAAGAAAGTATTCGGTATGGCTGGTATCCTTGATACTGCTCGCTACCGTGCTTTCCTTGCTGAGGCATTAGATTGCTCTCCGAAAGATATCCAAGCTATCCTTATGGGTGGACATGGAGATACAATGGTTCCACTTCCTCGTTATACTACAGTATCGGGAATTCCTGTAACTGAATTAATCGCTGCTGATAAATTAGAAGCTATCGTACAACGTACGAAAGTGG
This sequence comes from Bacteroidota bacterium, assembly GCA_023251535.1. GTDB lineage: Bacteria > Bacteroidota > Bacteroidia > AKYH767-A > OLB10 > CAINEC01. The sequence goes on from JAHEYP010000031.1 coordinate 29,508, forward strand.
GTGGTGGTGAATTAGTAAACTTAATGGGAACATCTGCATGGTATGCACCTGGTGCTGCTGCTGCGCAAATGGTTGAAGCTATCGTTCGTGATCAGAAGCGCATCTACCCTGTATGCGCATGGCTACAAGGTGAATATGGCTTGAAAGATGTTTATCTTGGAGTTCCTGTTAAATTAGGCAAAAACGGTATTGAAGAAATTATCGAACTCAAATTGAATGCTGAAGAAAAAGATTTACTTGACAAATCTTCAGTAGCAGTTAAGGAAGTTATGTCAGTTTTAGACAGAATGCAAGAAACGGTTAAGTAATTTTTCCGTTTTCATAAATAAAAAAAAGGTGTCTCTTCGACACCTTTTTTTTATTCTATAAACTTCGATCGGTATTTTTCATCGGGCACTCTACAATTTTCTCTTTTACCAAACCAGCGATATCGTCGCGCTGCGATAAACGAATATACAGCATCGCGTACAGCTAGTGGAACGATCTTAAAAATTGAAATCCATCGCCAAGGAACCGATAATTTTTTAGCAATTTCAAGGGCTGCATCCGACTTTAGATAAACAATATCGTGTTCTATCAAACAGACCGATGTTACTTCCGTTATTCCGTATTTCAATAGCAATGCTCTCCCCGATTCCGATTGTGATGCAACGAAGCGAAAATGATCATTCTTGTCGGCATTAATAATTATGTCGACCGTGCGTGAACAAAAATTACAGAAGCCATCAAAAATTACTATAGCTTTTTCCAAAGTAGTATTTAGCGCTTTACAGCTACTGAATAAGGATCAACCGACATCTCCGGTTTGAAGTATGGATCCTTTTCAAGTGTTGTAATATTGATGATACTTAAATAACCGTTCTTGCCAGCACAAGATGCAGCATGATGCGGTGCAGGTCCTCCAGTAAAATTTCTATTCGCTACAATCACGATTTTCTTATCGGGGTCAACCGCAATACCATGAGGCTGCCACCCAACAATTATTCTTTTTACCTCCGTCAAGTTCACTATATCAATAGCACTTACCGATCCGCGCATATTCGGGAAATACGTATCCTCCATATTCGTAACGAACAATAAATTTTGATCGGCAGCCATTCCGAATTCTAAAGGATAAATTCCTACAGGTATTACCTTCAATAATTGATCGGTATGCGCATCAAATACACGCACTTGATTTACATCTTGGCAGGTAACAAAATACTTACTGTAGTCGGGACTAAATATTACTTCATGCGGCTTTAAGGCCACTGAAGAAAAATCGGGACCAATAGGATTTAAATTCACATCTTCATAATCGCCCGGCGATGCAATAGGAATTTTCACCAGCTTACTTGATTCTTGATACGTAACATATAAAGTATCGTCAGTAGCATTTAAAGCTGAACCATGAAGGTTATTAGCAGCTCCTGTACTAGGAAATGGTCCGTAAGTTTGAGAAGTGCCTGCATCAAAATCAACAAAAGCTACACGGCCTCCATTGTAATCAACAGCATATCCATATTTTGAGTCTTTCGATAATGATATTGTATTCCATCCACCAGCAATACCATTTCCGATCGGAATAGTTTTCACTAATTGATCGGTTACTGTGCTATACATTTGAACGATATCAGAATTCAAAAATGCAACCACCCAATATTTTCCGTCAGCTGTAATTTTTACGTTATGCGGAGATTCGGGAGGCGTAGCACCAGGATTTGCACCAACATCTACCATTCGCATCACCACTTTTTTCTCGGCATCAAAAATTGAAACCACATCACAACCTTGATTTGAGACGTAATATTTTTTGCGGCTGGCTAACTCTGGAAACTTGATAGCACCATCTTTTGAAGGAGCACCATTTTTTATCCAATCGCGAAGCACTTTATAATCGGCTGTGCTGATCGGATTACCATTAGCAGGCATAGTGGGTTGCACCACTAACCCCAATGTGCTATCAACATTGGTAAAGTATAACAACGTACTAAAATCATCACGATAAGGAATAGTTACTGCTCCATTATTCGTACCATTAAACATGGCATCCCATGTACTTAAATCGAGTCCTGCGGCTCCGTCTTTACTCGTAGCATTATGACAACCCGAAGTAGCACAATTATCCGTCATTATTTTACTAACGTTATCGGGATAATTTGTCACCAAAGGTTCTTCATATACATCGTACTTACATCCGCAAGTAAGCGACAACAACAATAGCGCGGCTATCTTTCTCATTTTTTTAATCTCCTTCAGTAATGTAAATATTCCAGCTTTGCGTTCCTTCTTTCTGACTAGTACTAAATGGCGAGCCACCTTTAACAATATTATTTGATGGATCTAACAAACTATCAATTCCTGTAGCGTATAAATAATAATCGCCACAATTCAATCCCGTAAGTTTCGCAATAGAAGTACTATCATCGGCTTTGAATGATAAATCATAATTCGAAGGACTTTCTCCTGGAAACTCTGACGTATTGAATTTCACATACACCCTACATCCTTTAATGGGACGAGTATGATGAATCATGTTTGCAAGAACGGTGAGGCTTCCACCTGAGCCTGCTTCGCATTCGTTTTTCTTTTTACAGCCGCTTGCGAAGGCAAGAACTAAGACTGTCATTAAAAATAAACTGAATTTCTTTATCATAGTGTTTTGGCTTTACTGTTTGATAAATTTCTCGGTATAATATTTTCCGTTGCCAGATATTATGCAGATATATGAACCTGCAGGCAACGTTGAAGTATTCAAAGATATATTTCCTGATGTAATTCGTTGATGAAGAATTTCTTGTCCGAGGATATTCCTAACCGACAATTCCGTTTTTTCTGTCGATTTGAAGCCTTCGAATTTAACAAACAATCTATCATTTACAGGATTCGGGAAGAGGGTAAAGAACAAGTCGGGCGACTGACTATTGTCATTCAATCCGAGAGCAGTATTCTGAGTATATAACACTACTCCACCGTTTTGGTTTCCAACAACTAAATCATATTTACCATCACCATCAACATCGTTCATGGCTAAGCTACAATGTTGCGGCTCGAAAATATTCTGATACATACTATCAACCAGATTAAAGTTACCAGTTAAATTTCCGTCGATGTTGTTAAAGTGATAAATATATCCGCTTAGCGAACCTACTAGCAATTCAGTTCCTGCACCATTATCGAAAACCAAAGGATTGCTTAATCCTGCATACGAATTCCACTTCTTCACATTTACTCCACCCCAATTGGCGCTGATTAAAGTGAATACGGGAGATGATGCTGAACCTGTATTTTGATAATAATTCAAATTGCCGACACGCTCACCTATTACCAAGTCGAGTAAACCATCTTTATTTACATCTACCAATTGAGGAGATGAATTATCACCTACATTGATGTTTTGATAATTAGCTTGAGAAAAAGTAAAATTTCCGGTTGACACTTGTTGGTAGTACATTAAATTTCCATCAGATTCTCCTACTAACATATCTTTATCGCCATCACCATCTAGATCACCAAAAGTAGGTGCGATGCCTAACAAACCTGTCGTCGACAATGATGCAAAATCATCAGTAATAAACGAATATTCTTTATTTGAACCTGAGGAAACATTCAAATAATACGCAATTTTCCCGGTAAGGACATTTGCATCTGAACGATAATCGTTACCAATTAACAAGTCATCTTTCCCATCATTATTCACATCGAAAAATACAGGATGAGCGGATGTCCCTACTTCAATCATTTGGTCAACTAACCAACGATCAGTAGTATGATGAAACACATTGGTTATATTATTGGTAGTGTTATTGAAAAACTGAATATTGTTATAATCCTCTCCAGTATCAAAGAAATTAGAAGCAATGAAATCTTTAATGCCGTCGTTGTTGCCATCAAAATAATAAGGAGCAGCTACATCGCGTAAAAGTACCGATTGATCATAAGCAGGAAATACTGAATCTTGCGAACACATATAAGCAGAATCGAGATTACCACAATTTTCCACGTACAATACATTAGGAGAAAGCACATCGCCATTTAATACATCTTTGTCGCCATCACCGTCTAAATCTGCAGCTAATAATACAGAACCTGAGTGACGCTTTTCTTGTTGTATTGTTGAAAGTTTCACAGCATCTACATCCATATTATTGCGAATCGGGTTTGCAGGTAACAAAGGACAGCCCGGCAATACAGGAGGTAATTCTGCTGAATTATATCCGCTATTCAAAGCAAAATATCCCCAACACTGAGGTATATTATAAAATAAATATCCGGAAGCATTTCCCGTTGAGTCCATCGAATAATTTTTATGGTATTCCACCCAACTTCCGCTGATCGAAAAAGCAAGCACATCCATGTCACCGTCATTATCAACATCACTCAAAGCAGGAACGTTAACACGCGAAACATAAATATTTGTAGAGAATGATCCGTAATGCGTTGTAAGTTGATTTGTAACTAAAGAAAAATGCAATCCATTTTGTGAATTGAAATCATTACGATAGCAGTTTATGCCAGCATTTTCATAACTAAACAAATCTAAATCGCCATCACCGTCGTAGTCGTATGTTCTTATCCAACCTTCAAGACCATTCGGAAAACGAGAAATATACTCAGGCGCATACACATACGAAGACTTTTTATAAACACCTAAATTTATAAATGGAGCAATGCGATTACTTGCTGAACAGTAAGCAATGAGATCCATAATATTATCGCCATTCAAATCCATTTCGGCAAATACAGCTCCGTTTAATCCTCCGGCCCATGCGTTTGCAAGCGCTTGACCAGCAACCGTTACATGAACGGTGGTATCGCGATAGAGGTGAACAGTTTGTGAATTTGCATTAATAGCAAACAAACAAAAAGCTAGAATGAAATTTAGTTTTTTAATCATGCTTTTATTTTTTTATAAACGGCATTGAGAATTGCTTCCCTTGTGATTTAACTGACACTAAATATACTCCTGACGAATATTTACTAAAGTCGAGAGAACAATAATTATTTGATGCGTAATAACTAATTAATTTATTACCGATAATATCCATCACTTCAACTAAGCGACTTCCATCTGAAGGGTTTTCAAATTTCAAATTCAATCGGTCGCTAACGGGATTCGGATAAAGCGTAAAATAAGGCAATCCTTTGTCGGCATTCGCAATTCCACTATTTAGCGATTGCGTATACAAACGGAAACCTCCTGCAGAATTTCCTGTCAACAAATCAAATTTTCCATCACCGTCGATATCAGTCATTGCAACAGTTACACGTTTCGGTTCGAAGATTTGTTGGTATGATGAATCTTGCAAAGTAAAATTACCAGCTAAGTTTCCGTCGATATTTGTATAATGATAAATCGATCCGCTTTCGCTTCCTACTAACAACTCATATCCTCCACCATTATCGAATAGGAGTGGTGCGCTATAACCAGCAACGGTTCCTATTGCCAAAACATTTACTCCACCGAAATTACTTGTTATAAGCGTAAAGGCAGGAGCACTCGAAGTACCTGTATTGCGATAATAATTCAGCACACCATTTCTTTCGCCGATAAGTAGATCGTTTAATCCGTCGCGGTCAACATCAACAATCTGAGGAACAGAATTATTCCCAATATCGATACCTTGATATTGAGGTGCATTAAAAACAAAATTCGGAGTATTTCCTGCACCCGCAGTATTCTTATACAAAATCAATGTACCATCTGCATTTCCCATTAACAAATCAACATCACCATCATTATCGACATCACCAAAAGTTGGAGTTAAAGCGAACTGCAATAAGCTACTTATGTTAAGCCAATCGTTGGTTATTAATTCGAATGAAGGGTTAGTAATTGTTCCTGTATTTCTGAAATACGACAACTTCGACATTTGAAATTGGGGATTCGGATTATACAGATAATCATTACCGGCAATGATATCTTTTTTACCATCGTTATCTACATCGAAAAAAGCAACAGAAGAAGCACTTCCGATATCGATCATATTATCAATTAAGAAACGAGGATATACAAACGAAAATACATTTGCGCAATTGCTGCCCGTATTTTTAAAGAAGTAAACATTATTATAATCTTCGCCCACTGTAGCAAACGGAGTAACGACCATATCTTTTATTCCGTCGTTATCAACATCCATATAATACGCTGCAGGAAGATTCTGCATATTTACACTTTGATTATAAGAAGGAAACAAAGTATCTTGAAATGTAATCAACGCAGTATCTTGCGTTCCGCCATTTTCTAAATAAAGAAGATTTTCACCCAGAATATCACCATTGATTAAATCGATATCACCATCACAGCCTTCATCGAAAGGAGTTAGAACAGAACCAGCATGTCGGTTTTTCTCATAGCCATCACCGTTAGATGACATACGTTGTGTAGAACAAGATTGATTCAGCAAAGCAGTATTGGTTAATCCGCTTAATTTAAATTTTCCCCAGCACTCGGGTTCAACAGCAAAATTTAATCCGTTGCAAGTACCAGAAGAATCCATACTGTAGTTCTTATGATACTCTAAGAAGTTTCCGGAGTTAGTAAACGTAACAATATCCATATCACCATCACCGTCGACATCAGCCAAGGCAGGCATATTTACTTGCGTAACAAATACGGGAGTTATTCCAGAAGCATAAACGGAATTCACTTGCGCTGTTACCAAAGAAAAAGACAATCCGTTGCCCGCTGTAAAATCATTTCGGTAAACGCCCATGGCATTATTGGTATAAGTAAAAAGATCGAGGTCGCCATCGCAATCAAAATCGACTGTTCGCACCCAATCATGAATTGAAGGAAACAAAGCGATGAATTCGGGAGCATACATATAAGAAGAAGTGGCACCTACCGAAGTATTGAGATAAGTAGTAAGGCGGTTTCCCACGCGATCGAACGATACGAGATCCAATTTACCATCGCCATTCAAATCGATTTCATTGAGGATTGGGCTATTCATCCCTCCTGCCCAAGGGTATTTCAACACCGAGCCGTTAATGGTAACGGGTGGCGATTGATCGGCAAACAGAAATTGTCCGGTCTGGCTTTTCGCTGCTTGACCTAAGCAAAGAAAAGAGAACAGCACTAGTAAACGCTTCATAAAATGGGCACTTGTTTGGGATGTGTAACTCAAAGATATGGATAACCGAACATTAAAAACGCACGAAAGTGCCTGATTTTTACACAGTAAGTAGCTAATTACGTTGGAATGTTGAATATTTGTAAAATAATAACCCCGAAATCACGTATTAGCATGCCTTCTTTTGATATTGTAAATGAAGTCGACGGCCAGAAACTCGACAATGCCATTAATGTAGCCACCAAAGAGTTCAGCAATCGATTCGACTTTCACGGGTCGAAGACGACCTTAGACCTCGACAAAAAAACGATGGTATTAACGCTGGTAACAGAAGACGAAATGAGAGTAAAAGCGGTACAAGACATTATCATTTCACGAATGATGAAACAAGGACTAGAAGCGAGCAGTCTTGACTTCGGAAAAGAAGTTTACGCGTCGGGAAATATGATTAAAAAAGAGATCAAAGTAAAGCAAGGAATCGACAAAGAATACGCGAAAAAGATCATCAAGCTAATCAAGGATACGGGCATAAAAGTACAAGCCTCGATCATGGATGAGCAGATAAGGGTAACGGGCAAGAAGCTCGACGACTTGCAAGCGGTAATAGCCAAAGTGAGGGCTGGAGAGTTCGACATCCCGTTACAATTCACGAATTTCAGGAATTAGTGGATAAAAAACCTTCAAATTTGGCCAAAACACCTCAAAAAAGATTTAAGCCATAAAAAGGTGATCGGCGGCATAGCTGAAACGAAAATACATATTAACAATCAATAACTTACAATCCGGGTTAAGGGTAACGGACAACGAGATTGTCATTAAGAATGTCAATAATTCGTCACTTTAATAAGCGATAGCAACAAATACTTAACACTTCATCGTTTTTAAGTTCGTTAGGAATCATTATTATTGTGCCCTTCAAAAAAATCAAAATTTATCAACTACTTAATTAACAAAAACTAAGTCTTATTATGAGCCAGAACAAATCAGGAGGGATCCAGGGCATGCTCGCGGCGATCGTGATCCCGGCAGCTCTAGTTATCTCTGTCGTAATCTTCAAGTTCGTCCTTGGTAATTCGTCTAATTTCCAAGACAACAACCCTGAACTCAACCCATTACCGGGTAACTTCTTAGGGATTATCTACAAAGGAGGATTCATTGTACCAATTTTGATGTCATTATTAATGATCACAATTACATTCGTAATTGAGCGATTCATTACAATCGGACAGTCAAAAGGCTCAGGCCGTGTTGATTCATTCATCAACACAATTCGTCAAGCTTTATCAAAAGGCGACATCGATGCAGCTACAAAAGCATGTGATTCACAAAAAGGATCAATTGCAGCAGTAGTACAAGCAGGATTAAAAGCTTACAAGCAAATGGAAGGCGACAAAGGTCTTGACAAAGAACACAAAGTTGCTACTATCCAGAAAGAAATTGAAGAAGCTACAACACTAGAGCTTCCGATGTTATCGAAAAACTTAGTAATCATTTCAACTATCGCTTCTATCGCAACCCTTATGGGACTATTAGGAACGGTATTCGGTATGATTCGTGCGTTCGCGGCTCTTGCACAAGCAGGATCTCCGGATGCAACAGCACTTGCAACAGGTATCTCTGAGGCCCTAATCAATACGGCATTCGGTATCGGTACATCTGCAATTGCGATCATTTTCTACAACTACTTCACTAATAAAATTGACTCTATTACTTACGGAATCGACGAAGCGGGATACAGCATCGTTCAGACATTCAACTCACGTAACTAATAGGTCCGTTTAATTTTAACAGTTAAAAAAAGAGAAGTATGCCTAAAGTGAAGATGCCAAAGAATAGTCCCTCCCTGGACATGACGCCCATGGTGGATCTGGCCTTCCTCCTGGTGACGTTCTTCATGCTAACAACGCAGTTTCGTCCCGACGAACCTGTGGTGGTAGACTCTCCATCATCCATTTCGGAAAAAATTCTTCCGGACAAAGTGATGCTTGTTACTATTGACTCATCAGGTCGCGTATTCTTTAACCTAGAAGGAAAAGAACTACGCAAAGAAATGTTGGGCCAAATGGGAGCTAAGTATGGAGTTACGTTTGACGAAAAAGAAACGAATCGATTTGCGTTAATGACAACGTTCGGAATGACGGTACAGCAATTAAAGCAGTACATCCCGATGGACGAAATGGAACGCAAAGACTTTATGAAAAAAAGCCAAGGGATACCTTACGACTCACTCAACAATCAATTAGGCGACTGGATTCGTTTCGGTCGTTTAGCAGAAGCTGAGAAATCGGGAGGAGCACCGGTGGATAAAACAAAAGGATTACGTTTCGCCATTAAAGGAGATGCAAACGCCAACTATACTGCGATTAAAAGAGTAATTGAAGTGTTTCAGGAGATGAAAGTAAATCGCTTCAACCTCGTTACTACATTGGAGCAAAACCCTAACATTTAAGCATTAGCCTGAACATATTCCATGGCACAAATACAATCGAACGAGCAGGACTCAGGTAAAGGCGGGAAGCATGGCAAAGTAAGAGCCAAGAAACAATCGACGCATATAGATATGACGCCGATGGTAGATTTGGCCTTTCTACTGTTAACCTTCTTTATGTTGACCACCACTTTTGGTAAGCCCAAAACGATGGAGATTAACATGCCCGTTAAGGATCCTAATAATATAGCAAAGAATGAAGTTAATAATGCACTTACATTCTTGTTAAGCGGCGACGATAAAGTATATTGGTATTACGGAGAGTTAAAACCGGAAACTAAACTTACCTTAACCGATTATTCGCCTCAAGGATTACGTAAATTACTTTTAGACCGTAACAAACAAGCGGTTGACGAGATTAAAACTTTACGTGAAAACGCATTAAAAAACAAGATGGCCGACACTACGCTGAAAAGATTGGAAGTCGACATCAAAGGAAAGAAATATGCATTAATGGTTCTCGTTAAAACTGACGACAAAGCCAAGTACAAAAATGTAATCAATGTGTTGGATGAGCTGAATATCTGTCTTATTGGAAAATATGCGTTGGTAGATCTTGACATGCGCGAGTATGATCTTATCAAGACCTTTCAACCATGATCATAACTAATTCAACTCAGTTAAACAAAGAATAAAATGGCCGATAAAAAACAGTTTATCTATATTGTTGACGATGAACCTTTGCAGCTAGAGCTGTTGAAGGATCATTTGAGCGACAAGATGGCTGGCTATGAAATTCTGACTTTTGATACCGGAGAAGCTTGCATTGCATCTTTCAATACTCATAAACCCACTATCGTTTTCCTAGATTATAACTTAGACTCTAAGGTAAAAGGAGCGATGGACGGATTAAAAGTGTTGGAGCATATCAAGAAAGTATCGCCGGGAACTGAAGTAGTAATGATTTCTGGTCAGGACAGAATTGAAGTTGCCGACAAAGCACTTAAACTAGGCGCATTCAACTATATCAAAAAAGGGGATGACGCTTTAATTAAAGCAGAAAGTAGTATGTTTCAGATATTCGAGAACCTCCAAATGAAGGGCTGGGATAATGTTACGTTACCTGCGAGAACCGAGTTAGTATTCGCGAATAGAAATAAGCAATATGGTGCTTATGTATTGCGTACCAACTATCAAAAAACTGCAGCTACCGCATTAGTGGTAACTATAGCAACTTTCGTATTAGCTATTTGCGCACCAATAATCATTAAGAAAATTAGTGGTGGAATTGAAAAACTAAACGAAAAACCGGTTGAGGTAACAGTAGAGTTAAAAGAACCACCACCACTCGATAAAAACGAGCCACCACCACCTCCGCCACCACCACCACCACCAACTATCGAGACGGTAAAATTCACCCCTCCTGTTGTAGTGGATAAGGAAATTGCGGAAGAAGAACAACCACCTCCACAAGAGAAATTGAGTGAAACCAACGTAGGTGTGGTAACTCAAGAAGGAACAGAAGGAGCTACGGAATTACCGCCAGAGCCTGTTGTTGCCGATCCTGATGAAGGTAAAGTATTTACTTATGTAGAAGAGATGCCTTCTTTCCCAACTGGCGGAGAGGCAGGAATGTACGAATACATTAGTAAGAACATTAAATACCCTCCGTTAGCTCGTGAAAACGGAATCTCAGGAAGGGTATTCGTAAACTTTATCGTTGATAAAAATGGTAATGTAAAAGATGTTAAAGTACTTCGCGGTATCGGCGGAGGTTGCGACGAAGAAGCTATTCGCGTGATTAAGTCGATGCCAGACTGGAAACCCGGAAAACAAAACGGGCGAGCAGTACAGGTTAGCTTTAATGTACCGATTAA